>NC_017390.1:638356-1276713 GCF_000026985.1 Erwinia pyrifoliae DSM 12163
TATTGCCATTGAGCAGCGACTGCACCACCGTCAGCGCCGCTCGTGAAATTGCGTCCGGCAAGGCTTCTGCCGCCGCGATCTGAGTTTGAATACTCTCGGTAAAACAGACTTTTATTCTTTCCAGCACGTCATTCACCTGGTTGTTTGCGCGGCGACTTAATCCGCTGTAAACGCATTGGGCAGCCATTCAACCTGTTCGCCGGTTATCGCCACCACGTCAAAACGGCAGTCGGCCGTATCGAAACTTTGCTTGCGGCTGTGCAGCCATAGCGCTGCCGCCTGTAACAGCTTCAGCTGCTTACTGCGGGTCACGCTGAGGGCGGCGCCGCCAAACCGCGCATCCCGACGATAGCGCACTTCAACGAAAACCCACACCTGCTTATCGCGCATAATGAGGTCAATTTCACCGCTGCGGTAGCGCACATTGGCGGCGACAAAATGCAGCCCTGAAGTTTCCAGCAGGCGGCGAGCCTGAATTTCACGGTTCGCTCCCTGCTGCTGTCGGCTCAGGTGGCCGGAACGATCTGTCCTTGATGATACTGGCTCCATACTAACTTCCTGTTAATGATGCAGTCCTGATTAGCGCTCAAATTGCCGGTGTCGCCCCTGATCTGGAAGCCCGGCTGGTTTCGCATCTCGCTGAAACGGTTAGCCAGCGTCCAGGCATCAATGCCCATGGCATACAGGCGAACCAGTGAATAATCATTATTAAACATTTTGGCAGCCTGCTGCATCAGCGCCGGGTTAGCACCGGACAGCAGCGGCGCATCACTGAACTGCAAGCCCTCCAGCTCCAGACGGAAATCCGGGCCGGCACCGGCCTGATAGCTGCGCGAGCTGGCGTACAGGCCCACGTTATCACGGCTGCTGATGCGCATGGCGATCATCGGTTTGATCAGGATCATTTCTTCCTGAGTGGCGACAATATACACTGAATCGACGCGGCCGTTACTGCTGGAGACACCAATCTGAGCATCGGTTGGCGGTGGCGGGATAGTCAAGCCGGCAATGGTAATGCCTGCCGGTTGCTGCGGCTGCACGTCAACCGGGTTGCCGCTCAGGCGAATACCCGCGCCGCTGTTGATGCCCTGTTTCAACTCGGCTGATGAACCAAACTGCTGCTGCAATACCGTGGTGCCACCCAGCTTCTGCCATTCGGTGGCAAAAGCCTTGTTAACGCGATCGCCGAGTGAGGAGCGGGGCACCAGCAGCAGCGGGGCGCGTTTTCCCTGTTCCCACATATGATGCGCAGCATCGCGGGCTTCGTCTTCAGGCGAAAGCGCAAAGTAGCAAATATTCGGACGGTTCTGGACGGTCTCCGGCTCGTTCAGCGCCAGCACGTTAAGCGCCGTCTGGCTGTTGAGCATTTTATCGACGTCGTTTTTCAGCAATGGGCCAACCACCAGCGTGGCACCGTCATTTTGTGCCTGAGTCAAAGCCTGTTCGACGGGCTGCGCGTTGGTGTCGTAGAGCTGAATCTGGGTACTGCTGGACGGTGCGGCGGTGGCAATGTCGTGCTCCGTAGCAGGCTGCGGCTGTTCGGCTGGCTGGGCAGCCGCATCGACCGGACTGGCCGAGGGGCTGATCGCCACGGTTGCGTCACCGGGAAGCGCGCCAGGTGCCTGCATCGGCTGCGCAGTTGACGATATGGCAGCAGCCGGAGCCAGTACGCCATTTTTCGCGTCGTTAAAACCCTTCTGGATGGCGTTGGCAAATACCTGGGCCTGTCCGCTTAGCGGTAGCAGCAGCGCGATTTTACCTGTCGAGGCAGGGCGTAAGTTTTTTGCCTGGGTCAGGGGGCCGGGCAGCATTTTAGCCGCAGGATTAAACGGATAACGCGTCTGCCAGTCGCCGATCGCCGATTTCAGCATATCCGGGTCACTGGCATTGGTTTTATAGATGCCCAGCAGATCTAACCAGCCTTGCAGCACGTTTTCATCGGCATTGATGGTCAGCGTGCTGAATTGTTGCTGGGGGATTTGCAGCAGCGCTTGCCAGGTGTCATCGATATTTTTTTGCTTATCCGTTGGGTGAGTTTGCAGCGGTTCCAGGGCGATCCAGGCACGTACCACGTCAAGTGAAGGCTGTCCCTGACGGGCGGCGATTTGCATCTGGTAGTAGCGAACCTGCTGATCCTGTGAGAGTGTGCTGATATCAACCTGCTTCAGCTGGTCGGCAGCTGCCGACAAATTTTGGCGGGCAATATCAAGCTGAGTCTGCAGCAGCAGCTGTTCCTGATGCTGAACGGCGTTCAGATCCGCTGCCAGCTGCATGAGCGCATCATTAGCCTGAGGAACCTTACCTTCGTTTAACAGCGCTCTGATTGCGAGTAATTGCCAGTCAACCTTGTTATCATCTGAGCTTTGTTGCACCTGCTGCAGATAATAGTCAGAGGTACCGTTGGCCGCGCCCTGCACATTCACCGGGGGGGTTTGTGGGGCCTGGCCGGTACAACCGGCAAAAATCAGGACGGCCAGCAGAAGCGGCACGTTACGTACCGCTTTGCGGTGAACTACGTTCGAAGGAAGCATACTGTATCCAGTGATGTTTTTTTCAAGATGCTCAATATTAAATCGGCTATGCGGATCAAACAATGAAACAACACGATCGGGCAGATATTTCTGCCAGCACGCTCTATATCGTTCCCACACCAATTGGTAACCTGGGCGATATCACCCAGCGGGCGCTGAAGGTGCTTGCGAGCGTCGATCTGATCGCTGCGGAAGATACACGTCATACCGGGTTGTTGCTACAACATTTCGCCATCAATGCGCGGCTGTTCGCATTACATGACCATAATGAACAGCAGAAAGCCGAAGTCCTGCTGACGCGCTTGCGCGAGGGGCAAAGCATCGCCCTGGTGTCCGATGCCGGTACGCCGCTGATTAACGATCCGGGCTACCATCTGGTGCGCCTGTGCCGGGAAGCGGGTATTCGGGTGGTGCCGCTACCGGGTGCCTGCGCGGCGATTACCGCGCTAAGCGCCGCCGGATTACCGTCCGACCGCTTTTGTTACGAAGGGTTTCTGCCGGCGAAAAGCAAAGGTCGTTGCGACACCCTGAAAGCGCTTGAGCAGGAGCCTCGCACCCTTATTTTCTACGAATCCACCCATCGCCTGCTCGACAGTCTGCACGATATGGTGACGGTCTGGGGGCCGGATCGCTATGTGGTGCTGGCGCGTGAAATCACCAAAACGTGGGAATCTATCTTCGGTGCGCCGGTCGGCGAGCTGCTGGCCTGGGTACAGGAGGACGAGAATCGCCGTAAGGGTGAGATGGTACTGATTGTAGAAGGCTACCACGCGGAAGAAGAGTCCCTGCCGCCTGAAGCGCTGCGCACGCTGGCACTGCTGCAAGGCGAGCTGCCGCTGAAGAAAGCGGCTCAGCTGACTGCCGAAATTCACGGCGTGAAAAAGAATGCGTTGTATAAGTATGCACTTGAGCAGCAGGGCGAGTGACAAGCGGTTAAAAACCTTATACACTTCGCGCCGAAGCTGACCAGACAGTCGCCGCTTTGTTGCCGTCCTCCTCCGGGGGAGACAGACAGAGGGGAGGAAAGTCCGGGCTCCATAGGGCAGGGTGCCAGGTAACGCCTGGGGGGCGCAAGCCCACGACCAGTGCAACAGAGAGCAAACCGCCGATGGCCTACGCAAGTGGGATCAGGTAAGGGTGAAAGGGTGCGGTAAGAGCGCACCGCGCGGCTGGCAACAGTTCGTGGCACGGTAAACTCCACCCGGAGCAAGGCCAAATAGGGGTTCACCAGGTACGGCCCGTACTGAACCCGGGTAGGCTGCTTGAGCCAGTGAGCGATTGCTGGCCTAGATGAATGACTGTCCACGACAGAACCCGGCTTACCGGTCAGCTTCACACTATTCAAAACAAAACCCCGCTTCGGCGGGGTTTTGTTTTTGCAGCCGGAACGGCAAGATGAATCACCGTCCACGACGCTTTCCATGAAGAGAAGGTGGCTTACCGGTCAGCTTCACACTTCTTCAAAACAAAACGCACCGACCACCCCGTATGGCAAATGACAGGGTGAAAAATCGGTAACGGGTCGGGCCGCTGAAAAGGCAGCAGATATCGCCGATGCGGTGGAACTATCGATGGCCAGCGACGACGAAAAAGAGCGCCATAACGCGTGTTGCTGATGCGGGTGGAAAGCGCTCCGGCACCGGATGCCATCTGGCGCAGCGGGTGGACGGGCATAAAGTTGGTCTCCCTTAGCTGGTTGCACAATCAGTAGATCATCTTGCTCTATGCCCATCCTTTTTTACCTGCCCGTTACCTGGCTCCCCTCAGCGCGGCGGATTTTTTCATTTTCCTGGCGCCACCAGCAGAGCAAACCACTCCGGATGAGTTTTCAGTGCAGCGTCAAGCTCCGCCCATTTGATGTTATGTGAGGTAACGCCTTGTTTTATCTTTGTATTGATAATTCTTCTTATCTCTTCAACGTTGTCATGTTTTTTTGAAAAGCTATTACGATAGAGCCAGTCTTCCAGCTCATAGTGTTGTTGTTTGCTGGTGTTGACAAACTTATTGTCTTGCTTGGGCATATCGATCTTCCTTGTGAATTGCAGTGCAATGAATTACTGCTATGGACGGATTTATCTCCCTTACAGCCGCCTTAATATCTGTTACAGCGATATTTTTGGGGTTATTGCGCAGCGGCTATTTTCATCATAAGGATTAGCCGCGCCGGATAGTTTGGCGCAAGTCATGCGCCGGAATTTATGGACAAACGGCTAATTTAAAATGGCATGGCGCCGTGTTGGCAGCAGCACAGGCATGCATTGTTGTGGTGTTCACACCGGCAAATCAATCACCAGCGCGCGTACGGGCGTTGTCGCTACCAGGGTAACACTGTGCTCATCACGTAGAAACGCGCCATCGCCACAGCTCAGGGTTTCGTGCTGTGGCGACGGGGTGGCCACCGTCAGCGCGCCATAAATCGATTGCAGATAGGCGCGATGCCCGTTCAGTGGCAGATGGTAATTCTCACCCGGCTTCAGCACCAGCTGATGAATCCATACCTGCTGGCGAAGTTGCATGCTGCCAGCACTGCCGTCTGGCGAGGCAACCAGGGTGTACGGCCGGCATTCCGCTATATTTAGCCGTTGTACCTGCGCGTTTTCCCGCTGTGGGCAGGCATCCAGCCACAGCTGCATACGCGTAAGAACGTGCTCTTTACTGATGTTATGTTCGGAATAGCTGACGCCGGGATGGGTTGCCAGCAGCAGGGCTTCACCCGCCTGCGCCTGCGCATAATGACCTTCGCTGTCACGGTACTCTGCCGTACCCTGCAAAATCAGGTTGAGCACGTCCACCTTGGGGTAAGTTCGCGGTTGCAAACCGCTGCCGGGTGCCAGGACTTCCTGATTCAGTACGCGTAATGATGCGTAACCCAGTAGTGAAGGATCAAAGTAGTGGCCAAAGGAGAAGGTATAACGCGCTTGCAACCAGCCATAATCGGCTGTGCCACACTGTTGAGCGGTTCGACTATCAATCACAGGTATCTCCTTACAGGGCGGTGCTGCCAGCCGTTTCTGATTCTGTCATGGTAAGTTTGTGGACGCCGGATTGTTAGCCAGTTAATCTGCTGGCTATATTCAAAATTCCTGACAGAGAATGACTATGGCTAAAGACCGTGCTCTGACGTTGGAAGCGCTGCGCGTTATGGATGCTATCGATCGTCGCGGCAGCTTCGCGGCGGCTGCAGATGAACTTGGCAGAGTGCCTTCCGCGCTCAGTTATACCATGCAGAAGCTGGAGGATGAGCTGGATGTGGTGCTGTTCGACCGCTCCGGCCACCGTACCAAATTTACTCACGTTGGCCGTATGCTGCTTGAACGCGGCCGCGTCCTGCTGGAAGCGGCAGACAAATTAACCACCGACGCCGAAGCGCTGGCACGCGGTTGGGAAACCCATCTTACCATTGCCACAGAAGCGCTGGTGTCCACCGAGCGGCTGTTTCCCCTGGTAGAAAAACTGGCGAATAAAGCCAATACCCAACTCTCACTGGTTAAGGAAGTGCTGGCCGGGGCGTGGGAACGCCTGGAACAGGGGCGAGCCGATATCGTCATCGCCCCGGATATGCACTTCCGAGCATCGTCGGAGATCAACACCCGTAAGCTTTTTACCCTGATGAGCGTCTATGTCGCCAGCCCGGATCACCCGATCCATCAGGAACCGGAACCGCTGTCCGAAGCCACACGCGTCAAGTATCGCGGTATTGCCGTAGCGGATACCGCGCGTGAGCGCCCGGTACTGACGGTGACGCTGCTCGACAAGCAGCAGCGTCTGACGGTCAGTAGCATTGAAGACAAGCACCGCGCCCTGCTGGCAGGGTTAGGTGTGGGTACGATGCCCTATACGATGGTAGAAAAGGATGTTGCCGAGGGGCGTTTACGCGTGGTCAGTCCGGAATATAAACTTGAGGTCGATATCATTATGGCTTGGCGGCGCGACAGCATGGGAGAAGCCAAAGCCTGGTGCCTGCGGGAAATCCCTAAACTGCTAGCCCGACGCCAGAATTAATCCGCAACAGCGCTAAAGGCTATGGGCAGGGTTCTCAGCAGGGAGCAGACCAACGTTCAAAGCACCGATCGCGCCCGTGAGGTTTATCCTGGTGGTGGTACGAACCGAGTGAAAAGACCCCGCCAGGATTAATGGTTTTGTGGCTGCAATAATAGTGATGGCTGATGTGGTCGATATTCACCGTCGCGGCCAGCGCTGCGGTTTGATAGAGGTTACGCAAGTAAACGTTCAGATTCAGGTTATCACAGATGCAAGATCGGTCGTATTTGAAGCGGGTGACTTCGATCGGATCGAAGTCACCCGCGTGATCCACAAACCTGTATCCGCTTCGGTGAGGCGGTCTGCGGCCAGCTAGCGCTGCTGGCCCAGCCGCCCGAGCGAGGAAAATTGCTGTCAGCGTAGCGGACTTAGCCGTTTTTACCCAGCAGGCGGTCGATGCTGAATGCGCCAGCACCGGTGATGCTGAGAAGCAGGAAGCCCCCGGCAATCGACAGATTTTTCATGAACATCAGCGAGTTCACGCCCTGAGCAAAGTCGGTATGGAAAATAAAGGCCGTCAGCAGCGTGAATACTGCGGTGAACAGCGCAGTAAAGCGCGTCAGGAAGCCGAACAGGATAGCCAGACCGCCGCCTAGCTCCAGTAAAATCGTCAGCGGCAGGAAGAAGCCCGGCACGCCCATCGCTGCCATATACTGCTGTGTCCCGGCATAATCGCTGATTTTTCCCCAACCGGCGTAGATAAACAGAGCTGGCATCAGGATACGTGCGACCAGGATACCGATATCTTCACATTTTTTCATGATATTCCCCAAACAAGAAATTGATGGCCATACAGGTGGCATAACCAACCAGGAGCGTGCCTGAAGCGGGTTGAGCGCCGAGTACGATTCGTTGTTGGAGATGATAGTTTGCTTAAGGAAACATTGTTAGCGAGATAATCTGTCGATGTTGTTCAAAAAATTGCAGGTAATGCAGCCGCACGGGGCGTGCGGCTAAGAATTGGGGCGATTAACGGCGGGGCAGATAGTTACGAACCATGCGCCAGGTGCTCCATGCCCCCAAACCACGCCTGGCCCAGCGCGTGATCTTACGGGGATTGCGCACGGACCAGATAGCCATCATCCCGCCGCCAAGCGCCAGCCAGCGTTTGGCGCTAAGCAGAGCCAGCCAGCCGTGATCGTAGCGTGCCGTACTGTCCAGCCAGGCGTTACGCCCGGCACTCAAATCCAAACGCTGTTGCTGTATCTGGCGCAGCAGCTCGGCCTTACGCGCTTCACGCTTGCGGCTCATTAGTCACCCTCCAGCAGCTTACGGTCTTCCGACAGCTCCTTACGCGTGGCACCTAACAGGGTGGAACGCCGTGATTTAACCAGCGTCCACAAGCCGAGGATCAGCGCCAGTGCAAAAAGCACCCCGGTAGTGATGGCAACCGCCATCAGCCGATATTGAGCATCTATACCCCAGATAATCAGCACCATCAGGCTCATCAGACCAAATGCGGTAAACAGCATGGTCAGACCCACCATCAGCAGCATCTGCAGCAGGTTGGCTTTTTCCGCTTCCAGCTCCACGACTGCCAGCCGGACACGGGTTTCAACCATGCCCACCAGAGTAGTGACTATGCGCTGTCCGATATTGATGACCCCCTTGCCGGGGCCGTGGCTTTGCGAATGATCGGCCATATTAACGACGCGTCAGCAGCACGCCCAGTACCACCCCGACAGCAGCACCGACACCCACGCTGGTCCAGGGGTTATCGCGCACATAAACATCAGCACGCCCGGCCGCTTCACGCGTTGTTTGCGCGATAAGGTCGCCAGAGTCGCCAAGACGAGCGCGAGTGTCTTTAAGTGCGCTCTGTGCCTTGCTGCGCAGCTTGTCCAGCTCGGATCTGGATTTCTCACTGGAGGAACTCAGTACTTCTTCAAGGGTATCCGCCAGGCTTTTCAGCTCGGCGCGCAGGTTTTCTGACGTGATATCTTTAGACATTGAAACTCCTCAAATTTTATTTAGTGATGTCGGGCAGAGACCTTAATACGGTGCATCCAGCACTTTCTTTAGCTCACGTTGAGCTTCAGAGAGTTTCTTTTCGCGTTTATCAATCTTTTCGCGGCTACCGGCTTTCGCTATTTCCTGCTGTAATTCATGTTTCCGTTCGGTCACTTTCTGCTCGTGATGCCTGATTTTTTCGCGCTGCGTTTTTTTCAGGTCATTATCGCGACAGTTGGCTCGGATTTCACTTAATGCCTGCTGCAAGCCAGTAATGCGATGTTTGTTGTCATGCTTTTCGGCCAGGTCGATCTCATGTTGAACGGCCTGCTCTTTCTGCTGGCACAATGCACCGGCATGGGCAAATGTACCGACAGTGAGCAGGCTGATGCTGAAGATGATGTATAATTTCATCATAACCTTGACCTTCCTTTGAGCGATATCAACGAGTAATGATATCGGGTTCCTGAAACGTGGTTACCGCTATTGATGCCCGATAAAGCATAGACAGAAAATGGTGAAAGCTCAAAACAGAGAATAATTTTAGCGATAACCCCTCCTGAACGGTGGGGCCTGATGGCTAGCCGACAGATTGTGGAAGCAGGCTGATGTGGTTTATCCAGCTGGTTGCGCCCTGACCTGGCTGATGAGCAATATCAAAACCCTGTGGAAATAGCTCGCGCAGCACCCTTTCAGCGGCACAACTTTGCTCCGGTGAATCAAAGCGGATAACCAACGAATCTTGCTCCGGCGTAATACTCTTGATGTGAATTCCTTGCGTACTCAGTGTCTGGTAGACGTAAAAGCCGTCTGGCAATGAGACCCCCTGACGTGAGGCGCGGATTTGCAACGTGCTGTCGTGACGAAACAGGGCGGGTATTTTCGCCAGCCCTGTCAGGGCGACGATAGCCACAACGAGCCACGGCAAGAAGCGCCGCTGGGGAGCGCACTTTTTAAGCAGAGCAGTTATCATGAGTTTCCTTTCTCATTATCAGACCGTTTTTTGCGCCACAACACATACAATGAACCGCACAGGCCGAATACCAGCAGCACCAGCGGCAGTAACATCAGACAGAACATCAGCTGGTCTTCATATTGTCGGAAAATCGGCGTTTTACCGATCGCAAAACCGATCACGGTTAAAATCAGCACCCAAAGGAACGCGCTTACCCAGTTGAAGAACTGGAAGCGGGTATTACTCAGGCCGGAAAGCCCGGCAATGGTCGGCAGCAGCGTACGGACAAATGCGATAAAACGGCCAATCAGCAGCGCGGAAAGGCCATGACGGTGAAACATCTGGTGCGCCCGCTGGTGATAGTGCGCGGGCAGATGTGACAACCATTTTTGTACCGTAACCGTATTTCCCAGCCATCTTCCCTGTATGTAACTGATCCAGCAACCAAGGCTGGCGGCAGTCGTCAGGATAAATAACGTCATGGTAAAGCTCATCGTGCCTTTAGCGATCAGCACGCCGACCAGAATAAGTAAACTGTCACCCGGCAGGAAAGCGGCTGGCAGCAGGCCATTTTCCAGAAACAAAATGACGAAAAGCACGAAATAGATCGCCCAAACCAGCGAGGGATCTGCAAGGGCGGCGTAATCCTGCTGCCACAGGGCTTGTACAAGAGATTTAAAAATATCCATTAGTCGTCCTGAACATCATCATTGGCCCGTTAAACGGCAATTTGCACACTTAATTAATCGTCTTGTTGGTGCATTTTGCAAGTTACGGGGCGGATAAAATGCATGGCGCGTAAAAACCGCATCTTTTTTAACTTGTGCTGAAAGGGTAAAAAAAGACGGCCAACTGTAACAAAATAACGTATGACAGGACAGTAAGAAACGCCCACCCAATGAAGTTTTACCGTGGTGGCAGACCGTCTGAAAGGAGCTTTACACAGGCTGACATAACTGAACGTATTTTGCACCGAGAGGCATATCAGGCAGGCGGATTATCGTTTTTTTTGCCTGCCAGGGGAGTTATTGCAGGTGAAGTCCGTGTTTTTAGCAAATACGGCAGGGTTGATATGGGGTTTTCATTCGGGCGTGGTGAGTATTCGCTGCATCGGGGCGATATTTTCCGCACCGTGGTTTGTGGCGCGAGGCTTTTAGCCTCATTGATGTTTTAATGATTCGGACGTTGTGAGGCAGAAAGAAGAAAGCCCCGTGTCTTTTCAGGGTTTCTGGTGTTCTGACAAGCCCCGAGCGCCTTCATGCAGGGCTTTCCGTTATGCGGGAAGCCCTTTCTCTTCATCAGGGGGCGCTCTGTGCCGGGAAGCGTATTATCAGGCGTTTTGCTCCAGCCGGCGGTCTTCCGCCATACAGGCTGCGGCGGTAAATAAAATATCCGCCGATGAGTTCAGCGCGGTCTCTGCTGAATCCTGCAGGACGCCGATAATAAAGCCGACCGCCACCACCTGCATCGCCACTTCATTCGGAATACCAAACATATTACAGGCCACCGGGATGAGCAGCAGTGAACCGCCCGCCACGCCGGATGCGCCGCAGGCACAAACGGAGGCCACCAGACTCAGCAGGATAGCAGTGCCGACATCAATGTGGATGCCTAATGTATGTACCGCCGCCAGCGTCAGCACGGTGATGGTAATCGATGCTCCGGCCATACTGATATTGGCACCAATGGGTATAGATACCGTATAGGTGTCTTCGTCCAGACCCAGTCTCTTCGCCAGCGCCATATTGACCGGAATATTGGCGGCGGAGCTGCGGGTAAAGAAGGCGGTGACGCCACTTTCACGCAGGCAGGTAAATACCAGCGGGTAAGGGTTACGGCGAATTTGCCACCACACCAGCAGCGGGTTACAGACCAGCGCCATGAGCAGCATACAGCCAAGCAGCAGGCCGAGCAGGCTGGCATATTGCCACAGTGCATCAAATCCGGTTGAGGCAAGAATGGAAGCGACCAGACCGAAAATGCCGACAGGCGCAAAGCGGATCACAATGCGCACCAGGCAGGTGACCGCATCGGAGGCGTCGTTAAGAAAGGCGCGTGTGCTGTCGCTGCTGTGGCGGAAAGCGAAGCCCAGTCCAATTGCCCAGACCAGAATGCCGATGTAGTTGGCTTTCATCAGCGCTTCAACCGGATTAGTGACCATGCTCATCAGCAGGCCGCGCAGTACTTCGAGAATGCCGGAAGGAGGCACGATTTCGTTACTGGCGGTTTGCAGCGTCAGGTTTTGCGGTAGCAGATGGCTGGCCACCACCGCCACCACGGCGGCAAAAAAGGTGCTCAGCAGATAGAGCATGACAATCGGGCGAATATGGGTTTTCTGACCCTGCTGATGATTGGCAATGGAGGAGACAACCAGAACCAGTACCAGTAACGGTGCGACCGCTTTTAAGGCATTGACGAACAGCTCTCCAAGCAGGCCGACCGCCAGCGCATTGCTTTTCGATATCCAGGCGAATGCGATGCCAGCCAGCAGCCCAACCACAATTTGTGTTACCAGGCTACCGTTCATCAGGCGTTGTATCAGCCCGTTATTTTCTTTACTCATCATTAAAATCACTGTCGTTATCGATGTTCAGCTGCCCACAGATGCCGGCAACATGGGGTATTTGCCAAGGGGAGTATAAGGAAATGCTCTGACAGGGAAAGGGAAAATTGCGCAATTTTTGCCTGATGTGGCAAAAGACACAGCAGGAAACAGCCCGTTCAGGCGTAAGGGGCTGTTTTCGCTAACGGGGGCGGGGCGGCTGTTTATTATGCTCGCCCCGTGTCGCTGGTGTGAACACCGTGATTAACGCGTGGTATTGACCCGGGCGGCCTTACGATCGCGGCGGTAGTTTACCCAGGCGTTGATTAACAGCGTCAGCGCCAGAATACCGCCGACGATGCCAAGCGATACGGCGATCGGGATATGGTAAAAATCGACAATCAACATTTTCACCCCGATAAACACCAGAATCACCGACAGGCCATATTTCAGCATTGAGAAGCGCTCGGCCACATTCGCCAGCAGGAAGTACATGGCGCGCAGGCCGAGGATGGCGAACAGGTTAGAAGTCAGCACGATAAACGGGTCGGTGGTCACGGCGAAGATCGCCGGAATGCTGTCGACCGCGAAGATCACATCGCTCAACTCCACCATAATCAGCACCAGCAGCAGCGGGGTGGCAAACAGCAGGCCGTTTCGACGCACGAAGAAATGCTCGCCTTCGATTTTATCGGTCATACGCAGTCGGCCACGTAGCCAGCGCACCAACGGTTTATCGCCGATGGCGCTATCATCCTCTTTCGACAGCGCCATTTTGATCCCGGTAAACAACAGGAATGCACCGAACAGGTACAGCAACCAGCTAAACTGGGTGACCAGCCAGCTTCCGGCGAAGATCATGATGGTACGCAATATAATCGCGCCCAGCACGCCGTAGATCAGTACCCGGCGCTGCAATGCTGCCGGCACGGCAAAGTAACCGAAAAGCATCAGCCAGACGAACACATTGTCGACCGCCAACGCTTTTTCGATCAAATAACCGGTGAGAAATGCCAGCGCCTGAGTATCGGCGACTTCGCGCCCGACGGTGCCGGTGAGATACCACCAGAAGGCGGCATTGAATAACAGAGAGAGCGTTACCCATAGCAGTGACCAGGCCGCTGCCTGCTTCATGCTCATGGTGTGCGCACCGCGACGTCCCTGTAACAGCAGGTCAATCGCCAGCATAATCACGACAACGACAGCGAAGCTGCCCCAGAGTAATGGCGTACCAACAGTATTCATATAATATCCCGCGCAAAATAAAAATGGCCAACGTCGGAAGACGGCAGCCACTCTATTATTGCTGCTGTAAGCAAACCTCGCCTTCCGGCAAGGTCTCACTTACAACCTTGTATCGGTTGCTCAGTAACCGGACATCATGTGGATGTCGTGTTGACGATTGACTGACGAAGAAGTTACTCCCCTTTGCTAAGGCAAAAGATAGGGTGCCGAGCGCCGAAGGTCAATATTCTTCAGTAATATTTAGACATATTTACAGACCAAAGCCAGCGGCACGCGAGCAGTAGTCCGTCCTGACGGGCATTTCGCCCGGCGGTGATATGGCTTCCGGCGCCTGTTAACGCCGGCATCTGTCCTGGCAATTTGATTTTTCCGCTATCCTCTCACACGATAAAGCAAATCATCCCGGGGGTCCGATGAGCTCACGCAGCAGACACGCACTAAACTGGAGCAGCATTCTGGTCGCTATCCCGGTGGGGCTGATGGCCTCGCTGGTGACGCTGGCCTTTCGTGAAGCAATAGCCCTGATTGATGGCCTGCTATTTGCCGGACAGACTGATATTACTCAGGCGATGCGGGTTTACCCGTGGTACTGCTGGCCGCTGATGGTCGGCGCTGGCGGCCTGATCGCCGGGTTCTTTCTGCGCTATGCCACGGCAATTGAGCAAAAGCAAACGCTGCGCACCGATTATCTGGACGTGATCAACGCCCGGCTGGATGCGGTGCCAACCCGCACCTCGTTGTTTCGCGGGCTTTCCTCCCTGGCCAGTATTAGCAGCGGAGCATCCATTGGACGGGAAGGGCCAATGGTGCAGCTATCGGCGCTGAGTGGCAGCCTGATGGGGCGCTGGGTGTTTAAAAATCTGGCGTTGAAAAATAGCGATGTGGTGGCGATGGCCGCCGCAGCCGGCCTTTCCTCGGTTTATCATGCACCGCTGGCTTCGGCGATATTCGTCGCAGAAATCGCCTTTGGTATTACCGCAATACAGCGGTTGATCCCGCTGATCATCTCCTCCGGCGTGGCGGTACTGACTATGTGGTCGCTCGGTCACGGTTCGGCTATCTACCCATTTTCCCACGGTCAGTTTGAACTGACGCCGGGCAATATTGCGCTGACCATTACCATTGGGCTGCTGGCCGGTTTGCTGGGCTGGGGGATGATTGCGCTGATAAGTCACAGCAAGCGGCTGTTCGCCCCGCTGCGCAGTCTGCCGCTGCGCCTGGGTTTTGGCGGCCTGCTGGTCGGGGGGCTGGCTGTCGGCAGTAGCCAGATCCTCGGCAATGGCTATGAGGTGATTGTGCGCATTATGGCAGGCGATTTCCTGTTGCCGATGCTGCTAACGTTGCTGTTGCTTAAAATGCTGGCAACGGCAATTTCCGTCGGCTCCGGTGCCGTGGGTGGGCTGTTTACTCCGGCACTGCTAATTGGGGCATTGATGGGCAGCGTGGTCGCGCTGCTGGCGGTAAAAGGCGGGCTGCCTGTGAGTCACGTTGCGGTGTTTGCGGCGATCGGCATGGGTGCGCTGCTGGCCTCGGTCAGTCAGGCACCGTTGATGGCGATGCTGATGGTACTGGAGATGACGCTGAACAGCAGCCTGTTATTCCCGGCGATGATCGCCAGCGTACTGGCTTCGATGACGGTTTATCGCCTGCACTCCAGCAGCACCTATGCCGTTGTCAGCCGTCATTTTAGCCGCTCGGACGCCAAGTTCGACTTCGACAATGGCGTCATATCACAATTTATTGTTTCCGGTGCGGCGCTGACCCCGCAGGACTCGGTGGGGAAAGCGTTGGCGGTCAGCTCGCTGAAGCGTGAGCGCTTTGTTTATGTAATCGATGACCAGGGGAAGTTTCTCGGTGCCGTTTCAATTCACGATATCGCTCACAAGGTGTTGGATAAGGAGATCGCCTTGACTTCCCCGGTCAGTTGCGTGATGGACACGCATTTCCCCACTATTTATGCCGGGCAGACCATCAGAGAAGGGTGGGAAGCTTTTACTCAGATCACGCTCGAACGCCTGCCGGTACTGAATAATGCGCAGGAAAAAAAGTATCTCGGCGCGCTGACCAAAACCAGCCTTATTCAACAGGCGCAGGATTTTATCTGATGCGTGCTGCCTGCCGGACGGGGCGCGTTTAAGCTGATTAGACTGACGGGAATGCCAGATTGGGGTATGACGCATTGTGATAAATGAATTACCCCTCAGCAGGCTTTAATGTTGATTAGCCGGCACGCCCCTCCAGCGCCTGTGCCGTAAGCCACAGGCGGGTATCAAACTCCAGCTGATGGTATTGCGGTTCCATATGGCAGCACAGCTGGTAAAACGCTTTGTTGTGATCCTTCTCTTTAATGTGCGCCAGTTCATGGACAACGATCATACGCAGAAACGCCTCCGGGGCCTGCTTAAAGAGGGTTGCAACGCGGATTTCAGCTTTGGCCTTGAGTTTGCCGCCCTGGACGCGTGAGATCGCCGTATGCAGTCCCAACGCGTGCTTCATCACTTTAATTTTGCTGTCGTAAATGACTTTGTTCAGCGGGGGTGCATTGCGTAGCGCCTGATTTTTTAAATCCAGCGCGTAGTCGTACAGCGCTTTGTCACTGGTGATGTTGTGCATCGCGGGGTAACGCTGGTTGATAACTTTCATCAGCCGCTGCTGTTCAATCAGTGTGCGCACCTGTGACAGAAGCGATTCAGGGTAACCTTGCAGATAGATAAGCGATGACATGCTGACTCCGGTGAAGAAAAACGTTTACTGTACGCCCGTTTTAGGGGATAAAACGCGGGAATTTTACCACTAAGGTGATCCCATGAGCCAACTTGAACTGAGCAACCGCATGCTGACGCTGCATCGCTTTCCCCAAATGCGCGAAGAAAGCCCGTTGCAGGCGTGGGATGCGGCCGATGAATACCTGCTTAACCACCTGGGGGATGCCCCGGTCAACGGCTCGACGCTGATCTTTAATGATACTTTCGGCGCGCTGGCCTGTGCGCTGGCGGGGGAAAACGTCTGGAGCATCAGCGACTCCTGGCTGAATCAACAGGCTACCCGGCAGAATCTGGCGCTGAATCAGCTTGACGAGGGCGACGTGCGGCTACTCGATAGCCTGGCTCCTCTGCCTGCGGCTCCGACGCGGGTGCTGATAAAAGTGCCAAAAACCCTCGCGCTACTTGAGCATCAGCTGCGAGCGCTGCGAGCGGTGGTCACGCCAGAAACGCAAATCATCGCCGCCGGCAAAGCAAAAGAGATCCACACTTCGACCCTGCAGATGTTTGAAAAAGTACTTGGCCCGACTACCACCTCGCTGGCCTGGAAAAAGGCGCGCCTGATTTACGGCACCTTCAGCCAACCCGATCTGCCACAGAGCGAGGTGATAACCCGCTGGCCGCTGGACGGGACGCCCTGGCAAATCCACAATCATGCTAACGTGTTTGCTCGCGGCAGCCTGGATGTCGGTGCGCGTTTCTTTATGCAGCATCTGCCGGACAATATCGACGGCGAAATCATCGATCTCGGCTGCGGCAACGGCGTGATTGGTTTGGTTGCTCTGCAACAGAACCCGCTGGCGCAGGTTCACTTCATTGATGAGTCATATATGGCGGTTGCCTCCAGCCGTCTAAACGTCGAGCTAAATTGCCCGGACGATCTGGCACGCTGCGAGTTCCGGGTGAACAATGCGCTGGCCGGTTATCCCTCGGACCGTCTGCACGCGGTGCTGTGCAATCCGCCATTCCACCAGCAGAACGCGGTCACCGATCATATCGCCTGGCAGATGTTCCGCGATGCCCGCCGCTGCCTGCAGTACGGTGGCGAATTGCGTATCGTCGGTAATCGTCATCTCGACTACTACCACAAAATGAAGAAGCTGTTTGGTAACTGCACCACCGTGGCGACTCACCAGAAGTTTGTGGTGTTGCGCTCGGTGAAAATGCCTTAGGCGATCGGCGCAGCGAAGGAAGGTGCCTGGCAACGAGGCACCGCCGTTAATCAATCCCTACGCACCGGGTCAAATCTCTAAACCCAGCCGGGTGCCCTGGGCAATGGCCCGCCTTGCATCAAGTTCGGCGGCAACATCCGCACCGCCGATGATATGGAACGGCAGACCATAAGCCAGCAGATCCTTTTCCAGTTCCCGCTGTGTATCCTGCCCGGCGCAGATCACCACATTATTGACCGACAGCAGCTGCGGTTCGCCGTTGCGGATAATATGCAGGCCCTCGTCGTCAATACGTTGATACCGTACGCCGCCCCACATCTCTACCCCATGCATTTGCAGGCTGGCGCGGTGGATCCAGCCGGTGGTTTTTGCCAGTCCGGCACCGGGTTTGCCCTCTTTACGCTGCAACAGCCAGATCTGACGTGCATGCCGGGGGGGCTGCGCGGGAAGCAGCCCCCCCGGCTGCTTAAGGCTGCGGTCGATGCCCCATTCCTGACAAAAGCGGCTGATATCCAGGCTGGGTGATGGGCCGCTGACGGCGAGGTATTCGGCCGTATCGAAGCCAATGCCCCCGGCACCGATAATCGCTACGCGCTGGCCCAACGGTTTTTTATCGCGGATCACGTCCAGATAACTGAGTACTGAAGGGTGATTGATACCCGGAATGGCGGGCGTGCGTGGCACGATCCCGGTTGCCAGCACCACTTCATCGAACCCGATGACATCCTCCGGTCTGACGCAGTGATTAAGCCGTTGGGTGATGCCGTGCAGCTCCAGCTGGCGGCGAAAGTAGCGCAGCGTTTCGCTAAATTCTTCTTTGCCGGGAATTTGCCGGGCAATATTGAACTGGCCGCCGATTTCCGCGTGCGCATCAAACAGCGTGACTGCATGTCCGCGTGCGGCGGCGTTAACGGCAAACGCCAGCCCGGCCGGCCCGGCACCGACCACCGCCAGATTTTTCCGCTGGCGGGCAGGGCGGCTGACCAGGACGGTTTCGTGGCAGGCGCGCGGATTGACCAGGCAGGAGGTGAGTTCACCGACGAAGACGCGATCGAGGCAGGCCTGGTTACAGCCGATACAGGAGTTTATTTCGTCGCTGCGCCCCTCGCTGGCTTTCAGCACGAACTCGGCGTCAGCGAGAAACGGACGCGCCATTGACACCATATCGGCGCAGCCTTCATCGAGCAGCGCCTGGGCGACATCAGGATGATTGATGCGATTGGTGGCAATCAGCGGGATGCTGACATGCTGCCTGAGGATTTGCGTCACCCAGGCAAAAGCAGCACGCGGCACCGAGGTGGCAATCGTCGGGATACGCGCTTCATGCCAGCCGATGCCGGTATTGAGCAGCGTGGCTCCCTGCTGTTCCAGCGCTTTTGCCAGGCGGATAGTGTGATCCAGCGTGCTGCCCTGTTCGACGAGGTCGAGCATTGACAGGCGGAAGATAATGATAAACGCCGGCCCGGTAGCCGCGCGCACCGCTTTGAGGATCGCCAGTGCAAAACGCTGGCGGCGTACTTCATCGCCGCCCCATTCGTCGCTACGCTGATTGGTATGCGCCACGAGGAACTGGTTAATCAAATAACCTTCAGAACCCATTATTTCCACGCCATCGTAGCCAGCCTGTTTAGCCAACGCAGCGCAGCGGGCGTAATCAGCAATCAGGCGCAAGATCTCCGCATGGCTTAGCTGACGCGGGCAAAAAGGATTGATCGGTGCCTGGATCGCGGACGGGGCGACCAGCCCGGGCTGATAACTGTAGCGCCCGGCATGCAGGATCTGCATGGCGATTTTTCCCCCGGCCCGGTGCACCGCATCGGTCACCAGGCGATGCGGTGGCAGCTGTGAAGCGGTATTCAGCACTGACGCGCCGGCGCTGACTACGCCTTCCTCCGCCGGCGCAATACCGCCGGTGACGATCAACGCCACCCCGGCGCGGGCGCGCTCGGCATAGAATGCCGCCAGCCGGGCTGGCCCGTCAGGGTGTTCCTCCAGACCGGTATGCATTGATCCCATCAGAAAACGGTTTTTTAGCTGGGTGAAACCCAGGTCCAGCGGGGCAAACAGTGACACGCTCATGGTTGACGATCCTGAAGTGGTCGGATGAGTTTTACTGTAGCGGGCAAATGTGCAGGGTGAAAGAGGGGTTTAGCGCTTTGTGATGAATGCCACTGATTAGCACAATGGCGCAAGGACAACCTGCTTCTGGTTACAGGTCACATCGACTTTCGCTATCTCGCCAAGGGTTCTGCCGGCGCAACACCGTTTCGCCAGCAGGCAAAATCTGCCTTGTCGCTTTAATGGATCCCATTTAGCCATATTATTCGTGAAACTTTCTGACAGGGCTGCAAGCGAAAAAAATGGCCCCGGGTAAAGAAAAACAGGAGGACGTTTATTTTCGCTTTCCTTATGGAATGTAAGTTTATTTAAATAATTCCAGATTAGTTGACGTTATTTGATAACACAGGCAACTAACTAATTCATTATGGAGTAGGTAAAGTTTTAAAAAAATCATTTTAATCACATGTTAAACTGAGTTCAATAAAAGCGCAGAAAGGTTTATTTCGCTTCAAAAAACGCCATTTAATAAAATATGGGTTGCTATCAGTTTTTTAATTATATGAAAAATATGATTTTTTTATTTCTTCCCTGCTCTTGCCTTATGCTGGAAATACAGTTAGCTTATTTCAGGAGCGCACGAGGGAACATCTATCCCCAAAGATCGCTTAATGACTTTCAAAAAATACATTTTCAAGCTTAAGGCTATTCTTAGTCAATTTTTATTGGCTAAGGTGTTAAAACTTATTTTCAGCTATGTAAGCATCTGTTTCTTGAAGAGAGAATAATATCTTGAGGACACTCAAACCCCTGTTAGCGAAAAACCGCAGTTGGGCATTACAGCGACAGCAGCGTCATCCACAATATTTTCAGCAAAATGTAGAAGGCCAGCAGCCACATTCGTTATGGATTGGCTGCTCCGATAGCCGGGTTCCGGCGGAAGTCCTGACTGGCGCTCACCCGGGCGAACTGTTTGTGCATCGCAATATCGCCAATATGGTCGTCAGTAATGACGATAATTTTATGAGCGTATTGCAGTATGCCATCGAATATCTGCAGGTTTCGCGCATTGTCCTTTGTGGGCACTACGGCTGCGGCGGCGTGCAGGCGGCACTGACTTTGCCGGATCTGCCGTTAAACGATGAGAATTCAGCGCTGGCAAGGCGCATTACGTTACTGCGCACGGCGATCACCTCCGATCTCGCTCCGCTTTCCGCGCAGGAAGACGATGTTGCTCGGCTCAATCGCCTTGTGGAAGCCAATGTCCTGGCGCAGTTCAGCCAGCTGGTGAAAACCGTACCGGTGGTTAACGCGTGGCGTAAAGGTGTCGATCTTGACGTATTTGGTTGCGTTTACGACCTGCACAGTGGGCATCTGAAAGAGCTTGTTCAGCAACAGTCAGAGGGAGGTCGCGCATGAATCTGCAAACCTTACGCCGGGATATTCCCGCTGGATTAGTGGTCTTTCTGGTTGCCCTGCCGCTGTGCCTGGGGATTGCCCAGGCCAGCGGTCTGCCGCCGTTTGTCGGGCTGCTGACCGGCGTAGTGGGAGGCCTGGTGGTCACCACTTTCAGCCCTTCTAAGTTCGCGGTCAGTGGCCCGGCGGCCGGGCTGGTCACTATTGTCACCGGTGCGATTGAAACGCTCGGCTCCTTTTCTGCGCTTCTGCTGGCGCTGATCGTGGCTGGCGTGCTGCAATTTCTGCTGGGCGTGGTACGTGCGGGGCGCTTTATCAGCCTGGTGCCGGGCAGCGTGATCAAAGGCATGCTGGCGGCTATTGGCATCCTGCTGATTATCCAGCAAATTCCGGTTGCGCTTGGCGCAGCGGGTGAAAACGATCTGGCCTCGTTGCTGACCGGCAGTGCACTGAATATCTCTTTACCCGCCATGGCGGTCGCCCTCAGTGGGCTGTTGGTTCTCTGGCTGTGGACAACGGCGGCGGTGAAGAACAGTCGCTGGATGGGATGGATGCCAGGCCCGCTGGTGGCGGTGCTGCTTGGCTGCTTGGCAACGGTTTTCGGCGGGCGTCTGTTTCCTGAACTGGCCGGCAACCTGCCGCGCATCTCGTTGCCTGCACTTGACAGCATCACGTCGTTGACCGGTGAGTTGCAGCGCCCTGACTGGATGGCCTGGCAAAACCCGGCGGTGTATATGGTTGGCGTCACGCTGGCTCTGGTCGCCAGCCTGGAAACCCTGCTCAGCCAGGAGGCGTTGCAGAAAATACGCGTGCAGCATCCGGCACCCTCGCCGGACAAAGAGCTGCGCGCCCAGGGGATCGGTAATGCGCTGTGCGGTTTCCTCGGCGGCCTGCCGATTACCGCCGTGATCGTGCGCAGTTCGGTGAACGTGGGTGCCGGAGCACAGAGCAAGTTGTCCATTTTGATCCACGGCTTGCTTTTGCTGATTTGTGGCCTGTGGTTTAGTGGTTTGCTGAATGCCATCCCGCTCGCCAGCCTTGCCGCCGTGCTGTTATATACCGGCTATAAGCTGGCCTCACCGGGTCTTTTTGTATCGCAAATTCGCCAGGGTACGCAGCAGTCGGTGCCTTTCTTCGCCACCATTGGCGGCATTTTGATCTTCGGTATGCTGGCGGGGATCGCGATTGGCTTTATTACACAGATCCTGTTCAGTACCTGGCGAAGCCAGCGTAATGCGATGATGCTGACGCGTTATGACGACCATTACGTCCTGCGCTTCCAGCAAAATCTGAACTTTATGCATAATCCTCGTCTGAAAGGCCTGCTGGCGCAGATCCCGGAAAACAGCGTGGTGATCGTTGACCACGACAATGCAGAATATCTTGACCCGGATGTGACTGCGGTACTGCAGGAATTTGGCGATGAGGCGCAACAGCGGGGTATCCAACTAACCCACTGGCCGGTTAAGCTGGCGTAAAAAGCGCGCAACAAGAGATAAGGCCACGGCAACAGCGTGGCCTTTTTGCTGCCCGGCTCCTGATTGAGGGTATATGATTGAGGGTAAATGATTAAGGCTTTACGATTGAGAAGATGGCAACCTGATGACCGATTCCTCCCCGTTAGACTCCTTCTTCGATGGTCATAACGATTTGCTGCTCCATCTGTGGCTGAACCACCCGGAAAACCCTGCCGATGCTTTTTTCAACCGGCGACTGAGTGGTCATCTCGATTTTACCCGTATGTGCCAGGGCGGTTTTGCCGGTGGGCTGTTTGCCGTATTTGTGCCGCCAGCAGAATACGTGGCAAAGTTCTACCGGCGCGACGCGCAGCAGGAAGCGCAGCGGCACGATGCGCTGGCGATAGCTGAAAGCCAGATAGCCATCCTGCAACAGCTGGCATCGCAGTCGGGCGGGCGGGCGAGGATCTGCCGCAGCACCAGCGATATTGAACACTGTCTGGCCAGCGGCATACTGGCGATGGTGATGCATATCGAAGGGGCGGCAGCGCTGGATGGCGACCTGAGCCAGTTGGATCGCTGGGTGGACGCCGGACTGCGCAGCATCGGGCCGTTTTGGAACCTTCCCAACCGCTTCGGTTTCGGCGTCAGTGGCAGTTTCCCCGGTTCGCCGGATACCGGTAAGGGTCTGACCACAGCGGGAAAACAGCTTATCCACCTCTGTAACCAGCGTCGGCTGATGATTGATGTTTCACATATGAATGAAAAGGCTTTCTGGGATACGGCCAGGCTGAGCAACTCCCCGCTGGTAGCCAGCCATTCCAACGTGCACGCCCTGTGCCCGCAGCCGCGTAACCTGACGGACAGCCAGCTGGCAGCAATCGCGGATAGCGACGGGCTGGTGGGCCTGAACTTTGGCACTGCGTTTCTGCGCCGCGACGGCCAGCGCGGGGGCGATATGCCGTTAAGCGTCATGGTGCAGCATCTTGATTATCTGCTGGAAAAACTGGGGGAAGATCGCGTGGCATTCGGTTCCGACTTTGATGGCGTTAGCCTGGCGGATGATATTGGCGACGTCAGCGGATTGCCCCGCCTGCTGGCCGTATTGCGCAAGGCAGGCTATAGCGAGCCGCTGCTGGAAAAGCTGTGTCGCGCCAACTGGCTAGGGGTACTGCGAAAAACGTGGGGAAAATAACCGCTTATATTTGAACCAAATAGTACAATTAGCATAATCTGCGCAAATAACAGGGTTGATATCGATTTACCATCGGTGCAACATCTGTCCCGCTGCGTTATCAACATCGGTAATGTAGCTATTTTGGTCAACATTGAAAACTTGATTTTTTTTACACCTGAGGAATTGATAATGCAGTGGACTAAACCAACGTTTATCGATATGCGTCTGGGTCTGGAAGTGACCTTATATATCTCTAATCGTTAACCGTTCTCTTTATCACTACGTGAATAATGCTGGTTAAAACGGTGATGCCTGTGGTTAAACCCAGGCATTTTTTCATTCCCTTTCCCGGTTAACCCATGAAAATCAAAGTTCTCGGCTCTGCGGCCGGCGGCGGTTTCCCGCAGTGGAACTGCTATTGCCGCAATTGCCAGGGCGTGCGTAACGGTAGCATTTCCGCCACGGCGCGCACCCAGTCTTCCATTGCGGTCAGTGATAACGGCCGTGACTGGGTGTTGTGCAAC
The DNA here is from genome assembly GCF_000026985.1 of Erwinia pyrifoliae DSM 12163. NCBI lineage: Bacteria > Pseudomonadati > Pseudomonadota > Gammaproteobacteria > Enterobacterales > Erwiniaceae > Erwinia > Erwinia pyrifoliae. The sequence continues at coordinate 662,187 of NC_017390.1, forward strand.
GCCTCTCCCGATATCTGCCATCAGATTGCTGCTAACCCCGAGCTGCATCAGCCTGGCGCACTGCGCGGTTCGGCGATTGGCTCCATTATTCTGACCGACAGCCAGATCGATCACTGCACCGGGTTACTGAATCTGCGTGAAGGCTGCCCGCATCAGGTATGGTGCACGCCGGAGGTATACGCGGATCTGACCAGCGGTTTTCCAATCTTCACCATGTTGCAGCACTGGAACGGCGGACTGGCACATCATGCTATTCAGCCCGCGCAGCCGTTTTCCGTTGCGGTGTGCCCGGCGTTGCGGTTTACCGCTATCCCCATTCTCAGCAACGCGCCGCCGTATTCGCCCTTTCGCGGGCGTCCGCTGCCCGGGCACAATATCGCGCTGATGATCGAAGATACCAGCAGCGGCAGCAAACTGCTGTACGCCCCCGGTTTAGGGGAGCCTGACGCGCCGCTGTTGGATTTGATGTCGCAGGCCGACTGCCTGCTGATTGACGGCACGCTGTGGCAGGACAACGAGCTGGCGAACACCGGCGTTGGGCGCAATACCGGCCGCGATATGGGCCACCTGGCGCTGGGTGAAGATCGCGGGCTGATGGCGCTACTGAACGATCTGCCCGCGCCGCGCAAGATCCTGATCCATATTAATAATACTAATCCGATCCTTGATGAATCCTCTGCCGAGCGCCTGTCGCTGACCGCACGCGGTATTGAGGTCAGCTACGACGGCATGAGCATAGAACTATGACCGAACCGACATTGATGACGCCACAACAGTTTGAACAGGCGCTGCGCGCACGCGGCGCTTACTACCATATTCATCACCCGTACCATATCGCTATGCATAATGGCGAGGCAACGCGTGAGCAGATCCAGGGCTGGGTGGCGAACCGCTTTTATTACCAGACGCGTATTCCGCTGAAGGACGCGGCGATTATGGCCAACTGTGCGGATGCCTTAACCCGGCGTAAATGGGTGCAGCGTATCCTTGACCACGACGGCCATGACGACAGCGATGGCGGTATCGAAGCCTGGCTGCGCCTCGGTGAAGCCGTTGGCTTGGATCGTGATGTGCTGCTGTCGGAGCAGCGGGTGCTGCCCGGCGTGCGCTTTGCCGTTGATGCCTATGTCTCCTTTGCCCGGCGTGCGGTATGGCAGGAGGCCGCCTGTAGCTCCCTGACCGAACTGTTTGCCCCCGAAATTCATCAGTCGCGTCTCGACAGCTGGCCGCAGCACTACCCGTGGATTGAGGGGGAAGGCTACGGCTATTTCCGTGGTCGCCTGGGCCAGGCCCGGCGCGATGTTGAACATGGCTTACAGCTGGCGCTGGAGTACTGCGACAGCGTGGAAAAACAGCAGCGTATGCTGGAGATCCTGCAATTCAAGCTGGATATCCTGTGGAGCATGCTGGATGCCATGACCATGGCGTATACACTTCATCGTGCGCCTTACCATACCGTCACCGATCAACCCGTCTGGCATAAAGGAAAACTGCTGTGAGCCTGGGTCAAACCATTCCTGTGTTTCGCCGGGGCTATCGCCTGCAGTGGGAAGAAGTGCAGAACTGCCATGTGATCCTCTACCCGGAGGGGATGGCGAAACTTAACGATAGCGCGACGATGATCCTCGAACTGGTGGATGGCAAACGCTCGCTGGCGGAGATCGTGCTGGCACTGAATACCCGCTTCCCGGGGGCGGGCGGCGTCGATGATGACGTGACTGATTTCTTTGCCGCCGCGCGTGAACAGAAATGGATAATTTTCCGTGAACCCCTCTGAATCTAACGTTAAACCGCCGCTGTGGTTACTGGCCGAGCTGACCTATCGCTGCCCGTTGCAGTGCCCGTACTGCTCGAATCCGCTCGACTTTGCCCAACAGGAAAAAGAGTTGACCACCGCCCAGTGGATCGATGTCTTTAAGCAGGCGCGGGCGATGGGCGCGGTACAGATCGGCTTCTCCGGCGGCGAACCGCTGGTGCGTAAGGATCTGCCCGAACTGATCCGCAGCGCACGCGATCTCGGTTTCTATACCAATCTGATTACCTCCGGGATCGGTCTGACGCAGAAGAAGATCGACGCCTTTGCCGAGGCGGGGTTGGATCATATTCAGATCAGCTTCCAGGCCAGCGATGAAACCTTGAATGCCGCGCTGGCCGGATCGCAAAAGGCGTTTCAGCAAAAGCTGGAGATGGCGCGTGCGGTGAAAGCGCACGGCTATCCGATGGTGCTGAATTTTGTGTTGCATCGCCACAATATTGACCAGCTCGACCGCATTATCGAGCTGTGTATCGAACTGGAAGCCGATGACGTCGAGCTGGCCACCTGTCAGTTTTACGGCTGGGCGCAGCTTAACCGTGAAGGACTTTTGCCGACGCGTGACCAGCTGGTACGCGCCGAGGCGGTGGTCCATCGCTACCGTGAGAAGATGGCCGCCAGCGGTAATCTGGCCAATTTGCTGTTTGTCACCCCGGACTATTACGAAGATCGGCCGAAGGGCTGTATGGGCGGCTGGGGGGCGATCTTCCTTAGCGTGACGCCGGAAGGCACGGCGTTGCCCTGCCACAGCGCACGCCAGCTGCCGATCCAGTTCCCGTCGGTGCTGGAGCAGCGCCTGCAGGATATCTGGTTTAACTCGTTTGGCTTTAACCGCTATCGCGGTTTTGACTGGATGCCGGAGCCGTGCCGCTCCTGTGATGAAAAAGAGAAAGACTTCGGCGGCTGCCGCTGCCAGGCGTTTATGCTGACCGGCAATGCCGATAACGCCGACCCGGTATGCAGCAAGTCGGCACATCACGGCACCATCCTTGCTGCGCGTGAGCAGGCCAACTGCAGCAATATTCAGGTGAACCAGCTACGGTTTCGCAATCGCGCAAATTCCCAGCGGGTTAACGCCCGGCTGATCTTTAAGGGCTGACGAATGCAGCCACAGCGACAACGGCTGGACAATGGTTTGCGAGTGGTGCTGATGAGCGATGCGCAGGCCGTGCACGCTTCGGCGCTGCTACAGGTCGATGTCGGTAGCCATCATGAACCCGATAACTGGCCGGGGCTGGCTCATCTGCTGGAACATCTGCTGTTTGCCGGCAGTGGCGCTTATGAGGATGACGAGCGGCTGATGGCATGGCTACCGGCCCAGGGAGGGCGGCTGAATGCCACCACCCTGGGCAGCAGTACGGCCTTTTTTTTCGAATGCGCTGCCGGGTTGCTGGCCCCGGGACTGGCTCGATTGAGCGATATGCTGCTGGCTCCGCTGCTGGCAGAAAATGCCATTCGCCAGGAAGTGGCTACCATTGACGCCGAGTGCCGCCTGCTGGCCGGGCAGCAGGATACGCTGTGCGATGCCGCGCAGAGTCTGGCGTTTGCCGCACATCCGTGGCAGCGTTTTCATATCGGTAACGCCGCGAGTTTTACCAAGGACTGGTCAGCGCTGCGGCTGGCGTTACGGCAGTTTCATCAACGCTATTATCACGCGGCGAATATCACGCTATGGTTGCAGGGGCCGCAGTCGCCCGAAGCGCTCTGGCAGCTGGCCCGACAGTACGGCAGCGCGTTTTCTGCCGGTGGTGTGCAACCGCCAGCGCTTCCGTTACTGCGATACGCATCGCAGCCTGATTTTGCTCTGCAACTGGCGGGATCGCCGCGTTTGCGTCTCTCATTCCTGCTGGATCGGCCACGCAGCGGCGAGCTAACCTTGCTGCGCCAGCTATGGCTGGATGAAGCAGCAGGTGGCCTGATGGCGACGCTACGTGCGCGTAATCTGTGCGATGGCGCACGGCTGCTGCTGCCTTATCACAGTGCGTTGCAGACGCTGGTCAGTTTCGAAATGGTGCTGGTTGACGAGAGTCAGGCAGCAGAGGTGGAAGGCTGGCTGCGTCACTGGCTGCAACGGCTGGCGACGCTGACGGCGCAGCAGCGCCAGCACTATATGCGGCTCGCTGATCTTCAGTTTGCCATGCTTTCGCCAATGGATCAGTTACGCGAACGCGCCTTTGGTTTTGCCCCAGCGCACGTCCGGCAAGACGACTGGCTCGGGTTCTGTGCACGGCTGTCAGCAGCGCGTTTAACCCGCTTGTGGATCGGCACGCAGCCGCTGGCGCCGCAGTGCAGCGTTCAGGGCTTCAGCCTGCACTGCGCAGCGCAAACGCGTGCGCCGGTAACCGCGCTGATCCCCGCTGAAGCGCTGGCTTTTTTCTGCGAAAGCCAGCCTGACGCTCAGTTAGCCTTACCTGACGGCCAGGTAGCGCTGAACCATCAGCGGGCGGGTAAGGGCCGTGCGGCGCTGTTGCTAAGCCCGCTGGATGACCTTCATGCGCCCTGGGGAGTCATTATGCAATCGCGCTTGCGAGCGCTGGCGGCCGACTGTGCCCATAAGGGCGGCGATCTGAGCATCAGCTGTCAGCAGGGTCATTGGCTGATCCAGCTTAGTGGCAGCCCGGCATTGATGGTGCGCACGCTGGCATCGCTTACCCACCAGCTGTGCGAGATATCCCCTGTGATGATGGATCAGGGAGAACGCGAATACCAGCGCCAGCAGCAGGCGCTGCGTGAGGGCATTGCGGTGCGCGCCCTGATCGATGCACTGCCCGCGCTGTTGCGCTCATCGCATTACCAGCCGGCAGGGCAGCGGCTGCCGCGCCTGGCGTGGCAGGCGGTACTGGATGGCGGGGACAATGCGCTCTGCCAGTCGTTGTCACAGCTGCTTAGCGCTTTTCCCGGCACCGTTAATCCACCGCGCCGGATGCAGCCAGCGCCGCCAGCGCCGCAGCCTGAATATCAGGTGGCGACCACCAGCCACGATGCCACCCTGTTACGCTTTTGCCCGCTGGTGGAAAACAGCGCGCAGTGCCGTGCGGCCTGGCAGCTGCTGGCGATTATCTATCAGCCTGCATTTTTCCAGCGCCTGCGCGTTGAGCAGAATATTGGCTATGTGGTCAGCTGCCGTTTTTACCAGGCGGCGGGGCGGTCGGGGCTGCTGTTTGCCCTGCAATCTCCGCATCTGAATACCGGCGAACTGTCGGCGCATATCGACCGATTTTTAGTGGGAATGAACGATGAACTGGCCGCTGTCAGCATGGAAACAGTGGGCGAAAAGGGGGCAGCATTGTTGGCGCAACAAAGGCTGGCGGCGTCTGATTTTCAGCAGGAGTGCCGGCAGCGCTGGCTTGCCGCGCAACAACGAGCGCCACAGCCCGATAAGGGCGTTCTACAGGGGCTGACCCCAGAACGCCTGTCAGACTACCATCAGCGCCTGCTTTCCGACCGCCAAAACGCCTGGACGCTGGTCGGCACCACGGCAAATCGCTGCTAAAAGGCGTTTGCACATTTCGCTGCTGTTCCCGATATCGAAACGTTTGTCACCTTCCCCTGTCGCCCCGGCGGCAATTCACCCAGCGGGCGCTGCCGCCCATTTACTTAGGGGGGGGCATCGGGTATTTGCCCGGCCGTACGACCTGTCTGAATGTAAGGAAATCGTCAAGCGGCATCAGAAGATAATAATTTTATATGCCGTAAAAAATAGTTTTTGCAGCATATCGAACGTAGTTACTTCGGTTATTCCGCTAAGAATAAAGCTTCTGACTGTTATCATTCCTGCTTTGAACCATTTAAGCATGAGATTTGTCTTAATAATGCTTATGTATATGGGGATGGAAAATGAAAATGAGTATAAGAACGACGTGGAAAGCCGTCTTCATCTTTTGTGTATTAGTTTTGACGCTGATCTTTATCGCTTTGGTGCGGGTAGCGAACGATATAAAGAAGGGACTGCAACAGCCGGTTAAAGACGATCTAAACAGGCTGGTCGAGCAATTAAAAAAGCTTAACCTCGATGAAAAGCAAAGGAAGTTTATTGAATCATTAATCAAAAATGATGAAAAAAAGCCGTAGATTACCGATCTTGAGAGGTTGAAGTCTGACCAAAACGGCGTGACAGATGCTGCGACCTGAGCATTAAGGGTTGTGAATTTCAGACACCGAAAGGATTTTTGCCGGATGATAATGACTCAACAGATCGGTGATGGGTTGTTTACTGGATTTTATGGGAAGTAATATTGTAAGCGACTGAACGTTATTTACCGACGTTAAAGACTGTAAAACTGCCGTTTACCAACGGTTATCTCAGTCAGTTTGACGATGCGGGTATTTGCCCCGGTGACATCAGGATGGTCTTCTTCAGGCCAGTGCTTAATCCGTAACTCCCCCCTTATATCCGCACCAGGCCGTGGTTATAAGGGGGCGGAGTGATGACTGGATTGCATAAAGTATCCGTCCGGGCCTGCACCAGACTTTCAGCTTTTTCGTTAAAACATTTTATTTTCGTTGCCCGCCGCGCACCTAACCCGCCGCACAGACCTGCTTGCTGCACTAAGTTCCTTCTTATCTTAATGATAAATATCCTATTTTACCGCTAATTTTAGCTGCTCCATCGGTTCAGACGCCGCCTGAACCAGGCTCCCTTATGCTGCTGCAAAGGCATAAATAGGTACAATGAAAGATAAAGCCTTTCATTTTTTCTTTCATAATAAAAGGTTTTTTGCTCGTTTTGTGACTTTGGTAGCTTTATTTACTTCATTTTCGATCTAATTTATTCCTGCATTAAGAAAAAACGACAGTTCTTTACGCCAGGAGATCAAGAATGATTGAAGCGATCACACATGGAGCCGAATGGTTTATCGGTCTTTTCCAGAAAGGGGGCGAGGTGTTTGTCGGGATGGTGACCGGCATACTCCCTCTCCTTATTAGTCTGTTAGTTATCATGAACGCGCTGATTGTATTTGTTGGTCAGCGCCGAATTGAAAAGCTGGCCCAGAAATGTGCCGGTAACCCCATTACACGCTATCTGGTGCTGCCATTTATCGGCACCTTTGTGTTTTGCAATCCCATGACCCACAGCCTGGGCAAGTTTATGCCGGAAAAATACAAGCCGAGCTATTACGCTGCGGCTTCGTACAGCTGTCATTCGATGAACGGCCTGTTTCCGCATATCAATCCGGGTGAACTGTTTGTCTATCTCGGCATCGCTAACGGTCTTACTACGTTGGGGTTACCGCTCGGGCCTCTTGCCGTGAGCTATCTGCTGGTGGGACTTATCACTAACTTTTTCCGTGGCTGGGTGACCGATCTGACGACCTCTATTTTTGAGAAAAAAATGGGCATCAAACTTGATAAATCAGTGCATCTATAAGAAACGGAGCAGCAAATGGCCAATACGATTGAGATACGTAAAGGGGAAAGCGGCTGGGGCGGCCCTCTCTCTATTAACGTCACTGCGGGAAAAAAAATAGTTTATATCACTGCCGGTACCCGGCCTGCGATTGTTGACCATCTGGTCGCGCTGACCGGTTGGGAAGCGGTAGACGGATTCAAACAGGGCGAGCCGCCGGCAGAAGAGATTGGCGTTGCCGTTATTGACTGCGGCGGAACCTTGCGCTGCGGGCTTTACCCTAAGCGACGCATTCCAACGATAAACATTCATGCCACCGGGAAATCAGGCCCGCTGGCGCAATTCATCACCGAAGATATCTATGTGTCAGGCGTCAGAGTGGCCGATATACGTGTCGCTAATGACGCAGAGGTTGCGCCGCCAGAAGTCGCCGTCGCGGAAGTTGCAGCCAATACCGGCAAAAGCACCGGGCGTGATTACGACACCAGTAAAAAGATCACCGAGCAAAGCGATGGCCTGTTGGCCAAAGTCGGGATGGGAATGGGCTCCGCCGTCGCCATTTTGTTCCAGGCAGGACGCGAAACCATCGACACGGTGCTGAAAACCATATTGCCATTTATGGCATTCGTTTCAGCATTAATCGGCATCATCATGGCTTCCGGACTCGGTGACTTTATCGCACATGGTTTGACGCCGCTGGCAAATAGCCCGATAGGATTAGTCACGCTGGCTCTGATTTGTTCTTTCCCGCTGCTTTCGCCGTTTCTGGGGCCGGGCGCGGTTATTGGCCAGGTTATTGGCGTGCTGGTTGGGGTGCAGATAGGCCAGGGCACGATACCGCCACATCTGGCGCTACCGGCCTTATTTGCGATTAACGCCCAGGCAGCATGTGACTTTATTCCGGTCGGCCTGTCGCTGGCTAATGCGCGCCAGGAGACCGTACGTGTTGGCGTACCCTCCGTGCTGGTCGGACGTTTCATTACCGGGGCGCCCACCGTTCTGCTTGCCTGGGCGGCATCCAGCTTTATCTATCAATAACTGGGGAAGAGATGATGACGATTGTTTATGAATCTACTTTTGTTGCTGTCGGTACATCGGCCTGCGAATCATTGGAAGATGATTTTCTCATCACCTTTGGTGAAGGCGCGCCGGAAGATATCGCTGAATACTGCTTTATCCATCGTAACGATATTAATCAAGGCGGCTTGTTAGGTGCTGGCTCGACGTTGACCATTGGTGAACAGCATTATCCGGTGACCGCCGTCGGGGAGGTGGCAAGGGAAAATTTGCGCGACCTCGGACATATTACCGTGCGTTTTGACGGGGCAAATCACGCCGAGTTTCCCGGCACGGTTCACGTAACCGGTCTGCCCCCGTCGGTGATTGAACCCGGCCAAAAATTTCGTGTTGTCAGTGAATTATCAGGAGAGATGAGATGAAACAGGTTGCTGTAGTCATCGGTGGTGGTCAGACGTTAGGCGCTTTTCTCTGTGAGGGATTGGCGCAGGCTGGCTACCACGTTGCGGTGGCGGACCTTAATGAAAGTAATGCAAACCGGCTGGCAGATACCATTAACAGCCGCTACGGTGCGGGCCGGGCAAACGGTTTTAAGGTGGATGCCACCGATGAAGCCAGCGTGGAGGCCCTGGCGCGTGCAGTAGATGAGACCTTTGGTCGTGCAGACCTGCTGGTTTACAGTGCTGGCGTGGCGAAAGCTGCCCCTATTACCCAGTTCAGGCTGACGGATTTCGACCTGTCGCTGCAGGTGAATCTGGTGGGCTATTTCCTCTGCTCGCGTGAGTTTTCTAAGCTGATGATCAGGGACGGTATTAAAGGCCGTATCATTCAGATCAACTCTAAATCCGGCAAGGTTGGCAGCAAGCATAACTCTGGCTACAGCGCGGCTAAATTTGGCGGTGTGGGCCTGACACAGTCTCTGGCGCTGGATCTGGCTGAGTATGGCATCACCGTGCATTCTCTGATGTTGGGTAATCTGCTGAAGTCGCCGATGTTCCAGTCTCTGTTGCCACAATATGCCGAGAAACTGGGGATCGCGCCGGAAGAAGTCGAACCCTATTATGTCGACAAGGTGCCGCTTAAACGCGGATGCGATTACCAGGATGTACTCAATGTTCTGCTGTTTTACGCCAGTGACAAGGCGGCCTATTGCACAGGCCAGTCGATCAATGTCACCGGTGGGCAGGTGATGTTTTAATGAATGCTGGCAGCTCAGGCTGCCAGGGCTTTATTCAGAGGTGACATATGGATGCAACGAATACGCTGATATTGCTGGCCGTGATGGCCTGGGTAGGGCAAATCTTACTCGGATGGTTGCAGATTCAAAACTTCAACCGCTCGCTGGCGGCTCTGGCGCAGACTGGCCAGGTGGTGATTGGACGCTCTGGCGGGCGCTTTAAGCCCCGGGTGGTTTTAGCGCTGAGTCTGGATGAGGATCAGCGCGTGACGGACAACTTTGTGATGAAAGGCATAACGATTTTTGCGCGTCCGGCGAAAGAGCCAAAGTTGAATGGATTGTGCTTAAATGAGATCCAGCCCCAAATATTGTTCCCTAAAAGCGCGGCAACTCAACAAGCGCTTGCTCTGGCCATTTCACATAAAGGATAATTACTTTCATTATGAAAGATAATTCCTTTTGCATCACGCGTTGAGGCGGTTGGGATGGGGGGAATACTTCAGCCACCGAAAAGGATATTCCGATGAAACCGATACAACGTCAGGCGCAGATCCTCGAATTTTTGCAGCGCAACGGGCGCAGCACGGTAGACGAACTGATCGCCTGCTTCAACACCACCGGAACGACGATTCGTAAGGATCTGACCCATCTTCAGCAGAAAGGGGCGGTGATACGCACTTATGGTGGAGTGATGCTTAATCGTGATGAGGGTGACCAGCCGATTGACAGAAAAACGCTGATCAATACGGAGAAAAAGAAGCATATTGCCCGTCGGGCCGCCGAACTTATCAACGAAGGCGACTCACTGATTTTTGACGCTGGCAGCACGGTGTTGCAAATGGTGCCCTATCTGGCCCGCTACAACAATATCACCGTGATGACCAACAGTCTGACTATCGTTAATCAGCTGGTGGAGCACGATAACGATCAGGTTATCCTGATGCCAGGAGGCACTTATCGCAGAAACTCGGCTTCTTTTCACGGCAGCGTGGCGGAGTCGGCATTCAGCCATTTCAACTTCGACACCCTGTTTATCGGCGCCGATGGCGTGGATCTGACCGCTGGCGTCACCACCTTTAATGAAGTTTTTTCCGTCAGCCAGGCCATGTGCCGCGCCGCAAAAAAAATCGTCCTGCTGGTCGATTCTTCCAAGTTTGGACGTAAAAGCCCGAATGTGGTGTGCAGCCTGGATGCGGTTGACGTGCTGATCACCGACAACGCGATTTCACCCGATATCGTTCAACAGCTGGCAGGGATGAATATCAGCGTCATCACAGCAGGAGAGGACTAAATCTATGCGTGAGAAATTATTGCAGGCCGCACGGGAAACCATCGAGACGGAACTGAGCGGCGCGATTAACCTGGCTGCGAGACTGGACGATCATTTTGTGCAGGCGTGTGAAATGATGCTGGCATGCAGGGGAAAAGCGATCGTCAGCGGGATTGGCAAATCCGGGCATATCGGCAGAAAAATCGCCGCTACCCTCGCCAGTACGGGCACGCCGGCTTTTTATGTCCACCCTGCTGAAGCGCTGCACGGCGATTTAGGCATGATTGCCGCCGGGGACGTGGTGATCCTTATCTCTTATTCGGGTTTTGCTGCCGAGTTTATTCGCATGGTTCCTATGCTCAAGCGCTTACCGGTGGGCATTATCGCGTTTACCGGAAACCCGGCTTCGCCGCTGGGCACGGCTGCCGACCACGTTATCAACATTCATACCGATCGCGAAGCCTGCCCGCTTGGGCTGGCGCCGACCTCATCGGCGGTCAACACCCTGATGATGGGGGATGCGCTGGCAATCGCCTTAATGCGCAGCCGTAACTTCAGCGAGCATGATTATGCCCGAACCCATCCCGGCGGTAGCCTTGGCACCCGCCTGCTGTGCTGCGTGGGGGATATGATGCGCAAAGGGGAAAAACTCCCGCGCATCACCAGTGACGTGACCATTGGTGACGCCCTGGCCGAACTGACCCGGACCGGGCTGGGTCTGGTGGCGGTGACCGATAATGCTGGCGTGCTGGCCGGGGTATTTACCGATGGCGATCTGCGGCGCTGGCTGCACAAGGGCGGAAATATCCAGGCCGGTATTTCGCGTGTGATGACGGCGGGCAGCAAAACGTTGAACGCCGGTCAGCTGGCGACCGAAGCGCTGGCGATGTTCCATGAGCAGAAAATTTCCGCCGCGCCGGTTGTTGATGAGCAAGGGCGGGTGACCGGGGCCATCAATATGCACGATATCCATGACGCGGGGATTTTCTAAGGCGCTTTTGTTGAGAGGCTGGCTAAAGCAAAGTCTGGCATCAGGGATTTTATAAAGCGGCCTGGTGCCGCTATTAATTGGAACAAAGACTTAGCACGACGAAAAACCACAATAAGATTAATCTCGCTCATAACAAACGTTAATCCTCCTGGCCAGACACGACGTCTGCGCAATTCAGCCCTGAACCGTCCAGCTATTCGACATCACTTCCGCCTGCTTCAGGATCAGTTCAACCGCATAAGGGGTTTTGTCCGGCGGATATTTGTATTTACGCAGCGTCTGGCGCACCAGAATGCGCAGACGCGCACGCACGCTTTCCCGCTTCTGCCAGTCAACGGTGGTCGACTGGCGCAGCTTCTGGGTGACTTCAACCGCCAGTTTTTTGAGGATCTCGTCGCCCAGCTCGCGTACCGCGCTTTCGTTTTCCGCCAGCGCATCATAAAAGGCAATTTCGTCAGGATTGAGGCCGAGCGCATCATCACGCGCCATCGCCGCCTGAAAATCTTTCGCCATCTGGATCAGCTCTTCGATCACCTGAGCGGTTTCAATCGCCCGGTTGTGGTATCTGAGCAGCACGGCTTTCAGGCGTTCCGAGTACTTCTTCTCCTGCACCACGTTATTGTTGGTGCGCGCATGGATGCCGTCATTCAGCAGCTTTTGCAGCAGCTCCACCGCCAGATTACGCTGCGGCATATCCTGCACTTCCTGCAAAAACTCATCGGAAAGTAACCCGATATTGGGCTTGTCCAGCCCGGCCAGCGCAAACACGTCATCGACGCCGGTTGCCACAATGGCGTTATCCAGAATACGGCTCAGCAGTGAATGCTTCTCAGACTGGCTGAATTTCTGGTCGGTGGTGGTGAGTTTAATCATCGCCACCTTCACCGCCGACAGGAAGGCCAGCTCTTTTTGCAGCGGTTTCACCTCATCCAGCGTGCTGCACAGCGACAGGGCCTTATTCAGCGCCAGCACCACGTCGAAATAGCGCTTTTTACCCTCGTCGAGGCCGAGAATATAGTTTGCCGCATCCAGCAGCACCCGCTGCGGGTTATCGGCAAACGCCGAGTAGTCGAAGCCGGCATCGGTGGGGGTTTTGGCAAACATGCCGTGAATAATATCGAGTTTTTCCAGCAGTATGGCAAAGGCTTCTCTGGCATCAATCGTCGTCTGTCCTTTACCTTTGGCGTCGGTATAGGTTTTCAGCGCCTGCTTCAGCTCATTGGCAATGCCGATATAATCCACCACCAGCCCGCCGGGTTTATCTTTAAACACGCGGTTGACGCGGGCAATGGCCTGCATCAGGTTATGGCCGCGCATCGGCTTATCGATATACATGGTGTGGCAGCAGGGCGCATCGAAACCGGTGAGCCACATATCGCGCACGATAACGATTTTTAGCGGATCGTTCAGATCCTTAAAGCGTGCTTCGAGGCGTTTTTTCGTCGGCTTATTGTAGATATGCGGCTGAAGCGGCGCTTTATCCGACGCCGAGCCGGTCATGATGATTTTAATTGCCCCTTTATCCACCTCCTCGCTGTGCCATTGCGGGCGCAGATCCACCAGCGCATCATACAGGCGCACGCAGATATCGCGGCTCATGGCGACGATCATTGCCTTACCGTTCATGGTGGCGTTGCGCGCGTCAAAATGTTTGACCAGGTCGGCCGCCACCTGCTCAATACGCGGCCTGGAGCCGACCAGCTTTTCCAGACGGCTCCAGTCACCTTTGGTCTTCTCTTTCTGTCCGCTCTCTTCGTCTTCGACCAGCTCCTCGACCTGGCTGGAGAGCGCTTCCAGCTCGTCATGATTGAGATCGAGTTTTGCCAGCCGCGATTCATAGTAAATCGGTACCGTTGCGCCGTCATCGACCGCGTCCTGAATATCGTAAATCGACACGTAATCACCAAACACGGCGCGGGTATCTTTGTCTTCTGCCGAGACCGGCGTGCCGGTGAAGCCCATAAATGCGGCGTTCGGCAGCGCATCACGCATATGCTTCGCGTAGCCGTATTTATAGGCACCGCTTTGCCTGTCCAGCGTGGCGTTTAAGCCATACTGGCTGCGGTGGGCTTCGTCGGAGATCACCACGATATTGTCGCGCAGATTCAGCGCCGGATGGGCCTGCTCGCCGTCCAGCGGCGCGAATTTCTGTACGGTGGTAAAGATGATACCGCCGGATCCACGCGCTGCCAGCATGGCGCGCAGCTGCTCGCGGTCGCTGGCCTGCTGCGGCTCCTGCTTCAGCAGGTCTTTCGCCTGGCAAAAGGTGGCGTACAGCTGGCCGTCGAGATCGTTGCGATCGGTGACCACCACGATGGTCGGGTTATTCATCGCTGCCTGCTGTAACAGTTTCCCGGCATAGCAGCACATGGAGATGCTCTTGCCTGAACCCTGGGTATGCCACACCACGCCGGCTTTCTTACTGCCGGGTTTAATATCACTGCGCAGCAGCAAATACTGACCGGTGGCGGCGACGATGGTGGCACTGACCGCTTCACGCACCGCGTGGAACTGGTGACAGGCGGCAATTTTTTTCATCGTGCGCTGGCCGTCATGTTCAAACAGGATGAAATAGCGCAGATAATCCAGCAGCAGTTCGCGGTTGAAAAAGCCGTTAATCACCGTTTCCAGCTGGCATTCGCGCACTGGCTTATCGTCTTCATTGCTGAGGGTTTTCCACGGCAGATAACGCTCTTCATCGGCGGTCAGGGAACCGATGCGCGCGTTATAGCCATCGCTGATGACCAGCACTTCATTACAGATAAACAGGTCGCTGACTTCATTTTTATAGGTTTGCAGCTGGTTAAACGCCGCCCAGATATCGGCATTGGCATCAACCGGGCTTTTCAGTTCGATAACCGCCACCGGCAGGCCGTTGATATAGCCAATCACGTCCGGGCGGCGCACCTGTTTCGTTCCCTTTATCGCCACCTGGTTGACCACGCTGAAACGGTTATGGTCCGGGCGATTAAAATCCATCAGCAGGGCGGTATCGTGGATTATCTGGTCGTCGCGCTTATAGGCAACCGGCACGCCGGTTAACAGCAGATGGTGAAAGGCTTTATTGCTGGCGACGATATCGGGGCTTTCTGGCCGGGTGACGCGGCTGACCACCTCGTCAAGCACGCTGTCCGGCAGATGCGGGTTGATCTGCGCCAGCTGCTGGCGTAACACCGGGCGCAGAAACACATCCTGAAAGGAGGTGCGCAGCGGGTTAGCGCCATCGGGGGCGATATCCGGCCCGTATAGTACTTCCCATCCCTGTCCGGCAAACCAGCCCAGGCTCAGTTGCTCCAAATCGTCTTCGCTTAGCATCAGGCTTCCCTGTTTTCTCTCTGTTGTCTGTGGTGCGGCGCGCCTGCAATAGCGCAGCGCGCATAGCGGCCGTTTAAAAGTAGATCAAATCCAGGAATTTTCCTACTCACTTAGCGCCTGCTCCGCTTGCGGCAGGGTGATTTCCCCGGAGAGAAGTTTGGGGAGGAGGGTGTCGCGGAGTTGCTGTAGGATCTCAGTTTTTCTGACATTTTTTTCAATAAGTAAATATAAGCTGCGTACTTCACGAGTATAAATATCTACCATTTTTTTTGTAGGCTTAATAAGTGGAATTGGATTGAAATTCTTTTTACTAATTTCCGCAAAAGTAGTACCGCTCGCTCGAGAAATTATCTCAGGCATATTATGGTTGCACCACTGCAACACAAACTCTGGGTTTAAATCATAGTTACATTTCATTGCAATATAACCCTGATTAATTGCAACTGGAATTTTAGTAAGAGCTAAATAACCAACTGGTGCGCGTGACGACATTAGCACGGTATCAATTGCTAACAGTCCGGATGAGATTTTAGCGAGTCCTCTGTCTGTTATCTTTCTATCTGTTTTTATTAAAATCTTATCTTGTAAATTTGAAAGATCTTTAGGGGTTGTCCAGTTTATATCGCCGTTTTCCCAGAATTTAGGTTCTTTAGTTGATGGGGTGGCCCCTCCCGCAATATCAATTTCTTCCCCAATTTCGGAATTTGTCCACCCCTGCGGAATCTCCCCCAGCTCACTTTCCTGCATTGCAGAGGGGAAAAGTTCTGCGGTGGCTTTTAACTCGGCATACTTTTCCGGTTGCTTATGCTTAAAAACTTCCAGTGAATCAGCATCTTTGCCGGAAATCGCCGTCATTGCCGCAAGGGTGGCTTCCTGCTGTGAACCACCGGCTTCCAGCAGCGCGATTTTTGCTTTTACCGGTTCAAAATCAACAAACCAGCTTTTAAACAGCGCCTGCGCCATTTGTTCGAGGGTTTGGTTGATTTGTTGATTTGAATGAATTTTTTTGTCAAGTGATTCCAGCTGGTCCGCAATCCATTTTTGATTTTTCAGACAAGGTTTGCATATAAGGAGAGATTCAATATTTGATTTAGTTAATGCGTTGCGTGTTGCGCCTGCACTTGCGATAGTTAAGAGAACATTTTGTTGTGCGGGAGATGCTAAAAAGTAGCGAATGAATCTTGCATCAAATTCCTTGGAATTTGGCCGAATGATCGCAACATGTTGATTAACTCTGGCTGGTAAATGCCCTTCAGGAGCAAGGCAAACTCTGGCTACAGAATCTCCAGTAATATTTAAAAGGATATCACCATCCTGAACTTCAACATTATTAAGTTTCTTTGCAGCATCTTCAGTAATATAAGCCAATCCGCTGTTTTTAAAACCATCATTATATATATTTTGACTTCGAATCAAGGAAGTCTTACCGTTATCAAGGTAAACGCTTTTCCCACCTTTTGGCGTAGCACCGCTTCCTATTTTTAAACAGTGATCGCCTAAGCGAACAAAAGACCAATCACAACTCATAACCCAACCCCCCCACGATTTGCCTTAATCTGCTTCTCCAGCTCGGCGCTCTCTGCCAGCTGCACTTTTAGCTGCTGGGTTAAGCGCGTCATCTTCTCAGCAAACGGCTCAGCATCTTCTTCCTGTTCGGCAGCGCCGACGTAGCGCCCCGGCGTCAGCACAAAGTCGTTTTTCTGGATATCTGCCAGCGAGGCGGCAAAGCAGAAACCGGCCTGATCCTGATAATCCTTATCCGTCTGCCAGGCGTGGAAGGTAGCGGCGATTTTCGCGATATCTTCTGTGGTGAAGTCGCGCAGCACGCGGTCTTTCATAAAGCCAGTCTGGCGCGCGTCGATAAACAGCACTTCCCCTTTACGGTGCGCCTTACCGTTGCCGCCGGACTTATTTTTGGTCAGCAGCCAGATACAGGCCGGGATCTGGGTATTGGTAAACAGCTGCCCCGGCAGCGCCACCATACACTCCACCAGGTCCGCCTCTACCAGCTTACGGCGGATTTCGCCCTCGTTATTGGTGTTGGAGCTCATCGAGCCGTTGGCCAGCAGCAGCGCCATCGATCCCTGCGGTGCCAGGTGGTGGATCATATGCTGCATCCAGGCAAAGTTGGCGTTGCCCTGCGGCGGCGTGCCGTACTGCCAGCGCACGTCGTTCTCCAGCTTCGCGCTCCACCACTCCTTCATATTGAACGGCGGGTTGGCCATCACAAAGTCGGCGCGCAGATCCGGGTGCTGGTCGTCCAGCAGGGTATCGGCGTTTTTCGTGCCAAAATCAAAGTCGATACCGCGGATGGCCATATTCATCGCCGCCAGCCGCCAGGTGGTCGGGTTTGATTCCTGGCCGTAGACCACGATTTTCTGCTTCTGCTCGGCGGCGTTATAGCGCTGCGCGTCGGCATGCTGCTCAATAAATCGGTCGCTGGAAACAAAGAAGCCGCCGGAGCCCATCGCCGGGTCATACACGCGCCCCTGATACGGCTGCAGCATTTCAACGATCAGGGTGACGATGCTTTTTGGCGTGTAGTACTGGCCGCCCTGTTTGCCCTCTGCCAGCGCAAACTGTCCGAGGAAGTATTCGTAAACGTGGCCGAGAATATCCTTGCTGCTGAGCTTGAGCTGCTCGCCGTTGTACTGCGGGTTGCTGAAGTTGGCATCGGAGAAGGTATTAATCAGGCCGATCAGCACCTCGTTACCCAGCTGGTAATGGGCGATGCGGTTAAGAACGCCTTTCAGCTTGCCGTTGGACTGTTCGATTTTGTCCAGCGCATTATCAATCAGTAACGAAACCGAACGCAGCTTCAGCTCTTTGCCGTTTTCATCCCTCCCCAGCACGCTGCCCACCGGCAATGCCGCCTGGCTTTTCAGCGTCTCCCAGCGGGCGGCTTTCGGCACCCAGAACACATTTTTTTCGGCGTAATAGTCTTCAACCTCCAGCTCCTGGTCAATCGCCTGCTGGTACTCTGCTTCGCTGTCATACTCTTCACGCGGTATGGCGTAGGTATTGTCGGCATTGCCGACCTGGCGAAACAGCTTGGTCAGCTCCTGCTGGCGTGCTTCAAAGGCGTCGGAAACATACTTCAGGAAGATAAGCCCCAGCACCACATGCTTGTAGTTGGCGGCATCCATATTGGCGCGCAGCTTGTCGGCCGCCTTCCAGAATTTGCTATCCAGCTCTTTCAGAAACTGTTGTTCGGTGTTGTTCATCTGAATCCTTGGGAGAGATCGCAGTAACCGTGCATCATGCCCGGTCACGAAATGTGTTTTGCAGTGCATAACACAAAATGATACCTGTAACGCGGTTAATCATAAACGGGGTTGCGCAAAAGAAGTGGCGGATAACCACAGAAACCGGCGCTGCAAAAGCGCGTGAGCTGTGTATTTTATATAAAAAGAAATAAACAGTGGTGGCTAAAAAACTTAAGTCTTAATCGACGCAAATTGCCGCCGGGTTGAAATCACCGCCGCTGTTTTGCCGGATATGATTGCTTCGGATATCACGCTGCCCCTTACCGCCGGCATTCCGCCTGATGCAAAGCGCCCCTCGGTTAAATGACTTTCCGCCTCCCTTCAGGAATTTTTATACTTAATGATAAGAAAATCGCCATATTTCTGAGATAATAGTTTCTGAAAACTTGTATGTTAAGATTTTTTACCGTCGGCATAGTCTTCTGCTGGCGCGGTTCAGCACACGGCAAAAGCAGGTAATAGCATGTCCTGGTTTGATTCTTTCTTAGCGGCGCTGACTTCAGTGCAGCCTTATAAGGTTCCGCTGACGGTTATTGGTTTGGTCATCCTTGCGGGGATATTATTTATCGTCTTTTATCTGGCGCGTGCGGTGATTGTCGTTAAAGACCTTAAAAGACACACTCAGGCGGTCAAGAGTTTGCGCGGCCAGACGATCGAAGAGCACTCCGTTCAGCTGGACTCGCTGTTTCAGAAACCGCAGCTGAAACACGCCTGGAGTGAGTTTAAAGATTCACTGCATCCTCAGTTTGAGGTGGTCGACGGCGAGCAGAAAACCGCCCGAATACGCGCCACGGCCCCGAGTGCCAGCTACTTTTCTGAGCAGCAGCTGGTTGATATCCCGCTTAATACTGAATTGTTCAAACATCTGCCGGGCATTCTTACCGGCGTGGGGATTATCGGTACCTTTTATGGTTTGATGATTGGCCTGCATCACTTTGACCCCAGCACTCCTGAACAGGTGAGCAGCAGCGTTAATCGCCTGCTGCATGATGTGCTGTATGCTTTTCTCGGTTCGGCTTTTGCCATTTTCGCTTCGATCCTGATTACCTCGCTGGAGAAGTTTTATTTAGCCAAGTGCTATAAGCATCTGGAGAAATTTACCGCAGCCATTGACCAGCGGTATGTCAGCGGGGTCGGCGAGGAGTATCTGGCGGACCTGGTGAAGTCCGGTAAGGAGAGTTCAACCCAGGCGCGCCAGCTGAAAGAGAGCCTGGTGGGTGATTTGCGCAACATGCTGTTGGAGCTGACCGCCAGCCAAAAAAAAGAGAGTGAAAATTTAGCGCAAACGCTGACCACCACTTATCGTGAAACGGGCCAGCACTTTGCCGAACAGGTGAGCGGAGCGATTGAAAACAGCCTGAAATCGCCGCTGGATAAAATTGCCGGTGCGGTGCAAACCGCCAGCGGCGATCAGAGTGGCATGGTGCAAAACATGCTAAAGGATGTTCTGACCGCTTTTATGTCGAAGCTGGACAGTACCTTCGGGCAACAGTTTACCCGCCTCAATGAAATGATGGGGCAAACGGTTGGGGCTATTGAGGGGATGCAAACCGGCTTCTCAACCCTGCTACAGGATATGCGCCAGGCAAGCGATGAGTCCCGCCAGGGCAGCGCGCAGCTTATCGGGCAACTGCTGGCAGAGATGAAGTCTGGCCAGCAGGCGATGCAATCCGCTATGAACGAGATGCTGACCAGCCTGCAAGCTTCGGTGGCAAAAATTGGCGCAGAGGGCGAAGGGGCCGGTGAACGTATGGCGCGCCAGCTGGAGAAAATGTTCGCCGAAAGTGCAGCGCGTGAAAAAGCGATGGCTGAACAGATGACCGCCTTTATTGACGCCATTAAGCGCTCGGTGCAGCAGGGGCAAAGTGAAACTATGGAGAAAATGGCCGACTCCGTTAGCGCACTGGGTGGGCAACTGAGTTCGCTATTTACCCAGCTTGAACAGGGGCAGCAGCAAATATCTCCGGGCCAGCAGGCTTCACAGCTTGAATTACACCAGCAAACGCAAAGCGTAATGAGTGAGTTTGACGGGCAGGTTAAGCAGCTGATCGATACGGTTGCGCAGCAGCAGGAAGCGACTCATGCCACCTTGCGTCAGCTTGCCGACAGCGCCAACCATCAGATTGACAATATGCAGCAGGGCGCAGAGAAAATGCGCCTTGCTGCAGAACGCTTTGAGCATGCCGGGGAGCGGGTCAGCGAGGCTAATCACGTCACTGCTGAGGTGCTGAATAAAACGCAAACGGCCGGTTCATCACTGGCGATGGCGGCCAGTGAACTGACAACGGTGGTCGCTGATTATCGTCATAACCGCGAAGCGGTGGCTAAGTCGATAGCCATGCTGGAGGCGGTGGCCGCCAATACGCAGGCAGAGCAGACCACGCGTAGCCAGTTTATTGCTGACCTTAAGTCGCATGCCGAACGCTTGCAGGGTTATAACCGAGAGGCGCAAGGCTTTATGGACAAGGTCGGCGAGGTGCTGGGCCAGAGCTTTGACGACTTCTCTGGCGGCGTTACGCGCAGCCTGGATCAGACGCTGGGCAAGCTGGATGTCGAGATGGCAAAAGCCTCGACGCTGCTTGCCGGCGCGGTGGAGAACATGAGTGAAAGCATCAACGATCTCGACGATCTTCTGTCGCGTACGCGTCGCTAACGGGAGTCGATGCCAATGTTCGGTAACGCATTTGGTGCGAAAAAGCGCCGTAGCGACGAGGCTGAAAAGCCATTCTGGATCTCCTATGCGGACCTGATGACGGCGATGATGGTGCTGTTTCTGGTGGTGATGGTGGCTTCGCTGAGCTCAGTCACGCAACGTATACAGCGGGCTGAAGCGGGGGAAAAGCGGCGTGGGCAGGACATCACCCGATTGTGTCAACGTCTGGAATTACGCGCACGCGAGCTGAATAAAACCATCGTGGTGGACTGCCACGACAACCGCATCAGCTTTGGTGAAGCCGGGCGCTTCGACCACAACCGTTTTTTCCTCAATCCCGGCGGGCAAAAAGCGTTGCAGGATGTGGTGCCGTTAGTGCTGGAAGCGGCTGACAGTGAAGAAGGAAAAAAGTGGTTTAAGCAGATTGTTATTGAAGGGTTTACCGATACCGACGGCTCTTATCTGTATAACCTGCATTTATCCTTGCAACGTTCTGAATGGGTGATGTGTAGCCTGCTGGACAGCCGCAGCCCGCTGCAGCAGCATATCAACCCGCACCAGCAGGTACAGATCCGCAAACTGTTTCTGGCCGGTGGCGTATCGTTTAATAACGCCAGAGAGAGTAAAGAAGCCAGCCGCAGGGTAGAGCTGCGTATGCAATTCTACGGTCTCAAAGACAAGCGCGCTGACGATATCCATGATTTCCCGGCGGTGATCGATAAAGAAGTCTGTCAGCTGGTTATGCCGCTATGAGTCAGGCGCTTAATAAACTGTCACGACGTATTGCTGATTCACTCAGCAGGCGGTTTAGCGGTGAGCAATGGCTGCATCATGATTTTGCCCAACTGAGCCTGGCCGGGCATGCCATTGAACAACAGTTTGAAAAGGCAGAAAAACTGCCGCTGCCGCCGCAGGAAAAAAGGCTGGAAGCATTGCGCCGTTTTCGTCTGGCAAAAGAGTTAACGGCGCTGGAATGGCGAATGGTTTTTTATGGCCTTGCGGACAACGATCCGCAGGCACCGCATCGGCCAATACTGCTGGAAGATGACGAAAGTTTCCCCCGGGTTGAGCGCAAAATCTGCGAACTGATTGAAGATAAGACGCTTAAACGCCGGGAGTGGGCGGCATTGTGCTCAAGCTATTTTGCTTATCAAAATGACGCCCCGGATCTCAACCGCCACTGGTGCGTGCTGCGCAGTCATATTTCGCGCGGGTATCAGGTGGTGAAAGCCTCCGTCCGGCGAGAAAAATCATGGATGCGTGTTGTTGAGCATTATCACGATATTTTTACCGCGCAGGCGGGAACGCTGATTGCGCAGCAGATGGTAAACCGTGAGAAAACCGCTTCAGACACGCTGGAGAAGATCGCCCAAATTCCGGAGAGCAGCTGGCTGTGGAAACGTATTTTTACCGTGTTGCTGGCACAGATATATCAAGACAGCGACGACGTTTTCCTTGATAAAATCAGCTGGCTGCTGGAGCAGGCGGTGGGCTGGGCGCGTTTCCGCGATGACATTATGTCCGCCTGTTTAACGCGCTATTATCAGTCCCGATATCGCGAGCAGCCCCACAGCCAGCTAAAGCAAGCGGCACTTGATTACTGGCAAAGCCCGCAGCTCAAAAGCCAGCAGAATAAGTGGCATCAATATGTGGATGAAAATGTTGCGGCGATGGTGCGATCCTGGCTGGCCAAACAGGATTTGACCCACTTCTTTGAATTGCTGCGCGGTAAGGGTGATGTTGATCAGGCGCGTCTGTTTTACTGGCTACGTTTTGCCAACCAGATGGGCTTCACCCGCATCGTAATGGGGCAGGATGCCCGGCAGGATCGCAGCGGCGATTTTGTTCAGTTCCGCGCCGATAACAAAGGCCGTCTTAGCCAGCTGCGCGGCGGGCGTGCTTTAGACAACGCCATGATTATGCAGATTAACGATTATCTGTTTGTCGAGTTTTCTGGCGTTGGCAATGCGATGTATGCCTATCGGATTGGTCAGGCGCCTTTTAATCCGGAAGCGGACCAGCTTGATATTACCACTCAGCTGAAAGACAGACCCCACGAATTATCCTACATTCTGCGCCTTCCCCATCGTCCGCGTGCAGAAGACTATAACAACGGGCGGATCACCGGCTGGATGAAAAAATACGATGATGAACTCCGCCGTCTGGGGATAACCTGTATTGCCGAACAAACCCTTGCTGCTGCGGTTAAACCCAGCCCGATAACGCGTAATCCGCTTCAGCGGCATCATATTGCGTTGCTGAACCCGGTTCGCGATCGGGCCATTCAAAATCTGATTAATACCATGTCTTGTGAGGTTGTTGATAACCGTCAGCGTGGCGGGGTACTTTCGGTGATTGTTGAAAAAAACCAACCCGCTATCGTGATGCAATTGCTCAAGCTGGGCTTTACTGCAACCAATAAAAACCCCCGTCGTTACTGGATTAAATAATGCTAAAACGTCTGCTTAGTCAGTTCACTGGCCATCGCCAACAGGT
Source organism: Erwinia pyrifoliae DSM 12163 (assembly GCF_000026985.1). Taxonomy (NCBI): domain Bacteria; kingdom Pseudomonadati; phylum Pseudomonadota; class Gammaproteobacteria; order Enterobacterales; family Erwiniaceae; genus Erwinia; species Erwinia pyrifoliae. The sequence goes on from NC_017390.1 coordinate 685,532, forward strand.
TGAATCCCGTCTGCGTCATCAGTATCAAATGGAAGATAGCGGACTCAGTTTTTCGTTTGAGCGGGTGACGGACGAACAGTTATGGGCGCTGAAGGCCTGGCTTGAACAGCTGGCGGATGAAGATTATCTGATCGAACTCGCCGATCGCTGGCTACTGACCTGGGATGAACTTTATCGTTTACTGGAGGATGAAGAACATGCCAGCAGCCTGGCTTTGTTGGGCGTACCCGCCATTTTGCCGCTACGGGCCAGCCTGAGTTCTGGCGGCGCGCTCAGCGATGAAGATTTCCAGCTTTATCTGGGTGAATGGCAAGCCAGCGACAGCGGTCGCACGGTTACTGTTAGCCTTGTCAGACCGATATTTAACCATGACGGCCATCCCCGTCTGCTGACAAAGGCTGACTGGCAGTTGATTCAGGGATTAAAACAATTTCACGCCCGGCAACGCTCTGCCCCCGGAGAGTTAACCAATCAGATTGGTTGGGCAAATGTGCGCAAGTTAGCAAAACAGGCCGGAGCGCAGTTTGATGATTACCTGGCGAAAACCGTGGTGGTAAAACCGGCCTCCCTGAAACTCAAACTGCGTAAAGCCACCATTGCCGATACGGCGGTGATTGAAATTGAGCCGTCCTTTGAGGATCAGCCGGAAAATTGGTTGGCGAGTTTTGATCGCAATGCGCAGGTAAATGACACTTATCGCGTGCCCGGGCCGGACGGTGAGTTAAGCCATGTTATTTTTACGCCTGAAGTTAAGGAAGTGCTGTCTTCTGTTCATGCCATTCCCGGTCGGCGCGTGGCAGGCGGTGAGGCACTGTCTTTTGTGCGTAACCCCTATACGTTTTTGGGTGAGCAAGCTGCTGCTGTTATTGCACCTGAAGATCATGAGCAGGCGCTTTATGATGCGCATATTTTCTTCCACCATTTTCGTCTGCTGCCGCGCGTGAGCGAAAAGAATGCTATCGAAGATGTCACGCTACTGTTAGAGCCGATTTCTACTGTACCGCAGCCAGAAACGTCTTTCGTTTTCTCATCACCCTGGGAATTAGAGAGATTTATCAACGAGCTGGGTATCAGCGTGGCTTCTCAAATGCCGGCGGGGCAGTGGCAGGGCTATGAACTCGAACTCAGCCAATTCGGTGAGGCGCAGTGGCTGAACTGTAAGGCATTGCTGACCCGGTGGCAGGAGGAATCGGCGGGAAAAGAGTTTTCTGACGTTCTGGATATCAATAAATACGGTGACCGGGTTATTGGCATCGGTGAATTTGAAAAAATGGCTTCGCCGTGGTTAACCAACGCACAAGGTGAGAACTGGCTACCCGATGATATTGATTTCCCTACCGTTTCAGCGGAGGTATTTAACGGTTGGCAGCAGGATAATCCGCAGCATTTGAGCAGTCTCAAGCAGCGAATAGCTGATGCCGAAGCAAGCGGCGCATCAACTGTCATCGCGCCGTGGAATGACAGGGAGATCCCGCTTGGTTCAGCGCAAGCACTGCTTAAAGCCTGGCAGAAGCAGAGCCAGAGTAAGAATGGTGATAAGGATTTTGCAAAGGAAAACGTTGCGCGGGCAGTGCTGAAGATTGAGCAGAATATTGATGAGCCGATGTATATCAGGCAGCGGCGTATTTCATTGCTTGAAGCTCATCAAACGGGGCCAGAGATCCCTCTTCACCTGAAAGAAGATATTCAGCTTAAGGCGCATCAGAAAAAAGGGATTGCCTGGCTGCAACAGTTATTTCTTAAATCGCCTTACGAGACCACAGGCTGCCTGCTGGCAGATGATATGGGATTAGGTAAAACGCTGCAGATACTGGCCTTGCTGGTATGGAATATTGAGCAAAATCCGGACGGCGAGCCGGGTTTGATCGTCGCTCCCGTCTCCTTGCTGGATAACTGGCAGCGCGAGCTGGACAATTTTTTCTATACCACTGGAATACCGGTGCTGAAATTGTACGGAGACACGATCGGCGCGATGAAATATCGTCAACAGGATATCCCGGTACATTTAAAAGCGCAGGGCATTAAAAGTTTATTGCAACCTGGCTGGCGGGGAGAGGCCAAAATCGTGCTCACGACCTACGAAACATTGCGCGATCAGGAGTTTTCGCTGGCGCGGCAGCCCTGGTCAATTATGGTATGTGATGAAGCGCAAAAAATAAAAAACCCCGCAGCACTTATTACACAGGCAGCTAATGCCGTGCAGGCACGATTTAAAGTCGCCTGTACCGGAACGCCAGTAGAAAATACATTAGTCGATTTGTGGAGCCTGTTCGACTTCGTGCAGCCAGGCCTGCTGGGGGCGCTAAATGAATTTGGCAAACGCTATGTCCGAACGATAGAAAATGAAGATGGCCGTCATCATCGGGCATTAGAGCAACTTCGGCGACTGATTGAACCACAAACGTTAAGGCGAACTAAAGAAGAAGTCGCGGGCGATTTGCCACAAAAAATTGAGGTGGCTGAGTGTAAGGCATTAATGATGTCAGGCATTCAGCGCCAGCTTTACCTCTCATCCATTGGTGCCTGGCAGCAGCAGCAAGATGTAGCGGAAGGTATGCAGGAGGCAGGTACGGGAATGCTTGGGTTGCTGCATAAATTGAAGCTAATTTGCGCACATCCTTTTAGCGTCAACCCGGAACCAGGTTATCGCGAGCATTCACCCAAGCTTAACTGGATGTTGCACACGCTGGATGGGATAAAGCGTAGTGGGGAAGATAAGGTGATTGTTTTCACCGAATTAAGAGACCTGCAACGTGAGCTTCAGCACGCCATTTATCAGCGTTTTGGTTTTCGGCCGGTTATCATTAATGGTGATACCAGTACCAAAAGTAATAGCCAGAATAGCAGGCAAAAGCTGATTGATGACTTCCAGTCACAGCCCGGTTTTGACGTCATTATCCTTTCTACCGTTGCTGTCGGATTTGGTGTAAATGTGCAAAAAGCTAACCATGTTATCCATTTCACGCGCTGCTGGAACCCGGCGAAAGAGGATCAGGCTACCGATCGTGCTTATCGTATTGGGCAAACTAAAGATGTTTACGTCTATTATCCAACGGTGAGAGACAGTGAAGTGACGACATTTGAAGAAACGCTGGACGAACTTCTCAACAGACGTCGATCTCTTGCCAGGGATATGCTTAGTACGTCGTCTGATTTATCAGGTGCTGATTTCGACGTCGTACTGCAAGATATCATTTAAGTAACACGATGGGGTAAGCACAGTGTAAAACAAGGCCATATTGTGGCGAAGCACCGTCCGAGGAGCTGGCGGTGTGATAACAGCATGAAAGAGAGCGGCAATGGCCTATCTGACTCGATTCAGATAAAAAGGGGACGTCGTCAGACGGTTTCCCATCAGAGTTATTCTTACCGGGTCGCCATGGAGTGGTGCTGAACCAGCGACAATGATGGGTAGCCCGGACCATCATCATCGAACAGCTCAAGATAAAGGCGATAATGCTAAGAACGGGCATTGGCGTAGAAGCGTGGTGCGTAAAGTTTATCATGCAGTCGCACGACATATTTTGTATTCTGCCAGCAGTGCACGTTTATCATCATGGTACAAATAATCCATTTCTTATACGTCAGTGTTAAATGCCCTCACGTATTTTCAATGGATTGAGCAAGGTTCATTGACTCAGGCGGTACAGTTCGATATAGGTTTCATGGAAGAAAGCCAGCTCGATATTGAGCGTATGCGGGCAACGGCCACTTTCCATCCCATCCGCAGCGCCACTCAGCCTCACTCGGTAAATGCTGTTTTTCCTATTACTTTGCCATGAACTGCAATCTCTGTGGCATGGCATTCAAAGGATGCGGGGCCATTCTCAACGCGTATTCTGTCGCCCGGCAGACGGTAAACATTTTTGATGCTTTTAAAACCGTCGATTTCAATCAGCCAGCGCCCATCATTGATCTCACCGGTAAGTTCATCCACCAGGTAAATCGATTGTTCAAACTTAACCAGCAGCAGTGATGCGCTTTGATGGGGAATCAATCGGGCATCATAGCTCACCCAATCTGAAGAAGTGTATGCCCCATTGGTGATTTCATGGCATTGCAACGTTAATGCGGATGAGGTGCCGGCAGAGGAAAACGCCTGCCCTTCACCGGTGGTAAGCCACAGCAGCGATGCGCCGGTATCAAGATGGCAGGCAATCAGCCAGTCGTGAGGGAAGTTATCGCGCATCCAGCGGTTGGCCATGGTGCTTTGTGACACGCCAAGATGATCGCACAACGCCTGTCTGGTGGTTAATCCATAAGCCTGCAGGATGCGGGTTATGGCTGCCTTTCCACCACTCTGAGATAAGAAGTTAAATCTCGTCATCCGTTTTGGGTTGTCATTAGGGGCAGGCATATGGTCATTAAGCTCCTGGTATGGCTGTCGCGATAGCGACGGATAGATTTGGATAGTGAATTATACAACACAAACTGATGATTTATGCATCATAAAAACCACGGATTTTATTGCGTCCCGGCATCAATTTTGTGGTATCTGCACGTCAGGTTATCCAGAATGCGTTCTGTCGGCGTACCGGCGACAAGCCTACCTGTGCCCGTCAGGCGCTTTGTGAAGGGTATAAGCTTGTTCCAAACAAGGTTGCAGTGCCATAGCCTGATGAAGTGAACAGGTTCGTGCTGACGATTGAAACCGTTTATTTTGTCGTCTTCAAAAGCAGCTGTATGTGTGTTAATTCAATCGGCTTTATTTTCTTGAACACGATGATGAGCTTTACCATCTTCTATGCCCCAATTTAGGTAACGTTCAAGCTCCCTGATTTGATCGGTATCAAACCGCCTGTCGGTAGCAACTGATTAGGTCACTCACCGAGATCGACAGTAATCAGAAAACGCGCTGCAAACGTCATGTGACGGTATGTGCATTTCTGGCGCTCTCTGCACTAACCTCAAAATGATGAATAGAGTTGATGTGATAACTCATAATGGTTATGCGAACGACTAATAATTGATATTCATTGCACACAACTGATGATAAAGCCAAAAAACATTTTACATTTTAAAATGGCTTCTATACTGTTTATAAAAACATATGTAATAATGTACAGTTTTCCTATCAGGAGGGAACATGCAAGACTATCTTTTTGAGTCAGTCAAGCTACAGCGCATTGATTTTTTTATCAAACTTGTTGCGGCGAGTGAATGCGATGAAGAGGAAAAAAAACTTGCTATTCAGTGGGTTTGTGAACTCACAAATGAATTGATGGCAAAAATACGGAGTCATCAATCCACCAGGTCCACAAACCATCTCGACCCATGAGGCTGTACTGTACAAGTAAAGACGTGTTTAAAAAAAAGATCGGCCATGCAGCCCTTAAAGTTCCTTAAAGAAACAGGCATGTTTTTTCGCCAGGATAGTTTGGACTGACCCCACAACGGTAGACAAATTCTGTCCTCACGACGAGGCCTGTTCAAAGGCCTCCGGGCTGACGCCACCGAGATGGCTGTGACGCCGGGCCCGGTTGTAGAACACTTCAATGTAATCGAAGATATCCGCGCGGGCCAGATCCCGTGTTTTATACATCCGCTTTCTGATCCGTTCTTTTTTCAGTGAACTGAAGAACGATTCGGCCACGGCATTATCCCAGCAGTTACCACGCCGGCTCATACTCGGGACCAGGTTATTGGCCCGGCAAAACCGTTGCCAGTCGTCGCTGCCGTACTGGCTGCCCTGATCGCTATGCACAATCACCTCGCCGTCCGGTTTTCGTCGCCAGACCGCCATCATGAGCGCATCCAGTGCCAGTTCGCGTGAGAGGGTGGGCTTCATCGACCACCCCACCACGTTACGGGCAAAGAGGTCGATAACCACCGCCAGATACAACCAGCCCTGCCAGGTGCGGATGTAGGTGATATCGGTCACCCAGACCTGATTGGCCCGGACAACAGTAAACTGCCGCTGCACGCGATTAGGGGCAACCACTGAAGGTCTGCCAGCAATACGACGCGGAGCTTTATAGCCGCGCACGGCTTTAATCCGGTTCAGTTGCATAATACGGCCCACCCGGTTTTTACCGCAGGTTTCCCCGATTTCGTTCAGGTCGCCATGAACCCGCCGGTAACCGTATACGCCTCCGCTCAGTGAATATGAGTCACGGATAAGCGTCAGCAGACGCTGGTTATCTTTATCACGCGCCGAGACCGGGTTGTGCAGCCACGCATAGAACCCGGCCCGGGCGACATGAAGTACCCGACACATCGTCATCACACCCCATACAGTGCGGTGCTCATTGATAAAGCGGTACTTCAGTCGGGCTCCCTTGCAAAGTACCGCGCGGCCTTTTTCAGGATATCCCGTTCTTCTTCGGTGCGTTTTAGCTGCGCCCGTAGTTTCAGGATCTCGCTTTTGGCTTCCAGTAAATCCCGGGCATGCTGTTCGCTGTTATCAGGTTTGACAGCCCGAAGCCACTTGTAGAGACTGTGTGCAGAGACGCCCAGACGGTCNGAAACTTCAGCGACGGAATAGCCGCGTTCCGTTATTTGACGGACGGCTTCTTCTTTAAATTCAGGTGTAAATCGTGGTGTGCCCATACGTTCCTCCTATGCTCAAAATATACGGTAGGATCGTCTACTGGCATAGGGGCAGTCCAAATATACGGTAGGATCGTCTACTGGCATAGGGGCAGTCCATAAAGGCCATTGCTCATAAAACTTATCTCGCTCTGTAAACTTCCGTCATTTTGGCTTTTTCACCTTTCCCTTTTGGAACACATATCGTCAGCTTTTGGCCGCACCCGGGCCATTTGCGCGACGTTGATGTTCGCCGCACAAGCCTTGCCAGCTCGCGTTTTCTGACTGCGCCTTGTGTGTTTGAGTGCACAAAGTGCGCGCATTGTCAATGACCTTAATCCCCGCAAACATAGGGTATCAGCGTGTTGTTTTCACTTATACGCGTGATACGCGAGCCGTGGTCTTGCAGTACGATCCTATGCCTCAAGCGCGGCGCATGGGGCTGCATCACACAGAGGAACTTAACCAATGAAAATATGTGCTCATCAAACTAACACGGGAATCGCCCTCTGCGGGCGTGCTTACGGGCCTACCCAGGATGGTAATGCACAGGCATCACGGGCCTGCCCGGGCTGTGTCCAGTTAAGGGAATAGGGAAAATGATGTGTCTTGAGCGGGTTAGCGCTTTGATCTCTTACAACGTCGCTGTACAGCTGACGTGGCTGGGCCATCTGTCTCTAAAGGATGTTTCGACACTGGCCGGTATGCTGACTGGCATACTGATGCTGGCTATTAACTGGCATTACAAACACAAATCTTGGCAGCTGCTGCGCCGTGGCCAAATCACGCGAGGGGAATATGAATCATTCAATCGTTAAACATTGTGCTGTCGGCGCGGTACTGGCTGCTGCTGCCATGCTGCCGAAATATCAGCAGCTGCATACCTCACCAGATGGGCTGAAACTGTTGGCGGACTATGAAGGCTGTCATCTGATGCCTTATCAGTGCAGCGCCGGGATATGGACGGACGGCATCGGCAACACCGAAGGCGTGGTATCGGGCCGCAGCATTACCGGGCAGCAGGCAGCAGGGAATTTAATCACCAATGTACTGCGCGTTGAATCAGCACTGGCGCAGTGTTTGACGGAACCTGTGCCGCAGTCAGTGTATGACTCGCTGGTCTCTCTGGCCTTTAACGTCGGTACCACTAAAACCTGTGGTTCGACGATGGTGAAGCTGCTAAACGAAAAGCGCTGGCGTGACGCCTGCCAGCAGCTGCCGCGCTGGATCTATGTTAAAGGCGTGTTCAACCCGGGGCTTAAAAAGCGCCGCGCAAGGGAGATGGCGTGGTGCCTGACCGGAATATGATACGCGCACTGGTGGTGATGTTAGTGCTGGTAGTGCAGGGCTGGCAGTCGTGGCAGCGAAGCGAAGACCGCAACATTATTGAAGAGCAGGCGGTAACGCTGAAAAGCCAGGCGCAGGCGCTTAACAAACAGAACGGCCAGCTTATCGGCCTTGCCATTTTGACCAAAACCAACAGTCGGGAGCAGATGCGGCTTTATGCGGCGGCGGAACACACCACCGCGCTATTGCGCCAGCGTCAGCGCCGGATTGAGGAGCTAAAACGTGAAAACGAAGATTTACGCCGCTGGAACGACACTTCTTTGCCTGATGATATTATCCGGCTGCGCAGCAGACCGGCGCTCACCGGAGGCGCATCTTACCGTGAGTGGCTGTCCCGAAGTGACGCCGTGCCGGCTGGAGAGGTCCGCTCCGCGCGATAATGGTGATCTGAACGCCGTTCTGGATGAAACAGAGGCTGCATGGGCGGCCTGTGCTGACAAAGTCGACACCCTAATTAACTGGCAGAAGCGAGAAAGCGAACAAGCAGCAAAACTTAAACAGCGCACTGACCTCAATCCGCGATAACTCCGTCAGACGCTTGCCTGTGCCTTTGGAAACAAACGACTTGCTGGCGGCAAGCGGGGACGGTTCGATGCCGCAGGATCACCGCCGCCAACACTCAACGCACAGCAAACTGGCGTCCGGTTCGGGGAGGCACGCGGTTACGGTTTGTTGTGGGATAAGCGGGCAACTATCGGGGAACGATCGTTTCGTCGTCCTGTGGTACTGTAAACAGTCATTAACGATAACAGGAAGAGAAAATGATTTGGGTAGCAGTCGATTATCTTTCTCTGTATCTATCTTTTTTTACCCATTAACGGGACTGTCCGGGTAATGGGCGGGGGATATTTTTTATAACTTGCTACAGGTTGTTGAGAGTGTGGTACCAGCGCGTGTTGCACCAGGGTGTTTCAATATGAGCGGCGAGCCTGTTTTGCCATATATTCATTTTTATTTCCCTGTTCGGCTTGTAGTGTGAGCTGGCCGCTGAAGGCCTGATTGAACTGGCGATTTTAATCGAATGTGCGGTGGTGAGAATAAAACCCAGCGCTTGATAAACCAACGAATACTTTACTCCACGCCTTACTGATATTTTTTCTGAGGTGCAGTGAAGTGGACAGTGTCTTGAAGAATTCAGGCATGGAAGTAAATCTCACTGGATATTTTATCATGTCGCTTTTTATCCGTTATTGAATATTAAATTCATAAATTGGCAATAGTTACTTGCCTTGCGTCACTATAAATTGGTTATTTCCGGAGGCGATTTTTCTTCAACTATCAACGAAACTGTTATTGCTGATATGACGATAAAATTACCTTCTGGAAATCTTTAATGATGTTTCTGATAACGTCCCTGATGTCTTGCCAGGCTTCGGCGGTGGTCGCCCATGAGGGAGCAGTTTTCAATAGAGGCTGTCGAATCCCTGTGACTCGCTCCACAGGCGATTAAACTCCTGCTGGTACATTGCTGCCAGTGCCGGCGCATTTCGCACCAGAAGCACGTTTTCAGCGTTGCGCTTCGCGGCGTTGGATGTGTAGTTAAATGAGCCAGTCTGTACCGTGTTGCTGTCAATGACCATAAATTTATTGTGCATGAAGATGTATTGCGCGTTCAAACGCACCGGCACGTCCTGGTTAGTCAGGAAGGTAACTGCGGTGTACTTATCGTTATTGGCCTTTGCATCGGCTACCAGCCGTACAGATACTCCACGGTTCTGGGCGGCGATGAGTGCGGCTGCAATGGGGTGACTGGTGAAGCTGTAAGCCGCTATATCAATGCTTTGCTCTGCACCATTAATGGTGCTCAACACGATCTGCAATGCGGCCTGGCCCGCAGAAGGAGAAAAGCCGACGGAAATTTCAGGTGCGTCTGTGGCGACCGCCGGGGGGGACATGATGATAGCCAGCACAAAAAATATCGATTTACGCATGATTGTTAACTCCAGTTTTAGCTTATTGAGGGGGAATTAAACAGGTTACGGGTCTTTTTATGGACGACTACCACTTTATTATCGCGCTAGGAATAAAGAGATAACCAGGCAACATTTCACTGACGCAGCCGGGATTATGATGTGTCCTTAGCCGCCCGCAGCGCCAACCGGGTAATGCCTGTCTCAACCAGCTGCACGCATGTTGGAGTGATAAAGACAATATCAACAGTGGGGGCAGTAGCGAGCATTGACTCAGGCCCACCAACAGGCAACAGGACTGAAATCCGGAGAGATGAAATAATCTGTCCGGTGTTTATTGCGTGAATTACCCTCGGCTAAGAAGTTCAGATATAACAAATAATCAGTAAAGGTGACTTTATTATCCGAATCCGTCATGCCTCAAGATATATAGGTATTGATCGCATTTTTTTCATACGTAAGTTTAGCTCATCACGCTTCACGTATTTGCCGATTTTTCGGATGTTGAATTATTTTTAATGGTTATTCCATTTCGAAGGGGATTTATTGTTAATTATATTAACATTAACAGCTGCTTCGATCTTGCGGGATTTTGCGAGGCAGTGCTCAGTTTCTGAAGAAAATCGTTTTACTGCATTGATGGCCGGCGGTAAGGGTTATTACGTAAAGAAGATAAAGCATAGTGATTATTCAGAATCAGCCATTCAGCAAAAGGCCAGATGGAGTAAGTCGCAGAATGAATATCGCTATTACTGGTAAGGGTAAATTACTGTGCTATTTTCTGCTTTTTCTACCCAATCCTACCCGTTTCCGTGTCGGGAAGGTGACGTATGCTATCACTGTCCTGAGAGTTTGATCATTTCATATCACTGCCTGTCATTTCTTATAAAGGAACCAGGCCTGTGATAAATACAAGGCAATTTTGTCAAGTTTTAGCTGCCGTTAGTCATGGCGGAATGATAAGTGATTGTCTTGAAAGATTCATAATCTCAACGGAAGAAAGCTATTAATTTTTCTGTGTAACCCAATATGTCACCTAATCCCTGGCACCACCAAAAAGTAATTTGGAACTTAAGGAATTTACTGGCCTTTCTGGCGCTAAACTGAAAGACATTATGTGGTTTATACATTTCCGATCGTCATCTGCGCTTTGCCTGATAGCGGTGACTTTTCTCATCGCAGCTGCCGGGGGATCGCGTAAATACGAGAAGGCGACCCCGGCGCAATGACAGTGCAGCAAATACGGGGTGGCTTCGTTCCAGCTACGGCCGGCAGCAGCGCGAGACGAACGGCATATGGCGATGCGGGTAAAACTCAGAGGCCTAAAAGCGCCAATTGTTGAGGATCCTGGATCATCAGCGAACTGCCCCATAATCTGGCATCGGGTAAAGCTGTTGTTGCACATAATGGTTTTTTTGATTTTTTTCTCTTTATGGATTTTTTACTTCCCAAAATGGAACTACTTGATATTATTATAGCTCAATATGGAATATTAAAGGTACGCAATTATGATGAATTGTCCGTTATGTGGTCGGTCGGCCCACACCAGAAGCAGTTTCCAGGTTTCAACGGAAACCAAAGAGCGCTATAATCAATGCACCAATATTGAATGTGGGCACACATTCGTCACGCATGAAAGCTTTGTCCGAACGGTCAGCCGGCCGGCAAAAATCAGTTCAGCACCGCCGCATAATAAAGGAGTGCAGGAAAAACGCGTATCGTAGCCCGTTTTTGACTGCACCAAAATGCTGGCATCTGTTCCTGTCGAGGCCGCATCAGCGGCCTTCTACTCTGCTCAATACGGATTAAAGGCTTCCCGTCTGAAGTTGAACTGGCTGGAAACAGTCAATGCGCGGCCCAGGCTTACCTGGCGAAAAAGCACCGTACTCTGCCGAGGAAATGGCCCCCCCGTATCCTGACTGATGATTTTCTGGTCTCCGTTCAGGCATGTCCTCAGGAGGTGACGTGATGGCCACCGGATATTAGATAGTCAAAGGGGATAAACCCGCTGTGGCGGCACCGTTTTAAAGGGTTGTCTCGAAAAAAACGGGGAGAAAATAACAGCTATAAATTTTCACTACCCTGTCTTTTTAGTCGCTATAGCTAACCCCTCAGATCAGAGCGCAGGTGATAACGGAAATCTCACGGGATACTTTTGCGGCACTGGCCGCCATAAACAAAAAAGCCACTCCTTGCAGAGTGGCTTAATTATATGATTTTAGAGCTAAAATTTGGTGGCCCCTGCTGGACTTGAACCAGCGACCGAGCGATTATGAGTCGCGCGCTCTAACCAACTGAGCTAAGGGGCCTGTGGCGCGGGATTATAGTGTAACTGCGCGGTACGATCCAGCATTTAACATCTGATTGCTGTATTTCCAGGCAAACTCACTATGCCGGGAAGCAGTTGAATCTTAAACTTTATCTTGCCAGCTTCAGTTATCACGCACCTTCAGCGTCAGGGATCGGCGCTATAGCTTAATCAGATATCGGGGATTCATCCGTTTGCCGCTGTTCGCCACGCCCGCCAAGCTTTCTTGGCGGGCGGGAGATAAGTGTGTTCATCATGCCATGCTTCATCAGCAGAACATTGCCGTGCTGCGCCAGCTGTTCTGCCGCGCGCTGCTTAGCCTGCTCGTGAAATTCAACTTTTCCGCTATAGCCAAACAACCCCAGGGCGCGCAGCAGCGGCAGCCATATAAACGGTGGCAGAGCGGGAAATGCCAGCGGCATCACCAGAAGTGTCAACTCACTATAAAGCGCAACAACCCTGTTTGCAGTCTTGCCGAGCTTCTCCAGCGATGAACGCGCACGCGGCAGCGGGCTGGTGACAATAATATCCGCCAGCCCGGAAAGGTGCAGGCTACTGTCCGGAGGTCGATCGCAAATTTCAGCCAGATCCCAGGTTTCGCACCATCGCGTCATTGCCAGCGCGGAGCGGCGACCGGACAGCGAGTCATTGGGTTAACCGTGGCGCATCGGTGTGATGGTCATCATTTTTTCGCCTGGTCGAGGGCTGCTTTCAGCATCTTAACTTTCGCCCGGTACGCTAACAAATCTGCAGTTTTTCGAGCTGTCATCTGTTTGTCATACAAAGTGGTTATAGTTCTGGGTGGCACCCGGTGCGCAACATGTAAGAATAATCCTTGTTTTCTGGCTTTATTCCTGGGTGGAAAGAATATTTTCATTTTTCTTTTCATTGTATCACAATGATTTAATTAACTATTAATGGTTATTGTGATGCAGGGCTTCGAAAAAACGCTTCTAAAATTGGTAAGACTACTTGATTTATCTACACGCGTAGATACAATGAAGGGGTAGTGAAAATTCACGGTGTTTGATAATTGTCAGCTACCACAAGGTCACATTTGTTTTACGTTACTTATGCGGCTGGTCATTTTGGACCGTCGGCGTAAAGCGAATATAGCGTTCCAACACCAGGGAACTTTATAACGATCCTTAGTTATGGCTTTTTAACATCGCATCTTCACTGGCGAATTTTCCTCCACTGAGGAGTGTGTACCAGGGAAGGTGCAAAACAGAGCTCCTCACCTCAGGGAAATTTTCATGTCTACACCTCAAAACCATGCACAGGATATGGCTTTATCAGCCGTTTCTGCGGCAGATGAACGTCTCACCACTCGCGAAGGGCGCAAAGATTTCTGGCGCGCCACCCTGTCATGTTGGCTGGGTACTGCGATGGAATATGCCGATTTTGCGCTATACGGACTGGCCGCCGGTATTATTTTTGGCGATGTCTTCTTCCCCGAATCGACGCCTGCCATGGCACTGCTTTCTACCTTCGCTACCTGGTCGGTTGGTTTTATTGCCCGCCCGATTGGTGCACTCTTCTTCGGTTGGCTGGGTGACCGTAAAGGTCGCAAAACGGTAATGATCTCTACCATTATCCTGATGGGCGTCTCAACCACCCTTATTGGTCTTATTCCCAGCTACGCGTCGATTGGCCTGTGGGCGCCGGCCTGTTTAGTGCTATTGCGTTTCAGTCAGGGCTTCGGTGCCGGGGCGGAACTCTCCGGAGGCACGGTGACGCTGGCCGAATATGCGCCTACGCGGCGGCGCGGCCTTGTTTCCTCGATCATCGCACTGGGTTCAAACAGCGGTACGCTATTGGCTTCCCTGGTTTGGCTGGCGGTGGTGCAGATGGACCAGCAGTCACTGCTGGAATGGGGCTGGCGCATTCCGTTTCTGTGCAGCTCGCTGATTGCGCTGGTCGCGTTGTGGATCCGCCGTAACCTGAAAGAAACTCCGGTATTCGAACGTAAAAAAGCCGAGATGGAAACGCAGCGTGCACAGGTGCTGGCTACACGGTCACAGGTCCAGGATACGCGTTCTTTCTGGCGTCGTAGCCGTGCTTTTCTGACCATGGTCGGTCTGCGTATCGGTGAGAATGGTCCTTCCTATCTGGCCCAGGGCTTTATTATCGGCTATGTGGTCAAAGTGCTGGCGGTAGATAAGTCGGTCGCCACCAGCGCGGTCTTAATTGCTTCACTGCTGGGCTTTCTGATCATACCGCTGGCTGGCTGGCTTTCGGATCGCTTTGGTCGCCGCATTACTTACCGTTGGTTCTGTCTGCTGTTAATCATCTATGCTTTCCCGGCCTTTATGCTGCTGGATTCGCGTGAACCCGCCATTGTCATTGCCACTATTGTGACGGGCATGGGGCTGGCATCGTTGGGGATCTTTGGCGTGCAGGCAGCGTGGGGCGTGGAAATGTTTGGCGTGCATCATCGCTATACTAAAATGGCCACGGCCAAAGAGCTGGGGTCGATTCTATCTGGTGGAACAGCACCGCTGGTGGCGGCGGCACTGCTTTCCTGGACAGGGCACTGGTGGCCGATTGCCACCTATTTTGCGGTGATGGCGACTATTGGTTTCCTTACCACCTTCGTGGCACCGGAAACGCGTGGGCGCGATCTTAATGCGGCAGAAGATGCGATATAACGACGAACTGACAGCGTCGTGATAGATGGGCCAGAGATTTTCTCTGGCCTTTATCGTTTCGATATATGGGGGGTATCAGCAGTGGCGAAACAGGTTAAGCAGCGCGCCACCCGAGCCGATGTGGCGCAGGAGGCTGGCACGTCGGTGGCGGTGGTCAGTTACGTTGTCAACAACGGTCCGCGCCCGGTCGCTCCCGCAACGCGCGAAAGGGTACTGGCTGCGATCAAGAAAACCGGTTATCGGCCGAACAATGTCGCTCGGGCGCTGGCTTCAGGCACCACCAAAACCTACGGGCTGGTGGTGCCAAATATTGATAATGCGTTTGTTGCCTCTCTCGCTCATGAACTGCAACAGGAAGCGTTAGCCAACGATATGGTCATGCTGCTGGGCGATGCCGGCGACGATCGCAAACGCGAGCTGCAGCTGATCAATAACCTGTTGAGTCAGCAGATTAACGGGATCATTTATGTCAGCGTCGACCGCCATCCCTATATTGATGTTTTGCAAGCCAGCGGTACGCCATGCGTTATGCTCGACCGCGTCGATCCGGCTTTGCAGGTCAATGTGCTGCGCGTGGATGAGCGTGAAGCCGCGCGTCAGGTGACATCTCACCTGCTGAGTCATGGCTATCAGCAGGTGGGCATTATCTGCGGTCCGCTGGAAAGGCTTAACTCGCAGGACAGGCTGCATGGCTGGCGCGAGGCGCTGGCAGAATATGGCGTGCCGGAGCGCCCTGAGTGGATCTTCTCCACGCCTTATACCCGTCAGGGAGGCTATCAGGCGGCACAGCGAATGTTACAGGGCGGAACACTTCCGCGCGCGCTGTTTGCCACCAACGAGGCACAGGCCATTGGCTGTATTCGTGCCTTATCGGAGCACGGTATCAAGGTGCCGGATGACGTCGCGCTGGTGTGTTTTAACGGAACTGACCAATCTGCTTATCACCTGCCGTCGCTGACGACCGCTCGTCAGCCGGTGCGTGAAATGGCAAAGGCTGCCATCAAAATGCTGGCGAACTGGAACGGAGAAACCGTGCTACGTGAGTTTTCTCATCAATTAGAAATTGGCGAGTCTTGCGGCTGCAAGCTGGTCAGATAAAAAGATAACATCAGATGAAACGATTAATTATTGACTGCGATCCGGGGAATGGAATTGCAGGTGCCAACGTTGATGACGGGCTGGCTATCGCGTTGGCGCTGGCCGCGCCAGAGATTTCACTGGAACTGGTCACCACCGTAGCGGGGAATACCCCAAGCGAGATTGGTTACAGCGTGGCAAGAGATCTGATCGAGCGCGCAGGTCAATCGGTGCCGGTGATTAAAGGGGCGGATGCGGCGTTAATTGAACCCAGTGCACCGTGGCGTGGTGTCCTGGATTTGCGGGTGCACCAGCAGCAGTTGGCGCATCTTTGGCAGGGCGTACGCCAGCCACAAGTTTATTTACCGCCGCCGGAAGAAGCAGCCGATGCCATCGGACAACTGATTTGCGCCAATCCGGGTGAGATAACGCTGGTGGCAATTGGTCCATTAACTAACGTTGCTCTGGCGCTGGAACGTTACCCGCAGATGGCTGATGCGGTGCAGAAAATTGCCATTATGGGCGGCGTATTTGCGCTGGATGACTTTATCAAAGACACCAACTTTGGTATCGATCCTGAGGCGGCACACAAAGTGCTGACCAGCGGGGCGAACATCACGCTGGTGCCGATGGATGTCACCAGCCAAACGCGAATGACCCATCAGGATCTCGACCGTATTGCGCAAATAGACACGCCGCTGGCGCACTTTGTGACCGAGACGCTGCGCCCGTGGATCGATTACTCCATGCAAACCCGACGTCTGGCGGGTTGCTGGATACATGATGCGCTGGTCGTCGCCTGGCTGCTCAACCAGCAGGTAGCGACCGCTGGTGACTATTTTGTCAATGTTGAACTGCGGGAAGGCATGACGCGCGGTAAATCATGGCGTTATCGCCACCCGCTGCGGCTTGATGTCGGTATTGGTCAGCCGCAGGGCAGCCCGGTGCAGGTATTGCAAACGGTTGATAACGCATTACTGCTGGCTATGTTGGAACAGTATCTGGCACAGCCATTGGGGTAATGGCAGATCGCCTGGGCGAGCCTCTGCTTTCATTCAGGTCCGCCCGTCAGATCATTTCATTGACCGCTGCCAGCGCCAGCGGTCAATGGCCAGCAGAACTGGCAGGCTCACGCCCATCACCGGTAAACTCACCGCGACCAATACCGTCAGCACCAGCAGCATCAGACGAATGCCGGGAGTTAACTGCCGCCAGCATCCCAGCAGCGTAGCGAACGGGGACGTTTCTCCCGCCTGCGGACGTCGTAACCACCACATGCGGTAGCCAATCACAATCATCAGGCACAGCCCGAGGCCAAACAGCGCCAGTACCAGCTGATTGGCTATGCCGAACAGTACGCCCATATGCGCATCCACCCCCCAGCGCGTCAGCCTGGCCAGCAGGCCAAATTGCGCGAACGTTACTTTATCAACAATCGTATTATTCTGTGGATCCACCGCCACGCTGTCCACCTGGGTCGGCCAGCGGTGGTCTGTCTCGGTTACTGTCCAGGCCTTATCCGTACGATAAGCCGGGCGGATTTCCAGCTTCGCCGCATCAATGCCTGCTGCGCGCGCCGCATGCAGTACGCTATCGAACCGGGCTGGATTGATGGTAACCGCCTCGCCGCCGTGCATTATCATGCTGTGGCCGTGGTGCCCGGCATGCTCGTCCATTGCCATATCCATCGCCGGGGCGGGTTGAAGTGAGGTATTTACCACCGGCGTCATCCAGCCAAAATGGCTGCGCAACAGGGCGATGTTATCCCCGGCCCAGCGTGACCAGGTTAGCCCGGTGGCAGAGAAAAACACCATTCCGAGCAACAACGCCAGGCCAACAGCCGTGTGCCATCGGCGAAATCGCCCCAGGCGCCGTGCCGGCGGGGGTTGGGGAGTTGACGATTGACGGCGCGCGGCGCGGTTGCTTGCCCACAGCAGCGCCCCCCCGAATGCGGCAACCCACAACCAGCTGGCCGCCAGCTCACTGTAAATACGGCCGACATCGCCCAACAGCAAATTGCGGTGCAGGTAATCCAGCCAGGTACGCAGGGGGAGTATGCCGCTGGTGCCGTACACCGTCATGACGCCGCGTACCTCCAGGGTTTTTGGATCGATAAATACTGCGCGTGTTTCCGAGGGAGCAAGATCGGCTCGGTAAAACATCACGCGGGTGGTTTCCCCCTGGTAGGGCGCGGGGCGCACGGCGGCAATCTGCGCGTCTGCGCCGATAAACTCACTGGCGCGAACGACCTGAGCGGAGAGCGGCTGGTCAGCACCAGATGATGAAATGAACAGCTGCCGTTGATAAAGCACCTTCTCCAGCTGCGGGGTGACAACGTACAGGGTGCCGGTGAACGCGGCGATAAAAATAAACGGGGCGATAAACAGCCCAATATCGAAATGCAGACGACGCAGCAGCGGTAGCAGGCTGCTGCGGGCAGAGGTGGCGTGCGCGGGCGCATGCCGGATTTGTTCTGACATAAACTCTTCCATCCGCCTGTTTACCAGGCATAAACCACGGGCTGCGGGGATTTCCCACAGTCAATATGTCACGGGATTAACGTCAAGCTCGGTAGCGGGGTGGGGCGCGTGGGTGGAAGAAGCCTGGGGTAAAAAGGGTCGGCGGCGGCGGGGATCGCGTCACGTCCGGGATCCCCGCCGCCAGTAAGGCTGACCATAGCAGCAATGACGGCAGCAGATCGAGCGGCAGATGCACCAGCAGCAGGCAGTAGCCGCAGGCGCTGTCATCCATTACCGGCAGCACCGGGCGTTTGGTATTGTCGGCAGCTGAATCGGCTGCGGCCAGCGAACGATCGTCCGCTGATATATCCCACTCTGCCTCCATCGCCATGCCCATGGCGTGATGCATCATCATGCTGTCGCCGCCGCGTTGCTGCGCCAGTGATTTTGAAATCACCGGAGCGATAAACAGCAGCAGCATGGCCAGCAGGGCAGAGCAGGCGGCAAAACGGCGATGTGTGACAGAGTGCAGGATCGTCAACATCCTTCTCAGAACCAGGAATATTCTGTGGGATTGTACTGGAATTTACGGCGCGAGGTAAAAAGGAATACTGTCGAACGTGCTTATTTTGGCGAAATAACCTTGATGATGACCGGCGGGCTTTTTCACCGCCGCCAGCACTGACCATCGTCTGCTGTCCGGCAGACAGGCCATCATTGTCATACTGAAAACCTGTTGAGGAGCCTGCATGGCGGGTCACGATATCGGATTGACGCATATGGCATTTGTCATTGCGGATCGGCCAAAAAACATCGGTTTTTACCCGCACGGCACCGGAATGCAGATAATACATCAGCGGGAGCCAGCTATTGCTGCGGCGGAGAAAGTCGCCTGGCTGTCCGGTTTAACCCGATCGTGTGCGCTTGCCTGGTGCAGACGAGCACCAGGCAAGATATGCCGCTGGGGGCATTTGGCCATCCTGGCGTTGCCTGTGCCAGCCGTGAAAAGCTGGCTGACAACGCGCAGATGGCGCGGCAAGAAGGGGGTTGCGGCGTGCACCGCCACCGTTAGCACAGCCGGTAGGCTATGGCGCATTTCTTGCCGATCCGTACGGCAATACGCTTGAGCTGTTACAGGGTTAGCAGGTCTGTCTGGAAGTGATGGCGGTCGGCAAAGCCTACTCCCGCAGCGGAGATTGTGTTGTACGGCTAATGATTCGTCTGGTAACACAATATCGCTTACATTTACATTCTGATGCGAAGACTGACAAATGCGCCCGGGGTCATGCTGCAATGACATGATATAAACAAATAATTAACATCTTACTCCGCCTTCAGACAGGAAACAGCCTAATGCTCAACTGGACTTCCACCCAGCGCAATGTGGCGTTTGCCAGCTTTGCCAGCTGGACGCTGGACGCATTTGACTTCTTTATTTTGGTCTTTGTGCTTAGTGATATCGCCGTCAACTTCCACACCCGTATTTCCGAGGTCTCGCTGGCGATAATGCTGACGCTGGCGGTACGGCCTGTCGGCGCGCTGCTGTTTGGCCGTCTGGCGGAAAAATATGGCCGCAGGCCGATCCTGATGGTCAATATCATCACTTTCACCCTGTTTGAACTGCTGTCCGCCTGGTCGCCGACGCTGGAATGGTTCCTGATTTTCCGCGTGATTTACGGTGTGGCAATGGGCGGCGTGTGGGGCGTGGCTTCATCGCTGGCGATGGAAACCATACCTGACCGTTCACGGGGATTGATGTCCGGGGTATTCCAGGCGGGTTACCCATGCGGTTATCTGCTGGCTTCGGTGGTTTTCGGCCTGTGCTACTCGCTGGTGGGCTGGCGCGGTATGTTCCTGATAGGCGCACTGCCGATCCTGCTGCTGCCGTTTATCTGGTTTAAAGTGCCTGAATCGCCGGCATGGCTGGCAGCGCGTCAGCGCAAAGAAAACGTGGCGCTGCTGCCGGTGCTTAAAAGCCACTGGAAGTTGTGCGTTTATCTGGTATTGCTGATGGCCTGCTTTAACTTTTTCAGCCACGGTACGCAGGATCTCTACCCGACCTTCCTTAAAGTGCAGCACGGACTGGAACCGCACATCATCAGCATTATTGCCATCTTCTATAACATTGCGGCGATGCTGGGCGGGGTTTTCTTTGGCGTACTGTCGGAGAAAATTGGCCGTAAAAAAGCGATTATCATCGCAGTTATTCTTGCGCTACCGATATTGCCGTTATGGGCCTTCTCCAGCGGTTCCTGGGCCATCGGTATCGGCGCGTTTCTGATGCAGTTTATGGTGCAGGGTGCCTGGGGCGTGGTGCCGACTTATCTGAGCGAACTGGTACCCGCAAATGTGCGTGCGGTACTGCCGGGGTTTGTCTACCAGCTGGGAAACCTGATTGCTTCGGTGAATGCCACCTTGCAATCCGGCATTGCGGAAGCGCACGGTAATAATTACGGGCTGGCGATGGCTATCGTTGCCGCAACGGTAGCGGTGCTGATCTGCCTGATTGTTGCCGTCGGTCGTGAAACGCGCGGTATCAGGATTTCGGGCCAGTCTTAGCATCTTACGTAACGGGCCGGCCTCAGCAGCCGGCCAGCCCACCTTAAACGGTGATAAAGCGCGCCGCCGCCGGATATCAATGCGGTAACCCGTAAGTGAATACTTTTTTTTGCTAATAAAAAGTTAAATCAGAGAGGCTGGCTCGCAGCGCCGTTCGGCCGGGTGTTATACGATATCTGCAGGTTTACCGAGCGGTCTGTTTAACGCGTCCTGAAGGTGGATAACCCTGTTACGCCCCCGGCTTTTAGCCAGGTATAATGCGCGATCGGCATGGGCCAGCGCCTTGTCAAAGTCATCTGCCATTAAGGGCGCAATCCCCACGCTGATGGTGACGTGAGTAGCGACCTTATTGTTGAATCGGTGGGGGATCTCAAGACCCAGAACGAACTCACGAATACGTTCGGCCTGCTTTATGGCCATGGATTCGGTGGCGTTAGTCAGTAATACCAGAAATTCTTCTCCGCCATAGCGGGTAACAATATCACGGGAGCGCACCGCGTCGCGGATAGCCACCGACACGCGCGTCAGCGCCTGATCGCCCATCGCGTGACCGTAATTATCGTTATAGGCTTTGAAGTGGTCGATATCCAGCAGCATAACATAATGGTTGCCCATGTGTTTATCGAGGATATCCGCCAGCCGGTTCTTAAGCCCGCGTCGGTTATACAGCCCGGTCAGCGGGTCCAGCATACTCAGGTCACAGTAGGTTTCCTTCTCTTCATAGAGCTGGCGAACCAGACGCCGGGTGAACTTATCGCTCTGCCGCTGCATCAGATGATGCAGAGTAAAACCCATCAGCGGCAGAATAATGATAAACAGGATGATCAGCATATTTTGGCTTTTATCGAGCGTCAGTACGGCGATCGAAGCCGGTGCTGTATGCAGGATAAAGGCCGGCAGATAGTCACCCAGCGCAATAGCGCTGATAAATAATACGCTGACCAGCGCGACCAGAAGATAAGCGCCATCAAGAAATAAACCCTGCTGATACCTGATAATGATATGCCATGCCCAAAGTATTCCGATTAACGCCGCCGCGAGATTTAATAGCGGTAACTTTATTGCAGGTTTTAACAGCATTAACGCGATTATGCCGGCACTGGTGACGATAATGGCGATGGTCGGCACGGTGACAGTCAATGTTGCATGATGAATAACGCGAAGGATGCAAAAGGTTGCCGTAGCGGTGTTGAGGAAAAGAAATAGCATCAACGACAGCCGTTGCTTGCTGTCCAGTAACTCATCGTAGCTTTGCAAATTCATTATATTTACTCGTGACTGCCCTGAAATATCAACGTGCCAACACCGTTAAGCCACTGATTCATAGTGGAATAGCTTAGAGTCGTTATGGTGAGAATTTTCTGGAGTGTGGTTGTCAATCTATCATTTAAAAACAGCACTGTCATCAGCAAGGAGAATTCCCCAACAATTGTTGCTGCAAATTGATAATGATTACCATATGATATTGGTAATCATTATCAATTAAGACGTTAAGGGGATGCCGGATAATGTTCAAAAGAATGGATAGTGGCTGGGGCGTGCTGGTGCCCTGTGCAATGATGCCATTGCTGGCGCTGATGAAACTGTCATTTGGCGAATGGCGCGTGCTGATGGTGGCGGCGTTTCTGGCAACCGTGTTAATGCTGTTTCATCAGCGCCTGCGTCACTTTCTGCTGCTGCCGTCCTGCATTGCTGTGGGCGGTGGGCTTGCTGCGGTCTCGGCGAATTTCAGCTCGATATAAAGGGTTCATGGGCAGTGGCGATGAAAAAATGACAGGGCGTGTTGACTGGCGTCAGAGGTTCAGATGCGGGGAGACAGGGGGATTAATCAGTGGGATTCAACATGGTGCGAAGAGAGGGACTTGAACCCTCACGTCCGTTAGAACACTAACACCTGAAGCTAGCGCGTCTACCAATTCCGCCACCTTCGCGCAGATGCTGCGTAATATGAATATCGTGGTTTTTGGTGCGAAGAGAGGGACTTGAACCCTCACGTCCGTTAAGACACTAACACCTGAAGCTAGCGCGTCTACCAATTCCGCCACCTTCGCATACCCGCAATATAACAAGGTTATATCGCAACCACGGAGGCGCATTCTAGAGGTTTTACCCGGTACGTCAACAGTTATTTCTTATGGTTGAAACAAACGCGGGAAAAAACATCTTGCAGGTGTGATTAGCGTAAAAAAGAGAAGAGGGCGGAAAAAATAGCCGCCCCCTGATGCGTGGTTACTTTTTGGCCGGGCGGCCCTTAACGGCACGATAAACCTTGAAGCGGCCGTTTTGCAGCAGCACTTCATGGCTGCCGAAGGCTTCGTCCAGCACCTGTGGATAGGGCAGGAAGGCGTTAGCGACGATACGCAGCTCACCGCCGGTATTCAGATGGCTCACCGCGCCACGGATCAGCGTCTGCGCGGCATCCAGGCTGGTTTGCACGCCATCGTGGAACGGGGGATTAGAAATGATCATATCGAAGCGGCCGCTGATGTCGGAGTAGACATTACTGGCAAATACGTCACCTTCCAGCTGGTTGGCCGTCAACGTCGCTTTGCTGGAGGCAATCGCCGCCGCGTTGACGTCGGTCAATGTCAGGCGAACTTTCGGTGAGAAGCTGGCCAGCATGGCGGAGAGCACCCCGGCACCGCAGCCCATATCCAGCACTTTACCTTTCATATGCGGCTTGAGGGTGGAGAGCAGCAGCTGGCTACCGATGTCCAGACCATCTCGACTGAACACCCCCGGTAAGGTTTTGACGGTCAGTTCTCCCAGCGGATACTCATCCCAGAACGCGTCGGCATCAAAGGTGGAATTGCTGTCAAGGCGGCCGTGATACAGACCGCAGCGGCGGGCGCTGTCGATTTTTTCCAGTTTTGCCCAGCTTTCCACCATTTGCTCTGCGCTACGCACGCCGCTGCGATTTTCACCAACGACAAAAATATCGCTGCCAACCGGCAGCAGGGCCAGCAGGTTTTGCAGCTGATACTGTGCTTCCGGCTTATTCTTCGGCCAATAATAGACCAGGGTATCACAGTCGGCTACCATCGCGGCGCTGGCAACAAGGCCATAATGGGCATTTTCCCCCAGCACGCGACTGAGGATTTGCCAGTGATGATATTGCTGGGTATGTACCCGGCTCAGCGCGGTTTCAAGTTGGGCGGGCAGGTCATCCTGCAGATCGCCAGCAAACAGCACGCGGCGTTGAATAAATTCATCACTGTGGCGCAGTATGACTTCACTGGCCGGGGTAAATGCGGACATCGATGGCTCCTTATAAATCAGAGCGGCGATTATAGTTGTTTGTTGGCGCATAATCATCGGCTTTGTTAGCATACGTCCGGCATACTTTAAGCCGCTAAGGCGTTCGCCGCCCTTCTGCAACGCCATAATGTTGGCGAAAAGCGGCCCCCCGGCAATCGGACAGGAAAAAATGATGTCTCCCAGACGTGACTGGTTCTTACAGCAAATGGGGATTACGCAGTATACGCTGCGGCGTCCGCGCGCCTTGCAGGGCGAGATCGCGATAACGTTACCCGCTGAAACCCGCCTGGTGATCGTGGCGGATAATCCGCCCATGCTGCACGACCCGCTGGTGGCGGACGTTTTACGCGCCCTGAATCTGCATCAACCGCAGGTGCAGGTACTTACCCCAGACCAGCTGGCGATGCTGCCGGATGATGCCTGCTGTCCCAGTTGGCGTTTAGGGCTGGAAGCCCCGGTGACATTAGCCGGAACCCAAATTGCTTCGCCCGTACTGGCGGAGCTTTATCATAATGCCGAGGCCAAACGGTCGCTCTGGCAGCAAATTTGCCAACATGAATCAGATTTCTTTACTCACTCTGCACGACCTTGACGCTGCGTTTGCCATTGAGCAGCGCAGCCATGCTTTTCCCTGGACGCAAAAGACCTTTGCCAGCAATCAGGGCGAGCGTTATCTCAACTTCCGGCTGACGGTTGACGGCGTACTGGCCGCCTTCGCCATTACTCAGGTGGTGCTTGATGAAGCCACGCTGTTTAACCTGGCGGTCGATCCGGCATTTCAGCGCCGTGGGCTGGGGCGTGAACTGTTACGGCATCTGATAAAAGAGCTGGAGCAGCACAGCGTGATGACGTTATGGCTGGAAGTTCGTGCTTCTAATCGCCCCGCGATTGCGCTGTATGAGCAGCTGAATTTCAATGAAGTCTCTGTTCGCCGCCATTATTATCCCACTGCCAACGGCAAAGAAGACGCGGTCATTATGGCGCTTACCATTTAACGGGAACCTGATCGATGCTTAACAACTGGGACTGGATTTTGTTTGACGCGGACGACACGCTGTTTCACTTTGACGCGTTTGCCGGTTTGCAGCGGCTTTTTCAACGTTACGATGTCGCGTTCAGTCGTGCCGACTACGACGACTATCAGGCGATCAACAAGCCGCTATGGGTCGACTACCAGAATGGCACCATCAGCGCGTTGCAGTTGCAGCACCAGCGTTTTGAGGGTTGGGCAGCAAAGCTGGATGTAACGGCACATAGTCTCAATAGCGGTTTTCTGGCGGCCATGGCCGAACTTTGTACTCCACTACCCGGTGCCGTGGAACTGCTTAACGCGCTGAAGGGCAAGGTTAAAATTGGCATTATCACCAACGGCTTTACCGCGCTACAGCAGGCGCGGCTTGAACACACCGGTTTCTCCGGCTACTTCGACCTGCTGGTGATATCTGAGCAGGTGGGATATGCCAAACCGCATCCGGCGATCTTTGGTTATGCGCTGAATCACATGGCTAACCCGCCGCGCAACCGCGTATTGATGGTGGGGGACAATCCGGATTCGGATATTCTCGGCGGCATCAATGCCGGCATGGCGACCTGCTGGCTAAACCAGGATCACCGCTGCAAGCCGCAAGGGATCAATCCTGACTGGCAGGTCTCCTCCCTGACCGAATTGCAGACTTTACTGGGCGCGTAAGCGCCTTTGCTGCGCTCTGAACCATTCATTAGCGAATCTTAATCTATGGTTTTGGTTGTTTGTGCTAATGATCAGGCTGATTCATTTTTTTATTCTAACAATCTGTCTTTGTGCACGTCTTTTTAGCCATCATCGCCATCCTGCCCTCTGTTCTGCCGCTTGCGCTTTTTTTCTTGGCGTGGCGAGCAAAATTTTTAAAAAAAATTCCTGTCATGCAAATGTGATTTATCGATAGGTTAACGTCGGTTGATGATAAAAAATCCCTTATTAATATAGGAAAAATCCTAACTAATTTCAGACTTTACGTAGAATTACTTCCTTTATTCTTATATAAGTTTATCTGAAGATAACTCCCGCTCCAGGTCGCCGTTGAATTATTGATTTTTGTCTGTAAAATTGCCGAAAAACTTACAATTCAGGGTGAACCTTTTCTGGTCAGCGGGATGACTGATGTTTATCTCGTGCGGTAGCTATGCGAGTAATTGCTAAAAAACCCTCTCCTGACACTCTTGTTAGAACGCGTAATCCGTTGCATTTGGGCTGATTCAGCCGCAGCACGACAGGTCATATTTTAAACGGTCATTCACGGGGGCGGTTCAGACCGCCCATTCAAATATTTCAAAAGGTTATGCCCTGTTACCGCAAGCGACATTTGCGGGTGATATTTCAGTGAGCGATTAATGACTTATTTAACGCTGAAAATTAATCATTCAAGCCGTTGTGTCCCCGCCTGGTTAATTTGGCATGGCGTGTGCAATCAATTATCTGTGCTGATGTAAATCATTTTTGTTGGCGACAGCCCGAAAGCGGCTGACGTTGCCAGCAAAATATTCAGTTTACCGTGGCGACCTGTGCCACTACTGCGCCAGCCGGGTCGTCATCCTTCTTTGCTAACCAGGCTACTGTCATTTTTTCTAAGGTTGTACTGCGGGTTTGACTGCCCGTTCCCCGTTATTTTTGAGAAAACGTTAAGAGGATTATGGTGAAAATTCGTATCGCATTAAGTCTGCTGTTCGTGTTGAGCGTCGTTGGATGTAAAACCCCGCCTCCGCAAATCACCGACGACACGGTGGTTTCCAGCACGGTTGACGGCGTTAAACTGAGCTACCGCCACGCTATTACGCCGCCGCAAAGCTTTACGCCGGTCAATGAAGAGTATCGTGCGCTGTATGCGGCCTCGGTAATGGCTCGCCCGGATTTTGGCGGCAAGCTGGTACGCCATCTGGAAAACGGTCAGACCTTTACCGTGCTGGGTTCAGTTGAAAACAACTGGTTTGCCATTGCTGATGCCGGACAGGAGCAGCTTATCGGCTATGTGCCGCTGCGTGCCGGTGTGAAAAGCGCACTGTACGATCAAACGGTAAAAGCGGACCAGCGGCGTAAACGTGTGCGCACCCCGGCGAAAAAGAAGACCTGTGTTGCGGTGGACGGTGACAGCAAAGCCTGCCAGAACAACAACAACGGTACCTGGATCATTGACTGATAACGCGTTAATGGCAGCATGACTATGCACAGACTCTCGATTTCTCGCCTGATAACTCAGTCGTTTTTACTGGCAGCGTTTACCCTGCTGGCCGGTTGTGTTTCGTCTTCACGCAGTGTCCCCGCGCAATACAGCCTGGTTTTTCAGGCTCACCCTCAGATCAATGATTCGGCTCCGCTAAAGGTGCGGGTGCTGTTGCTGAAGTCGGATGCGGATTTTATGGCGGCTGATTTCTACTCGCTGCAAACCCATCCGCAGGCAGTGCTGGGGCAAAACCTGTTGAACAGTGAGCAGTTTTTCCTGATGCCGGGGCAGACTGACAAAAAACGGGTCGGGCAGAGCAGCCCGGAGGCGCGTTATATCGGCATTATGGCGGAATATCAAACGCTTGATGGCAAAAAGTGGCGAGTTTCTTTGCCGGTGCCCCTTCCTGCCGAACGCCATTTTTATCAAATTTGGCAAGGGGATGCGGATAATCTGCGCGCCGACGTTATCGCCGATATCAACGGTGTCCGTGTTATTAACGCCCGCGATTAACGCGGACACAGGAGTCATCATGAGCAAAGCAGAAAAAGTAGTCTGGACCGAAGGAATGTTTCTGCGTCCGCATCATTTTCAGCAGAGCGAAAACTACCTGCAAAGCACGCTGCGCGACTGGGGACAGGCGCAGCGTCCGTGGCTTTGGGGTCTGCACGACATTGAATTTGATAAATCGATGCTGCGCCAGGGCAAAGTCGCGCTGCTCTCGGCCAGCGGCCTGCTGCCGGACGGCACGGCGTTTGCCTTCTACAATGGTCACGACGCGCCACCGCCGCTCTTTATCCCCGATAATCTGACTCAGGCCAAAGTGGTACTGGCGCTGCCGGCAAGGCGCGGCGGGCGTGAAGAGGTGATCTTCAGCGAGGCTGGTGATTCGCTGGCGCGCTTTATCAGCTTCGAGCGGGAAGTGGATGATTTTAACGCCATGGCGGTCGGTCAGGCGGCGGTACAGTTTGGCCGTTTACGTCTGCGGCTGATGCTGGAAAGTGAACTGAGCGCCGAATGGACCGCCATCGGCGTGGCGCGCATCAGTGAAAAGCGCAGTGACCACCAACTGCGTCTGGACGCCAGCTATATCCCGCCGATGCTCAATGCCATCAACCAGTCGCAGCTGATGGAATACATAGGCGATATCCACGCCCTGCTGGCGCAGCGCAGCCAGCAGATTGGCCAGCGCTTGCAGCAGCCTGGGCGCTTTAATACCGCCGACATGGTCGACTTTATGCTGCTGACGCTGATCAACCAGCAGCTGGGGCATATCAGCCATGTGAAAAGTCTGCCGCTTGTCCATCCTGAAACGTTGTTTCACGGCTGGCTGGTGTTCGCGGCTGAACTGACCAGCTGGATGCCGTCGCGCACCCCGGACGCGGCGCTGCCGGTTTACCAACATGACGATCTGGCTGGTTGCTTTAGCCAGCTGCTGCTGCTGCTACGTCAGGGGCTGTCGCAGGTGATGGAAGAGAATGCGCTGCAGCTGCCGCTGACCGAGCGCTCACACGGCCTGAACGTGGCTACGGTGCCGGAGTCCTCGATGGTGCGCGAGTTTGGCTTTGTGCTGGCGGTGCGCGCCAACGTGCCGGCCGAAGCGATACAAACCCACTTCCCGGCGCAGATGAAAGTGGCTCCCGTCACCAAAATCCGCGATCTGGTCCAGCTGCAGCTGCCCGGCATTATGCTGCGGGCAATGCCGGCCGCTCCACCACAAATTCCGTGGCACGCTGGCTACAACTATTTTCAGCTCGATAAGGGCAGCGAACTGTGGCAGGAAATGGAAAAGTCCGGCACCTTCGCGCTGCACCTGGCCGGCGAGTTCCCGGGGCTGGAGATGGAGTTCTGGGCAATCCGCAGTCACTCAGTCTGAGCAGGGACTAAAGCATAATGATACAGGAAAGACATTCTGAAGCCGCCCAGGCGGGTATGGGCGGTGCCAACAGCCATAATCCTCTGGTGGCCGCAGCGAACCCGCTGCTGAACGCCATTCCACAGATTCGCCATTCGATTTCTCATCCCGATCCGGCCGGTTTACGCCAGCGGCTGGTCGATGAGATCCGCCAGTTTGAAATGAACTGTCAGCGCGCCGGGCTGCCGTGGGAAGTGATCATTGGCGCGCGTTACTGTCTGTGTACCGCGCTGGACGAAGCGGCGGCGCTTACCCCGTGGGGCGGGCGCGGCGTCTGGCCCGGCAACGGGCTGCTGGTCACCTTTCACAACGAAACCTGGGGCGGCGAGAAGTTTTTCCAGCTGCTGGCGCGTCTGTCGCAGACGCCACGCGAACAAATCGCCCTGCTGGAGCTGATTAACTTCTGCCTGCAGCTGGGCTTTGAGGGGCGCTACCGGGTGATGGACAACGGGCGATCCCAGTTGGAAACCATCAGGCAGCGCCTGTTGCAGATGATCCGCTCGGTGCGCGGTGGCTATGCGCCGCCGCTGTCGGCACATCCGGAAGATCACCCGGTGACGCGTCAACTGTGGCGTCCGGTGGTGCCGCTGTGGGCCTGTACCGCTGTGGTGGGCTTCCTCGCCTGCCTGCTCTATATTCTGCTCAACTGGCGGCTGGGCGACTATACCAGCCCGGTGCTGGCCTCAATTTACCAGACGACCCTACCCGAAGTCAGTATTCACAATCCCGCGCCGCCGCAGCCAGCAGCGGTTAACCTGAAAACTTTCCTGAAACCGGAAATTGAACAGGGGCTGGTGGTGGTGCGCGATGAAGCCGACCGCAGCGTGGTGACGCTGAAAGGTGACGGCCTGTTCACCTCCGCATCGACCGACGTGCGTGGCCGCTACGCCGAGGTGCTGGATCGCGTTGCCGCCGCCATGAACAACGTCAGCGGCCGCATCCTGGTGGTGGGCTACAGTGATAACGTACCGATCCGCAGCGCACGCTTTGCCTCCAACTACGAGCTTTCCCTGGCGCGTGCGCAGTCGGTCAGCGAACAATTGCAGCAGCATCTGACGCAGCCGCAGCGGGTCAAAGCGGAAGGGCGTGGCGATAGCAATCCGCTTGCGCCGAATAACAGCGCCGGCAATCGCGCCCGCAACCGACGCGTAGAAATCACGCTGCTGGTGTCACCGGGCAGTACCCGGGCCGAGCTGAACGACATGGCGCAAGGAAATTAACCGATGTTGAATATGCTGTTTGCCGTTTTAACCCACCGCCTGCTGTGGGGCTTTGTCGGTATCACCGCGCTGTCGTTTATTATCTGGGTGATTGGCCCGGTATTTTCGATAGCCGACTCGCGCCCGCTGGAGCCTGAAGTCAACCGTCAGATCAGTATCGGCCTGCTCTATCTGGTGTGGGCGCTGGGCAACCTGGTGCCGCGCCTGTACAACGCCTGGATGAACCGCAAGCTGATGGGCAGCCTGAAAACCACCCCTGGCGAACAGCCGGACGGTGATAATCCGCGTCTGACCAGCGAAGACCGGGTGCTGGCTGAACGCTTTAACGAAGCCTCCGAGCTGCTGAAAAAAGCGCATTTCACCCACGCAGCCGGCCGCCGCTCGCCGTTCTGGGCGCAGCGCTTCAGCCGTCAGTATCTTTATCAGCTGCCGTGGTATGTGGTTATCGGCGCGCCGGGAGCCGGGAAAACCACCGCGCTGGTCAACTCCGGGCTGCAGTTCCCGCTGGCCGACCGCTTTGGCAAATCCGCGCTGCGCGGCATTGGCGGCACGCGCAACTGTGACTGGTGGTTTACCAATGAAGCGGTGCTGCTCGATACCGCCGGGCGTTACACCACCCAGGAGAGCCAGCAGCAGCAGGATGCCGGAGAATGGCAAGGCTTTATCAACCTGCTGCGCAAATACCGCGCTCGCCAGCCGATCAACGGCGTGATTGTCACCGTCAGCGTATCCGACCTGTTAACTCAGTCGGCCGAGGCCGCACAGCAGCAAGCAGTGGCGCTGCGCCAGCGCCTGACCGAACTGCATGAACAGCTGGGCATTCGTTTCCCGGTTTACGTGCTGGTCACCAAAGCCGACCTGCTGAAAGGCTTCCGCGCCTACTTCGCCAAATTCGACAAGGCCCAGCGCGAACAGATCTGGGGTTTCACCTTCCCGTGGGAACGGGCGAAGATGAGCGATTTTGACCTGCAGGCGGCGTTCAGCCAGGAGTACGCCCGGCTGCAACAGCGGCTGGATGCCGGATTGCCGGATACGCTGCTGCAGGAGAGCGATGGCCAGGCGCGCGCCGAAAGTTTTCTCTTTCCGCAAGAATTTGCCGCGCTGCGCCCGCTGCTGGCGGAATACCTGGACAGGGTGTTTGCCCGCTCCGACTTTGAGACCCAGTTTTCACCGCGCGGCATCTATTTTGCCAGCGGCACCCAGGAAGGGCTGCCGTTTGACCGGGTTATGGGCGAGCTTAACCGCGCCTTACAGCTGCCGCAACAGGATGCGGCCAGCGGCCAGAGCGGCAGCTGGGACCAGACCAGTAAAGACGCGCCGATCCCCGGCAACAAGGGGCAGAGCTTCTTCCTGACGGACGTGCTGCAAAAAGTGATTTTCCCCGAGTCCGGGCTGGCGGGCAGCAACCGCTGGTGGGAGCTGCGCAACCGGGCGCTGCTGTGGTCGGGCTATATCGCCCTCGCCGCCGCGCTGGTGATTAGCGCGTTGCTGTGGTTTACCAGCTATGGCAATAACAAAAGCTATCTGCAACAGGTGCAGGCGCGGGTGCCGGAAGTGGTGCGGCAAAGCAGTGCGCTACAGGGCAGCGAGCAGGGCGATCTGTTTGCGCTGCTGCCGTTCCTCAACAGCCTGCTGACGCTGCCGGAAAGCAGCGAATTTGACCTGAACTCACCGCCGATAAGCCGCCGTATGGGGCTGTATCGCGGAGCCGAGGTCAGCGATGCCACCCAGGCGCTGTACCACAGATCGCTGAAGCAGCTGCTGCTGCCGCAGGTGGCGCAGCTGATTACCGGCTGGCTGCGCAACGATAACGGCAGCGATGCTGATTACAGCTATGAGGCGCTGAAAGCTTATCAGATGCTGTATCAGCCGCCGCATTATGACGGCAAGTTCCTGCATGCCTGGCTGATGCTCAACCTGCAGCGCACTCTGCCGCAGAACGTCACTCAGGCGCAGCTGAAGCAGCTGGAATGGCATCTTAGCCAGCTGCTGGAAAACCAGA
The DNA here is from genome assembly GCF_000026985.1 of Erwinia pyrifoliae DSM 12163. Lineage (NCBI taxonomy): Bacteria > Pseudomonadati > Pseudomonadota > Gammaproteobacteria > Enterobacterales > Erwiniaceae > Erwinia > Erwinia pyrifoliae. Next base: position 717,963 of record NC_017390.1, read on the forward strand.
TCCAGGCTTCTCCCTATGCGCGGGATGACGCGCTGGTAAAGCGCGAGCAGGCGCTGATTAACCAGATGCCGCTGTCACAGCGCGTCTGGGGGCGGCTCAAGCGCCTGCTGGAGCGCGATGAAAGCCTGAAAGCGGTGTCGCTGGCCTCTCTTGGCGGCCCGCAAAGCGAGCTGGTGTTCTCGCGCAAAAGCGGGCGCTCGATTGCAGAGGGCATTCCCGGCCTGTTTACCCCGGCCGGCTACTGGCAGAGCTTTGATAAGCATATTGCGGCGGTGACGGCGGCGCTGCATGATGACGACCGCTGGGTGCTGGGCGTACAGTCAGCCGGGGAGAGCCAGCAGCAAACCGATGCGGCGGTGCGCCAGCTGTATATCGGCGACTATATCCGCCAGTGGGATGGCCTGTTACAGGACATTCAGCTGAACAACAGCGCCGATCTTGCCCAGCGCATCAATAGCGCCCGGCTGCTTTCCGGTAACAACTCGCCGCTGCGCAAGCTGGTGATGAACCTCAGCCATTATCTGGTGCTGGAAAAATTGCCAACGGATGAGAAACAGACGGGCAAAGAGAAGGACGCAGAAGCCGATAACAGCGCCACCCGTACCCTGCAGGCGCTGTTCCGCTCGCGCCAGAACAGTACGGCGGCGGCGGCAGAGCAGGCTCCTGAACAGGCGGTGGCCAACCACTTTGCGCCGGTTATCGAACTGGCACAGCCGCTGGAACAGGGCGGTAAAACCATCGCCTTTGATGACTTTATCCGCCAGATTGATGACCTGTACCGCTATCTGACGGCGGTGCAGGATGCCGCCAACAGCGGCATGCCGCCGCCCGCCGGAGATGCCATCAGCCATCTGCAGGCCAGCGCCGGACGGTTACCCGGTTCGTTGCAAACCCTGTTCTCCACGCTCGCGGTCGGTGCCAGCAGTGACGCGCAGCGCCGCGAACTGGAAAACGTACGCAAGCGCATCAGCAGCGAAGTGGGCGGCTTCTGCCGCCAGGCGATTGCCGGGCGCTACCCGCTGGTACGTTCGGCGCGCAGCGAAGTGACGCCGGATGACCTGGCGCGCATGTTTGCCCCCGGCAGCGGCCTGATGGACAGCTTCTTCCGCGATAACCTCGCCAATAAAGTGGATACCACGCAGTCGGCCTGGCGTTTTACGCCGGGCATTGACGGCAAGAGCATCGGCGGCGAAGACATTTTGCGCCCGTTCCAGCAGGCGCAAAGCATCCGTGATGCCTTCTTTGCTAACGGTGCCACCACGCCAGCGTTTCGCGTGACGGTGCGCACGCTGCGCATGGATAACGATATCCTTAACCTGACGCTGGATGTTGACGGCCAGCTGCTGCGTTATAGCCACGGGCCGCAGGCGGTACAGTTGATGAACTGGCCGGGCAGTGGCGGCACCAGCCAGGTGCGTATGCAGCTGGGGCTGGTGGATGGCACCACCTCTACGCTGGTGACTAACGGCGTCTGGGCGCTGAACCGCTTCTTTGACCGTGCACAGTTAGCGCCGGGCAGCAGCAGCCTGAGCCGTCAGGCCAGCTTTAACGTTGACGGCCATCGCGTGACGCTGGAGTTCACTCCGAACAGCATCCGCAATCCGTTTCAGCTTTCCGGGTTCTCATGCCCGTAGCCGCAAGGAAATGATGATGAGCCAGATGCCTGCAATTGGCTGGTACGGCAAATTGCCCAGTGCCGGTGATTTTCTGAAACGCCGCTTCCCGGATGCGCTGTTTAACGCGTGGAGCCACTGGTTCCAGCTTGGGCTGCTGGACTGGAAGCAGAGCGAAGAGCAGCGCCCGGACGGCGGCCGCCAGTTCGGCAATGCCCCGGTATGGAACTTTGTCGTTCCGCCGCTGCTGGGTAGCCGCCTGGTGCAAATGGGCTGCCTGCTACCCGCCCGCGACAGCGTGGGGCGGCAGTATCCGGTCTGTGCGCTGCTCAGTTACAGCCTGACGCAGTGGTCCCCCCAGCGCCTGGCGCGGGCGGGCGAGTGGTATCAGCAGCTGGGGCGTACCCTGCTGCTGGGCGTGCGCAACGGCTGTTCGGCCGAACAGCTCGACGCGGCGCTGCTGGCGATCCCCGCCCCGCCCGAGCCGGAGGAGAACGACGCATCCGGCATTCTGGAGGCGATTGGCTACGATGACCAGCAGGACACGCTGGGCTGGCGTCAGGCGGCGGACTGCTTCAGCCCACAGCAGTACAGCAGCTTCTGGTGGACCAACCGCACCGATGGCTATCCGCTTTATACCCATGTGCACAGCGGCAACTTCACCAGCCAGCTATTTTCGATGCTGTTCGACCCGGCGGCGGGCGCGAAGCCCGGTCGTAACGGGCTTTACCCACCGATGTTTGAGTAACCGAGTAAGGAAACGCGATGAATCTTGAAGCGCTGCTGGCCCCGGTCACGCCTGACCGCCCCTGTGGGGAAAACCTTGAATATGACGCCGACTACATGGCGATGGACCAGGCCAGCGCCGGTAAAGCCGAACAGCAGTTTGGCGATACCATCATTCCGGCGGAACCGGCGGACTGGAACAAAGTCGAGCGGCTGGCGCTGGATCTGCTGGGGCGCAGCAAAGATCTGCGCGTGATGCTGGCGCTAACCCGCGCCTGGACCCAGCTGAGAGGGTTGAGCGGCTATGCCGACGGCCTGCAGCTGATCCAGCAGGCGCTGCTGCTTTACTGGCAGCCGCTGTGGCCGTCACTGGAAGAAGATGGCGTAGAGGATCCGTTTTACCGCCTTAACGCGCTGGCGGCGCTGGGGGACAAATCGGCACTGACCGGCGCGTTGCGCCAGGCTCCGCTGCTGCGCTATGCCACCGACGAAATCAGTCTGCGTGACGCCTGTGCGCTGCTCGACGGCAGCAAAACCGAATGCTCCGGCTATCCCGGTGGCCGCGCCCGCCTGCAGGATGAGCTGGCGCGTGGAGGGCAGCCCGGTATTGAAGCGGTCATTAAGATAAGTGAGCGGTTACTGACAATTCGCGAGACCCTGACCGAACAGCTGGGCGCTACGGCCCTGCCGGAAATGGAGCAGCTGCTGAAAACCATTAATACCGTGGCTGCCGGCTGTCAGGCCACCGACCTCAACACCCTGATCCCCCAGACGGAAACCGCCGCCAGCAGCGCTACGCCGCCGCCCGCCGCCCAGCTGCACGCCGACTGGCGCAGCGTGCAGCTGGGTTCGCGCAGCGATGCGCAGCTGATGCTGGAAAAGGTCAAACAGTATTTCAGCCAGCACGAGCCAAGCCATCCCGCCCCGCTGATGATCGGGCGGGTACAACGCATGATAGAGCTGGACTTTATGGACATTATCCGCGATCTCGCCCCGGACGGCGTACACCAGCTGGAGACGATTTTCGGGCGTCGCGACCACTCATAGCCTGCATCGCAGGCGCTATACGCGTCAAAATTTCATAACGCGCACACACAATGGAGAACACCATGGCAGTCAGTAAATCCAGTGGGCAAAAATTCATTGCCCGTAACCGCGCGCCACGCGTGCAGATTGAGTACGACGTGGAAATCTATGGTGCGGAACGCAAAATCCAGCTGCCCTTCGTGATGGGCGTGATGTCCGACCTGGTCGGGAAACCGCTGGATCCGCAGCCGGGCGTTGATGAACGTAAGTTCCTTGAAATCGACGTCGACAACTTCGACGAACGCATGAAGGCGCTCAAACCACGCGTGGCATTCCAGGCAGAAAACACCCTGACCGGAGAAGGGCGTCTTAATATCGATCTGACCTTTAACAGCATGGAAGACTTCTCGCCGGATGCGGTGGCACGTAAAGTCGAGCCACTCAATCAGCTGCTGGATGCCCGTACCCAGCTGGCTAACCTGCTGACCTATATGGATGGCAAAAACGGTGCGGAAGAACTGATCGGCAAAATCCTGCAGGACCCGACGCTGCTGCAATCACTCAGCCATCTGCCGAAAGCTGACGACAAGGCAGCCGACGACCACGGCAACAAGGAGTAAGCGATGAGCAACCCATTCCAACAGTCAGGCGATTTGCAGCAGCAGGCCTACAGCGAGGACGCGTTCAGCGCGCTGCTGAATAAAGAGTTCCGCCCGAAAAGCGACCAGGCGCGCGCGGCGGTGGAAAGCGCGGTGAAAACCCTTGCGCAGCAGGCGCTGGAAAATAGCGTTACCGTCTCCAACGATGCCTACCGCACCATCCAGGCGCTGATTGCCGAGATCGACGACAAGCTTTCCCAGCAGGTCAACCAGATTATCCACCATGAAGACTTCCAGCAGCTGGAAGGGGCGTGGCGCGGCCTGAGCTATCTGGTTAACAACACCGAAACCGACGAGATGCTGAAAATCCGCTTTATGAGCATCTCTAAGCAGGAGCTGGGCCGCACCCTGAAACGCTATAAGGGCGTCAGCTGGGATCAAAGCCCGATCTTTAAGAAGATCTATGAGGAAGAGTACGGCCAGTTCGGCGGCGAACCCTTTGGCTGCCTGGTGGGCGACTACTACTTCGATCACGGCCCACAGGACGTGGAGCTGCTAAGCGAAATGGCGCGTATCGGCTCTGCCGCCCACTGTCCGTTTATCACCGGCACCGCGCCGGGAGTGATGCAGATGGAGTCCTGGCAGGAGCTGGCCAACCCGCGTGACCTGACCAAAATCTTCCAGAATACCGAATACGCCGCCTGGCGCAGCCTGCGTGAATCGGAAGATGCGCGCTACCTCGGCCTGGTGATGCCGCGCTTCCTGTCGCGTCTGCCTTATGGCATCCGCACCAACCCGGTGGACAGCTTCGACTTTGAAGAGCAGACCGACGGCGCTAACCACGGCAACTACACCTGGACCAACGCCGCCTACGCGATGGCGGCCAATATCAACCGCTCGTTTAAAGATTTTGGCTGGTGTACCTCGATCCGTGGCGTCGAGTCCGGCGGCGCGGTGGAAAACCTGCCGTGCCACACCTTCCCGAGCGACGACGGCGGCGTGGACATGAAATGCCCGACCGAAATCGCCATCAGCGACAGGCGTGAAGCCGAGCTGGCGAAAAACGGCTTTATGCCGCTGGTGCACCGCAAGAACTCCGATTTTGCCGCCTTTATCGGCGCACAGTCGCTGCAAAAACCGGCGGAGTACCACGATGCCGACGCCACCGCTAACGCCCGACTGGCGGCGCGCCTGCCGTATCTGTTCGCCTGCTGCCGCTTTGCTCACTACCTGAAGTGCATCGTGCGCGACAAGATTGGCTCCTTCCGCGAGCGCGACGAGATGGAGCGCTGGCTGAACGACTGGGTGATGAACTACGTTGACGGTGACCCGGCTAACTCCTCGCAGGAAACCAAATCACGCAAGCCGCTGGCTGCCGCTGAGGTGCAGGTGCAGGAGATCGAAGATAACCCGGGCTACTACGCGGCCAAGTTCTTCCTGCGTCCGCACTACCAGCTGGAAGGTCTTACCGTGTCGCTGCGCCTGGTGTCCAAACTGCCGTCGCTGAAATCGAACGACGCGTGATAAAGCGGGGCGGGGTGACAGAAAGGGGCGGCAATACCGCCTCTTTAGCGGGAGGAAAGCGGGTGTTGAGAAAATCGCTGCGCTGGTTATTGCGTATAGCGCTGACGTACCTGGCTTTCCTCGGTTTTGTTGCCTGTGCTGGCTATTATGTTCTGATATTCGACTGGCATATTTCCGCGACTGCAATCGCATTGCATATTGCCCTGATGATCGTTGCTATAGCTATTTTGATTGGCATTTATGGTATTGCAGAAAAACTCAGGTCAGCTTAACGGCCGACAGTAAATAATCAGCGCTGGCCTGCTGGTAAATAAAGCAGGCTAAGCGTCATCAAATTTAGCGGTTAATAGTGGGGATATGATTGATCGCTATATATCTCTGAATACCTCCCGCGTGGCGATATTCAGAAGCAGGGCAGAGGTAAATATAGAATATTTATTTGTATATTTATCTGTATGCTATATCAGTGCTTTATCTAAACCCAAAGGTTTCCTGAAGGAAGCAGGGTAAAAGCAATAACTTAACTAATGAGAGTAGATAACCATGGCTATTGATATGTATTTGAAAGTTGACGGTGTTACCGGTGAATCTAAAGATGCTAACCACACCGGCTGGATCGATGTGACTTCTTTCTCCTGGGGCGCTACCCAGCCGGGCAACATGTCCGTAGGCGGCGGCGGCGGTGCCGGTAAAGTGAACTTTAACGATCTGCACGTTGATGCAAAAATCGATAAAGCAGTTACCGCGCTGCTGAAAAACTGCGCCAGCGGTAAGCACGTCGGTAAAGTAGAAGTTTCCGTATGTAAAGCGGGCGGCACTCAGATTGAGTACACCCGTATTACTCTGGAAGACGTGCTGGTAACCCGCGTCGAGTTCTCGGGTGCAGGAAACGGGGAAACTTTGGGCGTAACCTACGCATTCCAGGCTGCCAAAGTGAAACAGCAGTACTGGGAGCAGAGCACCACCGGTGGTAAAGGCGCAGAAAGCAGCGCTGGCTGGAATATTAAAGAGAATAAAGAAGCGTAATCACTACGTTTTAGTAACCCCATCAGGGGTTACTTTTTTTATAAGGAATGAGTAATGACTTCTGCGACAATAAGTATTGTTAGAATGTGGGAAACATCATTATCAACAATAAGTAAATTTTCTATTTCCGGAACAGATATTTCAGGGTTCATGCTGGAAAGACCGGGGCCTGATACTATAATATCTAATTTAAGGTTGAGGATTCCAGAAGGAATATATAATTTAAAGTGGCATAATAGCGGGAAACACTCAATTGCTAAACATAATCCTGTTCCGCTTTTGTATAATGCCACTGTTCCTGTTTCGAGATATATATTAATCCACAATGGAAATGTAGCATCTGATAGTGATGGTTGTTTATTAATTGGTTCCGTGAAAACTCAGAATAGCGTACTTTCCAGTGTTCCTAAATTACTTGAGTTGAAAGAGTTTTTGCAAAGAGTTGGTATTGAAAACGTCAAGGTAAGAATTACCAGTTGTTATTCATTATGTCGATAGATCAAAAACTTCAAAGAGGTAGTGATGTTAAAGTTGAAAAAGTATATTTTTTTGTTGATTGTTACTTTACTTTCTTCATTCGCAGTTTACGCCAACGATAGCGAAGCCAATGAAAAAAATATCGAAGGCATATTACAGGCATATTGGTTTCCTGCTGTAAATGATGACGGTTCAGAGGGTAAGTCTGAACTGATGCTGCGCTTCCTGGATGGCAGTAGCCAGACATCTCCCAAAGTGATTGATCTGTTCAAAACAAAAAACAGAGAAGGTTTACCAGAGAACAGCAATTTTACGGATGCCAGAACTATTGCCTTAATTAAAAAAGAGTTTATCGCTATCCCCGATAACTTCTTTCGTTTCAAAGAGGGGCATATTGAACAGGCTGGTTCATTAACCCTGAGCAGCGAGTTGGAAAATGTGGAGTGCGACAACAAAAATTATTATGCGCACTTTATCTCTTTTAAGGCGACGGCCAGCGGTCAGCATAACGCAGAGGATATTGCCAGGCGCAGTGGTTGTGGGGGTTATCCCTGGTTACAACGCTTTTCCAAAAATCTTAATAAAGAAACGGTGACATTTAAATCACAGCCAGATGCAAAAAGTAAAGTTGTCTATACCGTTACCACTGACGATACTGTAGTAAAGATAAAGAGTATCAACGCTGAGTGGATCTATGCGGCCATTTATGATGAATCTAAGCCAGAGATGTCCGGCAATATTCGCGGCTATATTTTAAAGTCCGATCTCTCTTTGCTGAATTAGAGTTAGTCCAACCTTTGTTTATAACATATCAATAGCTATGTGAGAAACCAGCGCAGATAAGGGACGTTATAAATAAATTATTATCACTCTCTTTACTGATCCTTGCCCTACAGGCAAGTACCGCTTATGCCATCGATGATTGCTCTAAGGGCAAGATTGATCCTAAGGTTTATGCCTGTGCAGACAAAAACAGAATTGAGGCCGAGGCTGATTTAAACAAAGAATACGCAGCAACCAAAAGTCGCGTTGAGTATTACTTAAAAAGTGACCAGGCTGAAAAGAAAAGATATCTTGATAAGTTACTGGCAGCGCAGAGAGCCTGGCTTAAATACCGTGAGTATGATTGTCAGTTAGCAGGTTGCGCGGCGGATGAAGGATCAAATCCAAGTATTACTTTCACTAATGTTTGTATCACTAATCGTAATATTGAAAGAATAAAACGATTGAAGAAGATTCCTTAATTGCTATCTGAGTGTTTTATTGAGCTTTTAGTTGTGATAAATACAGATATATACGGTGTTGTATGGGTTGAAGTGCTAATATTAGCCATCCATATAACACCGTAGTAGAAACTGAAAGCAGCCCGTTTAATAATCCATTAAAAATTTGAAACTCAATACATGGACCTGGTGTGAGAATATTTACTGTCCTTATCAGTTTTATGGTAACTGCAACTTATGCGCTTAATGCCAGTGCTCTAAATTTAGAAAATACACTTTGGCAAGTTAAAAAAGTACATCCAGACGTCGATTCTGGCAGGCGAATGATTTACGGTGAAAACGATCCTCGTCTTGTAGGTCGTTTTCTCCAGCTCAATAAAAATAATATAGAGAGCGATCTGCCTGACTTTTTTGACTGCAAAATGCCTGATTATCAAAAGCAAAAATTAGCGCTTGATGAATGGGTAAAAAGAGCAACCGGGATAGCTGAAACAACCGGTGCCAAAGCCTGGCGTTTAAATGTCAGAGGCAGTGATATTGTCACCACCTTTACTGTGCATTGCCAGACAGGTATGTTTGACGGAGGTGGCTATGGGGAATATGGGGCAATGATAGCCCAGCTTTCACCCGCAGAGATTATTATTAACTGGGGTGAGACAACCCTTGTTGAACTTAATCCGGTTAATAAAAATGATATAAAACCCTCGTTTGATTGCGGCAAAGCACAAGCGGAAAGTGAAAAGGCCATCTGTGCTGACTATCGTCTTTCTTCTCTGGATAAGAGCGTATTTGATGCCTGGCGTGTTGCTAAAGCACTGGCTAAAGATGTCGCTAACACAGAGCTGTTAGCTACCGTCGTTGCCAGTCAGAAAGCCTGGCTGATGAACAGAAACCAGTGTGGATCTGATCCTCAGTGCCTGGCTAAAAGTATGACAGAGCGTATGGAAAAATTAGCAGAAACTCAAAATGAGTAGCGATCGACTATTACAGCGCAGATAAGGAATACAATGAATAAGCCAATTTTAGAAAGAAGGTATTCTTTATGAGATTAAATATTCTTTTACTTTTAATTAGTGGGCCATTTTCTCTATTTCAGGCATACGCTCGTAATGATTCCTCACTAAACCTCAAAGGTGACTGGGAGGTGAAAAATCTCTATAAAAACACAAATATATCAAGACGTCCTGATCTTATCCCTGGAGACCCTAATTTAGTTGGGCGAACCGTGAATTTTAAGGACAGCCATTATTAATGGCGGGGTCGTTATACAGGGGTGCCAGTTTCCAACATTCACTAAAAAATCACCGCTACCACTCGATTCACTTGTAGCTTTAACTGCTGGTGAAGAACCAAACGATAAAGCAGCTAAAGAGTATGACTTACCCTTAGCTGGAAATACTAAGGTGACACCTTACTTAATCTCATGCAAGAGCGGTTTTTTGGGACCTAGGGGACAAGAAATTGGCAACTGGCTGATAAAATATGATGATGATAAGATCCTGACAAACTGGTTTAATCAAACCTATCTATTACTTGAAAAGTTACCGGCGAAAGTCACTCCTACACCATCATTTGATTGTAAAAAGCCACATCAAAAACTGAGAAAGCAATCTGCCCTGATTATGAACTCTCCTCCTGGGATAGAAGTGTTACCCTGGCGTACAGTATCTCTGAACAATATATAAAGGGTATCGGTATTAACGTGAAAAAGGAGCTGGAAGCGTTGAAGGTTTCGCAACGTAATTGGTTGAAGGAACGCAACTCCTGTGGTGATAACACTCAATGCATCTCGGATAAAATGCAGAATCGTGTCTCTGTCCTTGTTGAGGCGGTAAAGTAAGTTGATCTGTTACCACGCTATGGAGTGATAATATATTCATTCCATATTCAATAAAACGTGGTGCTTAATTATTTAACAATGAATTACCTGATACCAGGTAACTATGTTGTTTATATTTATTGCTATTCCTTATCAGCTTTTATCAATATCTGAATGGCTATCCAGGCCACAATATGTAACTAAATAGATAACCCCTGATAAGGAAAACGATGAATAGGCTATTATCACTTTCTCTTCTGCTCGCAGGGCTACAGATAAGCTGCTCCGCTTATGCAATCGACGATTGTGCAAAGGAAACCAGCGATCCGGCTGTTTTTACCTGTGCGGAAAAAAATAAAGACACAGCCGAAAAGAACCTTAATCATGAGTACCTCGCGGCGAAGACACGCATCGATGATCTGTTTTCTCATGAGGCTGATGTAAAAAAAGAATACCTCACTACTTTTATTGAGTCTCAGCGGGGGTGGCTGAAATATCGCGATGGGCAATGTAAGTTATTTGCACACATTGCTGACAAAAACAGTAATCCTTATATTGTATTCACTAATAATTGCATTGCTGAATTAGATGAAAACAGAAGCAAGCAGTTAAAAGAAATACCATACGATTGAATTTAGCTGTTTGCATCAAAAAAATGCACCCTGCTTTTTACGGTGCATTGTATTTAAGGTTGCATATAACTAATAATTGCAAATGGTGAAAGCAAGCTGGTTATCTCATAAGTCACCATCGATAAGGAAAACCATGAATAAATTATTATCACTCTCTCTTTTAATTATGCGCTCCAGCTGGCAGTCTGCGTTAAGCGTATCAGCAGTAGTTAAAACGATCGCCACCTACGCAGCACCCCAAACCCAGCGCCTAAACCCCGCCGCTTTTCCCCAGAGGGGCGCAGTTTAACCGCCGTATTACCCTGCATCATTGATGCAGAAAGGTAACCACCTAAACGCAGGAACACGTTATGCGATTTACAATTATAACGAGCAAACAGGGCCAGCAGCCGCCGCAGGGCAGCTGCGACTTTCTGCCGCCCGGCGGCACCATTGGTCGTGGTGCTGATAACAACCTGGTGCTGCCGGATGATGACCGCACCATTTCACGCCTGCAGGCTATCGTGCATATCAGCGCCACGGGCGAGTGCCATATCACCAATCGTGGCAACGTGACGCGCGTCCACCTGAATGATATTCCGCTGGAGCGTGGCCGCCAGGTCGAGCTGCAGGATGGCGATATTATCGGCATTGACGACTATCGCCTGCAGGTCAGCGAACTGAGCGCAGGCGCGCAGCCGCTAAGCCAGCCGGTGCCAGCGCCCGCAGCGCCGCGCCCGCAGCCGGTCGCCCCGGCGGCAGCCGCTGCGCCAGCTGCTATCCCCAGCGAGATCTGGGACAGCCTGGCGCAGGAGTTCTCGATCTCCGATAACCTCTCCAGCCGCAGCAAAGCCAAACCGCAAAGCCAGGCTAACCCGCTGACCGCCCCGGCCGCCGCCGAGCGTAATCCGGCCGATCCGCTGGCGCAGCTGGCGCAGAACAGCGATCCGCTAAACCTCGAACGCCGCGATCGCACCCCCGACCGCCTGTTTAACCAGGATCCGCTGTTTAAACAGGACAGCATCTTTGATGACAGCACCCCCAGTACGCTGTTCCAGCCGCCGGGGGCAAAAAGCAGCGTTACGCAGGGCGCACGTCAGGATGAGCAGGACCCGCTGGCGCTGTTCGGCGCAGGCGCAGCGCCACAGGTCGATCGCGACGACCCGCTCGGCCTGATGATGGGCAGCGCCGTGCCGCTGACGCCGCCAGAGGATAAGCCGCAGCAGACCTCAGAGCAGCCGATCATTCCGCTAACGCCAGAACCCGTGCCGCCTGTCACCGGGGAAAAAACATCATCTTCGGCGGATGAGCTGCCGGACAGCGATTTCAGCCTGTTTGGCGACGACAAAACGCAGCAGTCAGACGAGGCCAACTCGCCGCTGTTTGACGTGCCGCCGCCTGGCCCGGCCGCCGCTCAGCCTACGGCGTCCTCCGCCAGCGGTGACTACGGCGGTATTACGCTGCCGACCCCTCAGGCGCGCGCGCGTAGCAGCACTCCACCACCGAAAGGTCGGCTGAGTATCGACCCGGTGGCCAACAGCACGGCGCACAGCAGCGGCAGCAGCGGTGAAGTGCTGGACGGCGATCTGATGGCGGCGCTGGTCGGCGGTATGGGCCTGCAGGATCTGCAACCCACACCGCGCTTTGACCAGCACGCGATGCAGGAGCTGGGGCAGATGCTCAGCATGTTCTCGCAGGGCACGGTGGCGCTGCTCTCTTCGCGTTCGATCCTTAAGCGCGGCGTAAAAGCCGAAATGACGGTGATCCTCGACGAGGCCAATAACCCGTTTAAGCTGCTGCCGTCCGGCAAATCGGTACTGATGCAGATGTTTGGCAGCCGCATGCCGGGCTTTATGCCGCCAAAACAGTCGGTGCGCGATGCGCTGGTCGATTTGCAGGCGCACCAGCTGGGGATGATCGCCGGCATCCGTGCGCTGATTGCCTCGATGCTGCAATCATTTAATCCCCAGCAGCTGGAGGAGGAAGCGCGCCAGGAAGGTGCCATCTCGCGCCTGTCGCTGCCGGGCAGCCGCAAAGCCGCGCTGTGGGACCACTTCAGCAAACGCTATAGCGAAACCGCCGGCGAGATTGAAGACGACTTCCATACCCTGTTTGGTGAAGCCTTCCTCCATGCTTACGATATGGAAGTCAACCAGTACAAAGACTCACAGATCAGATCGGAAGAAAGATGAATATTACTTTAGCCTCAATGTCGAATCAGGGAGCGCGCACCAGCAATCAGGATCAGGTCGGTGAAATTGTCGGCGACCGTTCCGCCTGCTTTGTGGTGTGCGATGGCGTGGCGGGCCTGCCCGGCGGCGATATTGCCGCCAGCGTGGCGCGCGATACCCTGTTGCAGCGCTTTGACGGTCAGCAGCATCTTAACGCCCAGCTGATCCGCCAGTATGTCAACGATGCCAACAGCGCCATCCGTCAGCGGCAGAAAGCCGATCCGCCCCATCACCGTATGGGCACCACGCTGGTCAGTCTGTTTATCGACCGCGATTATCAGCTGGCCTACTGGGCGCATGCCGGTGACAGCCGCCTCTATCTGTTCCGGCGTGGTTATCTCTACCACGTCACCACCGATCACAGCCTGGTGCAGCAGATGAAGGATGCCGGGCATCAGACCGACGGCATCAACGGCAACCTGCTCTATTTTGCCCTGGGGATGGGCGATGAAGACCGGGATGCCAGCTACAGCGACGTGGTGCCAATAGAAGATGGCGATGCGTTTCTGCTGTGTACCGATGGCTTCTGGCACGGCGTGTCGCAGCACCATATGCAGCAGTCGCTGCATATGGTCAACACGCCGCAAGAATGGCTGACGTTAATGCAGCAGATGATTAAAAAGAATGACCAACAGTCGGACGACAAGCAGGACAACTACAGTGCGGTTGCCGTCTGGGTGGGGGAGCCACAAGACACCACGCTGCTGCATTCCCTGTCGGAAGCAGCACAATTTATTGCTCTGCGCGATTAATACAGGAAAAGGAACTTATGAAATATTGGCTGTCAGGTGCGTTGACTTTCATCATCGCGTCCAGCGCATGGGCGCAGGATTTCCGGCTCGTCCAGTCCCCGGCGCTTAAGCTGGATATCTGGATCGATAACGTAAAAAGTAACAGCCCCGAAGGCTGGTGCGCGCGCGAGCTGCCGCTGCGCATTGTGGCCAATGGCAAAAAAGATCCGGCGCTGCTGGATGACTATTTGCCAAAGGTGGGCAGCTTTTTGCAGAAGCAGTGCACCGCACTCAATCAGATTAACTGGCAGATGACTGACAGCAGCGGCAAAAAGCTGGCTGCGGGAAGCGCCAGCAAAGCTCAGGGCTGGGCGGTGAGAGCCACGGCGCAAGCGCCAGTGCATACGCCAGCAGTGGGCCAAACCCCGGCGGCGGAAGACCTTTCACCAGCGGCAGATACCACGCCGTGGGTGCAGTTCAGCCTGTTGGACGGCTGTCACTTCCGCACCTACTGGCGCGGCAGCAGCCAGACCAGCGCGCTGTTTGTTCCGGCCAAAGGCGGCGTCAGCTGCGGCAGCGACGGCTGGCTAAAGGGATCGGGCGAAACCACCCAGCTGGCAAATGGTGCGGCGAAAAATCTGCCGATGACCTTCCTGCAAGGCTTCCCGGTGGCTGGTCTGAATGGTAAAACGCCGGGCAGCGGCCTGCAAATTGTCACGGTAAACAATCAGCGCATGGTGCTGAACGACAGCAAGCTGGCAGACAGCTGGATGGTGCTGCCCTATGCCCCGGAGCTGAACGGCTGGCAGGCGAACGGCTTACTGGTGTTACGGATCTCTGCCGCAGAGGCTGCCAATAACAACACTCTGCAACAACGGCTGAATGAAGTGCGTAATCTGTGGTCGCCGCTGCTGAAAAACAGCACTGACCTGACCATCAAACTGGTGGATGAGCTGCATCCACAGCTGCAGGACCCGGCCGCCGGTGCCTTCCGTACCCTGCATTAAGGACACGCCATGCATTCGTTACAACATCTGATGGACGGCCAGTCGCTGGCTGAAACTCTGGCAAGAATCGAAAGCCAGATAAAACGCCAGCCTGCCGATGCCGATCTGCGCGCCAGCTTTGTCCAGCTGCTGTGCCTGGCGGGCAACTGGAGCCGGGCGCAGACGCAGCTAAAATCCTGGCTGGCGCTGAAACCACAGGCGCAGCCCACGGTCCAGCTGCTGGACCAGACGATTAACGCTGAACGCCAGCGTGCGGCGGTATTTGCCGGTGAAGCATCACCGCGTATGCCGGGCGCGGCATGGAATTGGGCAGAGCAGCTGCTGGCCGCGCTGGCGGCCGATGCCGCTGGCGATCGTGCTCAGGCGCAACGGCTGCGCGGCTGCGCTTTAGAAGCGGCGCAGCTGAATCCCGGGCAGTTGACGCACCAGAACCAGCAGCAAACCTTTGACTGGCTTACAGACGGTGACGGGCGGCTCGGCCCGGTGTGCGAACTGATTGCCAACGGACAGTACAGCTGGCTGCCGTTCAGCGCCATCAGCGAAATACGCTTTCAGGCTCCGGTCAGCGTCACCGACCTGGTATGGCGGCATACGCTGGTCAGACTGGTGGATGGCAGCGAGCAGGTGTGCCAGATACCGGTACGCTATCCGTTTGTCGAACAGGCCGACGACCGCTACCGGCTGGCCACGCTGACCGAATGGCAACCGCTGCCGGGCGATGACCAGCAGTTCAGCGGCCACGGGCAGAAATGCTGGTTCAGCGCCGACGCCGAATTCCCGCTGCTGGGCATGGAGATGCTGGCGTTTAGCGATGCAGAGCCAGCCTTATGAGCCAGCACAGCGATGAAGGGCATAAGCTGCTGCACGGCGGTTACCGCCAGCGCCGCCAGCAGGAAGGGCTGAACATCCGCGACAAAATGCAGCCATCGCTGCTCGATCGTCTGACCGACAACGCGCCGGATAATCCGCGTGAAGCGGCGCACAGCACGCTGATCTCGCACAGCGCGCTGCGGCGCAACGTGCTGCGCGACCTGCAGTGGCTGTTTAATACCATTAACAATGAAGCGCAGCAGGATCTGTCACCATTCCCGCATGTACAGCGTTCGACGCTGAACTTTGGCATTTCGCCGCTGGCGGGGCAGCGCATGTCGGATATTGAATGGCAGGATATCCAGCGCAAGCTAAGCGCGGCGATCCTCAACTTCGAACCGCGCATTCTGCCCGCCGGGTTACAGGTGCGCTGCGTGTCCGACACCAGCTCGCTTGACCTGCACAACGTGTTGTCGATTGAGATCAAGGGCCGCCTGTGGTGCGTGCCGTATCCGCTGGAATTTCTGTTTCGTACCGATGTGGATCTGGAAAACGGCCATTTTGCCCTGCGTGATATGGGTTAATCAAGAAGGTCAATTGTCATGGACAGTAAGCAGCTCGACTATTACAACCGTGAACTGGCGTATCTGCGCGAAATGGGCGCGGAGTTTGCCGGGCGCTATCCAAAGGTGGCAGGCCGTCTTGGCATGCGCGGCGATGAGGTGGCCGACCCCTACGTTGAGCGGCTGATGGAGGGCTTTGCCTTTCTCACCTCACGCGTGCAGCTGAAAATGGACGCCGAGTTTCCGCGCTTCTCCCAGCGCCTGCTGGAGATGATTGCGCCGAACTACCTGTCGCCAACGCCGTCGATGGCGATAGCCGAACTGCAGCCGGACAGCCGCAAAGGCGATATCAGCAACGGTTTTCTGGTGCCGCGCGGCACCATGATGGACAGCCAGGCGCTAAAGCAAAACGGCGTCACCTGCAGTTACACCACCGCCCATGACGTGATGCTGCAACCGGTGCGCATCAAAAGCGTTGAGCTGGGCGGCATTCCGGCCAACGTCCCGCTCGGCGAACTGGGGTTAAGCCAGCGCGGCGCGGTCAGCGCCCTGCGCATCCGCATCGCCTGTGACGAGAGCATCACGCTTGCACATCTTAGCTTCGACAGCCTGATGTTCTTCCTCAGCGGGCCGGATATGCAGGCGCTGCAGCTGCTGGAGCTGGTGATGCAGCACTACGTGGGCGGCTACTGCCAGAGCGTGGGCAGCAGCCCGCAGCGCACGCTACTGGGCGATGATGCGCTCCAGCAGGAAGGGTTTGCCGCAGACCAGGCGCTGCTGCCAAACGATCTGCGTAATTTCGATGGCTATCGCCTGTTGCAGGAGTACTTCGCCTTCCCGGCCCGCTTCCAGTTTATCAGCATCAGCCAGCTGCGCCCGCTGTTACAAGCCTGTGACCCACAGGCGCGTGAATTCGATATCGTGCTGCTGCTGGACAGCGCCAACCCGGGGCTGGAGCGGGTGATTGACCACAGCCATCTGGCGCTGCACTGCACCCCGGTAATCAACCTGTTTCCGAAAGTGGCGCAGCGGCAAAAGCTCAGCGACAGCGTGCACGAATATCATCTGGTGGTGGATAACATCCGCCCGCTGGACTACGAGATTTTCTCGGTGCAGAAGCTATACGCCAGTGGCGAGCGCCAGCGCGAGGAGCAGCAGTTCCGCCCGTTCTGGAGCACCTTCAGCGATGACGGCGGTAACTACGGGGCTTACTTCTCGCTGCGGCGCGAACAGCGCACCCTGTCCGAACATGCGCAGCGCTTCGGCACGCGCACCGGCTACGTCGGGTCGGAAGTGTTTCTGTCGCTGGTCGACGAGCACAATTCGCCCTGGCATGAGGATCTGCGCTATCTGACTGCCGAGGTGATGTGTACCAGCCGCGATCTGCCGCTACTGCTGCTGCAACAGCAGGGGCAGTTTGTGATGCCTGATTCGATCCCGGTGCGCCAGCTTACGCTGCGTAAAGGGCCGACGCCGCCACGTCCGGCGCTGGCCGAGGGAAAAATGGCCTGGCGGCTGGTCAGCCATTTGCAGATGAACTATCTCAGCCTGATGGACGGTGATGACGGGCAGGGGGCGGCGGCGTTACGCCAGATGCTCGGGCTTTACGCTAATCTCGCCGAAGCCGCTGCGGCGCGCCAGATCGACGGTATTCGCCACTGCCAGCTGAAGCCGGTGTTCCGGCGCGTGCCGGAGCCTGGCCCGATTGTCTTTGCCCGTGGCATCGGCATTGAGCTGGAGGTGGACGAGCAGGCGTTTTCCGGCAGCAGCCCGTGGCTACTCGGCAGCGTGCTGGAGCGGGTGTTCTCGCGGCTGGTGGCGATCAACACCTTTACCGAAATGACGCTGACCAGCCAGCAGCGCGGCGAGGTCGGCTACTGGGCGCCGCGCATGGGCAAAAGGACACTGATATGACACAGCAGCCCGCCGCGCAGGCAGAGAAAATTCACCGCCTGCATCGCCTGCCGCCGGACTTCTGGGCGGCGCTGTGCGCCACGCCGTGGCGCTATGACCTGTTCCAGCTGCTGCGGCGGCTGGATGCGCAGGGCGGTCACCGCTATCCGCTGGGGCGTGCGCCGCTGCCGCGCCACGAACCGCTGCGCATCGGCCAGCGGCCGTCGCTGGCCTTTGCCCCGGCGGCCATCGCCGGCGTCACGCCGCGTGAAAACAGTGCGCTGCACGATGTCTCGATCTACAGCTTCGGCCTGTTTGGCCCCAACGGCCCGCTGCCTGTCCATCTGACGGAATATGCGCGTGAGCGCAGCGACCACCACCAGGACAACAGCCTGAGCGCCTTTGCCGATCTGTTCCACCATCGCCTGACGCTGCTGTTTTACCGCGCCTGGGCAGATGCGCAGCCCACGGTGGCGCTGGACCGGGCGGAAAAACGCCAGTTTGAGCGCTGGCTCGCCAGCCTGATCGGCATGGGGCAGCCGGGGCAGCTAAAACAGGGCAGCCTCAGTGCGCATTCACGGCTGGCGCTGGCCGGGCATCTGACCCGCCACGCCCGCGATGCCGAGGGACTGCAAAAAGTCCTCAGTCACTACTTTCAGGTGCCGGTGCGGCTGGTGGAAAACGTGCCTCACTGGCAGCCGGTTGACCGTCGCGACCGCGCCAGCCTGGGGGCCGGACGGCGCAAACCGCGACTCGGGGTTTCTGCGTTTCTCGGCGTGGCGGTGCGCGATGTGCAGCACAAGTTACGTCTGGATCTGGGACCGCTGCCAATGGCCAGCTACCAGCGTTTTCTGCCCGGCGAACCCTGGGCGGTGCAGCTGCGCGACTGGGTGCGTCAGTATCTGGGCATTGAATTTCTCTGGGAGGTGCGGCTGATCCTTGACGCCGCCGATGTGCAGGGCGTCACCCTCGGCGGCGCATCCCGGCTGGGATACAGCAGCTGGCTGGGACAGCCGGCTATCCCACAGCACCGCAGCGATCTCACCTTTAGTCCGGAGCCGCAGGAAAGTGTTTAAATAACTTTTGATAATATAAAAAATACAACAAGGAGGTGGTTATGTTTACAAGTGTCAGAAAATCTGAATTTGAAACTGCAGTAGATCAATTACGCCAGCTGAGTTATTCACTTTCGCTAACCTGGCTTCCTCAAGGTGTAACGCGTCACCTTTTTCAAAAAGAGATTAATGATCTTATTCGTTACGTAAGCAATGAAGTTGATATTAACTGTCTGTCTGTACAGGGTGGCTATGAAATCATCAAAAAAGAGACGGAAAGGTTAAGGCTTCAGGAGTTTGATATTATTTCTGGGAAAGTGAAACAATACCTGGCTATAGAAAAATCAGTTCGGGATAAAAAAGCTAATCTTTTTCTGAAACAGATAGGTTTTGTCAGCGGTGGTAGTCAGGTGTTTGCTGGTTTCGGTGTTTGTGCTGCATCCTTAGGGGTTGCATGTGCGACATACGGAACACCTCTGATTGTACATGGGATGAACAACACCTATGAAAGTGGTTATTACCTTCTGTACCGGACGGAAAAACAAGGTTATACGCGTCAGGCCTATCGAGAAGTGGCGCAAAAGCTTGGATACAGTGATAATAAGGCGAACCTGGCCTATGCAAGCATTGATATTGCTTTGTCCGGCTATGGCATGGCGCGTAACGTACCAAAGCAAGACTCCTGGCGCTTGTTTAATCATATCAACTCTGATTTTATTCGGGGTTGGCAAGAGATGGGAAAAGTCCCTATGGCTGCGGAGTTAACAGGCGTTGCCTCTACAGCATATAGTATCCGTCAACTCAATTAGGTTGAATTTATTATGTACAGTGAAGTGACTATCTCTGACAACTCCTGGTTAATTACCCTCGGTTATGAAGTATGCTCGGTTGCTATTTTAGTTTTTTTTGTCTTCTTAAGGTTCAGGCACGAAATTATTTTCAGATATCATAATTTATTTACCATTATAGTAGTGATGATTTTTTCATTTATCCAGTATCAGATTATCAAGTTTGGTGCTGACGATATATATCGATTCTTTGGCTACGCTGCATGGGATGATTCTTCAATAAGATACTCTGCCATGTTCTTCTTTGTAGCTTATATTATTTTCGTGGTTGATTTTAAATCGCTAAAAAGATAACCCGGTTAACGCTTATCAATCTGCCGTCTGATGAGGATTGCACGCTGCGCAATCATGCCGTTTTTAAACAGAACACTAACTACTGAGATCAATCATGTCAGAAATCAGCCGCGCCGTACTGTTCGGCAAACTGGATACGCTGTTATTTACCTCTCTGGAGAGCGCCACCGCGTTTTGTAAACTGCGCGGCAACCCCTATGTGGAGCTGGTGCACTGGCTGCACCAGCTGATGCAGCATCAGGGCGGTGACTTACAGCAGCTTATCCGCCATTTTTCACTGGATGAAGAGGCGCTGACGCGGGATATCGTGGCGGCGCTCGACAGGCTGCCGCGCGGAGCCAGCGCGGTCTCTGACCTGTCCGAACATATCGACAGCGCGGTGGAGCGCGCCTGGGTTTACGGTTCGCTGAAGTTTGGCGTACAGCAGATCCGTGGCGGTCACCTGCTGATTGGCCTGCTGAAAACCTTTAACCTCGCCAACCTGCTGAAAGGCATCTCGCCGCAGTTCAGCCGCATCAGCGTTGATGTGCTGCTGGAGCAGTTTGATCAGGTATTTGGCGACAGCAAAGAGGCACAGCAGGTCAGCGCCGCGCCGCAGACTGCCAGCGGTGAAATCCCACAGCAGCAGGGTACGCTGGCGCAGTACGCGCAGGATCTGACGGCGCGCGCGCGCGATGGCAAGATCGATCCGGTGGCCGGGCGCGACCAGGAGATCCGCCAGATGGTGGATATTCTGATGCGCCGCCGCCAGAACAACCCGCTACTCACCGGGGAAGCCGGGGTAGGCAAAACGGCGGTGGTGGAAGGGCTGGCGCTGCGTATCGCCGCAGGCGACGTGCCTGAACCGTTGCAGCAGGTGCAGCTGTGGCTGCTGGATATCGGCATGTTGCAGGCCGGAGCCGGGATGAAGGGTGAATTTGAGGCGCGGCTTCAGGCGTTGATTAATGAAGTGCAGTCCAGCCCGACGCCGATCGTCCTGTTTATTGATGAGATCCACACCCTGGTCGGCGCGGGCGGTCAGCAGGGTACCGGCGATGCCGCCAACCTGCTGAAACCGGCGCTGGCACGCGGCCAGCTGCGCACCATCGGTGCCACCACCTGGGCGGAATACAAAAAGTACATCGAGAAAGATCCGGCGCTGACCCGCCGCTTCCAGACCGTGCAGGTGCACGAGCCGGACGAGGAGAAAGCGCTGCTGATGCTGCGCAGTACCGTCAGTCCGCTGGAACAGCACCACTGCGTCCTGCTGCTGGATGAAGCGGTAGCGGCGGCGGTCAAGCTCTCGCATCGCTATATTCCGGCGCGTCAGTTGCCGGATAAGGCGGTGGCGCTGCTGGATACCGCCTGCGCACGCGTTGCCGTCAGCCAGAGCGCCCAGCCACCGCAGCTGGAAGACTGCCTGCATCGCATTCATGCGCTGGAGATTGAGCGCGATATCGCCGGGCGTGAAGCGAAAGTCGGTATCGGCGAGGCCGGGCGCGTGGCGCAGTTGGAGCAGCAGCTGGCGGCGCTGGCCGAACAGCGCGACAGGCTTAACGAACGCTGGCAGCAGGAGCGCGCGCTGGTGGACGACATCATCGCCCTGCGCGGGCAGCTGAGTGCAGAGACGGCGGAAGACCAGGCGAGCCTGCATCAGCAGCTTACCGCACGCCAGCAGCAGCTGCGTGAACTTCAGGGCGAAGCCCCGCTGCTGTTCGCGGCGGTGGATGCCAACGTGGTGGCGGCGGTGGTCGCCGACTGGACCGGCATTCCGCTGGGGCGCATGGTGAAAAACGAAATTGATGCGGTGCTCAAGCTGGCTGATACCCTTAATCAGCGGGTGATTGGTCAGCGCCACGGGCTTGACCTGATCGCCAAACGGGTGCGCACCTCGCGCGCACGCCTGGACGACCCGAACAAGCCGGTCGGGGTCTTTATGCTGTGCGGGCCATCCGGGGTGGGTAAAACCGAAACCGCGCTGGCGCTGGCGGAAACGCTGTACGGCGGCGAACAGAATATTATCACCATCAATATGAGTGAGTTCCAGGAAGCGCATACCGTTTCCACCCTGAAAGGTGCGCCGCCGGGTTATGTCGGCTATGGTGAGGGCGGAGTCCTGACCGAAGCGGTACGCCGCCGTCCGTACAGCGTGGTGCTGCTGGATGAAATTGAAAAGGCGCACCCGGACGTGCATGAAATCTTCTTCCAGGTGTTTGATAAGGGCTGGATGGAGGATGGCGAAGGGCGGCATATCGATTTCCGCAACACCATCATTATTCTCACCTCTAACGTCGGTACGCAGCTGATTAGCGCCATGTGTGCTGACCCGGAACTGATGCCGCAGCCGGAGGATCTGGCCGGAGCGCTGCGCCCGCCGCTGCTGGAGGTGTTCCCCCCGGCGCTGCTGGGCCGCCTGCTGGTGGTGCCTTACTATCCGCTCAGTGATGAGGTGCTGGCCAATATCGTGCGTCTGCAATTACAGCGTATTCAGCGGCGGCTGGAGGAGAATCACGGTATTATCTCCGAAGTGGATGACAGCGTGATTAGCCAGATTGTCCAGCGCTGTACCGAAGTGGAGTCCGGCGGTCGCATGGTCGACGCCATTCTTACCAATACCCTGTTGCCGCAAATGAGCCAGATGCTGCTGTCTGCCAGCGCGCGCGACGAACAATACCGTCGCCTGCGCGTTACGTTACATCAGGGCGAATTCCAGTGTCAGTTTGAGGCGTAAAGCCATTAGCTATCAGAGAGTTATCAATTATGTCACAACAGGATAACAGCCAGGCGATGCCTAATGCATTACCGGTTGGCTACCGATTCAATGAGTTTGAAATCGAGCAGGTGATTGGCGGCGGCGGCTTTGGCATTGTCTACCGCGCACGCGATCACCAGCTGGAACGCACCATCGCCATCAAAGAGTTTATGCCCGCCTCGCTGGCGGTGCGCAACGACGACCTGACGCTGGTGCTGCGCAGCGAACACTTCAGCAAAACCTTTCATGCCGGGCTGAACAGTTTTATTCAGGAGGCGCGCCTGCTGGCGCGCTTTACCCACCCGAACCTGCTGCACGTACTGCGCTTCTGGGTGCAGAACGATACCGCCTATATGGGCACGGCCTTCTACAGCGGTACCACCCTGTCGCGTCTGCAGCAGCAGCGCCCGGAAATCATTAACGAAGCCTGGATCCGCAAGCTGCTACCGCCGCTGTTTGGTGCCATTAACACCATCCATCGGGAAGGCTATCTGCACCGCGATATCTCGCTGGATAATATCCAGATTCAGGATAACGGCGCGCCGGTGCTGCTGGACTTTGGTTCAGCGCGCAAGGCGATTGGCAACCTGTCCGACGAAACTGAAACCATGCTCAAGCCGGGTTTTGCGCCAATCGAACAGTACAGCGACGACAACGAAAGCGAGCAGGGCACCTGGACCGATATCTACGCGCTGGGCGCGGTGCTGCATACGCTGATTATCGGTTCACCGCCGCCGGTCAGCGTGGTGCGCAGCATTGAGGATAACTACCAGCCGTTAGCGCAGCGCCGTCCGGCGGGCTATTCGCTGCCGCTGCTGACCGCCATCGACCGGGCGCTGGCGCTGCAGGCGGAAGATCGTCCGCAGACCGTTGACCAGCTGGCAGCGCTGATGGAGCTGAAAGAATCGGATCTCGATGCCATTCACGAGGTCAAAGTCGGCACATCCAGCACCATGCTGGTGGCGGTTGAGGATGAAGAACCCGCGCCAACGGTGGCCAACAAGCTGCAGCGCTTTAAGCTGCCGGGAATGATTGCCGCCGGAGTGCTGGTGGGGATCGGCGTGGGTGCGCTGCTGAACTCCGGCGGCGACGATGTTCAGCCGCAGACCAGCCAGCCTCCGGCGGTGCAACCCGCTACAGAGGTAGCCAACGCCGCCCCGGCTGCCGTTCCGGCGCAGCAGCCAGCGGCCCCGGCGGCGGTCGCGCCACCGCCTGAACCGGTGGCACAGGTTTGGCTGCAGCTGGCGCGGGGTGACCAGGTGGAGATCAACGGCAAGGCCGAAGCGCTGATGCCGTCCCCCAACGGTTTTGCCACCCTGCAGCTGCCGCCGGGTGAATACCAGTTCCGCATCTCCAACGGCCGCCAGACGCGCAGCCAGACCATCACCATCGAACACGAAGGTGCGTGGCTGTTAAATCCGCAAAGCTAACCCCTCGCCCGCCGTCGTGCGGGCGCTGTTCTTCTGGAGTTCCCCTATGTTTGACCGTATCACCGTACAGCTGCCGATGGACGGCCTGCTGTTCTGGCGCATGAGCGGGCGCGAAGCGCTGTCGCAGTCATTTGAACTGAGCGTGCAGCTGTTAAGCACCGATGCGCGCATCGAGCGCAGGGCGCTGCTCGGCCAGCCGATCGTCATCTCCATCCCCACCCAGGGGATAATGAGTACCCGCTACCTGAACGGCAAAATCACCAAAGTGTCGGTCAGCAGCCAGGAGCTGAGCGGCACGCGCTACGCGGTGTANACCCTGGTGATGGAGCCGGACCTGTGGCCGCTGAAGCGCGACAAAAATCTGCGCATTTTCCAGGGGCAGACGGTGCCGCAGATCGTCAAAACCCTGCTGGGTGAGTACAACGTGGCGCTGGAAGACCGGCTGACCGGCAGCTACCGCAGCTGGGAGTACTGCGTGCAGTACCAGGAGAGCAGCTTTAACTTTATCAGCCGNCTGATGGAGCTGGAGGGGATCTACTACTACTTCCGCCACGAGGCGGACGGGCACAGGCTGGTGCTGATGGACGCGGAGCAGCAGCACCAGCCGTTCAGCGGCTACGAGGCGATCCCTTACCACGCCACGCCATCCGGTGGCATTACCAGCGCAGAAGGTATCAGCGGCTGGGAGTTTGCCGATGCGGTCACACCGGGTATCTACAGCATCGACGACTACGACTTCCGCAAACCGAACGCATGGATGCTGCAGGCGCGGCAGAATCCGGCCTCGCCGCAGCCGGGGGCGATAGACGTCTACGACTGGCCTGGCCACTTTGTTGACCACGATCACGGTGAGTTCTACGTGAAAATCCGCCAGCAAGTGTGGCAGGTGGAGCATCAGCAGATTAGCGCCACAGGCACCGCACTCGGCCTGGCACCGGGTTACACCTTTGCGGTGTTGAATGCGCCCTTTATCAGTGATAACGGTGAATATCTGACCACCGAAGCCTGCTATGACTTTGAGGAAAACAGCTACGCCAGCGGCGGCGATAGCAGCAGCAGGCACAATATCTCTGTTCAGGTGATCCCTTCGGATATCACCTTCCGCGCACAGCCGGACACGCCGTGGCCGCGCACCCACGGGCCGCAGACGGCGAAGGTGGTGGGGCCGAAGGGCGAGTCGATCTGGACCGATAAATATGGCCGCATCAAAGTGAAATTTCACTGGGACAGGCTGGCGAAGGGCGACGATACCAGCTCGTGCTGGGTGCGCGTCTCCAGCGCCTGGGCGGGCCAGGGCTACGGTGGGGTGCAGATCCCGCGCGTGGGCGACGAGGTGGTGGTCGACTTTATCAACGGCGACCCGGACCGACCGATCGTCACCGGGCGCGTGTACAACGAGGCGAGCATGCCGCCGTGGGCGCTGCCCGCCGCCGCCACGCAGATGGGCTTTATGAGCCGTTCGAAGGACGGTACGCCGGACAACGCCAACGCGCTGCGCTTTGAGGATAAAGCGGGTCATGAACAAATCTGGCTGCATGCGGAAAAAAATATGGATACCGAGGTTGAACATTGCGAAACCCATGATGTCGGCGTCGATCGTCATAAAACCGTTGGCCGCGACGAGAAAAACATCGTTAAACGCAACATGCTGACTGACGTTGGTATGCATGCAACCAGCCATACCGCAGAGAAACATATCATCAACGTCGGTGAGGATCAGGCCGTTCTGACCATGGATAAGCAGGGTAATGTGCTGCTTGAAGCCACTGCCAGCATCAGGCTGAAGGTGAAAAATAATTACATTCTGATCACCCCATCAGCGATCGAAATACAGGTGGCGGAAGGGGATCTGATGGCGGAAAGCGAGAAAGGGGCCTTATTGAAAGGCAACGAGCTTACCCTGCTGGGCGGAGGAACCGATGCGGAACTGAGCGCCAGTGACACCGTCAGTATTACCGGAACCAACGCCACCGATATCAAAGGCGCGCTGGTCAAAGTAAACAGCTAACCGTACCGGATAAGGGATCTGCATGGGTAAGCCAGCGGCCAGAGCGCTAATTGATCAAGGCGCTCATAGCGGGCCAATACAATCCGGAAGCCCTGATGTGATGATTGGCGGCTTTCCGGCGGCAAGAAAAGGCGACAGCGTAAGCTGTTCACAGCACGGCAGCGGGATTATCGTCGGAGGTTCTGCCAGCGTTATCGTCAATGGACAACCGCTGGCGAGATTGGGAGACAAAACCCAGTGTCAAACCGACGGTAAACCGCCCGTTCCGCCGAAAAAAGCCGCCCCGCCGCAGTACTGGGGCGCAACGTTAGCTAAAAACGCGGCAAAAGACGGGTTATTACACGGCGACCTCTACGACGCGCGCGCACTGGGGGCTTTTGCCAGTACGGAGGATAAAACCGGCGAGGGTGATTCAGATACCGCTTCGCTGGGATTCGCCCTGACGGATCTCACTTTGGGCAATATGAAAAGTGACAGTCTGTTAAGGGGGGAGAGCCGCACTAAGGTTGCGTCTGGTAGTGCCAGCGGGACTTATTATGGTTATGACCATGATAGTGATATCACCGGTTTTAACGCTAACGCGTCTGCCAGCGGCGTTCAGTATGGCGGAACCGCCGCCGCAGGAAAGCCGGGCGGGCTATATGGCAGTATCGCCGGGGACGTCACGGTTGTTACCGCCGAAACAAAGCTTATCGGCGAGGTTTATAAAGGTAACCAGGGGCGCTATGGATTTACCGCCGAAGCGGGCGCGGAAACGGCGGTCGTTAAGGGCGAGGGCGTGGTGAATTTTGATATCTATGGCGTCTTCGTATCGGAGGCTAAGCTGGGAGGAACGGCAGGTGGTGCGGGGGCATCTGCGGGGGTAAGTGGTTACGTAGATACTACTGACTATTCGCTTAATCTTAAGATTTCAGGCGAACTGGCTATTGCGGTAGGGTTAAAGGCTGATGTTAGCATCAAGATTGCATTAAAACCTTTAGATGAATATTTCTACGGTAAGAAGGACGTTGCATCCGAAGTTAGCATTAAGTCGGATAATGATGGTGGTATCATTATTTCTGGATGTGTAACGGTCATAATTGGGAATTAATAGTTTTATCATTGAGGCTTTGTAAATATGAGTGTGATAGTTTTTTTAATGTTCTTAATGGGTGCTGTGTTTTATATCTGGAATGGAAATGACTTCTTTGATAGGGCGTCTTGGTTAAAGTTTGGTCTGAAATTCCTTGCGATTTTCACAGGTATCATTATATTCGGCTTTTTTCAAAAAGGCTTGATGGCGATATTCCCTTCTTACTCCAATGAGCTTGCTCGTTATTTGATGACAAGGCTGGGGTTATCATTTCTTTCTGTGCTGGGAATGAAATTCCTTGTAGTCATGTTATGTACGATGTTTTCAGGATTTATGAGATTTCATAAAAAATATAACTCAGAAAATTACCAGGCGCTTTCCTCTCTTTCAAACGGTTTTTCCCCGTCATTGCTTATTCTGGCGAAATGTGTTGTTTCATGTGGCAGCGTGTTAATATTTTATGGTATCTGGCTGGCTTGAACATCTGTACTTGAGGTATTTCAATGAGCATTAAATATGGTTTTGACTTTCCGCTGAAATCTGCTTTTACGCAAGAAGATGTGCAGCAGCGCTTCTGGAAATGTCTGTATACCTCAGCAGATCATCAGATGTTGCATTACTGGGTGCTGCTGCCGCAAAGGGTTCAGCCTGCCGAACTGGCTCCGGTTTCCTTTCCTGAGGTCGGATTAACCAATATCGGGCGCTATATCACCAACGATGAGTCACCGTATCTGGAAGTGTGGGCGGCGTATCAGCACTGCCGCTGGGAGATGAACGCCTCGGACTGGTTATTTAACCGTCTTGCCCTGATGGGGGAAAAAGTGCTTCATCAGCGCATTATTGAGAACCCGTCAGGCAGCGGCAGCTTTGCTGATGTCTTAACCCTGAAAACGCATAGTTCCGGTGATGAAGTGATCTCGCGTTATACGGTGCAAAAGGACTATAACCCGAAGGACGGCGGCGGTAACTACTTCCTGCTAAAAGCATCCTGCGCCGCGCGCGACTATGCGGTATTAGCCAGCGATGTCTTTGCTATTGTCGTCAGTTGGGATCTTCTGCATCGCAGTAATCTGCCAACGGCTGAACTGTTAACGCCGGTCGAACTGAATAAAACCAGCTCGTTTAAAATTCCCGCTTCGTGGAAAGCCAGGGGCATAGCAGATAACCGCCTGGTGGTTGAACATACCCTTGATAATATTAATTACGGCGTGGTGAATATCTATTTCTACCCGAAGGAAAGCTACCAGTCACCCAATGGCGTCTACAGAGACTCTACCGTGCGTTTTCATCAGCAGGATAACGGCGTAACCTTGGCGGCGAATGAAATGGAGATCGTCGCCAACGAAGTTAATGAGGCTTCAAGCGATGTTTTTTATACCTGCACCGGTGAGATATTCAGCGCAAAAGAGAATATGCGCGCTTTCTATCAGATGGTGATTTTCAAGCAGGCCGGCCTGTGGTGCTATGCTGAGCTGGTCGGCAAGCATATAAATTATAAAGATTATCATTACGAAGAAAATAAGCGCTGTCTGGAACTGATTTTGTCAACGATGGAAATCATTAAGAGCGATACTGAATGACGGCTGATAAGTGGCCGGGCCTTGCCCGGTCACCCTGTAGCGCGGGGTTAAGATAGTGCGTATCTGAACAGGCCCGGTGCCTCAAATTCGTTTACTTCCCCCGCTGATATCATTCCCTGTCACGTTAGTGTTATATCCCAATAATTTAAAAAATAGCTGCCATATGCGCCATCAAAATAAGACCGGAGCGCCCGGCGGCTAAAACCGCAGAATAAAAGACCACGCCCGCCAACCTGTGGGTGCTGTTTTAAGGAGAGAGTTATGTTTGACCGTATCACCGTACAGCTGCCGATGGACGGCCTGCTGTTCTGGCGCATGAGCGGGCGCGAAGCGCTGTCGCAGTCATTTGAACTGAGCGTGCAGCTGTTAAGCACCGACGCGCGCATTGAGCGCAGGGCGCTGCTCGGCCAGCCGATCACCGTTTGCATCCCCACCCAGGGCATAATGAGCACGCGCTATCTGAACGGCAAAATCACCAAAGTTTCGGTCCGCAGCCAGGAGCTGAGCGGCACGCGCTACGCGGTGTANACCCTGGTGATGGAGCCGGACCTGTGGCCGCTGAAGCGCGACAAAAATCTGCGCATTTTCCAGGGGCAGACGGTGCCGCAGATCGTCAAAACCCTGCTGGGTGAGTACAACGTGGCGCTGGAAGACCGGCTGACCGGCAGCTACCGCAGCTGGGAGTACTGCGTGCAGTACCAGGAGAGCAGCTTTAACTTTATCAGCCGNCTGATGGAGCTGGAGGGGATCTACTACTACTTCCGCCACGAGGCGGACGGGCACAGGCTGGTGCTGATGGACGCGGCGCAGCAGCATCAGCCGTTCAGCGGCTACGAGGCGATCCCTTACCACGTCACGCCGTCCGGCGGCAGCACCAGTGAAGAGGGCATCGGGCTGTGGTCACTGGAGGACAGCGTGACGCCGGGGATGTACAGCATCGACGACTACGACTTCCGCAAACCGAACGCATGGATGCTGCAGGCGCGGCAGAATCCGGCGTCGCCGCAGCCGGGTGCCATCGACGTTTACGACTGGCCGGGGCATTTTGTTGACCACGACCACGGCGAATTCTATGCGCGCATTCGTCAGGAGGTGTGGCAGGCGGAGCACCAGCAGATTAGCGCCGCCGGCACCGCGCTGGGGCTGGCGCCGGGCAACACCTTTACGGTGCTGAACACGCCGTTTATCAGCGATAACGGCGAGTACCTGACCACGGAGGCGTACTACGATTTTGAAGAGAACCAGTATGCCAGCGGTGACGGTGGTGGCGGAACAAAACACAATATCGCCATCCGCGTAATCCCCTCCGGCGTGACTTTCCGCGCCACGCCGGGAACGCCGTGGCCGCGCACCCACGGGCCGCAGACGGCGAAGGTGGTGGGGCCGAAGGGCGAGTCGATCTGGACCGATAAATATGGCCGCATCAAAGTGAAATTTCACTGGGACAGGCTGGCAAAAGGCGACGATACTAGCTCGTGCTGGGTGCGCGTCTCCAGCGCCTGGGCGGGCCAGGGCTATGGCGGGGTGCAGATCCCGCGCGTGGGCGACGAGGTGGTTGTCGACTTTATCAACGGCGATCCGGATCGGCCAATCGTCACCGGTCGCGTGTACAACGAGGCGAGCATGCCGCCGTGGGCGCTGCCCGCCGCCGCCACGCAGATGGGCTTTATGAGCCGCTCAAAAGACGGCACGCCGGACAACGCCAACGCGCTGCGCTTTGAGGATAAGGCGGGCGAGGAGCAGGTGTGGATCCAGGCCGAGCGCAATATGGATACCCAGGTGAAGAATGATGCCAGCCACAGCGTGGGTAAAAATCACAGTCATTACGTTGGAGAAAGTGAGCTGCACCGGGTAGAGACCGATCGCGTGCACGGCATTAAGGGCGGCGAACAGCTGCTGACCGGCAAAGGGAAAAGCGATGCGGCGGCAGAAGCCTATGTAATAGGTTCCGGCACCACGCTGCGCCTGGAGTGTGGTGAAAGCGTCATTGAACTGACCGCCAGCGGGCAGATCAATATTGTCGGCAAGGGCTTTAATTTCTGTGTAGAACAGGACGGCTTTATCAATACCGGCGGTAAGCTGAATATTAATGATGGTACGGGGGCAGCCACCGCCGCACCGGGTTCATCCCATAAAGCCAATATTACCCGTGCCGTGGAAGCGCTGTTCCCGACAAAAAAAGGGGAGTAACGCTTCTACTGCACCAACTCAATCAATAAATTACCCTGTTGGCAAAGGTGATAACTTCTCTAAGCTTTCGGCAATTATTTTGAAGCATGAAGGAGGTTATTCTAATCGAGTAGCAGATAAAGGAGGGCCAACAAATCATGGCATTGCATGGAACACATGGAAAAAATATGCCAAAGAAGATCTGGGGATAGATCCTACCCTTCCTAATTTAAAAAAAATTACCGCGGAGCAAGCTGAGGTCATCTATAGAAAGCGTTATTGGGAAGTGAGTGGGTTTAATGATATTAAAGATCCAAAACTGGCTCTAATGGCATATGACTGGAGCATTACATCTGGTGGTGCGGGGAAGGAGATACAGAAGCTGCTAAACAATGAATTTGGGCATAAGCTTGCAGTAGACGGAGCTATTGGCCCTGATACGATTTCTGCGATGAACAGTGTTTCAGACTCTGGTAAACTAACTAACAGTATTGCCAAAGTAAGAGTCGCATACTATAAGCATTTAGTGGATGTAAACCCAAGTAATAAAGCGAATATAGACGGTTGGCTTAACCGTGTTAATGATTGCTTAAAATTTAAAGGATGAGTACGGATGAGAAAAATAAAATATAGTATTGCTTTATCGACGGCCTTACTCTCTTTTGCATCATTTTCGATGACAGACTTTTCGGGNAAATGGATAGGATCAATTAATGATGAAGATGGCGCGCCTTATTCAAACTTATCACTAAAGATAAATCAGACTGGTGAGAAATTAAACGGAAGCTATTGTTACGTTACCCAGAAAGGGAACCGCATTGATTGT
This sequence comes from Erwinia pyrifoliae DSM 12163, assembly GCF_000026985.1. Classification (NCBI taxonomy): domain Bacteria; kingdom Pseudomonadati; phylum Pseudomonadota; class Gammaproteobacteria; order Enterobacterales; family Erwiniaceae; genus Erwinia; species Erwinia pyrifoliae. The sequence continues at coordinate 749,855 of NC_017390.1, forward strand.
GCTGATGACGGCGAAGATAATTTACACGGCAGCGTCAGCGGCGATAAAGCAAATATATTTTTTAATTCTACTTTTGGTGGAAAAAACGGTAGGGCTGAGCTTTCAATAAATCACAAGGGTATGATGTGGAAATTAGTCAGCGATCCCATCGCAGGGGAGTTCTATGCCCCCAAGTCTTTTTCACTTAAAAAAGAAGATGCTAAATTAACCAGCATGATGAAAACCAGAACGTTTTCGACGGNTAGTTTCACCATTACCATTGTGAACGGGTGTGGGGATTTTAATGTGTCCTGCCAGGACGTGNCTTATTATGGTTTACGCAATAAAGATAACAGTCAAATAAAACTTAGCGGGCGAACTATTGATGATAAAACTCACCGGGCGACAGGCGCTATTTTTAAAAGTGGCATTGTCGAATATCTTGTTTCCTTTGAACCACCAACGCTAAAAGTCACTCAGGGTAATCAGGTGCTGGTAAACCAGACTGGAAGGTGGATGTGATCATTTACAATAGATCATCGCATGGATAATAAAGATGATGGCATTGTTCAAACTATCTCAATTTTTTGTCAGAACCTGACTTATTCGAACGCAAAATTTAACCGTTCTTGATTAAGAAGCTTTATATGATGAGGAATATAATTGTTATTACTCTAAGCTTTATTTTTTCACTGGCTTTATTCTCAGTAAATTCTCAGCCATTGAGCAAGTTAGAAATAAATAAAAAGACTTTTCAGATTAAACAAACAAATGAAGATATTGCCGTACTGATTGTCCATCAGGCGATCCGTGATAACAAATTATCTTCATTAAGGGATCACTGTCTGGCTTACGATTTTGATGAGGGATCAGATAAGAATTATTATATTGTTGACGTGCGTGAGGATAAAAAATACGCAATCTGCGGAGGAGACCCGGACACATCAGTACATCTGTTCAGATTTAAGGTCGATCGTCAAAATCTCTCACTGTTAACTGATGCTGGCACCACTGATGGTTCTTTTTATTCGGTAAAGAAATAGCTTTTTCTTTAAAAATCCCACTGTGAAAGTGCAAAAATAACACGGTGGGACGCTTATGGAAAAGGATTGTCGGATCGCTATGAATATGAGCTGCAAAAATTTTCCAAATTATCAGTTAATTGATTTTCGAGGCTACAGTGATAACAAACCTTAAATTCTCTCTTGTTTTTATATTTTTCACGTCTATTAATGCTTTTGCTTATCAGTATGATGATTTGAGAAAGTTCAATAACTTAAATAGCGTGGTTAATATATTCAAAGATAAAAATTTGGATAACGACATTAAAAGCACTCTTGGTGAGCACTATCAAGATTTCATTGGGAATTTTGATGTCTATGGAGAGCCTCATGAAACAACTGATCATGGGTTATTTATCGAGGGATGGCTACAGGATCTGAGAATGCAAAATGCCTCGGCGATGGTGATTAAGCCTGATGGCAGAATCTACGCCGCATGGCTGATACCTGATAACACAAAAATAGTCTATTTTACCAATGATAAAGAGAGTAGCGATATCCAGCCAGATATAAAGCAATGGGGCGGCCGTTTTGAAAATGTCACTTTTAACGATAAGGAAACACCCTCCGGCTTTGTCAATAAAGAACCTGAGACAAGATATTTAAACACACCAGGTTTTGTGATCAGAGTCGATCTTAACTGTCAGGATAAAAACAAAGTTTGCAACAGCGCCACCTATACCGGTAAGAGAAAGTCGGATGGCGCGACATTAGTGTTATCAGGTAAGGTTATCAGATTTCATTGCGATAGCATCGTATGCCCGGTGAATGTTTATGAGTTTACCAATAAAAACACGCAATATATCCTTGAAACAGACGATTCGTCCTTAACGGTCAAAGTGAACGACAGAAAAGTGCTGACGGAAAGAGGCGTCTGGTCTACCGATCCTCAGCAGCTTTCGCAACCAGAAAAGAAATAATCAGTATGTTTTTTTTAAGCATTAAAGAGCGTGCTTAGAATGTTAACTGGCGGGATGTAAAATGAAATTATTTATTGCTGCATTTATTGTGCTTCTGTTTTCTTTTACCGTGCAGGCTAAAGAGGATGCTTATTCTGACAGCTATAATCAGTGTATGGATAAAGCGGCCGGGGTAACAGTGTCAATGCGTGATTGTTATGCTGATGAGATAATCGTTCAGGATAAAAGGCTGAATGATAACTACAGGAAGTTTATCTCGACAATGAGTGCTGATGTGAAAAAAAAACTTTATTGATGCGCAGCGACAGTGGGTAAAATTCAGGGATTTAGACTGCAATGCTTTTGCCTCTCAGGAAGCCGGTGGAACGCTGTCTGCCGTGATTGCCGATAGCTGCTATTTGAAGATGACGGCGCAACGCGCCGATGATTTTAGCCAGTAAACTAAATAGCTGCGTCTAATAGCGCTCCACTTTTGCCAGTCCGTGTTTACCGCCCGGGAACGGGCTGACCGTTTTCATAAAGTGGCGTACTTTTTTCAACAGTTGCCACATTGACCGGCACTGATGATTGCGTGTAATGGTATCGTGCAGCGCCTGCCACAGGCGCTCAACATGATTGACCCACGGCGAGTAAACCGGCTGGTAAATCACCCTGAACTTTGGATTCTGTTTCAGCCAGCTCAGCGTTTCACGGCTTTTGTGGATGATATAGTTATCGACAATCAGCGTGATCGTTTTTGCCCGGCGGTAACTCGCTTTCAGGTGCTTAAGCAGGCTGATAAACAGCACCGAACTTTTGCTGTTACCGCCAACGTAACTGACTTTGCCCGTTCCGCTGTGCAGCGCACCCGCCAGGTAATATTTTTCATTTTGACCCGGTGTTACCACGCGTCTTTGCTGCCCGCGCAGTTGCCAGTCAGCACCGATTTTTGGATTGAGGTGGATATCCACTTCATCTTCATAAAATACCGGATGCTCTGCGCTGCATTTGTCCAACGCCTGGCGGATCACCGCCATCTTTTCATCTTTGTGCGGGTCACGGATCCGCAGGGTTGGCGCAGCTCTGCGCCACACCAGCCCGGCAGCGGGCAACCAGCGACGGACGGTTCCTGCATGCAACCGGCAGCCGGTTATGTCTTTAATTTTTATAGCCAACAATTCCGTACTCCAGCGTGAACGCTGATAACCAAAATCGCCGGGAGAGTGCTTTATCAGTTCACGTAACAGAGTGCAGATATGCTCAAATGGCCATCGGCGGGAGCGCCCTGCGGGCAACGATTTCAGACCTTCAACACCGGACAACGTAAACCAGTTAATCCAGCGCCCGACGGATGAACGGGCGCAACAGAGCGTTCTGGCGACGTGGCTGACACGGTTTCCCCGGTGCAACATCAGTATGGCCGTCAGCCTGCGGGCATGATTTTTATCGCGCGTTTTATGGATAGCTTTTCGCATCAGGCGTCGTTCTTCACGGGAAATGGGTGCTATGATCGGCATTGCTCAGTCCGGTTGGTGATTTGTTTTGATTTGGCGATTGATCAGATCGCACAATCCGGGCTGAGTTCCCTCAAAGTGATCTACTATTCCGCGCAGCTATTTAGGGGCGGCAAGGCGAACGGTAGTCATAGCGCCACCGTTATCACTGAAATTTGTCTTGTGCCCGACCTGCTGCGGAAATATATATGAGTAAAATAATAAATGGCATTGCTTTATTAACCGCGTCGCTCTCTCTTTCAACATTTTCAATGACAGACTTTTCGGGAAAATGGATAGGATCAATTAATGATGAAGATGGCGCGCCTTATTCAAACTTATCACTAAAGATAAATCAGACTGGTGAGAAATTAAACGGAAGCTATTGTTACGTTACCCAGAAAGGGAACCGCATTGATTGTGCTGATGACGGCGAAGATAATTTACACGGCAGCGTCAGCGGCGATAAAGCAAATATATTTTTTAATTCTACNTTTGGTGGAAAAAACGGCAGGGCTGAACTTTCAATAAATCAACAAGGGTATGATGTGGAAATTAGTCAGCGATCCCATCGCAGGGGAGTTCTATGCCCCCAAGTCTTTTTCACTTAAAAAAGAAGATGCTAAATTAACCAGCATGATGAAAACCAGAACGTTTTCGACGGNTAGTTTCACCATTACCATTGTGAACGGGTGTGGGGATTTTAATGTGTCCTGCCAGGACGTGNCTTATTATGGTTTACGCAATAAAGATAACAGTCAAATAAAACTTAGCGGGCGAACTATTGATGATAAAACTCACCGGGCGACAGGCGCTATTTTTAAAAGTGGCATTGTCGAATACCATATCTCTTTTGAACCACCAACGCTAAAAGTCACTCAGGGTAATCAGATGCTGGTAAACCAGACGGGAAGGTGGATGTAAGTACTGAAAGCAGATCGTCGCACCGATAACGATAATACTATTATAAGTTTTATCTCCATTTTCGTTTTTAGAAAACGACGTATTTATCAGCTAAATAAGTCTTTGAGGTTACAGTGATAAAAAAACTTAAATTCTCACTGGCTTTTATATTTTGCCTGTCTGTTAATGCTTTTGCTTATCAGTATAACGATTTGAAAATATTTAACACACATAGTTAGTTTGGGGAATATTTAACGATGAAATCATGGGTAATGGCATTAAAATGCCCCTGGCAAGCAATATAGGCTCGATGAACACCAGTCTGGCAATTTTAGCTTCACTTTTAAACGATACTCATTAAATAAACAAAATAGAGCCGGAAGCGATCCCCAGATCCTTCCGGCTTTTTACTTTGAACAGCCCGCCACGCCAGCGGCCATTGACATATCCCATCGGCACGCGGGTGTTTATAAAGAATCAAACGGTTTTGCGCGCTGGCTGGTGAGACAGGAATGCCCATTCCCGCAGGTAGGTGTTGCCTTCGCAAAAGGAATTGTCGCGTTCATCAGTCGATATTCGAATAAGATTACGCTAGGGGTAATCTTATTAACTAATTAACAGGATTTAAAACCGATCCATTCATCGATCCTTTTTATCACTACTTCGGCAGGTGTGAGCAGAGCCAGTATTTCGTAACGATTTTTTTGGAGTCTTGCTATTCTGCTATTAGCATCTGAGAAGTCTCTTGCTCTATCAATGAAATCCGTAGTATTCATGACTATTTCACGGGCATAAGCCTAAGGCAGGTGGCGTTCTATGAACGCCTTGCTGTGAAAATTAGCAGTGTTATTATCGTAATGCCGTGCAGTTTGTTTCCAATAAAGCCGGTTTGCCAGAGCATAGCGCGATATATTCGCGCTAATGTGTGATTACTCACTATAAACGCAGCTGTCATGCCTGGCATAAAAATAAAGTCGAGCCGTCTAAAAGTTCATATATTTCACCCGGGTAAAATCTTCCAGATAAAGAATGGCTCCGTAAAAAATAAAAATCGTTTTTTGATATTAATTGATATCGAATGGCTAAAGTTACTGTGAGAATTACGTTAAATTGATGTAGGTTTTCCTCACTCATTTTATCTCTGGAGACTGCATCGTGCCTAATATAACCCTGCAAATACCCCCTCAGCCCCTTTTATCCTGTGCTCCTGGCGATTCATCCGAACCTAACACGGAGGCAACTTTACTCAGTAACTTGCTGAAGTCTGTAACCAATTCGACCTTCAGGTATGTTGTCAATCCGGTTTTGAACGCCGGGAAAGGTGTTTACCGCTCGTTGCGTGAGCGGTCTCCCTTGCAAGTATACCGGGCCTGCGAACAACATATTGAATTAAAAGCCGTTCACACAGAGGGCGAGGTTTTTCGCAGCGAGGCTGAGTTAATCAATGATTCACGCCGTATACAAAATGGGCAGCAGATTCTGCCGTTATTACTGAAGGGGAAGGTAGGGATTGCTCTGGGCGCGGCTTTACTTGCCGGATCGGGCCTCGGGGCGGGATACTATTTCAAAAGAGGTGGCAGGGATCCTCAGGAAGGGGATTATTCCGGTCATCAAGCCGCTACGGGCTACCCTGTTTCAAATTTTACTGACGCTGATAGTGGCAGAGCGGCAGAGGATTCATCCGCTATTTATCCTTTTAGCCACGACGATGCGGTGAACTTTAGTAGCATTGAACCCCCGGCTTTTCCATCCGTTGTGCCGGGTTTGAAAAAAACGACGGCGAAGGAGTCAGAATCCGTCCCCATAAGGGGAAGACGGCATATGGAAACTCCGGTAGGGGTAAAAGAGGCAAACCGTGAAATTAGTTGGCATCTTTATAACGAAAATTATCTTGAAGAATTGGCTGTCAATAAACAAGATATCTATTTTGCAGCAGCAGCCTATCTTTTAAGCGTAGATTCAGATGGCATGAGTATGCAAGAAGAAAGAACAGGTATATTAGCGAGAATAATACTCGAAGCAGATGATCTGTATGGAGGAAGAGAGAGCGAGCCACTCTCTGCCATGCAGGCAACATCGGTTGTCCGTCACTGGTTTTTCAGCAATGTACTGGATTGTCTTCCGGTAGAAATTGTTGCCAGGAGGATAGCTTTCAATAAGTATCATTCTGATAATAAGCCCAAAAGTATCAAAGAGAATTTCTCACTGCCGTCACTGTATAAACACAATTACGTATCAGAAAATGGATCTGATAAAAGATATTTTGATGCTTTCAACCAGATATGGTTATCCATACTCAATGAAGACATGCCGTTTCTAAGGTTTGCAGATTACTCGGACAAAGATCCCTTACTGTATAGCGATAAGTTTGCTTCACTTTATGCTGGTGCAAGATTTCTTGATGATATTAAACAACCGAACATTACCTTAGAAGACGCAGTGAAAGCCGGTGACAGAATATGGGATTTAGCCGCAGACGGAAATCTTACTGAAGATCAAATAGGTTATCTTCGAGTGCCAACCCTCTTTTATATGGCTAAACATTCACCCAAAAATGTCCGCTATGAGATGAACCTCCGCGATATTAGTCCGGCTGAAGTTGACGAATATATACAAATCAGAAAAAAAAATGCTATCCGCCCGACCTACCAAAAATATTACGATGCGATCAAATCATGGCTACCTAAGAGAAAACTGGCAGATAGTATCATATCCCAGTGCCCCCCTGGATCAGCCGTCCTGGCAGACAATTGGGGATATGCCTCTCTTTCTCCAAAACAGAACCGTGAAAAGCTCAGGCAGCATTATATGACTGGGGCGGCAACGCCCTGTAAAGGCGCCCCCGCTAGTTTGAGTGATAAGTACAGGGAGCTGACAAATAATGTGGCAAACAGCTTCCTTGAACTCGACAAATATCTTATTTATTCATCATTAAAAAATTTGCCAAGGGTTGAATATACTTTCATTACTGCACCAGACGCCATAATGCGTCCTGTCAAATTTAGTATGAAAACCCATAAGGGCACCTGGGCCACATACGGAGTAGCAACGCCGACGGTAACCTATCTCTCACTGAAGAAAATCGATCTTGTTTCCGTGAGTCAGGGAAATGAAGAGAGAATCTATGCGCTGACAAGAATAAGTGCAGGAATGACTGGTTATAATATCATCCGGGTTGATCATGGCATCCGTAACTATATCGATTCCGGGATTATTGATTATAATTTTTTTGGAAAAAATTATGAATTTTCCGATCATACGGTCAGGAGTAGCGGCAATGAATTTCACTATACAATAAAAGCTGACGATAATGTTGTTACCGCTCGTAATGGAGATATTCAATTACTGATAAAATTTCTTAGCAAAATCCATCGTGACGATCTCTATGATTCTCTTTATAAAGTGGGTAACGATCCTTCCGATTTCGAAAAGGTCTGGAAGGTAGTCAAGGTAGGCATTCCCTTTTATGACTGTCTCGAAGGAATAATAAGCAATGATCCCATGCAGGCTGTTCCTTCATGCATGATGGACGCTGCACAGCTTGTTCCTGGAATAGGGAGAGCAGCAGGTTTGGGAGGACGTTTTGCTATGAAGCTTGCTGTTGGGGTTCGTCATGGTGTAGCCAGTCTGGCCAAGGGGGCAGGAGTACGGGTAGCGGCTAAAAGCACGCTCAACTATGTCAGCTTGCCCAGTATGGCTGAGATGGCTTTATTAGGAAAAACAACACTGAGAAGCATCGATCCTGGTTTTGAGCTGTTGACTACTGTCAGCAGGAGCTTTTGCAAAAAAATTAAGACGTTGCTGGCCTCCGACAGCCAGACAGCTGACCTGGCGAGCAAAATCATGCCGCCAGGCATAAATGATATCAAGTCTGTTGCATCATCAGATGAATCAGTAATCGCACTGATCTCCGACGCGGAAATTAGATTACCTTTAAAACGTGTCGGGGATGAAAACGGCCGAAAGGTTTATGTTCGTTTTAATCCTGAAACGGGGGAAGCGTTCGGCTTACACTACCTTCTGGAGGATGGATACTTCCATCCTGGCGTAATAAAAAATGCTGCGGCAAACCTTTATCCCGCCAATAAACTTCAATATGTACTTAATGATGTTCCTGCGCTTTCTTCACCAAGTTTAATACATGCTACTCCTGATGATAACGGTTTATATACCTACACAGATCCGCTGACGAAACAAACAATCCAGGCATTGAAAGTGAATAACCAGTTCTATCGGATTTACCCCGGAAGAGAAAATTGGTTATGGCACGTTGGTGATAAAAATGGAGTAGAAGTAGCCCGGTTTGATCACCTGTTTTACAAAATCAATTATGCTAACAGGCTGGATGTAAAGTATAAGCCCTGTCGGGCGGGGCGCTCACCTGGCGGACGCTGCGTGCATCTGTCCCCCAGGCTGGAAACTATTTTCAAAGAAAATAAGCGTTATGGCGTTCCTGAGAGCGAGAATGCTTCTATTAAGCCGGCAAAATCCCATCCTGGGCTGTTTGCGAATCCGGATGGAAAGCTATATATAAAATACGAGGACGTCTTTTTCAGATTTAAAAATGAACATCCCAACCATTCGGATGAAATTCTTTCTGTTATCGGGCCAAAATCAGGTGGTGTTTTTGGAAAATTAATTAAAAAGAGAATTGCAGAGGTTACTACCAGCAGAGATGGGGGAGGGTATTACTTCAACACGCCAGAAGAGAATATGATGGAGTGCGCAGGAACCAGCCAGGCATTGGCACAGCTGCATTCAGCCATGAGAAGGTTGTCGTTTATGGAATATCGAAAATTTCTTATGCCTGCAGAAATGAGGGAGACGGTATTGAGGATGGATAAAAAAATATTGAATAACAGGGATTATTACGCAAATGATCTTACACCAGAAGAAGAAAATATCGTCAGTGTTTTCAGAAAGCAGACGGACGAAATGCTGGCGGAGGCAGGGAAGTTCTTTCAAAAGGGAGTGAGTTATATTAATAAATGTCATATCCCCGCAATAGCATTAACGGATAAACCGGAAGATATTTTTTCAAAGATATATGAAAGGAACAACGGTGTCGCCATAGGTGAGGACCATTCATCAATAGCCAGTAAAAAGTTTATTATTGATAATATTGATATTCTCTATAAAAACGGCGTCAGGACACTTTATATCGAACACCTGCAGACGGATATGCATCAGGCCGATCTGGATAGTTACTTTCAGACAGGGAAAATGTCGCTCAGCCTGAAAGAATTCATCAATGACATGGATGTTATGGGTTGGACAGACCTGCTCGGAATTTATAACTTTATGACGCTGATTCAAACGGCACAGAAGAGGAAAATTCGGATTACGGCTATCGATTCATTTGTCAGTTATAATGGATTTTCGCCAGGTTCAGGAAACACTGACAGGGTGGCATTAATGAATTACTACTCTCACTTACTGATAAATAAAAATCAGTTACACCACCAAAATAAATGGATTGCGCTGGTGGGGAGCGCTCATACAAATACTTTCGAAGGTGTGCCTGGTCTGGCTGACTTAAACGGAATCGTCAGTATTCGGGTTAACGATCTTCCCGCGGGTGAAGCTGGCGGAATATTTAAAGATCCTGGTGAGGTTTATCACTGTTTTCGTGCGAGCCGCGCAAGGATTGCACAAGCGGATTTTTTACTTGAAATGGGGGTCACTGATATGCGCCGCGTGGCGGCACCGCCTTCTGCAGAAAGTTTATTACATATTCCCGGTCAGTTCGTTATCAAGCGCAGAGGTAATAAAAACGTTCTGATATATATGGATAGAGAGTCTAATTTAATGCAGTACCCGATAGAGACGACGACAGATAATCATTTTTATCTGAATACCAATGAACCTCGTTGGGATATCGTTTCCAGAGAAAGGTTTAAGCGCCTGGATGAGATGGTAAGATTTATTCAAAGCAACCGGGGTATGAAGCTGGTTGCCTGATGATCATGGCTGGAGATGGTCGTCCGGGATCACGAAGCCCGGACTGGTGCTTTTAACACATGCTCTGCCCTTGCACCGGCTGATATGCCTGCCGCATCGGGGGCAGGCAGTTTGCACTGCCCGGTGTGCAGATGCTAACCGCTTTGCACTTGTCTCCCTTTTACCTTAGATAAGAAGAGAGTTATGCCCATCGATCTGCGTCAACCTTATCCATTGCTTAACAGCTATGTATTTAATCACTATCGCCAGTACTGCCCGGCGGAGTATCACGATGACATTGCGCATGACCGTTGCCTGCAGCCGGATTATGGCCGCTGGCTGAGCGGGCAAAATCCACTGCCGCACTGGTTGAGTCATCCGCCGCCGCAGGGCAGCGAACAACAGCGGTTAGATCGCGCCAAAGGGGCGCTGGTCGGGCTGGCGGTGGCGGATGCGGTGGGCACCACGCTGGAGTTTCTGCCGCGTGACCAGCAGTTCGTCAGCGATATGGTGGGCGGCGGCCCCTTTCAGCTGAACGCGGGCGAGTGGACCGATGACACTTCAATGGCGCTGTGCCTGGCGGAAACCTATCTTGATCTCGGCAGGCTGGATCTGACCGAGTTTCGTAACCGGCTGGTTAACTGGTATCGACAAGGGGTCAACAGCGCCAACGGTACCTGTTTTGATATCGGTAATGCCACCCGTTATGCGCTGGAGCAGTACCTGCTTCAGGGCGCTGACTGGTTCGGCAATACCGAGCCTCATAGCGCGGGCAATGCGGCGATTATCCGTCTGGCCCCGGCGGCGATTTTTCAGCGTCACTCTCTGCTGCGTACCCTGCATGATGCAGAACAGCAGGGGCGCGCCACTCACGGCGCGCTGGAGTCGCTGGATGCCAGCCGCCTGCTGGCGCGGGTGCTCTGTTTACTGCTGAATGGCGCAGATAAGCGCACGGTAATGGCTCCGGCGCTGTGTCCGTTTAATGCCCGAACCGCGCTGATTAACGCCGGGGAATATCAGCAGAAATCCCGCGAGCAGATCCGCTCCAGCGGCTATGTTATTGATACGCTGGAAGCGGCGATGTGGGCGGTATGGCAGACGGATAATTTCCGTGATGCGGTGCTGCTGGCGGCCAATCTGGCCGACGATGCCGACAGCGTGGCCGCCACCGCCGGTCAGATTGCCGGGGCGCTTTACGGCTACAGCGCCATCCCGCTGGAGTGGCGAAAAAAACTGGTCGAAGAGCCGCGCATTGCCCTGCTGGCGCAGCAATTGTTTGCAGCCGCGCCGGTGGCGTAGCGCATTATTGCCCAGTCTGACCGCCGAATCCCTTCCGTACTTAGCGCAACCGCCCCGGAGTAACGATGCAAAAAAACCGCTCAGACCGACAGCCGCCGGGACTGATTCTCAGTGCTGACGGGCGTCCCTGCTGTTTCTGGCAGCCGTCAATGCCGGACTATCATGATAATGAGTGGGGCAGGCCGGTGGTGGACGACCGCCTGCTATTTGAAAAAGTCTGCCTGGAGAGCTTCCACTCCGGCATGTCGTGGCAGATGATTTACCACAAACGTGAAAATTTTCGCCGCGCCTTTGACGGCTTCGACTATCGGCGCGTGGCGTGCTACGACGACGAGGATGTGGCGCGGCTGATGGCGGATCAAGGCATCGTGCGCAATCGAGCGAAAATCTGCTCGGCAATCAATAATGCGCGCTGTGCGCTGGCGCTGGAGCAGGAGGCGGGTTCGCTGGCCGCGTGGTTCTGGCAATTTGCCCCCGCAGCAGAGGATCGCCCGGCGCTTATTGATTTTGATGACTGGCAGACGCACAAAACCTCCCCACAGGCGATAGCCATGTCGCAGGCGCTGAAGAAGCGCGGCTGGACGTGGGTAGGGCCGGTAACCGCGTATTCACTGATGCAGGCGCTGGGGCTGGTGAACGATCATCTTGCAGGCTGCTGCTGCCGTGAGGCATGCGAAACCGCCCGCTTGCTATTAGCGGGGCGCTCTTAGCGAATTAATGCAGCGCACTGTCGTCTTTCGACTGATTCAGCGCCGTTCTGCATTGTGTCTGGCGCTGGGATCGGCGAAAATGCCGACCATTAACGTTCAATCAGCTGTGGATCCCGCTACGCACGCTGCGTGACGGAGTGGCACAGCGCCAAACCAGAAGAATCTTCATGTCAAATGCACCTTTTATGCAAGAGGTGGCCCGCCGCCGCACTTTTGCCATCATTTCCCATCCGGACGCCGGAAAAACCACCATCACCGAAAAAGTGCTGCTGTTCGGACAGGCAATCCAGACCGCCGGTACGGTAAAAGGCCGTGGCTCCAGCCAGCATGCCAAATCTGACTGGATGGAAATGGAGAAGCAGCGTGGCATCTCCATCACCACCTCGGTGATGCAGTTTCCCTATCGCGGCAGCCTGGTAAACCTGTTGGATACCCCAGGGCACGAAGACTTCTCTGAAGATACCTACCGTACCCTGACGGCGGTGGACTGCTGCCTGATGGTGATCGACGCGGCAAAAGGCGTTGAGGATCGTACCCGCAAGCTGATGGAAGTCACCCGCCTGCGCGATACGCCGATCCTGACCTTTATGAACAAGCTGGATCGCGATATCCGTGACCCGATGGAAGTGATGGATGAGGTGGAAAGCGAGCTGAAAATCGCCTGTGCGCCGATTACCTGGCCGGTTGGCTGCGGCAAGCTGTTTAAGGGCGTTTACCATCTGTATAAAGATGAAACCTATCTGTATCAGTCCGGTAAAGGCCACACCATTCAGGAAGTGCGCGTGGTGAAAGGACTGAATAACCCGGAGCTGGATGCCGCCATCGGCGAAGACCTCGCTGCCCAGCTGCGCGACGAGCTTGAACTGGTGCAGGGTGCCTCGCACGAATTCGACCGTGACGCGTTCCTCAACGGTAAACTCAGCCCGGTATTCTTCGGTACGGCGTTGGGTAACTTCGGCGTTGACCATATGCTCGACGGGCTGGTGGAGTGGGCGCCATCGCCGATGCCGCGTAACACCGATCTGCGCACCGTCACCGCTACCGATGAGAAATTCAGCGGTTTCGTGTTCAAGATCCAGGCCAATATGGACCCGAAACACCGCGATCGCGTGGCGTTTATGCGCGTGGTGTCCGGCAAGTACGAAAAGGGCATGAAGCTGCGCCAGGTGCGTACCGGTAAAGACGTGGTGATAGCCGATGCGCTGACCTTTATGGCCGGTGACCGTTCACACGTTGAGGAGGCATATCCCGGCGATATTATTGGCCTGCATAACCACGGTACTATCCAGATCGGCGACACCTTTACCCAGGGTGAGAATATGAAGTTCACCGGCATTCCGAACTTCGCGCCGGAACTGTTCCGCCGCATCCGTCTGCGCGATCCGCTGAAGCAGAAACAGCTGCTGAAAGGCTTGGTACAGCTGTCGGAAGAGGGCGCTGTACAGGTGTTCCGTCCGGTGCACAACAACGATTTGATCGTTGGCGCGGTCGGTGTGCTGCAGTTTGATGTGGTGGTGGCGCGCCTGAAAAGTGAGTACAACGTCGAAGCGATTTACGAAGCGATCAACGTCTCTACCGCGCGCTGGGTTGAATGTGACGACGTGAAGAAGTTTGACGAATTCCAGCGTAAAAATGAGATTAATCTGGCCCTCGACGGCGGCGATAACCTGACCTATATCGCTCCTACCATGGTCAATCTGAATATTACTCAGGAACGTTACCCTGACGTGGTATTCCGTAAAACCCGCGAGCATTAATCCTCACTTTCCCCAACGGCGGGCGGGTTTCCCTGGCCCGCCCGCTTACAGACTCCTCTGAAAGAACCTTTTATTTGCTGCTTTATCCATCAATCTCTTTCCCGTTCCCGGTGAAATCCTGATTACCAACTATATTCATTGCCACAGGACGAAAATATGCGGCGCGGTTGCTGCAACGTTCACAGGCGATAGCACGATGCCAACCCCTACAGTCACGTCGTTTGTGGCTGAAAAGCTCACCGTTGTGAGTTGTCTAAGACAAAAGGAACAAATCGATGATGAAGACTAACATTGCAAAAACTCTGATGGCAGTAATGGTAGGGTCTGTACTGGTAAGCGGCTCTGCGCTGGCAGACGAGTCGATGACCAATAAAGCGCAGTCAAGCGCTGACAGCGCCGGTGCCAGGTTTGACAGCTCAATGAAAAAAGTGGGCGGCTATATGGATGACAGCGGCGTTACCGCTAAGGTAAAAGCGGCGCTGGTGGATGATGAAGCGATCAAAAGTACCGATATCTCTGTCGAGACCCACAGCGGTGTGGTCACGCTAAACGGCTTCGTGACCACGCAGGATCAGGCGGAAAAAGCGGTAGCGGTAGCGAAGAAAGTCGAAGGCGTCAAATCCGTTAGCGATAAACTGCATGTGAAAGACAGCACCAAACAGACCGTTAGCGGTTATGCCGGCGACACGGCAACCACCAGCGAAATCAAAGCTAAACTGTTAGCTGACGATATTGTTCCCTCACGCCATGTGAAAGTGGAAACCACCAACGGTGTGGTACAGCTGAGCGGTTCGGTGAAAACTCAGGCACAGTCTGAACGTGCCGAAGGCATTGCTAAAGCCATTGAAGGCGTGAAAAGCGTTAAAAACGATCTGAGCGTTAAGCCGTAACAGGTTGGCGACCCCGTACCGGGGTCGTTACCCGTTTTACCCGTAAAGAAAAAGTTTGGCTAAGCTCAGGCCAGCCGAATGGTAAAAAATGAGTCCGATTTCACTACTGGTAAGGAGAGGCTTATGTTTCGTTGGGGTATTATCTTCCTGGTTATCGCGTTGATTGCAGCGGCATTAGGTTTTGGTGGTCTGGCGGGTACGGCAGCATGGGCTGCTAAGGTTGTCTTCGTTGTCGGTATCGTTATCTTCCTGATCAGCCTGTTTACCGGGCGCAAGAAGTTATAGTGGTAACGGACATCGCTCAAGCGCATTGCTACGGATAGCAACAAGCGCTCCACGGCGGTAAATGATGACGGGTATCCTCTTTACGCGCTGATACTGAGAGGATACCTGACTTGGGCATACATATTCCGATTACCCCTGGCAACACCGAGCCGTTAAGGTTGCAGCGATTCCGGCCAGGCAAGCTTGCCCTGGTGTGTGAAGGCGGCGGACAGCGCGGTATCTTTACTGCGGGCGTGCTTGACGAATTTCAACGTGCTCTCTTCAACCCCTTTCATTTAATGCTTGGCACCTCCGCTGGTGCGCAAAACCTTTCAGCCTTTGTCTGCGCTCAACCGGGTTATGCCCGCCGGGTGATCACGCGTTACACCACCAGCAAATTGTTCTTTGATCCTCTGCGGTTTATGCGCGGCGGGCATTTGCTCGATCTTGACTGGCTGATTGATATCACGCGCCAGGAGCTGCCGCTGGCGATTGACGCCGGTGAGAAGCTGTTTGCATCCGGGCGCGAATTCTATATGTGTGCCTGCCGCAGCGACGATTACAGCGCCAGCTACTTCGCGCCCACTTCAGAAAACTGGCACGATTTAATCAGGGCTTCCAGCGCCATTCCGGGCTTCTATCGTCCCGGCGTTAACCTGTCGGGCGTCAGCTATCTGGATGGCGGTATCAGCGATGCCATTCCGGTGCGTGAGGCGGCGCGGCGCGGGGCTGAAACTATCGTCGTTATCCGCACCGTGCCACCGCAAACTACCTTGACGCCGCACTGGCTGAAAAGGGCGGAATGCTGGTTGAGCGATGGCGCACTGCAACCGCTAATTAACATTATGCGGCTGCATGAAGAAAGCTATCTTCAGACCGAGCATTTCATCAACCAGCCGCCGGGTAAGTTACGCATTATTGAAATCTATCCGCCGCATCCGCTGTCCAGCATGGCGCTCGGCAGCCGGGTGGCCTCGTTGAATAAAGATTATCATCTGGGCAGACGCTGCGGACGTTACTTCCTTGCCACGCTTGGCCAGCGGCTGAACGATGATGCTCAACAGATGCGTCAGCAGATTGTGATACCGCCTGCCCCCGTGGCCAATGAGGCAGACCGTCTGGGAGCTGATACTGATTATGACAAGGGGTCGCTGGCATGACGCCATGTTTTGTCGATACGCACTGCCATTTCGATTTTCCGCCCTTCGTTGGCGATGAAGAGGCAAGTCTGCAACGGGCGGCTCAGGCCGGGGTTGAGAAAATGATTGCCGTCAGCGTATCGGCCACGCGTTTTGATCGGGTGATGGCGCTGGCAGAACGGCATTATGCGGTGTATGCCGCGCTTGGGCTGCATCCGATGGCGGTGGCAGAGCATAATGAGCAAAGCCTTGTCGCACTTGAACAGCATCTGCAACGGCGTCATCACAAAGTGGTCGCCATCGGCGAAATCGGCCTCGATCTGTTTATCGATAACCCGCAGTTTGAGCGGCAACAGGCACTGCTTGATGCGCAGCTGCGCCTGGCGCGTGATTACAGTCTGCCGGTGATCCTGCATTCGCGCCGCACTCATGACAAGCTGGCGCAGCAGCTGCGGCGTTTCGATCTGGCCAGGCGTGGCGTGGTGCACGGTTTTGCCGGAAGTGAACAGCAGGCGCTGGCGTTTATCCGTGCCGGATATGCGATTGGCGTCGGGGGTACTATCACCTATGAACGCGCCAGCAAAACTCGTCAAACCATTGCCCGTCTGCCGCTGACCTCACTGGTGCTGGAAACCGACTCACCCGATATGCCGCTGCAAGGTTTTCAGGGGCAGCCCAACCGCCCTGAGCGAGTCAGAGATATCTGGCACGCCCTGTGCGCTCTGCGCGATGAATCCCCGCAACAAATAACCGAAACGCTACGCGAGAATACCCGTACTCTGTTTGGCGTGTGAATGCAGATAGCGCCAACCTGACGATCCTGTGATGTGATAATGATAACATTTCCCCGGCGTTGACTTCGTGCCGGGTCCCGCCCGCCCGGCCGCCGCTTAATGGCGAACACCTCCAGGTTTCAGTTGACGTTAATGCAGATGTCATATTCGTATCGTGAAACTTCCCACAAAATCATGCCGCTCAGGCTGTTATAATCCTAACATTGCAGGCGTTGTCCGGCGTGAGCCTGTCAAATGCCTCCCCATTCAACTTACCTGGAAATAACCATGTCCGATGCCAAAGCTCAGGCGCTGCGCGCGCTGCAACTGATGGATCTCACCACGCTCAATGATGACGATACTGATGCCAACGTGATCGGCCTTTGTCGCCAGGCGAAATCCCCGGCCGGTAACACCGCCGCCATCTGCATCTATCCGCGCTTTATTCCGCTGGCGCGCAAAACGCTGCGTGAGCAGGGGACGCCGGAAATCCGTATTGCCACAGTGACCAACTTCCCACATGGCAATGATGATATTGATATTGCGCTGGCGGAAACCCGTGCGGCGATTGCCTACGGGGCAGATGAAGTTGACGTGGTATTCCCGTACCGTGCGCTGATCGCCGGTAATGAAACTGTCGGCTTTGAGCTGGTAAAGGCCTGTAAGCAGGCGTGTTCAGCGGCGAATGTGCTGCTAAAAGTCATCATTGAAAGCGGTGAGCTGAAAGAGGAAGCGCTGATCCGTCAAGCCTCTGAAATAGCCATCGATGCCGGCGCTGATTTTATCAAAACGTCCACCGGAAAAGTGTCGGTCAACGCCACGCCAGCGGTAGCGGAGATCATGATGCGTACTATTGCCGCGAAAGGCGTTCACCAGCAGGTGGGCTTTAAGCCAGCCGGTGGCGTGCGTACCGCAGACGATGCGGCGCTGTATTTGCAGCTGGCAGACGATATCCTTGGCCCGGACTGGGCCGATGCGCGCCATTTCCGTTTCGGTGCATCCAGCCTGCTCGCCAGCCTGTTAAACGCGGCGGGTTTCAGCGCCGCTACCAGCGACAGCGACTATTAACAGGCTGGTTGCCATTGCGCACCTGCACCGTGGCGGGGTAACACCGTACGCGGCGATGTGCGTCTCCAGACCGGCGATGGCCATCACGCCAGTATGGACCCGCATCATTGATGGTATTGTCCTGGGAGTCATCGTGTTTCTGCCACAAGAAATTATCCGCAAAAAACGTGATGGTCATGCACTAAGCGAAGAAGAGATCCGTCTGTTTATTAACGGCGTGTGTGACAACTCGGTTTCCGAGGGGCAGATCGCCGCGCTGGCGATGGCCATCTGGTTTCGTGATATGACGCTGCCGGAGCGTGTGGCGCTGACGATGGCGATGCGCGATTCCGGTTCGGTACTCAGCTGGAAAGCGCTGGATCTCAACGGCCCGGTGGTGGACAAACACTCAACCGGCGGCGTGGGCGATGTCACGTCGCTGATGCTTGGCCCAATGGTGGCTGCCTGTGGCGGCTATGTGCCGATGATCTCCGGCCGTGGGCTGGGTCATACCGGCGGCACGCTGGATAAACTGGAAGCCATTCCCGGTTTTGATATTTTCCCGCAGGACGACCGGTTCCGCCAGATTATCAAACAGGTAGGGGTGGCGATCGTCGGCCAGACCCGGTCGCTGGCTCCGGCGGATAAGCGCTTCTATGCCACGCGTGATATTACCGCCACGGTAGATTCAATCCCGCTTATTGCTGCCTCGATCCTCGCCAAGAAACTGGCTGAAGGTCTTGATGCCTTGGTCATGGACGTGAAAGTGGGTTCCGGGGCGCTGATGCCTGCTCTTGAACAATCCGAAGCGCTGGCGCAGGCCATTTTTGGCGTAGCAAACGGTGCCGGTTGTCACACCACCGTGCTGTTAACCGATATGAACCAGGCGCTGGCTTCCCGCGCCGGTAATGCGCTGGAAGTGCGTGAAGCGGTGCAGTTCCTGACCGGCGAATACCGCAATCCGCGCCTGCTGGAAGTGACGATGGCGCTGTGCAGCGAAATGTTGCTCTCCGGCGGGCTGGCGCAGTCAGGCGATGAAGCGCAGATTAAGCTGCAGGCGGTGCTGGACAACGGTGCCGCCGCCGAGGTGTTTGCGCGCATGGTAGCGGCGCAGAAGGGGCCGACTGACTTTATCGAGCGTATCGACAGTTATCTGCCTGTCCCGATGCTGAGCAAAGCGGTTTATGCCAACACCAGCGGCATCGTCAGCGCGATGGACACCCGTGCGCTGGGGATGGCGGTAGTGGCGCTGGGCGGCGGTCGCCGCCGGGCCAGCGACAGCATTGACTACAGCGTTGGCTTCAGCGACCTGGTGCAGCTGGGCGATAAGGTGGGTAGCCAGCGTCCGCTGGCGGTGATCCATGCTGCCAGCGAAGCCGGCTGGCAGCAGGCCGCTCGGGCCTTGCAGCACGCCGTCGTTGTCGGGCAGGTGGCGCCGGCATCAACGCCAGTTATTTATCGCAGAATCTCGCAATAAGCGGTATTCTGTTCCGATCGGATTTTTTTAACTCTCAATGCGAGAACCGCGCAGGAGAACGGCATGAAACGTGCATTTATCATGGTGCTGGATTCTTTCGGAATAGGGGCCAGCAAAGACGCTGATAAATTCGGCGATAAAGGCGCAGATACCCTCGGCCATATTGCCGGGGCGTGCTTCAGGGGGGAAGCAGACAAGGGGCGTCAAGGCCCGCTCCATCTACCCAATCTGACCGCGTTAGGCTTAGGTAAAGCGGCAGAGGCCTCAAGCGGGAAGTTTCCGCCGGGGCTGGATGGAAATGCTGAAATTATCGGTGCTTACGCCTATGCCAGCGAACTTTCCTCCGGCAAAGACACGCCGTCAGGCCACTGGGAAATTGCTGGCGTACCGGTGCTGTTTGACTGGGGCTACTTTAGCGACACCCAGAACAGCTTCCCGCAGGAACTGCTCGATTTGCTGGTGGAAAAAGCCGAGCTGCCCGGCTATCTCGGCAACTGTCATTCATCCGGAACGGTGATCCTTGACCAGCTTGGCGAAGAGCATATGAAGAGCGGAAAACCGATCTTCTATACCTCCGCCGACTCGGTGTTCCAGATTGCCTGTCATGAAGAGACTTTCGGCCTTGAGCGTCTCTATGCACTCTGTGAAATAGCACGCGAAGCCTTGACCGAAGGCGGTTACAATATTGGTCGCGTGATTGCACGCCCATTTGTTGGCGATAAGCCGGGCCACTTCGAGCGCACCGGCAACCGCCACGATCTGGCGGTAGAACCCCCGGCACCGACCGTTTTGAAAAAACTGGTCGATGAGCAGGGCGGAGAGGTGATCTCCGTCGGTAAAATCGCCGATATCTATGCCCATGTTGGCATTACCAAAAAGGTCAAGGCTACCGGCCTGGATGCGCTGTTTGATGCCACGGTTGGCGAAATGAGAACCGCGCCGGACAACAGCATCGTGTTCACCAATTTCGTTGATTTTGATTCGACGTGGGGGCATCGCCGCGATGTCCCAGGCTATGCCGCCGGGCTGGAGCTGTTCGATCGCCGCCTGCCGGAACTGATGGCGCAGGTGAAAGAGGGGGATATTCTGATCCTCACGGCGGATCACGGCTGCGACCCAAGCTGGCACGGAACTGAGCACACGCGTGAGCATATCCCGGTACTTATCTTCGGGCCGGGCGTCAAG
Source organism: Erwinia pyrifoliae DSM 12163 (assembly GCF_000026985.1). Lineage (NCBI taxonomy): Bacteria > Pseudomonadati > Pseudomonadota > Gammaproteobacteria > Enterobacterales > Erwiniaceae > Erwinia > Erwinia pyrifoliae. Next base: position 770,671 of record NC_017390.1, read on the forward strand.
CCGGGTGATTATGGCTATCGTGAGACGTTCGCCGATATTGGCCAGACGGTTGCCCACTATTTTGGCCTGTCACCGATGGCTTACGGCAAACCACTCTTCTGAAGGTTAAAGTGCGCTTTAACACTATTCGTAACCGGCCAGGCAGCCCCTGGCCTGACAACATAAGGATTTAACATGGCTACGCCTCATATTAACGCTGAGATGGGTGATTTCGCTGACGTGGTGCTGATGCCCGGCGATCCGCTGCGCGCTAAACATATTGCTGAAACCTTCCTGCAGGATGCGGTAGAAGTGAACAACGTGCGCGGCATGCTGGGTTATACCGGCACCTATAAAGGCCGCAAAATCTCGGTAATGGGACACGGTATGGGCATCCCTTCCTGCTCAATCTACGCCAAAGAACTCATCACTGAATTCGGCGTGAAGAAGATCATCCGCGTTGGCTCATGCGGCGCGGTGCGCAGCGATGTGAAGCTGCGTGATGTGGTGATTGGCATGGGAGCCTGTACCGATTCCAAAGTGAACCGTATGCGTTTCAAAGATCATGATTTTGCAGCGATTGCTGATTTCGATATGGTACGCAACGCGGTAGATGCGGCGCAGGCGCTGGGCGTGAAGGCCCGCGTGGGGAATATTTTCTCCGCCGATCTGTTCTACACGCCGGACCCGCAGATGTTCGACGTGATGGAGAAATACGGCATTCTCGGCGTGGAAATGGAAGCAGCCGGTATTTACGGCGTCGCGGCAGAGTTTGGGGCCAAAGCGCTGGCGATCTGCACCGTGTCGGATCATATCCGCACCCACGAGCAGACCACCGCCGCCGAGCGCCAGACCACCTTTAGCGAGATGATTGAGATCGCGCTGGAGTCGGTTCTGCTGGGTGATAAAGCGTAATTTTCTCGCTGTCGAGGCTGGTATTTGCTAGCCTTTTTTACCCAGTATCTATTCATGTTTTATCTCTCATAATAACTATTTTTCTTTTATCACAAGCAATTAAGTGATAATTATCTATTCACAAATCTATTCATAAATCTATTCACCATGAGCGAACTGACGACACTGCTGTTACAGGGGCCGCTGGATGCCGCCAGCCTCCAGGCGCGGCTCGGCATCAGCCAGGCCACGCTGTCCCGCCTGATTAAGTCCCAGCCGCAGGTGCTGAAATACGGTCGCGCCCGCGCCACGCGCTATGCCCTGCTGCGACCGCTGCGCGAGGTCAGTCAGTTTCCATTGTGGCAAATAGATATAACCGGTCAGGCCCACGCAGCCGGGCAACTCTATAGCATCTGGCCGGCGGGAAGCTGCGTGGTGCAGGACGCGAGCGCCAGCTGGCACTACTATCCCGGATTACCCTGGTATTTAAGCGATATGCGCCCGCAGGGTTTTCTCGGGCGGGCGTGGGGGCGCGACTGCGCGCAGCAACTGGCGCTGCCGGAAGATATCCGCCAGTGGAACGACGATCATTGTCTGCTGGCACTGAGCAGCCGGGGTGCAGACGTCACGGGCAGTTGGCTGATTGGTCAGCATAGCTACCAGCAGTGGCTGCAACAACCGCGTCCGGCGGCGGCGGTGATGTTGGCCGATAAAGCCACCTGCTATCCGCAGCTGGCCAGCCAGGTTCTGGCAGGCGAGCAACCCGGCTCCTCTGCGGGGGGCGAACAGCCCAAATTTGCCAGCCTGGCCGAGCTGGCCGACGGCAGTCTGGCTCATGTGTTAGTTAAATTTACCCCGGCACGCGCCAACGAAAACAGCCAGCGCTGGTGCGATCTGCTGCGCGCCGAGGCGCTGGCGTTGCGGCTGATGCAGCAGCACGGGCTGGCAGCAGCGCAGACGGCGGCGATCGCCGCCGACAGCGGTCAGCTGTTCCTTGAGGTGGTGCGTTTTGACCGCACAGGGGAAAACGGGCGGCGCAGCATGGTCTCGCTTGAGGCGGTGCAGGCAGAGTTTATCGGCAATTCACACCACTGGCCTGCTGCGTTACGGCAGCTGGTACAGCAGAAGCGCCTGAGCGAGCGCGATGCACAGCGCGGCATCTTGCAGTGGGCGTTTGGTCGTCTGATTGCCAATGGCGATATGCACGCCGGCAACCTGTCGTTTTTCCTCACCGAAGGCGGCTTACGACTGACGCCAGCCTATGACATGTTGCCGATGAGCTTCGCGCCGAACAGCGCGGGTTATATGCGCGACAGCGCCGTGGAGCTGCGGCTTGATGACAGCGTGAGCCAGCACCAGTGGCAAACCGCGCTGGAAATGGCCGGGCAATACTGGCAGTCAATCAGCGCAGAGAGCGCCTTCAGTGCGGGCTTCAGGCAGCTGGCGACGGAGATGCAGCGCAATCTGCCCGGGCTGGCCGGGCAGATTGCGCGTATGGCCTGAGTGAACGGCAGCGATAGCGGCTGGCCGGGCTATTTTTCCGAGGTGGCCGACGGCAGATCATCCTCATTATCTTCTTTCACCGGGTTATTGGCGGTGAGCAGGAACGGTGACTGCTGCCAGCGCGTGCGGCGGTCGCGCAGCAGCGTGCGGGTGAGAATAATACCGATAGCCAGCGCCAGCAGCATCATCAGGCGCAGAATATTGGTGGTGTTATCCACCTGTTTGGCTTCGGTGACCAACACATGGGTGTCGAGCGTAACGCGCAGAAAACCGCCGGGGCCGTCTTTGCTCTCCAGCGGTTGGACAATCTGATGGTTGAAATAGCTGCCGGCGCGCTGTCCGTCGAGCGCCAGGCGATCGCGCACATTGATATTTTCACCGCTGCGCGCCACCAGGTTGCCCGCGCCATCGTACAGTGAAATATCAAGAATACGGCTTTCATGCGTCAGCTGATTAAGCGTATCGACGATTTTTTGCTGATTATCGTCGGTATTATCCATCAGCGGCGTCAGACTCCAGGCGACCTGACGGGTCAGCGTATGCGCCAGCTCCTCAACCTGTTCGGAACGTGCCGCCTGATGGCTCAGACTGAACCATGATGCGCCCTGCATGAGCACAACCAGTAACGCAAGGCAGATCAGTACGATCGCCGTGCGGTGCAGGCGAAACTTGATTTTGGCTTTTGCCATGTCGACCCTTAAAAATTGCCAGATAAACACCTGCCGCCTGAAGTCGGGCGGGGATAGCTTTATGTTGCCAGAAGGCGGGCTTACAGGGTAGCCTCTTGCCAGGTTTTAATGCTCTCCCTGTTTTGCGCATAACAGGGGGTAAAAGTCCTTACGGGAGCTGTAATGCCAAATAGTCTGACCTGGTGCGACCTGCCTGCAGAAGTCTCTCTCTGGCCGGGATTACCTCTATCTTTAAGCGGTGATGAAGTGATGCCGCTTGACTACCGTGCAGGCCGCAGCGGCTGGCTGCTGTACGGGCGTCAACTCGATAAAGCCCGGTTGACAGCTTTGCAGCATCAGCTGGGGGCGGCGATGGTCATTGTCAGCGCCTGGGGGGTGGAAGACTATCAGGTGGTGCGCCTTGCCGGTTCACTGACGCCGCTGGCGACGCGCCTGGCGCATGATGCCGGTCTGGACGTCGCGCCGCTGGGGCGCATTCCGCACCTGAAAACGCCGGGTCTGCTGGTGATGGATATGGACTCGACGGCGATTGAGATCGAATGTATCGACGAGATAGCCAAACTGGCGGGCAGCGGCGAGCAGGTTGCCGAGGTGACCGAGCGTGCGATGCGCGGCGAGCTGGACTTTGCCGCCAGCCTGCGCCAGCGCGTGGCCACGCTGAAAGGTGCCGATGCGAATATCCTGAAAACCGTGCGCGATGAGCTGCCGCTGATGCCGGGTCTGACTTCACTGGTGCAAAAGCTTCAGGCGCTGGGCTGGCAGGTGGCGATTGCTTCCGGCGGCTTCACCTGGTTTGCCGAATATCTGCGTGATACGCTGCAACTGTCGGCGGCGGTAGCCAACGAGCTGGAAATCCGCGACGGTAAACTGACCGGTGAAGTGGTGGGCGATATTGTCGATGCACAATACAAAGCGGATACGCTGCGAAAGCTGGCAACACGTTTTGCCATTTCACCGCAGCAGACGGTCGCCGTTGGCGATGGTGCCAACGACCTGCCAATGATTAAAGCCTCGGCGCTCGGCATTGCTTACCATGCCAAGCCGAAGGTCAATCAACAGAGCGAATTCATTATCCGCCATGCGGACCTGATGGGGGTGTTTTGCATCCTCAGCGGTAGCCTGATCCACGAAGAGCGTTAAGGGGAAGATTTGGCCAAAGCGGTAAAGCGCGCTTTTGTTTGTAATGAATGCGGCGCAGATTATCCTCGCTGGCAGGGGCAATGCAGCGCCTGCCATGCCTGGAATACCATCACCGAAGTGCGTCTGGCGGCATCGCCCACCGTGGCACGCAATGAACGTCTGACGGGTTATGCCGGCAGTGCTGGCCCCAGCCGGGTGCAGAAGCTGTCGGAGATCAGTCTTGATGAGCTGCCGCGTTTCTCTACCGGCTTTAAAGAGTTCGACCGCGTGCTCGGCGGCGGCGTGGTGCCGGGCAGTGCCATCCTGATCGGCGGTAATCCCGGTGCCGGGAAAAGTACCCTGTTGCTGCAAACCCTGTGCCGGCTGGCAGAGGGGATGAAAACCCTGTACGTCACCGGGGAAGAGTCGCTGCAACAGGTCGCCATGCGCGCCCACCGGCTGGGATTACCCACCGCCAACCTGAATATGCTGTCGGAAACCAGCATTGAGCAGATCTGCCTGATCGCTGAACAGGAACAGCCGAAGCTGATGGTGATCGACTCGATCCAGGTGATGCATATGGCGGATATCCAGTCTTCACCCGGCAGCGTTGCTCAGGTGCGTGAAACCGCCGCTTACCTGACGCGCTTTGCCAAAACCAAAGGCGTGGCTATCGTAATGGTCGGCCACGTCACCAAAGATGGCTCGCTGGCAGGGCCAAAAGTACTGGAGCACTGTATCGACTGCTCGGTACTGCTGGATGGCGATGCCGACTCGCGCTTTCGTACCCTGCGCAGCCATAAAAACCGTTTTGGCGCGGTCAATGAGCTGGGCGTATTTGCCATGACCGAGCAGGGGCTGCGCGAAGTCAGCAACCCGTCGGCAATCTTCCTGAGCCGGGGGGATGAAATTACCTCCGGTAGCTCGGTGATGGTGCTGTGGGAAGGGACGCGTCCGCTGTTGGTCGAGATCCAGGCGCTGGTGGACCATTCGATGATGGGTAACCCCCGGCGCGTTGCCGTGGGGCTGGAACAGAACCGTCTGGCGATCCTGTTGGCAGTACTACACCGCCACGGCGGCCTGCAAATGGCCGACCAGGACGTGTTCGTTAACGTGGTCGGCGGCGTCAAGGTAACGGAAACCAGCGCCGATCTGGCGCTGATGCTGTCAATGGTCTCCAGCCTGCGCGACCGTCCGCTGCCGCACGACCTGGTGGTCTTTGGTGAAGTGGGGCTGGCGGGAGAAATACGTCCGGTACCCAGCGGACAGGAGCGTATTTCTGAAGCGGCCAAACATGGATTCCGCCGGGCGATTGTTCCCACCGCCAACGTGCCGAAGAAGCCGCCGGAAAATATGAAAGTGTACGGTGTGAAGAAGCTGGCCGATGCGCTGGCCATCCTTGACGACCTATAATGACATGACGCGGGCCGGTACGGCTCGCCGATCCTGCAGGAGGCATACGTGTCGTCTTTTGACTATCTGAAAACCGCAATCCGGCAGCAGGGCTGTACTCTGCAACAGGTGGCCGATGCCAGCGGCATGACTAAGGGCTATCTTAGCCAGCTGCTGAATGCCAAAATTAAAAGCCCCAGCGCGCAGAAGCTTGAGGCGCTGCACCGCTTCCTCGGACTGGAGTTTCCGCGCCGCGAAAAGAGCATTGGCGTGGTAGTTGGTAAGTTCTACCCGCTGCATACCGGGCATATTTATCTTATCCAGCGCGCCTGTAGCCAGGTTGACGAGCTGCATATCATCATGGGCTACGACGAGCCGCGTGACCGCAAGCTGTTTGAAGAGAGCGCCATGTCGCAGCAGCCCACGGTGAGCGATCGTCTGCGCTGGCTGCTGCAGACCTTCAAATACCAGAAAAACATCCATATTCATTCTTTTAATGAACAGGGGATGGAGCCGTACCCGCACGGCTGGGACGTCTGGAGCGCCGGTATTCAAGAGTTTATGGCAGATCGGGGCATTATCCCGGATTTGATCTACACCAGCGAAGAGGCCGATGCGCCGCAGTTCCGCACTCATCTCGGTGTGGAGGCGGTGCTGATCGATCCGAAGCGTTCATTTATGAATATCAGCGGTGGCCAAATCCGTCAGGATCCGTTCCACTACTGGGAATATATCCCCACCGAGGTGAAGCCGTTCTTTGTACGCACCGTGGCGATCCTCGGCGGTGAGTCGAGCGGTAAGTCAACGCTGGTCAACAAGCTGGCTAATATCTTCAATACCACCAGCGCCTGGGAATTTGGCCGCGACTATGTGTTCTCCCATCTGGGCGGCGATGAAATGGCGTTGCAGTACTCCGACTACGACAAAATCGCCCTCGGCCAGGCACAGTACATCGACTTTGCGGTAAAATACGCCAACAAGGTGGCATTTATCGATACCGATTTTGTCACTACTCAGGCATTCTGCAAAAAGTATGAAGGGCGTGAACACCCGTTTGTGCAGGCGCTGATTGATGAGTATCGTTTCGACCTGGTGATACTGGTGGAGAACAACGTGCCCTGGGTGGCGGATGGGTTACGCAGCCTGGGCAGCTCGGTGGATCGCAAAGAGTTCCAGGCGCTGCTGATGTCGTTGCTGGAAGAGAATAATATCAGCTATGTGCAGGTTAAACAGGACAACTATGATGAGCGCTTTCTGCGCTGCGTGGAACTGGTAAAAGAGATGCTCGGCGCTTAATCGTCATTGTCCTTGCCGGCAGCGCCGCCCGGGTTCCTGCTGTCTGCGATGGTAACGCCTGGCTCACCAGGCGTTACCTAAATATTGCACCCACCCTTATGTAAACTCCAAGCAGCGGGAATTTGCGGTGGACGATCAATGGTCATCTCAGCGCTTTTTTTTCAGTTTTGCAGCCGCGATCACAACCGGTCCCTGGCCAGACATTTTGTCCATTTTTCCCCTAATTTTTTCCGCCTACACCTCATTCTATCTGATTGAAAATTAGCATATAAATCAGGTTTGCTTTGCTTGAAAAATAAACAGCTGCCGCGCAGCGCATTAAATGCAAAAACGCATATACTTAAAGAACGCCAACAGGCGTATTTATTGTGGAGGGCTTATCATGCGCCCTGGCAATCCCGGCCGGCTGGGAAAGGTTGGGCTGGCAATCCTGCTTGCATTATCTCTGGCTGCTTGCAGCGGCGGCGGCGGTAGTCGTTCAGGCGATACGGCAAAACACACTACGGCAGCAAGTGCCGGCAGTGGCAGTGGATCAAACGGCAGTGCATCAACCAGTGGTAACGGATCCGGCGGTGGTTCATCGGGCAGCGGCAGTGGTTCAGGCTCCGGTGGCTCCTCGGGTGGTGGTGCCTCATCGGGCAGCGGTGGTTCATCGGGCAGCGGCGGTGGTTCTGGCTCCGGTGTGCTGACCACCGGTACTATTCTTAACAGCGTGGGGGCTGCGGTCGGCAATGTGGGATCGCAGGTCAGCAGTATTTCTACCCAGACGCCGATTGGCAACCTGCCGGTTGGTGGCTCGGGCGTTGTCACATTACTTGACAGCGCAGGACATGCCGTGACTGCTGTCGGCAGCGGCATACAAAATGGTGTGGGTCAGTTAGGTAGCAATCCTAATGCTATTGGCGTTACCGCCGCAGGGGTTCCTACAGGGGTGGCTATACTGGGAACCGGTATCAGCGGGCTGGGAAATTCACTGTCCGGTACCACGGCTAACACGCCGCTTGGTGGCGTCACGGGCACCGGTGGCAATCTGGTCAGTTCGGTCGGTGGGCTGGTGACCTCTACCGGCAACGGCCTGGCGCAGAGCCTGCAAACGGGTCCTGCATCCGGTGTGACCACGGCCGCAACTGGCCTGGTCACGCCGATAGTGGGCCAGGTACAGGGCGTGACTCAGGGCGTGGGTGGCGCAACCGGTTTGGGCGCGCCTGTCAGCGGTTTACTTAACAGTGTGGGTAACGTTGTGACCGGCGTCGGAACGCAAATCAGTACCACGACACCGGCTTTAAACGGTCTGGGTCAGGCCGAGCAGAATACCGGGATAGCGGTTTCTCAAACCGGTGGACTTGTTACCCCAGCGGGTAGCAGCCCCTCCGGCGGACTGCTCAGCGGTGGCCTGTCACTCAGTGGAGCAGGGGCAGGAGCAGGAGCGGCTGCGGTGAGTGGGCCACTGGGTAGCGTCGCAACTGCGGTGGCAGGATCGGCTGCGGTGAGCGGGTCACTGGGTGGTATCGTCACTACGCCTGCGGGCGCGGCTTCACCTGGCGGTTTACCGCTGATTGGTAATACGGTGAGCGGCTTAACATCTGGAGTGAATTCAGGGTTAATCGCCCCGCACCACTAACAACGGAATGTCTTTATATGCCCCCTGTTTACAGGGGGCCTTTTGCCCGGAACGGGCTGATGGAGACAATTATTTTGAAAATAAAACCAAGCGTTGTTGTTTTTATCACCATCGTCAGTGGCCAAAGCTCGGGCGAAATGCTGCCAACGCTGATTGACCCCAATAATCCCACCCGGCAGTCCAGAGATGTGCCCGGCCCCGAACCCGCGCGCTCGCCAGCACCGACAGGATCGCTTCCTGAATTAGCCGCACCGCCGCCAGCGATGACGTTGCAAACCCTGGTCACCTTTGATCGTATCCACTTTATTGGCGGAACGCGATATCCACTGGCCACCCTGACAGAGCCATTTAGCGCGCTGGTGGGGAAAAAGGTTCCCCTGCAGACGTTACTGGCCGCCACCGACAGCATTACTCAACGCTATCATCGCGATGGTTATCCTCTCTCCTATGCGTATATTCCTGCCGATAATTTCCACCAGGGGGTGCTTAACATTGGTCTGGTGGAAGGGTATGTCGCTAACAGCCAGATACGCAGCGATAACCAGCAGATTGGCCGTTGGCTGGGCGCTCTGTCGCAGCGGATTATGGCAGAGAAACCATTAACTCAGGACACTTTCGATCGCTACAGCATGCTGATGGCGAGGACGCCGGATACCAAAGTGAAGGCAACGGCTAAAAATCCCGAAAATATTTATGGCGCGACCGTTTTGGATGTCGATGCGCAGCGTACCCATAACTGGAATGTAATTAACACCCTGGATATGCGCAAAAAGCAAAGTCTGGACCTGGTGAGTGCCACACTCAGCGGATTAACGCCTTACGGTGAGCAATTGGGCGTGGCTACCATCATCCCGTTGAATAACCAGACCCGTGAATCGTATCTCGGGCTGAACTACCAGCAGTTCCTGGGCGACGATGGTCTGCAACTGCAGGTCAAAGGCAGTTATCTCAACCAAAACCCCAGGGATTTCACCACATTATTGACGCAGGCCAACGGCGTGAATATTAATGCGCGTGAGAAAGAGGTGCTGTACAACGCCGGGGTGGGGCTGAACTATCCGCTATTACTCACGGCTAAGCAACAGTGGAGCCTGGGTGGCGAGCTGGACTATGTTCATAAGCGCTATGACTATACGCTACAGGCCGAGCAGGGCGGGCAGACGGTGAGTCTGCCCGCTATCAACCAGCACCTTCGTTATCCGGCAGCAGAGCTTAACCTGTCCGGCAGTCGTCAGTATCAGCAGGCCAGCTGGAATACGCGCTTCAGCGTGCGCCAGGGGATAGACGGTCTGGGTGCCAGCAATACTACCGGCCCCGGGGACCTCTCCTTTACCCGCTGGCGCTTCAATGGTGATGCTGCATGGGTATTTAATCAAAAATGGCGTCTGAGTAGCGCCGTAGAGGGGGACTGGTCTGACAGCTCCTTGCCGGAGCCGGAACGCCTCACCTTTGGCGCTTTCCATTTTGGCCGTGGCTATCCCGATTCAGGTGCTACGGGTGATTACGGTATGGGCGGCCAGGTCGAGATGCGTTATCTCCACGATCGCAGTACGGGGGACTGGGTTAAAACCATTCAGCCTTATGTGATGATCGATGCTGCCCACACCGCTTTTCATCAGTCGGGGCTGGCCAGCCAGAAGCTGGCCTCGTATGGGGCCGGGGTAACGTTTGGTGATAACCGGCACTACGCCCTGTCGCTGGAAGCGGCACGTCCGATTGCCGATGTGCCGATTGACAGTAGCAAGCGCGACTGGCGTTTCAGCGCGACCTTCACTTACAACTTTAACAGCGGTACCTGATCCCGCCCCTCGAAAAAGGATGCAGCTCCAGTCGTTGGGCTGCGCCGGGCTGAGAGAAAAGACCGATCCTGACTGGCAGGATCGGCAGGCGCGCTTAGTAAACCATCACCACTTTGCCGCGCATATGCCCCTCCAGCACCAGGCGGTGCGCTTCAGACAGCGTGTCCACGCTCAGACCGTTCAGGGTCTTACTGAGCGATGTGGTTATTTTACCTTCATCCAGCAGCTGTGCCGTGGCGTTGAGAATATCCCCCTGGCGGGCGATATCCGGGGTAGTAAACATGCTGCGGGTATACATAAATTCAAAGTGAAGCGCAGCGCTTTTCAGTTTCAGCTGCTCCATATCCAGCGGCCCGGCGTTTTCCACGATGGTGCAGATCTGGCCCTGCGGCGCAATCAGCTGGCTCATGGCCGGCCAGTGACCGTCGGTATCGTTCAGACAGAAAATGTAGTCAACCTGCTTCAGGCCATGCTTCTCCAGCTCACCCGGCATGTCATGATAGTTGATCACCAGGTCAGCGCCGCGATCGAGACACCACTGGACTGAATCCGGGCGTGAGGCGGTGGCGATCACTTTCACCTTGCTGTGCAGTTTGGCGAACGGAATAGCCAGCGATCCTACGCCGCCAGCCCCGCCGACGATCAGCAGCGTTTTACCTTCACCCTCACTATCGATGTGCAGGCGGTCAAACAGCCCCTCCCATGCGGTCAGCGCGGTCAGTGGGATGGCTGCCGCCTGTGCCCAGTCGAGGGTTTTCGGCTTGTGGCCGGTGATGCGCGCATCAATCAGCTGATGCGTGGCGTTACTGCCGGGGCGGGTGATATCACCGGCGTAGAAAACCTCATCGCCGACGTTAAAACCACTGACCTTGCTTCCTGTCGCCAGCACCACGCCGCTGGCGTCCCAGCCGAGTACGCGCGGCTGTTGCAAACCGTTTTTCTGTGCGCCTTTATGCACCTTGGTATCGACCGGATTGACCGAAGCGGCTTTCACTTCCACCAACAGATCGTATTCGTTGGGAGTCAGCTGCGGCTGCCGGATTTCAATAAAATGCTGTGGATTTTCCGGGCTAATAGCAATGGCTTTGTGCGTCATAATGCGTCTCCTTAATAAGTTGATATTCAGTCCAGGCAACAATCGGGGTGATGATAAGATGGACAATAGCGTACTCAGTGTTCGTAAAGGATGAACAATCGTGTTTAAACAGTTACAGGATATGGCTCTGTTTGCTTTGGTCGCCGGGTGCGGCAGCTTCACGGCGGCGGCTGTGCGTGCGGGGCTACCCAAGTCCAGCGTCAGCCAGCGCATCAGCCAGCTGGAGCAGGCGCTGGGGATACGGCTGATCAACCGCACCACGCGCCAGCTCAACCTGACTTTTGCCGGTGAGCGTTATCTGGTGCACTGTCAGGAGATGTTGCAGGCCAGTGAAAGGGCCGGAGTGGTGATTGAACGGCTGCGTGATAATCCTAGCGGGCGTTTACGTATCACATCCCCAGCCGGTATTGGTGCCACCCTGCTGGCGCGGGTTAACACCGCTTTTCAGCATAAATACCCGGATGTGACGCTGGAAGTTTCTATTTCTGATGAGATGTGCAATCTGGTGCAGAGCCGGTTTGATGTGGCGCTGCGCACTGGTCGGCCTCAGGATTCCTCGCTGATTGGTCGGCGCATTGGCTACTGCCAGCGGCTGCTGGTGGCATCGCCGGATTATCTTGCGGATTATCCGGCGCTCGCTCATCCCCGCCAGCTGTCGGATCATCGCTGCATTGCCCATCGCGCCTGGAATGAATGGCTGTTGAAGCGCAACGAAGAGTATTACCGCTGGCTGCTGCCGCCCACCCATATGACGGATAATCTGGTCTATGCGCGTGAGTGTGCGCTTTCTTCGGGCGGGATCACCCTGTTGCCGCGCTTTTTAAGCGGTGAAAAGCTGGTGCAGGTGCTGCCAGAGTGGGAAGTGGAGGGCAATGAGTTATGGCTGGTTTATCCAGGCCGCAAGCTGAACTCACCCGCGCTGTCGCGCTTTGTTGATTTCGCCATGCGGTCAGAAATATTGCGCGATTTTTATCGTTAAGGGCCGACCCGGTCAGATCGACCCTTTAACAACCATAGCGACCTTCAGAAGGCCGCTGCTGGCATTACTTGATCATACGTTTGTACTTGATGCGCTTCGGCTCCAGCGCATCCGCGCCCAGGGTGCGCTTCTTGTACTCTTCGTATTCGGTGAAGTTACCTTCGAAGAACGCGATCTTGCCCTCATCCTGGTAATCCAGAATATGGGTGGCAATGCGGTCAAGGAACCAGCGGTCATGCGAGATGACCATCGCGCAGCCTGGGAACTCCAGCAGGGCATTTTCCAGCGCGCGCAGGGTTTCGATATCAAGGTCGTTGGTCGGTTCATCCAGCAGCAGCACGTTGCCACCCACCTGCAGCAGCTTGGCCAGGTGCAGACGACCGCGCTCGCCGCCGGACAGTTCGCCCACGCGCTTGCCCTGGTCGACCCCTTTAAAGTTAAAGCGACCTACGTAGGCACGGCTCGGCATTTCGGTATTGCCGATGCGCATGATGTCCTGACCGCCGGAGACCTCTTCCCATACGGTTTTGCTGTTATCCATGGTGTCGCGGAACTGATCGACCGACGCCAGCTTAACGGTATCTCCCAGTACGATGCTGCCGGAATCAGGCTGTTCCTGGCCGGACATCATGCGGAACAGGGTGGATTTACCCGCGCCGTTCGGGCCGATGATGCCAACAATCGCGCCCTTAGGTACTGAGAAGGTGAGATCGTCAATCAGCAGTCGGTCGCCGTAGGATTTACGCAGATTGCTGACTTCCAGCACTTTATCACCCAGGCGCGCGCCCGGTGGGATAAACAGTTCGTTGGTTTCGTTACGCTTCTGGTAGTCGGTGTTATTCAGCTCTTCAAAGCGCGCCAGACGGGCTTTGCCTTTTGACTGACGGCCTTTTGCCCCCTGGCGCACCCACTCCAGCTCTTTCTCTATTGATTTACGACGAGCGGCTTCGGAAGAGGCTTCCTGCGCCAGACGTGCATCTTTCTGCTCCAGCCACGAAGAGTAGTTCCCTTCCCACGGAATACCCTCGCCGCGATCCAGCTCCAGAATCCAGCCGGCGACGTTATCAAGGAAGTAACGGTCGTGGGTAATCGCCACTACGGTGCCTTCGAAGTCGTGCAGGAAGCGCTCCAGCCAGGCCACGGATTCTGCATCCAGGTGGTTGGTCGGTTCGTCGAGCAGCAGCATGTCCGGCTTTTCCAGCAGCAGACGACACAGGGCTACGCGACGGCGCTCACCCCCGGACAGATTGGCGATCTTCGCATCCCAGTCCGGCAGACGTAGCGCATCGGCAGCACGCTCCAGCTGAGTATTGAGGTTATGGCCATCGTGCGCCTGGATAATCTCTTCCAGCACGCCTTGCTCCTTCGCCAGCTTGTCGAAGTCAGCATCTTCTGCCGCGTACAGGGCGTACACTTCATCAAGGCGCTTCAGCGCGCCAACCACTTCAGCAACCGCTTCTTCCACCGATTCGCGCACGGTGTGTTCCAGATTCAGCTGGGGTTCCTGTGGCAGGTAGCCGATTTTAATTCCCGGCTGTGGGCGGGCTTCCCCTTCGATATCTTTATCGATACCGGCCATAATGCGCAGCAGGGTGGATTTACCCGCACCGTTCAGACCCAGAACGCCGATTTTGGCTCCTGGGAAGAAGCTGAGGGAGATGTTCTTTAAAATATGACGCTTCGGCGGGACGACTTTGCCCACGCGGTGCATGCTATAAACGAATTGAGCCACGTTAGTTTGAGCCTCTGGTTAACGGGTTGCTGAGGTTGCCTGACCTTCTTATGGGGCATTTTTCCAGGCCGGGTGTTTCAAGAGCTGGCTGGTGATGCCCCATTTGCGTCGCAATAAATTCCGCGCCAGCTGCGGCTGATAAACGCCAGCACGCAAAGATGTGGCGCAAAGGCCAGACATTACGCTGCGAATTTTAGCGTTTTTTCGCGCGTTATCCCAGCTGTTGCTGACTGAGCGAATAGTATAGCAATCGTCGACTACCCGATGCGAATGAATCCCCGCAGGTAAAACCGGCATAATGTTGTCATTGCGGATAGATTATTTTATGGCAGGGAAGGGGGCGGAATTTCCTTGCTGACGGGGCTGGGATGATATTTGCGATGGTGAGTAATTCGCGAAGCAGCACTGCGTTTTCTGAATGGGAGGATGATGTTGATGTGTGGCCAGGAACAAGAACCCGGCGTGGTGACCGGGTGATGAATATAGGTTTTACAGGTTCTCAACAACCTGGATCACATCTGATTCGAGCGAAGTAATTTGTGCCTTATTAGCCTGTGTGGCCATGCCATATATGGTATAGCTTTTGTGTTGGAGCTTGCTCAACGGGCAGCCTTCATGATTTATAATCGCTGCTAAGGTGTTGCCATCTTTAACATTCTTCACTCTTTCTGCAAGAGCATCCGGAGTAAAAAGATTTGCATGACTTTTTAGCAGATCATCTGTAATCCTGCGAATTTCTTCAGCGTGTGATTTGAACGCTTTAGCCGCATCGCTTTCATTTGTGCGGGATCTGTTTTGAACGAATAGATGAAGTTTCGGTAACTCTATCTTGTTTTGCTTCGCTTCTTTGTTGAAATCAAGGAACATCTCATCCTGTTCTGAATTATCAATGGAAACGCCAAATATCAGTTTTACAAGGTTTTTTATGCCGCGAATCGATGCAGCGTCAGCTGTACAAGGGATAATAATTCTGTTTGAGGCAACAACGCCAAGCTCCGTATAGCTGGCAAAACTCGGATTGCAGTCAATGAAAAAGGTTTTTGGCCTGTCCGGAATGCTTTTGTCTGCTTCAAAAGAAGCGATCAGATCGATCAGCAAAGAGCGGCTTTTTTTCCACGCTTCTTTTACTGGCGAAGACCCAATGTGAGAAATTAATCTTGAGCAAATATCCAGATCCACATCTCCAGGGAGCAGATATAAGTTATCAGGCATTTTTGCATTCACTGAATCGGCTTTGACAAAGTAAGTTGACTCGTTTCCCATGCGACTTAACGGCGAGTTGCTGAATCTTTCTTTGATATATCCGGCAATGGTGGTATTTCTGTCACGAAGCGCGTTTAAGTTCTCCTCGCCAACACCATTTCCGCCTAAAATTATTTCAGATACGTTGGACTGTGGGCAGGCGTCAATCACAACAACGTCTTCATGCGGATGTATGATGGCATACTCAATGGCGAGATTGTAGGTCAGAAAGGTCTTACCAACGCCACCTTTATTGTTCCAAACTAAATATTTTTTATTTATTTCAGCCATTTGTATTTGCTCAATTGTATCTGAAGATGTCATGTCGTCCATTATCATACTCCAAAAATTCTGTTCTCTGAATTTTTTTAAAAGATCTTGAGTTTTATAGGAAAATGATTATTCACCTTCGATAAAAGCAATTACCTGCGACGTTTCGCGAATCCATCGGTGAAAACCACTGTGCAGGTTTTTTTTGGTTTTTGGGGAGCCTGTGGCTGAGGGCGCGACCATCCAGGCGGCTGATATGTTGTTTGTCATATCGTGCCGGGAAGCAATGGCCTGGTAGAAGATTACCTGAGCACCAGGCCATTAAGGGCATCAAGTATCTTTAAAACATAGCTGCCGAATACACAGGCGCAGAGTGCAAACCCGATACTGACAACGGCGGCGGAAGATTTAAGCGCGGATTTAACCGCACTGATGCCGGTTTCAATTTTAATGAGTCTGGAATCCATTGCCTTAACATCTGATTTAATTTCAGCAGCATCATGCCTGATATAATCGACATCGGTTGCAAGTTGAGACACTTTAATATCGATTTCATCATCCCTGCCGCCGCCAATACCATAGCCTGCTAATTCACCGTAACCCTCCTCTTGTCCAGGCCGTGATTCTTGTGATCCGCCAGGCATTTCAGATAGTTTTAGTCTGTTCATCATCTTTTCCTTGATTTAAGTGAAAAAGCTTCCCGTCTGTTAATGATTTTCTGTCGTTTTTCAGCCAGCTCGTGCTGAGGCAGGTCGCTTTCTGAGCTTAGAGACGAGTCTACAAAACTTTCCGGCAGGCTGTCAGGTCTCAGAATGGATCGCTGCGAGCAGCATCATAATAAAGATGCGTAGTTTCATCAGATTTCATTCGTAGCGTGGTGCGGTTACCGCAATCGGCAGTTCTTCAGGCGGTTGCGCATCGCTAATCAGCAGATCAAAAGCGCTAAGGCCGGCAATGCGTGCCGGCAGCACCTGGCCAAACTTGCTGCTGTCGGCGACCAAAAATTTCTGCCGTGAGCGCTGTAGCGCCAGATGCTTGAGCGGCAGCTCGTTGAGGTTATAGCAACTGGCTCCCTGACGTCGGCTAACCCCGGCGGCAAAGATAAAGGCTATGTCCGGGCACAGGCTGTCCATCAGCGACGGCTGCGACAGCGCCGTAAACTCTGGCGCTATCCGGCCAGCCGGCGATATTAATATTGTCTTTTTACCGCAAAAAGGAGCGCTAAATAGCGGTAGCGAGGCTGGGTCTGTTGCAAGCCAGCCAGCAGCGGCTCCAGCCGGGGATGCTGCTGATAATCATGCCGCCAGCCCTATAACGTAAACCCGGTGATCAAAGCCATAGGATGAATTCCGTCCGGTATACAAGATGAGATGCAACAGAGCAAAGGTTTCGCCATTTCTTATCTGGCTATCGTTAACCCATTTTGAAATGACGGTTGGCATATTGCACAACCGTTACGTGCTGCCTGAGCAACGACAGGTAGGTAAATGCGCAGATACAGTAAATATTTGTTGTGCTCATGGCAGGAAGGGCCGCTCCTGGTTAGCATAATGGAAGTTCATTCAGTGGTTCAGGGCAAAACGAGGCGGTAACGTGAAGAAAGTCATGGCAGACAAGTGGCAGTGGTGGATAGCAGCGGCCTGTTTAACGGTGGTCGCCGGCAGCGTGCGGGCAGACTCACTCGATGAACAGCGTTCCCGCTATCTGCAAATTAAGCAGGCGTGGGATAACAAACAGATGGACACCGTGAATCAGCTGATGCCCTCGCTGCGTGATTACCCGTTGTATCCCTATCTTGAGTATCGCCAGCTGGCGCAAAACCTTGACCAGGAAACCGGGCTGGCGGTGAATGCGTTTATCAAACGCTACCCGACGCTGCCGCCGGTGGCTTCGCTTCCCGCGCGCTTTGTTAACCAGCTGGCGGCGCGTGAAGACTGGCGCGGGCTGTTGGTGTTCAGCCCACAGCCGCCTAAGCCGGTCGCCGCGCGCTGTAACTGGTACTATGCAAAATGGTCCACCGGGCAACCTCAGGTTGCCTGGGGAGGGGCTAAAGACATCTGGCTGACGGGGAGTACACTACCTGCCGCCTGTGACAAACTGTTCAGCGCCTGGCAGCAGGCAGGGCAGCAAAATCCGATCACCACCCTTGAGCGCATTCGCCTGGCGATGAAAGCCGGTAACACCAGCCTGGTCAACGCCCTTGCGAAGCAGCTTCCCGAGGATTACCAGACCATTGCTAATGCGGTACTGGCTCTGCAAAATAATCCGCAGACGGTGGCGTCGTTTGCCGCCACGGTCGGGCCGACTGACTTTACCCGCCAGGCCAGCACGATTGCGTTTGCCAGCCTGGCGCGCAGCGATGCGGAGCAGGCGCGGCAGCTGATACCGCGCCTGGTACAACTGCAAAAACTGGACGAGCAGCAGACGCAGGCGCTGAAAGAGGCGGTGGCCTGGCGTCTGATGAGCAATGATATCACCAGCGAGCAGGCGCGCTGGCGCGATGATGTGGTGATGCGCAGCGACTCCACCACGCTGGTTGAGCGGCGGGTACGCATGGCGTTAGGCAACAATGACCGCCACGGCATGAATACCTGGATTGCCCGCCTGCCGGTTGAAGCCAAAGAGAAAGATGAGTGGCAGTACTGGCAGGCCGATCTGCTGCTTGAGCAGGGGCGCAAAGAAGAAGCCGATAGCATCCTGCGCAAGCTGATGCAACAGCGCGGTTTCTATCCGATGGTGGCGGCTCAAAAGCTGGGCGTGGATTACCCGTTGCAGGTGGATAAAGCTCCGGCGCCAGACGGCAGCCTGACGCAAGGCACGGAAATTGCCCGCGTGCGTGAACTGATGTACTGGGGCATGGATAACCTGGCGCGCAGCGAGTGGAGCTATCTGATCTCCAGCCGTACCACTGCCCAGCAGCAGATGTTGGCCAGCTACGCCCTGTCACAAAACTGGTGGGACTTGAGCGTGCAGGCCACGATTACCGGCAAACTGTGGAACAGCCTGCAGGAGCGCTTCCCGCTGGCGTGGCAGCCGCAGTTCACGCGCTATATCAGCGGCAAGGCGACACCGGTCAGCTACGCGATGGCGATTGCCCGCCAGGAGAGCGCCTGGAATCCGAAAGCGCGCTCGCCGGTCGGAGCCTCCGGACTGATGCAGGTGATGCCAGCCACCGCCCAGCATACCGTCAGCAAATTTAATATGCCGGGTTACAGCAACAGCAGCCAGCTGCTGGATGCAGAAACCAACATTCAGATTGGCACGCAGTACCTGGAGTCGGTCTATCAGCAGTTCGGTGAGAACCGTATCTTTGCCTCGGCGGCGTATAACGCCGGGCCGTCCCGGGTGCGCACCTGGCAGGGCAACAGCGCGGGGAAACTGGACGTAGTGGCCTTTATCGAAACCATTCCGTTCTCTGAAACCCGGGGCTATGTGAAAAACGTGCTGGCCTACGATGCCTATTACCGCCACTTCCTGAACCAGTCGGATAAGCTTTTTGCCGATAATGAATGGCAGCAACGCTACTGATTGGCCGCCGCCTGCTGGCGGCTTCAAGTCAGCAGGTTATGATGGTATGCTGTTGTACTAGTTAAATAGTATGGCAGCTCACCATTATGACCGACTACTCATCCGTTCCCGTTACCGCCGATGCGCCAGATAAAGACTGGCTACGCTTTGTCACACTGTTGCAGCGTGCATGCCAGAGCGATCTACAGCTGCCGTTGCTGCAACTGATGCTGACCCCGGATGAGCGTGAGGCACTGGGTACGCGACTGCGCATTGTCGAAGAGCTTATGTGCGGTGAAATGAGCCAGCGCGAACTGAAGATTGAACTCGGGGCGGGGATAGCGACCATCACACGCGGTTCTAACAGCCTTAAAAGCGCGCCCCCGGCGTTGAAAGCCTGGCTGGAGGCGCAGCTGTTAACGGATTCAGATAAGGCCTGAATCCTCATCATCTGCCTTGCGCTGATAGATGTCGTTATGGAAAGGGCAGAGCGCGAGGATCAGTGCCTGATGGTATACGCTTGAGCGCGTCAGGTGACCAGCGGTAAAAGCGCCGATAGCGCCGCCTTTGTGCTTGATATTATCAATGCCGGTCAGGCGTGCCATCTCATCACCCAGTTCGCGCCCCTGATGGATGCCTTTCATCACGATGGCGGGCAGTGTAAAGCTGGCAGAACGCGACTCGCCGCGCAGTTTTTGATTTTCCACCACCATCCACGCGAAGGCAGTATCATCTTCAATACCGGCTTCGATCGCCACCCAAAAGTCAGCTTCCGGTCTGACCTGGCGCGCGTTCATGACGCGCTGACGTGCGCCAGTTCTCGTTTCCGTGTTGGAAATTGGCTGCGCAGCAACGCCGCTGTCGACCTCGACACCCTCAATATGGCAGGATCCTGCTCCGAAGATATCGCTGAACGCCTGAGAAATTGCCTTAATTTTGGCTGGATTGATGGTAGCAGCGACAACGTGGTACATAATTGTTTGAACCCTCTACGCGAATTTGTCGCAGTATAACGGAAAAATGCATGTTACAGGTCTATCTTGTTCGCCACGGAGAAACGCTATGGAATGCGGCGCGTCGCATTCAGGGGCAGTCAGACAGCGCGCTGACTGAGAAAGGAGAGCAGCAGGCTTATCAGGTGGGGCTGCGGGTGAAAAACCTCGGCATTACCCATGTGATCGCCAGCGATCTGGGCCGTACCCGCCGTACCGCCGAGATAATTGCCGATGCTTGCGGCTGCTCAGTGGTCGTCGACCCTCGTCTGCGCGAGCTGAATATGGGCGTGCTGGAGCAGCGTGAGCTGGACTCACTGAGTGCGCAAGAAGAGAGCTGGCGTAAAGCGCTGGTGGACGGTACGGAAAACGGCCGTATCCCCCAGGGCGAGTCGATGAGCGAAATGGCTCAGCGTATGCGTCAGGCGCTGGATGCCTGCCTGTCGCTGCCAGAAGGCAGCCTCCCGCTGATTGTCAGCCACGGCATGGCGCTGGGCGTGCTGTTAAGTACCATCCTCGGCCTGCCGGCCAATGCCGAACGCCGTTTGCGTTTGCGCAATTGCTCAATTTCCCGCGTCGACCATCAGCAAAGCCCGTGGCTGGCCTCTGGCTGGGTGGTGGAAACGGCGGGTGATGTTGCTCATCTTGATGATACGGCGCTCGACGAGCTGCAGCGCTGACTGTTGTACAACAGAAAGGGCAGCGCATATCGGCACACTGACTGTGGTGGTAAGTGATGCGGTATGATTGAATTAACAGTGAGTTGGAGTGATATGCGGCATCATTATTTTGATGATTAAAGGTGCTTTTTAGGATCCTGGCTTTGATGTCGCACGGCAGTGATATCTACCCCGTGCGTCGCCCGGCGAAAGTCAATTTTGTGGCGTCCGCTGAGGAAGGCGCGCGGTCCTGGGCGAACATCATCACGCGGCGTTCCCAGATGTGGATTCTTCCCCCGATATCTCCATGCTGGTTTGCAGCTGACGCATGTACTCTTCTTCCTTATCAGGGTCTCGCTCGTTTTGCGTATCAAGGGATATTTTATTCATATGGCGTATTGCCGGGCGGGTTAACTTATACGTCATGGATGACACGCTTTTACCGCAGTTTGCTGAAATGCTCAGAGCCATCCACCAGATTACCGTCCTTGATGTCGTTGTCTGCTTCATCAACTATTTCGCGCAGGCAAGCCATTTTCATCGCTTCCATTCCTGCGTAATCCTCAGCGGAAACGACGACCACAGAGCGTTTACCGTTCCTGGTGATAACAACCGGTTCGCGCTGCGCTTTGACGAGCACATCACCAAACTGAATTTTGGCCTCGCTGGCCGCGAAGCTATACATGAGGATCGCCTTATATTGATTAAACAGGTACGATTTGACTCATTCGTACCTATTTCAGTACAGCCGTGGAAAGAGCGCCTGTGCTTACACTGTCAGGTGGGGCTGTCAGCCAGCTTCTGGCTGACGCCGGATAGGGATTAAATACTCGCAGTGAATATCGGTCGGAGGCTCAGGGCGCTTTTTACCGCCATGGGTATAGAAGCGCTCGATATCCTGCCCCTTACGCCGGGTGAGTTTTAATGTTGGCATGCAGGTACCGTAGACTTGCAAAACAAATTCTTGCAGCCCGCTGCGTGGCCCTTTATAGGTAAACTGCACATAGTCACCAGCTTCCAGCAGCACCCTGTGCGTGGCGTGCAACTGGCTGGACATTTGGTCAGATAACACCGCAGTGGTATAGAAGATCTCCTGCTCATCATCTTTCTCATTGCTGGGGCGTGCCTCGTGCAGGCCGTACAGTATCGGTGGAACCGTGTCCGTTTCGGTCAAAAACTGACGCCAGAACTGCAGGCGCATTTCATCGCGGAAAGTGGAAATCTGTTCCAGCGCACAGCTATAGCTTTGGGCCGATCCAACCAGTACGGTTTCTGGCAAAGTAATCCAGGCCGGCTCCGGCATTACATAGTTGCCAAAGCGGATCGGCGGGCGCAGGCCAAACGCAATCCAGTCGGATGAGCGTCGATACCAGGCGGGCGTTTGGGAAAACTGTTTTTTAAAGGCGCGGGTGAAGGTTTGTTGCGAATCAAAACGGTACTGCAGCGCGATGTCCAGGATAGGGCGGCTGGTCAAACGTAAAGCCACGGCTGCTTTAGACAGGCGACGGGCGCGAATATACGCGCCAATGGCATGACCGGTGACGTCTTTAAACATTCTTTGTAAATGCCATTTTGAGTAGCCTGCCTTTGCTGCGACGTTATCAAGTGATAACGGTTGATCAAGGTGGCTCTCCAGCCAGACAAGCAAATCTCGAATGATACCGGCTTGGTCCATATATCGTCCTCATGTGACTCGGTTTTGATGCAATAAGAGCAAAGACAATGAATACTAGCACTTATTGTCAAAGCAAAATATCACGTTTTTTTGCGAAAAAACGCGCTGTCCACCGCCATCAGCCACGATGTGTTAAAAGTATTTAACCGAGCTTTATTTATGGGGTATCTTACAATGTCATCTATTTTCATTGAAATGGTAACGTCATGACAATTCAAAAAGTGTTAGTAGTCACTTCAACTTTGCTATTCTCAACGGTGTTGCAGGCGGAGCAGGTTGGCTCGGTAGATACCGTATTCAAGATACTTGGTCCTGACCACAAGATTGTGGTTGAAGCCTTCGATGACCCGGACGTGAAGAATGTCACCTGCTATCTCAGCCGGGCGAAAACCGGTGGTATCAAAGGGGGGCTGGGCCTGGCGGAAGATACAGCGGATGCTGCCATCTCCTGCCAGCAGGTTGGCCCGGTGGAACTTAGCGACAAGATTGCCCAAGGTAAAGCAGAAGGGGATGTGGTGTTCCGTCAGCGTACCTCGCTGGTGTTTAAGAAACTACAGGTCGTGCGCTTCTATGATAAGAATCGCAATGCCCTGATTTACCTCAGTTATTCTGATAAGGTAGTGGATGGTTCACCAAAAAATGCGCTTAGCGCCGTGCCGATTATGCCGTGGAGTAAATAACCTGGCGGGATAGCCCGGCTTTAAGACTGTGGGAAAATGAAAACGATGGGACGAACCGGTAAAAGGCGTCCGTCCCGACATATTTAGTCCTGTAGTTCGCCACAGAAACGGTAACCTTCGCCGTGAATTGTGGCGATGATTTCCGGCGTATCAGGGGTAGATTCAAAGTGTTTACGGATGCGACGAATGGTCACATCAACGGTACGATCATGTGGCTTCAGCTCACGACCGGTCATTTTCTTTAACAGGTCAGCACGGGTCTGGATCTTGCCCGGATTCTCACAGAAATGCAGCATGGCGCGAAATTCGCTGCGGGGCAATTTGAACTGTTCGCCCTGCGGGCTGACCAGCGAACGGCTGTTAATATCCAGTTCCCAGTCGTTAAAGCGATAGCTTTCCACCAGCTTTCGCTCTTCGCTGACCGCAGCCAGGTTCATGGTGCGCGAAAGCAGGTTGCGTGCACGGATGGTAAGCTCGCGTGGGTTAAACGGCTTGGTGATATAGTCATCAGCACCAATTTCCAGCCCGAGAATTTTGTCGACTTCGTTATCACGGCCTGTCAAGAACATCAGGGCGACGTTTGCCTGCTCACGCAGTTCACGCGCCAGCAACAGGCCATTTTTGCCTGGCAGGTTGATGTCCATGATCACCAGATTGACGTCGTTCTCGGTCAAAATCCGGTGCATTTCAGCGCCATCCGTAGCTTCATAAACCATGTAGCCTTCGGCTTCAAAAATACTTTTGAGCGTGTTACGAGTGACTAATTCGTCTTCAACGATAAGTATGTGCGGGGTCTGCATGTGTTCGCTACCTAAAATTGCCAACAAAATCGAAACAGGACATACGGCTGTTGCCCTGGCAAGGGCCTGGTGTTAAAAGCCAGAAAATAACAACAGCAGTACAGAATTATGTTATTGGTACGGCGTCCCTGTACCTTCCACAACAGCCTGGCGTCCAATTTGGAGGTCACAGCGTTGCTTTTTGCGTCCGTTTATCCAGGTAACAGATCCGGGTTAGCGCCAGATGATGCCGGGACTTGCCGTTGCAGCGGCGATATGGGGGTCGCGCAGCGATCAAGACAGATCCAGCCCATAGCGGAAGTGTCTTAACGGTCTTATGCTAACTGCTTTAACGGCCACACAGCAGGTACAATTACAATCGTGATGCGGTAAATTAACGTCTGATTGACTTGCATCAAACTAATTGTAGCACGTTAACACTTTAGTGAAAAATGCTTACCAAGAGGCTGGTTTAGCTGACAAACATGGAAAAATATTAACGCGTGAACATTGTTCGTTAACCCACATTTTACATTGCTTTTTAATGAAGTTTAACTGATTGATAGGATAGGTTTTATTTATCAATAAGGCTTCTTTTGCTTAAGACCTAACTAAAACCAGACGTGTCATCCGATTGAGCGGGTTTGCGTTGACAGATGAAGCCGGTACTCAGGTTGCCAGCGCTCGCCGTTTTCATGCCGATGAGCATCGTGGCAAGATAAGCGGCGTTATGTTGTTCAGGTAAGGTGGCCATGCGTTTCCCTCTGCGCCGCTTGCGACATGGCATAGAAAAAATGGACAGATAGAAATTCTGATAAATAAGTGAGAATTAGCTATTTTTACGGCTTTATTACAGAAAAGTAACACAACAAATTGGCCGGATGGCAAAATATAGCCTGCCATCGTTGTTGCTACTTCTGGCCCTGTTTGATAAAAAAATTGACTTAGCCGGGACTTTGCTTTACTTCTGAAGGCCGACAGATTTTACAGACAAACTATAAATTTCAAATGCGTAATGACAGCCTGATTATCACAATCATTATTACCACCACCCTTACCACAGGTAACGGTGCGGGCTGACGCATACAGGATAAATCNAAAAAAAAGCCCGCACCTGACCAGTGCGGGCNTTTTTTTTCGGCAAAATTCAG
Source organism: Erwinia pyrifoliae DSM 12163 (assembly GCF_000026985.1). NCBI lineage: Bacteria > Pseudomonadati > Pseudomonadota > Gammaproteobacteria > Enterobacterales > Erwiniaceae > Erwinia > Erwinia pyrifoliae. The sequence continues at coordinate 795,725 of NC_017390.1, forward strand.
GAGAGTTTAAACATGCGAGTGCTGAAATTCGGTGGAACCTCGGTAGCCAATGCGGAACGTTTTCTGCGTGTGGCTGACATTTTGGAAAGCAATGCACAACAGGGACAGGTTGCTACCGTGTTGTCCGCGCCAGCAAAAATTACCAACCATCTGGTGGCGATGATTGAGAAAACCATTAGCGGCCAGGATGCCTCAGCGAATATCAGCGATGCCGAGCGTATTTTCGCCGGGCTGTTGCAGGGGCTGACCGACGCCCAGCCGGGATTTGCTTATGACCGTCTGAAAGCGGTGGTGGACCAGGAATTTGTCCAGCTCAAACAGGTGCTGCATGGTATTGCGCTGCTGGGGCAGTGCCCGGACAGCGTCAATGCGGCCATTATCTGCCGGGGTGAAAAGCTCTCTATCGCCATTATGGAAGGTGTGTTGCAGGCGCGCGGCCACGGGGTTAGCGTTATAAACCCGGTCGAACAGCTGTTGGCCATCGGTCATTATCTGGAATCGACCGTTGATATTGCCGAGTCCACCCGCCGCATTGCTGCACGACAGATCCCGCCCGATGATATGGTGCTGATGGCCGGCTTCACCGCCGGTAATGAGCGTGGGGAGCTGGTGGTGCTGGGACGCAACGGCTCTGATTACTCTGCGGCGGTGCTGGCTGCCTGTCTGCGTGCCGACTGTTGCGAAATCTGGACCGATGTTGACGGCGTGTACACCTGTGACCCGCGTCAGGTACCGGATGCACGGCTGCTGAAGTCGATGTCCTATCAGGAAGCGATGGAGCTTTCCTATTTCGGTGCTAAAGTTCTTCACCCACGCACTATCGCCCCTATCGCCCAGTTTCAGATCCCCTGCCTGATCAAAAATACCGGCAATCCGCAGGCACCCGGCACCCTGATAGGCGGTAACGGCAGCGATGATGACAACCCGGTTAAAGGCATCACTAACCTCAACAATATGGCGATGTTCAACGTCTCCGGCCCGGGGATGAAGGGCATGGTCGGCATGGCGGCACGCGTTTTTGCCGCCATGTCACGCAGTGGGGTTTCAGTGGTGCTGATCACCCAATCCTCCTCTGAATACAGCATCAGCTTCTGTGTATCGCAGAGCGATTTGCCGCGTGCGCGCCGGGTGCTGGAAGAAGAGTTCTATCTGGAACTGAAAAACGGCCTGTTGGAACCTCTGGATGTGATGGAACAGCTGGCGGTAATTTCAGTGGTGGGTGACGGTATGCGCACGCTGCGCGGCATCTCCGCCAAGTTCTTTTCAGCCCTGGCGCGGGCCAATATCAATATCGTTGCAATCGCTCAAGGCTCGTCCGAGCGTTCCATCTCGGTGGTGGTAGATAACTCTCAGGCGATTACCGGCGTGCGCGTGGTTCATCAGATGCTGTTTGCCACCGACCAGGTGATAGAAGTCTTCGTGATCGGCGTTGGCGGCGTGGGTGCCGCGTTGATCGACCAGCTGCATCGCCAGCAAAAATGGTTGAAAAATAAGCATATCGATCTGCGCGTCTGTGGCATTGCCAACTCGCGAGCGCTGCTGACTAACGTTCACGGTATTCCGCTGGATAACTGGCAGGAACAGCTTAAGTCCGCGCAGAAACCGTTTGACCTCGGCCGCCTGAATCACCTGGTGCAAGAGTATCACCTGCTCAATCCGGTGATTGTCGACTGTACTTCCAACCAGCAGGTGGCGGATCGGTACGCCGATTTCCTCGCCGACGGTTTTCATGTGGTGACGCCGAACAAAAAGGCCAATACTTCATCGTACAATTACTACCAGCAGTTGCGTGCGGCAGCGGCAAAATCGCGCCGCAAATTCCTGTACGATACCAACGTCGGTGCCGGTCTGCCGGTTATCGAGAACCTGCAAAACCTGCTGAATGCAGGGGATGAGCTGATCAGTTTCTCCGGTATCCTTTCCGGCTCCCTGTCGTTTATTTTCGGCAAGCTGGATGAAGGCGTTTCGCTGTCTGATGCTACCCAAATGGCGCGTGAAATGGGCTTCACCGAGCCGGATCCGCGAGACGATCTGTCCGGTATGGACGTGGCGCGTAAGCTATTGATCCTCGCGCGTGAAGCCGGTTATCAGCTGGAGCTGAGCGATATTGACATTGAAGCGGTGCTGCCGCCAGAGCTTACCGCCATTGCCGACGTTGACGAGTTTATGGCGCGTTTGCCGGAGCTGGACGATGGCTTTGCCGCTCAGGTGTCCAGTGCCCGTGACGCGGGTAAAGTGTTACGTTTTGTTGGTGCGATTGAGGAAGACGGGGCGTGTAGGGTTAAAATCGCTGCCGTTGACGGTAACGATCCGCTGTATAAAGTCAAAAATGGTGAAAATGCGCTGGCGTTCTACAGCCGTTATTACCAGCCTATCCCTCTGGTGCTGCGTGGTTACGGTGCCGGTAATGATGTCACTGCGGCGGGCGTGTTTGCCGATCTGTTACGTACTCTGTCGTGGAAGTTGGGAGTTTAATCATGGTTAAAATTTATGCCCCTGCCTCAATTGGCAATGTCAGCGTCGGTTTCGACGTGCTCGGGGCTGCGGTGTCGCCGGTTGATGGCACCCTGCTGGGCGACTGTGTCAGCGTGGAAGCCGCCGCAGAGTTCAGTCTGCGCAATGAAGGTCGTTTTGTCAGTAAGCTACCTGCCGATCCGAAAGACAACATTGTTTACCAGTGCTGGGATCGTTTCTGTAGCGCCATTGGCCAGCAGGTTCCGGTCGCTATCACGCTGGAAAAAAATATGCCGATTGGCTCCGGCCTTGGCTCCAGCGCCTGTTCGGTGGTTGCCGGGCTGATGGCGATGAACGAATTTTGCAATAAACCATTGAATGATAACGAGCTGCTGGTATTAATGGGCGAGCTGGAAGGGCGCGTCTCCGGCAGCGTTCACTTTGACAACGTGGCACCCTGTTTTCTCGGCGGTATGCAGCTGATGCTGGAAGAGAACGGCATTATCAGCCAGCCGGTGCCGGGCTTTGATGACTGGCTGTGGGTTATGGCCTATCCGGGTATCAAGGTTTCGACGGCACAAGCGCGTGCCATCCTGCCCGCACAGTACCGCAAAGAAGATATTATTCGCCACGGTCGCTATCTCGGCGGCTTTATTCACGCCTGTCATACGCAGCAGCCGCTGCTGGCCGCGAAGCTGATGCAGGATGTGATTGCTGAACCTTATCGCACCAAACTGTTACCGGGCTTTGCACAGGCTCGCCAGGCAGCCACTGATATTGGCGCGCTGGGCTGCGGTATCTCTGGCTCCGGGCCGACGCTGTTTGCCGTCTGTAATCAGCCGGATACCGCAAAACGTATGGCAGACTGGCTCAGCCAGAACTATCTGCAAAATGATGAAGGCTTCGTTCATATCTGCCGTTTAGACACGGCAGGCGCACGTAAACTGGGATAACGTATGAAACTGTATAATCTTAAGGATCACAACGAGCAGGTGAGCTTCGCCCAGGCGGTGAAGCAGGGGCTGGGCAAACAGCAGGGCCTGTTCTTTCCTCTGGAGTTACCTGAGTTTGAACTGACTGAAATTGATGACATGCTGGAAATGGATTTCGTGACCCGTAGCAGTAAAATTCTTTCGGCGTTTATCGGTGATGAAATTCCTCCGCATCAGCTGAATGAGCGTTTGAAAACGGCGTTTACCTTCCCGGCACCGGTGGTGGAAGTCACTGATAATATCGCCGCGCTGGAGCTGTTCCACGGCCCGACGCTGGCGTTTAAAGACTTTGGCGGCCGCTTTATGGCGCAGATGCTCTCTTATGTCAGCGATGCGGACGAGCAGATCACTATTCTGACTGCGACTTCAGGCGATACCGGAGCCGCCGTTGCTCATGCTTTCTACGGCATGGAAAACGTGCGCGTGGTGATCCTTTATCCACAGGGCAAGATCAGCCCGCTACAGGAAAAACTGTTCTGTACCCTCGGTGGCAATATCGAGACCATCGCCATTGACGGCGATTTCGATGTTTGCCAGTCGCTGGTTAAACAGGCGTTTGACGATGAAGCGCTGAAAAAGGCCATTGGCCTGAATTCGGCGAACTCGATTAATATCAGCCGCCTGCTGGCGCAGATCTGCTACTACTTTGAAGCCGTGGCGCAGCTGCCGCAGGAAAAACGTAATCAGCTGGTGATTTCGGTGCCGAGCGGTAACTTTGGCGACCTGACGGCTGGCCTGCTGGCGAAGTCTCTCGGCCTGCCGGTGAAGCGTTTTATCGCTGCCACCAACGCCAATGACACCGTACCGCGCTTCCTGGCCAACGGCGAGTGGACGCCCAACGCCACCGTGGCCACGCTGTCAAACGCGATGGACGTCAGCCAGCCGAACAACTGGCCGCGCGTTGAAGAGCTGTTCCGGCGTAAAACCTGGCGCTTAACGGATCTCGGCTATGGTGCGGTCGACGATGAGACCACCAAAGCGGCCATGCGTGAGCTGGCCGATCTCGGTTACCTTTCCGAGCCACATGCGGCTATCGCCTGGCGCCTGCTGCATGAGGGATTACAGGAAGGGGAGTTTGGTCTGTTCCTCTGCACCGCGCACCCGGCGAAATTTAAAGAGAGCGTGGAAGAGATCCTGCAACGCACCCTGCCGCTGCCGGATGCACTGGCCGAGCGTGCCGAGCTGCCGTTGCTGTCTCACCGCATGAAAGCGGAATTTGCCGACCTGCGTGCGTTCCTGCTGAAGAAGTAATCTGCCGTCAGGGCTGGCCGCTGCAAAGTGGCAGCCCTGCTGTTTCAGTGCAAACTCTTTACGTTATGCCATTTCCCGCCGCTTAAATACCAGCTCGTTATCGCTGCTGGAATCGCCATCAAAGGCATAGCCGTCAGCGTCAAACTTTTTAAGCTGTTCCACTTCCGTTAGCCGGTTCTGGATGATATAGCGGCACATCAGGCCACGCGCTTTTTTAGCGTAGAAGCTGATAACCTTAAAGTTGCCGTTTTTCTCATCAAGAAACACCGGTTTGATGATATCCGCCTTGAGCAGCTTCGGCTTAACCGACCTGAAGTATTCATCGGAGGCGAGGTTAATCAGCAGGTTATCACCCTGTTGTGTCAGCGCCTCATTCAGGGCGGTGGTCAGCTTATCACCCCAGAAGCTGTAGAGATCTTTGCCCGCCGGGTTTGCCAGCTTAATCCCCATCTCCAGACGATAAGCCTGCATCAAATCAAGCGGGCGCAGCAGCCCGTACAGACCGGACAGCATGCGCAGATGCTGCTGGGCGAAAGTGAAATCATCCTCGCTGAAGTTTTCTGCCTGTAAACCGGTATACACATCGCCTTTAAACGCGAGGATCGCCTGGCGTGCATTATCCGGCGTGAAGTCCGGCTGCCAGTCGTTAAAACGTTCGGCATTGAGCACGGCCAGCTTATCGCTGATATGCATCAGGGAAGCGATATTTGCCGGGGAGAGTTTGCGCGCCTCGTTAATCAGTTTTTGTGACTCTGCCAGTAGTCCCGGTTGAGTGAAGCGTTCGGTTGCCAACGGGCTTGTAAAATCCAGCGTTTTGGCCGGGGATATCACCATTAACATGCTCGCGTCCTTTTTATTATTTAAGCGCTTATGATGCAGAGAATTCGCCAGCGGCTACTGTAACAAAAAAGCGCCAGAGAGTGACTAATCACTGCCATCGGTGGCCGACTTTAGCCGCCGCATACCACAGGAAGCGGCTATCGGTGCGGCAAATCCCGCCGCCTTGTTTGCCTAAGCGGCGCAGCTTGCATGGCCGGGCGCGCGTGTTATCATCCAGAGCAGAGATTTTCAACACCCCGACATATCAACCTTGATGAGAATGACATTCATGACGGACAAATTATCCTCCTTGCGTCAAGTCACTACCGTTGTTGCTGATACCGGCGACATTGCGGCGATGAAACTCTATAAGCCTCAGGATGCCACCACTAACCCCTCTCTGATCCTGAGCGCAGCACAGATCCCTGAATACCGTAAGCTGATTGACGCCTCCGTGGCGTGGGCGCGCGACCAGAGCAGCAACAAAGATGAGCAGGTGTCTTACGCCGCTGACCGTCTGGCCGTCAACATCGGTCTGGAGATCCTGAAACTGGTTCCTGGCCGTATCTCAACGGAAGTTGATGCGCGTCTGTCTTACGACACCGAGGGCAGCATCGCCAAAGCGCGTAGCCTGATCAAACTGTATAACGATGCCGGCATCAGCAACGACCGAATCCTGATCAAGCTGGCTTCCACCTGGCAGGGCATTCGTGCCGCTGAGCAGCTGGAAAAAGAAGGCATCAACTGTAATCTGACGCTGCTGTTCTCCTTTGCTCAGGCACGCGCCTGTGCTGAAGCGGGCGTTTTCCTGATCTCGCCATTTGTCGGCCGCATCCTTGACTGGTACAAAGCCAACACCGATAAAAAAGAGTACGCCGGCAATGAAGATCCCGGCGTGATTTCCGTTAGCGAAATCTACCAGTACTACAAGCAGCACGGCTACGAGACCGTGGTGATGGGTGCCAGCTTCCGTAATGTAGCTGAGATTATCGAACTGGCCGGCTGTGACCGTCTGACAATCTCCCCGGCTCTGCTGAAAGAGTTGGCTGAAACGGAAGGCAGCATTGAGCGTAAGCTTTCTTACAGCGGTGAAGTGAAGGCGCGCCCGGCGAAAATGACCGAGTCTGAATTCCTGTGGCAGCATAACCAGGACCCGATGGCGGTACAGAAACTGGCTGAAGGCATCCGTAACTTTGCTATCGACCAGGGCAAACTGGATAAGATGATTGCTGATTTACTCTGATATCCGTCACCCTTGACGCACCAGCGGCATAGTTCGCTGGTGTTTAACCCGGTCACTTATGTATGTCAGTGACCGGGGACTGGCTCACCATACGACCCGATGCCGGTCTGTTGCCCGCTATACATCCTGCTTTACTATGGTTTATCCTTTCTCCTATTCCCTTTTATACACAGCGAAGCGCATATGAACAAATTACGCATAGGACTGATTTCCGTGTCCGATCGGGCCGCCAATGGCATTTACCAGGATCGCGGCTTGCCGCTGCTGGAAGAGTGGCTGGAGCAGGCGCTAATCTCGCCATTTGAAATCGAAAAACGTCTGGTGCCCGACGAGCAGCCGATGATTGAGCAGGCGATCTGCGAACTGGTCGATGAGCGGTTCTGTCATTTGGTATTGACGACCGGCGGCACCGGCCCGGCGCGGCGCGATGTGACCCCGGATGCCACGCTGGCCGTTGCCGACCGTGAAATGCCCGGTTTCGGTGAGCAAATGCGGCAAATCAGCCTGAACTTCGTCCCTACGGCGATTCTGTCACGCCAGGTGGCGGTGATACGTAAACAGTCGCTGGTAATTAATCTGCCGGGGCAGCCAAAGTCGATCAAAGAGACGCTGGAAGGTCTGAAGGATGGAGAGGGCAACAGTCAGGTGGCGGGGATATTTGCCAGCGTGCCTTACTGCATCCAGCTGCTGGAAGGGCCTTACATTGAGACCGACCCGCAGGTGGTTAATGCATTTCGCCCGAAAAGCGCTCGTCGCGAGACAAATAGCTGAAGGTTCAGCCTGAATCACGTTCTCATCCTATAAAAAAGGGCCTTCACGGAGTGTGGTGAAATTCGTGTATGTTGAGATCTCAAAGATTCTTGAGTATCCCTAAATTGGATTATATTTGTGATCATGTCATGGAGGAAAACATGCTTGCAATTCATAATCTTAATAGGATAGAGACCGCAGTTGTTAAACATGTAAACTGTGCTAATGTAGAGGGCAAGCCCACGTTCGTAGCCTCGGTATCTTCAGTTGAAAACGTCTCAACAGACATGTTAAAGCCAAAAATTTTTGCGCAATGCGTTATCTTAAATAATCTTCATGTTCCACAGAATATTCCAGATACTGATATTGAAGGCTACAACAAAGGAATGCAGGTCCGTATAAACCAAGAGTACCAGCCTCAGGGAAAAACCGTGTTTCTACTCGGCAGCCCTGAAGTCTTAGAGCCTGACGAGTCATTATCTTTACCCGCCTCCCCGCATATTCTAGCCCAAAAACTATCAAGCATTGCTAACATTAAAGCATGTGCATTTTCATTTGAATCAAACGGATATGTTCAGCGCTCAGAGGACAATTTCATTTACCGTAATGGAACATCACTGCCGCTTTGAAGCGTTCTTTGTTCCGTTATCCCCTCGATATGTTCCGCAGCAGTCATATTTTACTGTTTAATAAGTCTGCGTTGCCGTTTGATACCCGGTGCTTCATGGCATTCAGGATCCCATAAAGTCGTTTACCTAACGTTCGGGTGGCACTGGTCAGCAGGGGGATACTCACACTTTTCGTGCATGGCAGTGCCCTCAGAAAATCAAGCCTGCCATCATAATGCCTTGGCTACCACCATCGGTGAAGACCCAAAAAACCACCAAGCTGAACAGTCCCTTAACGTGTTTGGGGCTGTTCAGCGGAGCAGTACTTTATATTACCTGTCTGCTGCGAGACGTTTATTAGCCGTCAGGTTTTAGATGTCTCGACCTGGGGATATCGTGTGGACAGAATAGATTTTCCGAGACGAATTCCACTTTTCTCAATGAAATGATAAAGCACGGTAGATAACAGATAAATGGGCGGGATAACAACAGCAGCAACGATGGAGAAACGTATCATAGGGCTGTGTTCATTTAAGTTCCAGTGCGTAAGCAGCAGGGCGATTGCCGGAATAACGATCAGCAGATGAAGCAAATACACCGAATAAGACACATCGCCCAGCCAGGCACTAAAACGATTATTAAGCACTTTCCGTGGCCAGACAATGAGTGATTCCATTTTACTGCCTTTAGAATGCTGCCAAAGAATGAGCGCCATAAATAATATCATCAGGACTTCCATCACTATTTGTAGCTTCATCACTTCAGCGGCAATAAATACGCTGGCAGCCGGGCCTGCAAGGGCAAGTAAAATATACAGCATGGATTTTCTACGCACGGCTTCAGCCAGCAGCATGCCGGAAAGGAAGATATTAAGTTTGATTAATATCAACGAGGGCATTTTAAACGCTTCATAATAGTCGCGGAAAACGAACTTCCCAATGATGCACAGCAACATGATGGCCAGCAGGCTGCGGGCATAGCCGAAACGGCCGGCTAACAGCATAATAAAGGGAAATAGCAGATAGAACTGCATCTCCAGACCAATGCTCCAGTCGGGAAGCGCAGTGTTAAACCCATATTCAGGTAAGAGGCCAAAAATAAAGGTGACGTGAGTCATAATATTAGACAGGGACTGGTCTGAATATCGCGACGCTTCAGTAGCAGAACCGGGGGAATACTGAGAGATAATGTCGCGCATTTCACCAAGCCAGGGGCCAAAGCAGATAGCGAAAACTAATAATGTATAATAAAGCGGAGCGATGCGGAAAAAGCGGCGAATCCAGAATTTTCTTATTGTTTCGGCTTTATTCCAAGGTTCTCTGTCCTTACGTTCTATATAATTCTTTGCCATCAGATAGCCAGAAAGAAGAATGAACAGATCGACACCGATCCCAGGCGAAGAGATGAGTTTTATATGGAAATTGACCAACAAACTAATATGCCCCAGCAAAACCCACAAAGAGGCTATGCCTCTCAGCCCTTCCAGCTCTTTTGACCAGCCTTGTGATGCCGTCATTTCGTACCCCACATGTACCTGTTAACATTTCATAATATGCATACAATAAAGGAACTGATATTGGCTTGACATCATTTATGCTTCTTAAGGGTTGTTTATAAGATAATCCTTAAAACAGTGATTTGATAAAAAAGGGATGAGAAATCGATCTCCGGCCAGGATGGTATATTAATGACAGATAAAGAGACTTAGCTGACGTGCTCTCCTGCCATAGGTTATCGCCTGAGCCACATGGGGGAACCCCGACGGCTTTCGAGCCGATGGCTAAATTGACGTCGACCGGGTAGGACGACAGCGTGGCCTGGCAGGCCGATAGCTCGGGGATGACAATGACAGCCCGGCTTGGCATAGCTCGGTAAATTTGTTGTACCCGTGCCGGGTTACACGGGGAGGCGTTTAGCCCGGTTGCAAATTATTTTGCTGTAAAGTGAAAATTTTTTTACCCCGCCCCTTGATGCCGCGTTACCCGGCCCCATCTTATTTGGCATCCAAGAGTACGAACCTGAAAAAAACGTAGGGCGAGCAGTTGAAACTGTGAAAGATGCCCACATCTAATGGTTCATAACCTGATTGATACAAATTTTAAGTGGGAGATGTTTAGATGGGTAAGATTATTGGTATTGACCTGGGTACAACCAACTCTTGTGTTGCCATTATGGATGGCGGCAAAGCGCGCGTACTGGAAAATGCAGAAGGCGATCGTACCACGCCTTCTATTATCGCTTACACCCAGGATGGTGAAACGCTGGTTGGTCAGCCTGCTAAACGTCAGGCTGTTACCAACCCGCAGAATACCCTGTTTGCGATTAAGCGCCTGATTGGCCGTCGTTTCCAGGACGAAGAAGTGCAGCGTGATATCAAAATCATGCCATTCAAAATCGTTGGCGCTGACAACGGCGATGCCTGGCTGGATGTGAAAGGCCAGCGCGTGGCTCCGCCACAGATTTCAGCCGAAGTGCTGAAAAAAATGAAGAAAACCGCCGAAGATTATCTCGGTGAAGCGGTGACCGAAGCGGTTATCACCGTACCGGCCTACTTTAACGATGCACAACGCCAGGCGACCAAAGACGCTGGCCGTATCGCAGGTCTGGACGTAAAACGTATCATAAACGAACCTACCGCCGCCGCGCTGGCTTACGGTCTGGACAAAGGCCAGGGCAACCGCACCATCGCGGTATATGACCTGGGCGGTGGTACTTTCGATATCTCTATCATCGAAATCGATGAAGTTGACGGCGAGAAAACCTTCGAAGTGCTGGCAACCAATGGTGATACCCATCTGGGCGGTGAAGACTTCGATAGCCGTATGATCAACTACCTCGTGGCCGAGTTTAAGAAAGACCAGGGCATTGACCTGCATAACGATCCGCTGGCCATGCAGCGTTTGAAAGAAGCCGCAGAGAAAGCCAAAATCGAGCTGTCTTCAGCGCAGCAGACCGATGTTAACCTGCCGTACATCACGGCGGATGCGACCGGTCCTAAGCACCTGAACATTAAAGTCACCCGTGCAAAACTGGAATCCCTGGTTGAGGATCTGGTAGCCCGTTCTATTGAGCCGCTGAAAGTTGCTCTACAGGATGCCGGCCTGTCCGTTTCTGATATTAACGATGTGATCCTCGTTGGTGGCCAGACGCGTATGCCAATGGTGCAGGCGAAAGTGGCTGAGTTCTTCGGTAAAGAGCCACGTAAAGACGTCAACCCGGACGAAGCGGTTGCCGTGGGTGCTGCGGTTCAGGGCGGCGTGCTGGCCGGTGAAGTGAAAGATGTACTGCTGCTGGACGTGACCCCGCTGTCGCTGGGTATCGAAACCATGGGCGGCGTAATGACTTCACTGATTGCCAAAAACACCACGATCCCAACTAAGCACAGCCAGGTGTTCTCTACTGCGGAGGATAACCAGTCTGCGGTGACCATCCACGTAGTGCAGGGTGAACGTAAACGCGCAGCGGATAACAAATCTCTCGGTCAGTTTAACCTTGATGGTATCCAGGGCGCGCCACGCGGTATGCCACAGATTGAAGTGACCTTCGACATCGATGCTGATGGTATCCTGCACGTTTCCGCTAAAGATAAAAACAGCGGTAAAGAGCAGAAGATCACCATCAAGGCTTCGTCCGGTCTGAATGACGAAGAAATCGAAAAAATGGTGCGTGATGCGGAAGCTAACGCCGAGTCTGACCGCAAGTTTGAAGAGCTGGTACAGACGCGTAACCAGGGCGACCAGGTGGCTCACAGCACGCGTAAGCAGCTTGACGAAGCTGGCGATAAACTGCCGGCAGACGACAAAGCCCCGATTGAAGCGGCTCTGACCGATCTGAATACGGCTCTGAAAGGTGAAGACAAAGCGGAAATCGAAGCCAAAATGCAGGCTCTGATGGAAGTCTCCGGCAAGCTGATGGAGTTCGCTCAGCAGCAGCAGGCCGCTGGCGGCGCAGCGGATGCCACCGAAGGTGCGAAAAAAGATGAAGACGTTGTCGACGCTGAATTTGAAGAAGTGAAAGACAGCAAAAAATAATCGCCCTTGAGCGGGCACGGTAGCGCACCACAGGCTGCCGGGATTAACCAGCACGGGCGTAGGATGTTATCCACGCCCGTGCACGCATGTTAAGGGCAGGATCAATAACAATGGCGAAAAGAGACTATTACGAGATTTTAGGCGTTGCCAAATCGGCGGATGAGCGTGAAATCAAAAAAGCCTACAAACGACTGGCAATGAAGTTTCACCCTGACCGCAACCAGGGCGATAAAGAATCTGAAGGCAAATTTAAAGAGATTAAAGAAGCCTATGAGATCCTGACCGATGGCCAGAAAAGAGCGGCTTACGATCAGTACGGTCATGCTGCTTTTGAACAGGGCGGAATGGGCGGCGGTGGCCAAGGCGGATTTGGCGGCGGCGGCGCTGATTTCAGCGATATCTTTGGCGACGTATTCGGCGATATTTTCGGCGGGGGCCGCCGTCAGCAGCGCGCCGCTCGCGGTGCCGATTTGCGCTATAACATGGAGCTGTCGCTGGAAGAAGCGGTACGCGGCGTGTCCAAAGAGATCCGTATCCCAACGCTGGATGAGTGTGGCGTTTGCCACGGCAGCGGCGCTAAAGCGGGGACTAAACCGCAAACCTGTTCAACCTGTCACGGTGCAGGCCAGGTACAGATGCGCCAGGGCTTCTTTACCGTGCAGCAGGCATGTCCGGCCTGTCACGGGCGCGGCTCGGTAATCAAGGATCCGTGTTATGCCTGTCACGGTCATGGCCGGGTTGAGAAATCGAAAACCCTGTCGGTGAAAATCCCGGCGGGCGTCGATACCGGCGACCGCATTCGTCTTAGCGGTGAAGGTGAAGCCGGTGAGCAGGGCGCACCAGCTGGCGATCTGTATGTACAGGTTCAGGTGCGCAAGCATCACATCTTCGAACGTGAAGAGAATAACCTGTACTGCGAGGTGCCAATCAACTTTGTGATGGCTGCGCTGGGCGGGGAAATTGAAGTCCCGACGCTGGATGGCCGCGTCAATCTGAAGGTGCCAGCAGAAACCCAGACCGGCAAGCTGTTCCGCATGCGTGGTAAAGGCGTTAAATCAGTACGCGGTGGTGCGCAGGGCGATCTGCTGTGCCGCGTGGTGGTAGAAACCCCGGTCAGCCTGAATGATAAACAGAAAGCGCTGCTGCGTGAACTGGACGAGAGCTTCGGTGGCCCGTCTGGTGAGAAAAACAGCCCGCGTTCTAAAACCTTCTTCGATGGCGTGAAGAAGTTTTTCGACGATTTGACCCGCTAATGATACGGGCGTCACTCCCTGCTGTGACAGGGGGGCACGCCCGGTTATCTGCCCCTGTTTATCAGTTCTATTTTCCCTTAATAAAACTTCTCCATTTGATATCAGTAAGTTAATGATCCTGATGCTAATGGTTGCGTCTGGAGTTGTTTTACCCTGCGTACTGGTTAATTATCCTGTTTTAGCCTCTCCTTGCCTGATTTAAACCAATCGTAAATATTGATGCTTTTGTGAAAAATAAACTGTTTTTTTTGAACGGTCTTAACACGTATGCTGTCCGCAATCTGGACAACATCATCTGGGTAGTCAGCGGAGCCTGTAATGAACCTGTTTCTGAAAAAACTGTTAAAAAATGACGCCACCGGTGGCGTCATACTGATCCTCGCCGCAGCGATCGCCATGTCTCTTGCCAATAACGACAGTACCCGGCATGCCTACCAGGCGCTGCTGGCGCTGCCGGTCCAGCTTCGTTTTGGCGCGCTGGATATCAATAAAGATCTGCTGTTGTGGATTAATGACGCGCTGATGGCGCTGTTCTTCCTGATGATCGGGCTGGAAGTGAAGCGTGAACTGATGATGGGTTCGCTGAAGGGAAGGGAACGGGCGATGTTCCCGCTGATCGCCGCGCTGGGCGGTATGCTGGCACCGGGCTTGATCTATGCCACGTTCAATCACCATGACGCACAGGCGATCAACGGCTGGGCTATTCCTACCGCCACCGATATTGCGTTTGCCTTGGGTATTCTGGCCCTGCTCGGCAGTCGCGTGCCGGTGGCGCTGAAAATGTTCCTGATGGCGCTGGCGGTGATAGATGATTTGGGTGCCATCGTCATTATCGCTTTTTTCTATACCAGCGATCTGTCACTGCTTTCACTGGTCGTGGCGGCTGCCTCCATTGGGGTTCTGGCCGTGCTCAATCTGTGTGGCGTGCGAAAAACATCTGTCTATCTGGCTGTCGGCATGGTGCTTTGGGTTGCAGTATTGAAATCTGGCGTACATGCCACGCTGGCCGGGGTAATAGTGGGCCTGTTTATTCCGCTGGAAAAGCACGAAGGGCACTCCCCGGCGATTGAGCTGGCACACGGCCTGCATCCGTGGGTCAGCTGGCTGATCCTGCCGCTGTTTGCCTTTGCTAATGCCGGAGTTTCCCTGAGCGGGGTCTCTCTTGATGGCCTGTTCTCGGCGGTACCGCTGGGGATTATGCTGGGCTTATTCATCGGTAAACCGCTGGGGATCACCCTGATCTGCTGGCTGTCGGTGAAGTTGAATATTGCCGCGCTGCCGGAAAATACCCGTATGGTTGATATTGCCGCAGTGGGCGTACTTTGCGGTATTGGTTTTACCATGTCGATATTTATTGCTTCGCTGGCGTTTGACGGCGCGCATGAAGAGCTGGTGACGCTGGCTAAACTCGGCATTCTGGGCGGCTCGGTTATCTCCGCGCTGGTTGGCTATACGCTGCTGCGTATTAAATTAAGATAAGCGATAAGGCGAAGGGCGTGGTGCAGCGATACGATTGCCCGCTCCGCGGCCTTTGACAGGCGCTGATGTTAAAGGCTTTTCCACATCGTACAGAATGCAGCGAGCAAGAGTGAGTCAGGTATAGGAGAAGTGGAATAGTGCACTTGCCGGAGGAGGTGAGTATTTGATGTGCGCTTTCCACACCGACCGGAGTGCAGCGAGCAAAGATGAGGCAAGGAAAAAAGTTATGAAAAATAGCAGCTTGCCGGAGTAATTGAGTATTTGATGTGCGCTTTCCACACCGACCGGAGTGCAGCAAGCAAAGATGAGGCAAGGCAAAAAGTAACGAAAAAGCGCAGCTTACTGAAGTAAGTGAGCATTTTGAGGCGCTTTTTAATGCCGCATCAGCCCCGCGCAGCAAACGTCTATATACCCCAAAAAATAAAAAAACCGCCGGTCAGGCGGTTTCTTTATCAAAGCTCGACTAACAAGCAGGCATTAAGCCATTTTGCCGATCTGTGCAGCCAGGTTTGCTTTATGGCGTGCAGCTTTGTTTTTGTGGATCAGGCCTTTAGCAGCCTGGCGATCCACAAGTGGTTGCATTTCGTTAAATGCATTCTGCGCAGCCGCTTTATCGCCGGTAGCGATAGCCGCGTATACTTTCTTGATAAAAGTACGCATCATTGAACGACGGCTAGCGTTATGCTTACGACGCTTCTCAGACGTTACGGCGCGTTTCTTAGCTGATTTGATATTAGCCAAGGTCCAACTCCCAAATAGTTCTATGAGGACATTCAAAGGCCGAGGAATATGCCCTTTTCGCCTTCGGTTGTCAATGGATTTGTGCAAATAAGCGCCGGTGAAGCTAAGGCACTTGGTTACGTTTCGATGGCGCAAGATTCTATCAGCTTCGTCCCGGCTAATACAGCTTAATCACAAGAAAAATATCATCCCGCGCTGGAAGTGCACCATACAGAACGAAATGCCAGGAAGAAAGCATCAAAGCCGGTATTCGTGGGTTAACCTTGAGGGCTGTACAAGGTATAATCCGCCGATTTCCACAAATTTGAGCCAGCCATGAAGTTGATACGCGGCATACATAACCTGAGAGAGCAGCATCGCGGCTGCGTACTGACCATCGGCAACTTCGATGGCGTACATCGCGGGCACCAGGCGCTGCTGGCACAGCTGTGCGCAGAGGGGCGTCGACGTCATTTGCCGGTGGTGGTGATGCTGTTTGAACCTCAGCCGCTGGAGCTGTTCACGGCAGATAAAGCGCCCGCCCGGCTAACAAGGCTGCGCGAAAAACTGCGTTATCTGGAACAGGCTGGCGTTGACACAGTGCTGTGCGTGGGCTTCGATCGCCATTTTGCCGCGTACAGCGCGCAACGTTTTATAACTGACCTGCTGGTGAATAAACTCGGCGTGCAGCTGTTGGCGGTGGGTGATGATTTTCGCTTTGGCGCTGGTCGCCAGGGCGATTTCCTGTTATTACAGAAAGCTGGCGTCGAATATGGCTTTAATGTCATCAGCACTCAGACTTTTTGCGATGGCGGAAAACGCATCAGCAGCACGGCGGTGCGCCAGGCATTGGCTGCAGATGATTTGCCGCTGGCGCAGTCTCTGCTGGGGCGTCCGTTCAGCATATCCGGTCGGGTGGTGCATGGCGATGCGCTCGGCCGCACCATCGGTTTCCCCACTGCCAACCTGCCACTACGGCGTACCGTTTCTCCGGTAAAAGGAGTATATGCCGTTGAAGTGCTGGGACTGGGGGAGCGCGCACTGCCCGGCGTGGCAAATATCGGTACAAGACCCACCGTCGCCGGGTTACGTCAGCAGCTGGAAGTGCATCTGCTGGACGTCACCATTGACCTGTACGGGCGGTATATTGACGTAGTATTGCTGGATAAGATACGCGATGAGCAGCGCTTCACTTCGCTCGACGCACTGAAAGAACAAATTGCTAACGATGTCGTGACTGCCCGACGATTTTTTGGGCAGCAGACATCGGTCCAAGTTTAAACAGAACCGACATACGGAACCGAGAATCTGATGAGTGACTATAAATCTACCCTGAATTTGCCGGAAACGGGGTTCCCGATGCGTGGCGATTTGGCCAAACGCGAACCGGGCATGCTGCAACGCTGGTATGATGACAAGCTGTACAGCATCATCCGCGAAGCCAAAAAAGGGAAAAAAACCTTTATTTTGCACGATGGCCCTCCTTACGCTAACGGCAGCATTCATATTGGTCACTCGGTTAACAAGATTCTGAAAGACATTATCGTTAAGTCGAAAGGCATGGCGGGCTATGACTCGCCTTATGTCCCGGGCTGGGACTGCCACGGTCTGCCGATTGAGCATAAAGTAGAGCAAACCATCGGTAAGCCGGGCGAGAAAGTCAGCGCGGCGGAATTCCGTGCCGCCTGCCGCCAATACGCCGCCGGGCAGGTGGAAGGGCAGAAAGCGGACTTTATTCGTCTGGGCGTGCTGGGTGACT
Source organism: Erwinia pyrifoliae DSM 12163 (assembly GCF_000026985.1). NCBI lineage: Bacteria > Pseudomonadati > Pseudomonadota > Gammaproteobacteria > Enterobacterales > Erwiniaceae > Erwinia > Erwinia pyrifoliae. The sequence goes on from NC_017390.1 coordinate 813,084, forward strand.
GGGGTCGCCCTTACCTGACGATGGACTTCAAAACCGAAGCCAACATCATCCGTGCGCTGGGCAAAATCATCGGCAACGGTCATCTGCACAAAGGTGCCAAGCCGGTTCACTGGTGTCTGGACTGCCGCTCCGCGTTGGCGGAAGCGGAAGTGGAGTATTACGATAAAACCTCCCCTTCGATAGATGTGATGTTTAACGCCGTGGATAAAGACGCGGTGCAGGCCAAATTTGGCGCTGCCCACGTCGATGGTCCGATTTCACTGGTGATCTGGACCACCACGCCGTGGACCATGCCGGCGAACCGTGCCATCTCCCTGCATCCTGAATTTGAGTATCAGCTGGTGCAGGTCGAAGGCCGTGCGCTGGTCCTCGCTAAAGATATGGTCGACAGCGTCATGAAGCGCGTTGGCGTGACGCAATGGACCGTGCTGGGCAACGTGCAGGGCGCGGCACTGGAGCTGATGGGCTTCCAGCATCCGTTCCTTGCTCACGTTTCTCCGGTGGTGCTTGGGGAGCATGTGACGCTGGAAGCCGGTACCGGTGCGGTTCACACCGCCCCAGGCCACGGCCCGGACGACTACGTTATCGGACAGAAGTACGGGATTGAAACCGCCAATCCGGTGGGGCCGGACGGCAGCTTCTTACCGGGGACTTACCCAACGCTGGATGGCGTAAACGTGTTTAAGGCCAACGAGTTGATCGTAGAGCTGCTGCGTGAGCAGGGCGCGTTGCTGCACGTTGAAAAACTGCATCACAGCTACCCGCACTGCTGGCGTCACAAAACCCCGATTATCTTCCGCGCCACGCCGCAGTGGTTTATCAGCATGGAACAGAAAGGACTGCGTGCGCAGTCGCTGAAGGAGATCAAAGGCGTGCAGTGGATCCCGGACTGGGGCCAGGCGCGTATTGAATCGATGGTCGCCAATCGTCCTGACTGGTGCATCTCGCGCCAGCGCACCTGGGGCGTGCCGATGGCGCTGTTCGTGCATAAAGATACCGAGCAGCTGCACCCGGATTCGCTGGAGCTGATGGAAAAAGTCGCCGTGCGCGTAGAGCAGGATGGCATTCAGGCGTGGTGGGATCTCGATGCCCGCGAGCTGATGGGCGCTGATGCGGATAATTACGTGAAAGTGCCGGATACGCTGGACGTCTGGTTTGACTCGGGTTCCACCAGCTATTCAGTTGTTGATGAGCGCCCTGAATTTGGCGGCAATGCGCCGGATCTGTATCTGGAAGGGTCCGACCAGCATCGCGGCTGGTTTATGTCGTCATTAATGATCTCTACGGCGATGAAAGGCAAAGCGCCATACCGCCAGGTACTGACTCACGGCTTCACCGTTGATGGTCAGGGCCGCAAGATGTCAAAATCGCTGGGCAATACCATCAGCCCGCAGGACGTGATGAACAAGCTGGGGGCCGATATTCTGCGTTTGTGGGTGGCATCCACCGATTATTCCGGGGAAATTGCCGTTTCCGACGAAATTCTTAAACGCTCCGCCGACAGTTATCGCCGCATCCGCAACACCGCGCGTTTCCTGCTGGCCAACCTCGCTGGCTTTAATCCTGAAACCGATAAGGTGAAACCGGAAGAGATGGTGGTGTTGGATCGCTGGGCGGTCAGCCGTGCGCTGGCGGCACAGAATGACATCGTTGCCTCATATGAAGCTTACGACTTCCATGAGGTGGTACAGCGCCTGATGCAGTTCTGCTCGGTTGAGATGGGTTCTTTCTATCTGGATATCATTAAAGACCGCCAGTACACCGCTAAAGCCGATGGCCTGGCACGTCGCAGCTGTCAGACCGCGCTGTGGTACATCGCTGAAGCGCTGGTGCGCTGGATGGCACCGATCATGTCCTTCACCGCTGATGAAATTTGGGGCTACCTGCCCGGCAAGCGTGCGCAGTATGTGTTCACCGAAGAGTGGTTTGACGGCCTGTTCAGCCTGGCGGATAACCAGCCGATGAACGATGCCTACTGGGCTGAACTGCTGAAAGTGCGCGGCGAGGTTAACAAGGTTATCGAGCAGGCTCGTACCGACAAGCGCGTGGGCGGCTCGCTGGAAGCCAGCGTCACGCTGTATGCCGACGCGCAGCTGGCGGAAAAACTGATCGGCCTGGGCGAAGAGCTGCGCTTTGTGCTGCTGACATCGGGGGCTGAAGTGGCGGATTACGCGCAGGCTCCCGACGATGCCCAGCAGAGTGACACGGTGAAAGGCCTGAAAATTGCCTTGCGCAAAGCGGAAGGCAAGAAGTGCCCGCGCTGCTGGCACTACACCAGCGATATTGGCCAGAATGCCGAACACGCTGAAATGTGCGGTCGCTGTGTGACTAACGTCGCCGGCAGTGGCGAAGAGCGTAAGTTTGCATGATGAATAAACCCGTTCTCTCAACCGGATTGCGCTGGCTGTGGCTGGTGCTGGTGGTTATCGCCATTGATTTTGCCAGCAAGCAGTGGATTATGAATAATCTGATGCTGCACGAATCGATGTCGGTGATGCCATTCTTTAATTTCTTTTACGCTCACAACTACGGCGCGGCGTTCAGTTTCCTTGCTGATAAAGGGGGTTGGCAGCGTTGGTTCTTCGCCGGCATTGCCATCGCTATCGTCGTGGTGCTGCTGGTGATGATGTACCGCAGCAAAGCCAGTAACAAACTGAATAATATCGCTTATGCGCTGATTGTTGGTGGAGCGTTGGGTAACCTGTTCGACCGGGCATATCATGGCTTCGTCGTCGACTTTATCGACTTTTATATCGGTGACTGGCACTTTGCGACGTTTAACATTGCCGACTGCGGTATCTGTATCGGTGCCGCGCTGATCGTACTGGAAGGGTTTATCAGCCCGGCCAGTAAGCAGTCTGAGCATAAAGGGTAACGCATGAGCGATTCTGTACAGAGTAACAGCGCGGTGCTGGTGCATTTCACGCTAAAACTGGCGGACGGTTCCACGGCGGAGTCCACGCGTAATAACGGCAAGCCGGCTCTGTTTCGTCTGGGCGACGGTAGCCTGTCGCAACGGCTTGAAAGCCATTTGGTCGGGCTGCCCGTTGGCGGTAAGGCGGCGTTTGCGCTGGATGCACAAGACGCGTTCGGCAGCATCAGCCCGGACCTGATCCAGTACTTTTCGCGCCGCGACTTCGTCGAAGCCGGAGAGCCAGAAATCGGTGCCATCATGCTGTTCAGCGGCATGGATGGCAATGAAATGCCGGGGGTGATTCGTGAAATCTCCGGCGATTCCATCACCGTCGATTTCAACCATCCGCTTGCCGGACAGACCATCCACTTCGACATCGAAGTGCTGGAAATCGATCCGCTACTGGAGATGAGCAATGCAGATCCTGTTGGCTAATCCGCGTGGTTTCTGCGCGGGCGTTGATCGCGCTATCAGTATTGTTGAGCGTGCACTGGAAATGTATGGTGCACCGATCTACGTGCGCCATGAAGTGGTACACAATCGCTATGTGGTTAACAGCCTGCGTGAGCGCGGCGCCATCTTTATCGAAGAAATTGATGAGGTTCCGGACGGTTCAATCCTGATCTTCTCCGCGCATGGCGTTTCACAGGCGGTGCGTGCTGAAGCCAAAGCCCGTAAGCTGACGATGCTGTTTGACGCTACCTGTCCACTGGTCACTAAAGTGCATATGGAGGTGGCGCGTGCCAGCCGTAGGGGCACCGAGGCTGTGCTGATTGGTCATGCCGGTCACCCGGAGGTCGAAGGCACCATGGGGCAATATAATAACCCGCTTGGTGGCATGTATCTGGTCGAAAAGCCGGAAGATGTGTCAAGGCTTCAGGTGAAGAATGAAGATAACCTGAGCTTTATGACGCAAACCACACTGTCGGTTGATGACACCAGTGAGGTGATCGATGCTCTGCGCGCACGCTTCCCTAAGATTGTCGGGCCGCGCAAGGATGATATTTGCTACGCCACCACGAATCGCCAGGAGGCGGTCAGAAACCTCGCGCGTGATGCCGATGTGGTATTAGTCGTCGGCTCTAAAAACTCCTCCAACTCCAACCGTCTGGCGGAGCTGGCTCAGCGAGCCGGCAAGCTGGCGCGGCTGATTGATTCAGCAGATGATATTCAGGAACAATGGCTCCAGGGCGTTACCTGTGTTGGCGTCACAGCCGGCGCGTCCGCGCCGGATATTCTGGTTCAGCAGGTTATCCAGCGGCTGAATGAGCTGGGAGGCGTGGATGCCGTGGAGCTGATCGGGCGTGAAGAAAACATTATTTTTGAAGTGCCTAAAGAGCTGCGCGTAGAGGTTCGGCAGCTGGACTAATGTCTCCGGGGCGCGGAAACAGCGCCCCCGCTTTTTGCCTGCATCGCGCCATGACTGTTATCCTATACGGATCGCGTTGTTGCCTGTTCCCCATCCCCGGCGTGCCTTTTTCCTCATTTTGATCAATCTGTTTTACTGATAATCACCACGCTCTGGCGTAAAATCCTTATAACAGGTGGTTAAAGGTGGCGCAGAGGTTAACGCATGATTAACCTGTGAGCGTTGTGCAGGCACAGATATCAGTCAGGAATGAATAACTATGAGTAATGCAGAGATCCGTATCGCCATTGTTGGAGCAGCAGGGCGTATGGGGCGTCAGCTGATACAGGCCACAAAGCAGGCTGAAGGGGCGCGTTTGGGGGCGGCACTGGTACGCAGCGGTTCCTCACTGGTTGGAACCGATGCCGGAGAGTTGGCCGGCTGTGGCGCATTGGGGATTACCATCACCGATAACCTTGAAGCGGTGGTCAATGACTTCGACGTGCTTATCGATTTCACTCGTCCGCAAGCTACGCTGCACTATCTGGCATTTTGCCGCCAGCATCAAAAAACGATGGTGATTGGCACCACCGGTTTTGACGATGCGGGCAAAGCCGCCATCGGGGCGGCAGCGCAGGAAATCGCTATTGTATTTGCCGCCAACTTCAGCGTCGGGGTGAATCTGGTGCTCAAACTGGTGGAAAAAGCGGCCAAAGTGATGGGCGAATATGCGGATATCGAAATTATCGAAGCGCATCATCGTCATAAAGTGGATGCGCCATCCGGGACCGCGCTGGCAATGGGGGAAGCCATTGCCAGCGCGATGAACTGGGATCTGGAGCAGCATGCGGTGTATGCCCGTGAAGGCTTTACCGGTGAGCGCGAAGCGCAGACCATCGGCTTTGCCACCGTTCGTGCCGGTGATATTGTCGGGGAGCACACGGCGATGTTTGCAGATATTGGCGAACGTGTCGAGATAACCCACAAGGCTTCAGACCGTATGACCTTTGCCAAAGGTGCCGTTTGGGCAGCAAAATGGCTGGGATCGAATAAACCAGGTCTTTATGATATGAGAGATGTGCTAAATTTGCAGGGTTTATAACCGCAGAGTACAGTTTTTGACAGGTTTTTTTTCGATATAGCTTGATGATTTAAGGGGCAATAATGATATTGCCCCTTTTTTTATTTTGTGAAAATGCCGTTTTACTGATTTTATTTTTATCAAGATAATATAAGTGAGGTTTTTTTTAATTTCAGAACCTTAAAAAAGGCTACTTCTGACCATTTGGTCTACTTTTTAGCTCGCAGCCACCGACAACCTGTAAAAGATCGCAGGCAACCGATTTTATGAGTCGGATATGTGGTGTTTTCAGGGTTAATCTTCCTATTTTCACTTCAATGAGTTAAAAAGCGATGAAAATCAGCCTGTCAGGGTAGACAATAGCAGGAGCGATCATTAGAATGCGCGCAATTTGCCAAAAACCGAGCACTCAGGCAGTTTTTGCATTGATTTCAGCCTCGTTCCTGAATTAATATGCATATATTATGACTGTTTATTCCCTGGAGGATGTTTTGATTAAGTCAGCGCTTTTGGTTCTGGAAGACGGAACCCAATTCCACGGTCGGGCCATAGGGGCAACCGGATCGGCAGTGGGAGAAGTTGTTTTCAACACGTCAATGACCGGTTATCAAGAAATCCTCACTGATCCTTCCTATTCCCGCCAAATCGTCACTCTCACTTATCCCCATATCGGCAATGTCGGCACCAACTCCGGTGATGAAGAATCGACTCAGGTTCATGCAGCAGGTCTGGTTATCCGCGATTTACCGCTGATTGCCAGCAATTACCGCAATGAAGAAGGGCTGTCAGATTATTTGACCCGCCACAACATTGTCGCCATTGCCGATATTGATACGCGCAAACTGACCCGTCTGCTGCGCGAAAAAGGGGCGCAAAACGGCTGTATTATTGCCGGAGAAGCACCGGATGCCGCTTTTGCTCTGGAAAAAGCGCGTGCGTTTCCCGGCCTGAAAGGCATGGACCTGGCGAAAGAAGTGACCACCCCGGACGCCTATACATGGCTACAGGGCAGCTGGACGCTGGAAACGGAGCTGCCGACGGCGAAAGCAGAAGGTGAGCTGCCGTACCATGTGGTGGCTTACGACTACGGCGTGAAGCGTAATATCTTGCGTATGCTGGTCGATCGCGGCTGCCGCCTGACGGTAGTACCGGCCCAAACCCCTGCAGAAGAGGTGTTGAAACTCAATCCGGACGGCGTGTTCCTCTCTAATGGCCCGGGCGACCCGGAGCCGTGCGACTATGCGATGACGGCAATTAACCGCCTGCTGGAAACGAATATTCCGCTCTTTGGCATCTGCCTCGGCCATCAGCTACTGGCGCTGGCCAGTGGGGCGAAAACAGTAAAAATGAAACTCGGCCACCACGGCGGTAACCATCCGGTTAAAGACCACGATAACAACACGGTGATGATCACCGCGCAGAACCACGGATTCGCCGTCGATGACCGCAATCTGCCGGCCAACCTGCGTGTGACTCATACCTCGCTGTTTGACCACACGGTACAGGGCATTCACCGCACCGATAAAGCGGCCTTCAGCTTCCAGGGCCATCCGGAAGCCAGCCCAGGCCCGCACGATGCTGCCCCGTTGTTCGACCACTTTATTGATTTGATCGAAGCTTACCGTTCGACTGCCAAATAATCAGGAGCGAAAAAATGCCAAAACGTACAGACATAAAAAGTATCCTGATCCTTGGTGCTGGCCCGATTGTCATCGGCCAGGCCTGTGAATTTGACTACTCGGGGGCGCAGGCGTGTAAAGCACTGCGCGAAGAGGGCTACCGTGTAATCCTGGTGAACTCTAACCCGGCAACCATTATGACCGACCCGGAAATGGCCGATGCCACCTACATCGAGCCGATCCACTGGGAAGTGGTGCGCAAAATCATTGAAAAAGAGCGCCCGGATGCGGTACTGCCTACCATGGGCGGCCAGACCGCGCTGAACTGTGCGCTGGAGCTGGAACGTCAGGGCGTACTGGCTGAATTTGGCGTGACCATGATCGGCGCTACCGCTGATGCGATCGATAAAGCAGAAGATCGCCGCCGTTTTGACGTGGCGATGAAGAGTATCGGTCTCGACACCGCGCGTTCCGGTATCGCTCATACTATGGAAGAAGCGCTGGCGGTGGCCGCTGATGTCGGTTTCCCATGCATTATCCGCCCCTCCTTTACCATGGGCGGCACCGGCGGCGGCATTGCCTATAACCGTGAAGAGTTTGAAGAGATCTGCGAGCGCGGTCTGGATCTGTCGCCCACCAATGAGCTGTTGATCGATGAATCGCTGATTGGCTGGAAAGAGTACGAGATGGAAGTGGTGCGTGATAAAAACGACAACTGCATCATCGTCTGCTCAATTGAAAACTTCGATGCGATGGGCATCCACACCGGTGACTCAATTACCGTTGCGCCAGCACAGACGCTGACCGATAAAGAGTATCAAATCATGCGTAACGCCTCGATGGCGGTGCTGCGTGAAATCGGTGTGGAAACCGGCGGTTCTAACGTCCAGTTCTCGGTCAACCCGGAAAATGGCCGTTTGATCATCATCGAAATGAACCCGCGCGTCTCGCGCTCCTCGGCGCTGGCGTCGAAAGCCACCGGCTTCCCGATTGCCAAGATTGCCGCCAAGCTGGCCGTGGGCTATACGCTGGATGAGCTGATGAACGATATCACCGGCGGTCTGACCCCGGCCTCGTTTGAGCCATCCATCGACTATGTTGTCACCAAAATCCCACGCTTCAACTTCGAGAAATTTGCCGGTGCTAACGACCGTCTGACCACGCAGATGAAGTCCGTGGGTGAAGTGATGGCAATTGGCCGTACCTTGCAGGAGTCAATGCAGAAAGCGCTGCGCGGTCTGGAAGTCGGTGCCAACGGTTTTGATCCGAAGGTCGATCTGAACGATCCTGAGGCGCTGACCACTATCCGTCATGAGCTGAAGGATGCCGGTTCCGATCGTATCTGGTATATCGCCGATGCTTTCCGCGCCGGACTGACGGTGGAAGATGTCTTTGCGCTAACCAACGTTGACCGCTGGTTCCTGGTACAGATTGAAGAGCTGGTGCAGCTGGAGCAGCAGGTGGCGCAACAGGGCGTTAGCGGTCTGAACTGCGACTTCCTGCGCACGTTGAAACGTAAAGGCTTTGCCGATGCCCGCCTGTCGGCGCTGGCCGGCGTACCTGAAAGCGAAATTCGTCAGCTGCGCGCGCAGTACAACCTGCACCCGGTCTACAAGCGCGTGGACACCTGTGCGGCGGAGTTTTCCACCGATACCGCCTACATGTACTCCACTTATGAAGAAGAATGTGAGGCTAACCCGAATCAGGATCGTGACAAAATTATGGTGCTGGGCGGTGGTCCAAACCGTATCGGGCAGGGCATTGAGTTTGACTACTGTTGCGTGCATGCCTCACTGGCTCTGCGCGAAGACGGTTTTGAAACCATTATGGTCAACTGCAACCCGGAAACCGTTTCCACCGACTACGATACGTCCGACCGCCTGTACTTTGAGCCGGTAACGCTGGAAGACGTGCTGGAAATCGTGCGTATCGAAAAACCGAAAGGGGTTATCGTGCAGTACGGTGGCCAGACTCCGCTGAAGCTGGCGCGTGCGCTGGAAGCCGCTGGCGTACCGGTTATCGGCACCAGCCCGGATGCTATTGACCGCGCTGAAGACCGCGAACGTTTCCAGCAGGCGGTTGAGCGCCTTGGCCTGAAGCAGCCGGCTAACGCCACGGTGACCGCCATTGATATGGCCGTAGAAAAAGCGGCGATGATTGGCTATCCGCTGGTGGTGCGCCCGTCTTATGTGCTGGGCGGCCGCGCAATGGAAATCGTCTATGACGAAATCGACCTGAAGCGCTACTTCAACACCGCCGTATCGGTATCAAACGATGCGCCGGTGCTGCTGGACCGTTTCCTCGACGATGCGGTAGAAGTTGACGTTGATGCCATCTGCGATGGCGAACAGGTGCTGATTGGCGGCATTATGGAGCACATCGAGCAGGCTGGCGTGCACTCCGGCGACTCGGCCTGTTCACTGCCAGCCTATACGCTGAGTGCGGAAATCCAGAACGTGATGCGTCAGCAGGTGGAAAAGCTGGCGTTTGAGCTGGGCGTGCGCGGCCTGATGAACGTGCAGTTTGCGGTCAAGGATAACGAAGTTTACCTGATTGAGGTCAACCCACGCGCCGCCCGTACCGTACCGTTTGTGTCCAAAGCGACCGGTATGCCGCTGGCGAAAGTGGCCGCGCGGGTGATGGCGGGTAAAACCCTTGCAGCACAGGGCGTGACCAAAGAGATCATCCCGCCGTATTACTCGGTCAAAGAGGTGGTGCTACCGTTTAACAAATTCCAGGGCGTTGACCCGATCCTCGGCCCGGAAATGCGTTCTACCGGTGAAGTGATGGGCGTGGGCCGTACCTTTGCCGAAGCCTTCTGCAAAGCGATGCTTGGCGCACAAAGCAATATGAAGAAAAGCGGTCGTGCGCTGCTGTCGGTGCGCGAGGGCGATAAAAAACGCATCGTGGAGCTGGCGCGCCGCCTGCAGGCGTTTGGTTTCGAGCTGGATGCCACCGCAGGAACGGCATCGGTACTGCAGGCGGCCGGTATCGATGTCCGTCTGGTGAACAAGGTGCATGAAGGTCGTCCGCATATTCAGGATCGCCTGAAGAACGGCGAGTACGCTTATATTGTCAACACCACTGCCGGACGTCAGGCGATTGAGGATTCCAAGCTGATTCGCCGTAGCGCCCTGCAGTACAAGGTTCACTATGACACCACGTTAAACGGTGGCTTTGCCACGGCCACCTCACTGAACGCCAGCGCTACCGGGCAAGTGATTTCGGTGCAGGAGATGCACGCGCAGATCGCCGGCCAGGTTCAGGCAGCGGGGGAAGCCCCCCGCTAAGGTGCCGGGAACCTGGCATATAACCGGCCATAAAAAAAAGCCCTCTCTGTTAATCAGGAGGGCTTTTTTCATGGCGAAAAAAATATCGCAACCTTAGCAACCGTCAGGATAATGCGACCTTAATCCCCAACGCAATCAGCACGCCGCCAAGCAGTTTGTCCACCACACGCTGGGCTTTCGTTAACCCACGACGTACCGGGCCACTTTGCATCAGGATCACCAGCAATGGCCACCAGATGGACGACAGACCCAGGATAATACCCGCATACAGAAGCTTTTCGCTGATGCCCGAATTGATATCCAGTACCTGGGTAAAGATCGACAGAAAGAACAGCGTGGCTTTCGGGTTAAGTAAATTGCACAGATAGCCTTGCATAAACGCTTTTTTCAGCGAGGTCTCTTCCTGTACGCCATTGTTGAAGTTGAATTTACCGTTGCCGCGTGACATCAGTGCCTGAATACCGATGTAAATCAGGTAGGCAGCACCGGCATATTTCAGCAGCATAAACAGCCACGGTGTGGTGGTGATCACCACCGCCAGCCCGGCGACGCAATAGGCCATGTGGGTGGCAACGGCGCAGTTGACGCCCAGCGCGCTCATCATCGCGGCGCTGCGGCGGTAACGAGCGGCATTTTTAACGATCAGGAAAAAATCGGGGCCGGGTGAAAGCATCCCGAGCACCACGATGGTGGCAACAAACAGGCCGGTTTCTAACATTGCAATAGTCCGTGATGAATGAATTGCAGAATTTTAGCATGCCCGCACGATCTCAGTAGGGAAAACCTGTGCGGGTTGAGGAAAGTGTTATCTTGATAAACCTTTACCTAATTACTACTGCTTAGCTATCGACGTAAGTTTCGCCTTTACGTATGATGGCGCCAATTTTACCCCCTGTTGAGTTTGATATGATGATTAGCCTGATTGCGGCCCTGGCGGCCGATCGCGTAATTGGGATGGAAAATGCCATGCCGTGGCACCTGCCAGCCGACCTGGCGTGGTTTAAAAAGCACACGCTGAATAAACCGGTGATCATGGGACGCCGTACCTGGGAATCGATCGGCCGCCCGCTGCCGGGGCGTCTGAATATTGTGATCAGCCGTCAAAAGGGCGTTGCAGAAGGCGTGACCTGGGTGACGACGATTGAAGATGCGTTAAAGGCCGCCGGAGAAGTGCAAGAGCTGATGGTGATCGGCGGCGGGCGCATTTATGAACAGCTGCTGCCGCAGGCTGACCGCCTTTATCTGACGCATATTGATGCCGAAGTGGAAGGTGACACGCATTTTCCGGACTACGAGCCGGACGAATGGCAGTCGACCTTTAGCGAGTTTCACGATGCCGACGAGAAGAACTCGCACAGTTTCTGCTTTGAGATCCTCGATCGCCGCTAATCCCCGGCCGTACCTGCTATTCAGGTTCGGCCTTCAGGCGGACTAACGCTGTTTTTCTCGTTGTGATGGCTGTACAAACATCTGTTTATCTTCCCAGCGCAACATCGTTAAGTTGCCGCCCCAGCAGCAGCCCGTATCAAGGCCGATAATCCCTTCTGGCGTACCCTGGCCCTCCAGCGACGCCCAGTGACCAAAGACGATGGTGTAGTCGCGTGAGACCGGGCCTGCAATGCTGAACCAGGGTTTTAACGGCGGCGGCGCGCTGTCTGGTGATTCTTTGGCAATCATATCCAGCTGACCGTTCGGGAAGCAGTAACGCATGCGTGTCAGGGCATTGGTGCTGAAGCGCAAGCGGGCGAGTCCGCTCAATTCCGGCGACCAGTTGTTCGGCATATCGCCGTACATGGCATTAAGAAACAGCGGATAGGTATCACTGCTCAGCACCGCTTCGACCTCGCGGGCGCAGGTCTGCGCGGTGTCAATATCCCACTGCGGCGTGATCCCGGCATGTGCCATGACCAGCTTTTTCTCTTCATCGATTTGTATCAACGGCTGGCGACGCAGCCAGTTGATCAGGTCATCGACATCGTCAGCTTCCAACAGGGCGCTCAGGCGATCCTTCGGTTTATTGCGGGCTATCCCGGCGTATACCGCCAAAAGATGCAGATCGTGGTTTCCCAGAACCAGCTTCACGCGGTCGCCCAGCGCACGCACAAAGCGCAGAACTTCCAGCGATCCTGGCCCACGAGCGACCAGATCGCCGGTTAACCACAGCTGGTCGGTTTCAGGGGCAAATTGCACCCGATCAAGAAGCGATTGCAACTCCGTGTAGCAACCGTGGATATCACCAATGAGGTAAGTGCTCATGCATCAAGCCGGGTTAGTGGATATGGGAGGCAATTGCCAGACGGAACACCGGAATGTCCACGAGAAAGCTTTCGCTATCGGCATCGATCATCTGATAATGGCCCTGCATGGTGCCGATGGGCGTTTCCAGAACGGCACCGCTGGTGTACTGGTATTCGCCGCCGGGTTCGATATGCGGCTGTTCTCCCACCACACCTTCTCCCTGAACTTCGGTTTCACGGGCGTTACCGTTAGTAATCAGCCAGTAGCGGCCAATTAGCTGCACCGCAATACGCCCCACGTTACGAATGGTAACGGTGTAAGCAAACACGTAACGTTCTTCTTCAGGCGCAGACTGCGACTCAATATAGGCGCTTTGTACCTGAACACAAACCCGGGGCGTTTCGTTCATGATGAGTTCTCCTGCAGCTGAGGGTGCGCAGTCAACCAGTTAGCCAGTTGGCAATATTGCGCAACGGTAATATTTTCTGCGCGCAATGTCGGGTCAATGTTCATCTCTGCCAGTACGTCGGTGGTGAACAGGTGGCCCAGGCTGTTGCGCAGCGTTTTGCGGCGCTTACCAAAGGCTTCCGTGGTGATGCGGCTCAGAGCGCGAATATCGTCAACCGGGTGCGGCGGCTGTGCGTAAGGCATCAGACGTACCACCGCAGAGTCAACTTTCGGCGCGGGGGTGAAGGATTCTGGTGGAACCTCCAGTACCGGGATCACCTGGCAGTAATACTGCGCCATTACCGTCAGACGGCCATAGGCTTTGCTACCCGGCCCGGCAACCAAACGGTTAACCACCTCTTTTTGCAGCATGAAGTGCATATCTTTAATGGCACCGACATAGCTAAACAGATGGAACATCAACGGCGTGGAAATGTTATACGGCAAATTACCAAAAACGCGTAACGGCTGACCTTTTTCCTGTGCCAGGGTAGCAAAATCAAAGGTCATGGCATCCTGCTGGAATATCGTCAGCTTGGGTCCCAGAAACGGATGGGTTTGCAGGCGTGCGGCAAGATCGCGATCGAGTTCGACAACCGTCATGCTATCCAGCCGCTCTCCTACCGGCTCGGTCAGTGCACCGAGGCCGGGGCCGATTTCGACCACCGCTTCGCCGCGTTGAGGGTGGATGGCGTTGACAATGCTGTCAATAATGTACCGATCGTTAAGGAAGTTCTGTCCAAAACGTTTGCGGGCGAAGTGGCCCTGGTGAACGCGACTATTCATTACTGCTCTTAATCATAGTAATGGCGAGGTTAAGCGCCGTCTTAAAGCTGCCCGCATCGGCCTGACCGCTAGCGGCCAGCTCAAGAGCCGTACCGTGGTCAACAGACGTGCGGATAAATGGCAGACCGAGGGTGATATTCACCGCCCGACCAAAGCCCTGATATTTTAGCACCGGCAGTCCCTGATCGTGATACATCGCCAGCACGGCATCGGCATGTTGCAGATATTTCGGCTGAAACAGCGTATCGGCAGGGAGCGGACCGGTCAGCTTGATCCCACGCTGGCGCAGCTCGTCCAGCGCCGGAATCATCACATCAATCTCTTCGCGGCCCATATGGCCGCCTTCGCCAGCATGGGGATTGAGACCACAAACAAAAATATGGGGTTCAGCCCGGCCAAACTTGCTTTGCAGGTCGCGGTGCAAAATGGTGATGACTTTATGAAGCGTGGCGCGGGTAATACTGGCCGCCACGTCTTTCAGCGGCAGATGCGTGGTTGCCAGCGCAACGCGTAGCTCTTCCGTGGCCAGCATCATCACCACAGGCTCGCAGCCCGCTCGCCCGGCAAAAAATTCGGTATGCCCGCTGAACGGAATGCCGGCATCGTTAATCACCCCCTTGTGCACTGGGCCAGTGACCAGGGCGGCGAACTCACCGTTCAGGCAACCGTCACAGGCGCGGGTGAGCGTTTCCAGCACGTAGTGACTGTTATCCACGCACAGTTCACCCGCGCTAACCGGCTGGGCAAGGCGAGCTGGCAGCACGGTGAGTGAACCGGCCTGCTGCGGCCGGGCGCTGATGCCCGGCTGGTACTGGCGCAGCGTAAGGGGTAAATGCAAAGCTGCCGCGCGGGCGCGCAGCAGTTCGGGGTCAGCACAAACCACCAGTTCAACCGGCCAGTCTTGCTGGGCCAGTTGAACCACCAGATCGGGGCCAATCCCGGCGGGTTCACCGCAGGTGACGACAACGCGTTGCTTACTGAGCATTGGCATCGAGGATCTTCACGTAGGCTGCAGCCCGTTCTTCCTGCATCCAGGTCTGGGCTTCTTCGGCGAATTTACGGTTAAACAGCAGGCGGTAAGCGCGCTCTTTTTTCGCCGCGTCGGTTTTATCCACCTTGCGGGTATCCATCAGCTGGATCAGGTGCCAGCCAAATGAGGAGTGAACCGGATCGCCGATCTGGCCTTTCTTCAGACGCAGCAGAGCGTCACGGAAAGCCGGGTCGTAAACTTCAGCCGAGCTCCAGCCCAGGTCGCCGCCCAGGTTTGCTGAACCCGGATCCTGCGACAGCTGTTTAGCCGCATCGCTGAAGGTCAGTTTGCCGCTTTTGATCTCATTGGCGACCTGCTGCAGTTTCTGTCGCGCCTGATCGTCAGTCATTACCGGCGACGGTTTTAGCAGGATGTGTCGGGCATGGACTTCGGTCACCGAAATGCTCTGGCTGTCACCGCGCATATCGTTCACTTTCAGAATATGGAAGCCAACGCCGGAACGGACAGGGCCGATAATATCGCCTTTTTTCGCCGTCACCAGCGCCTGAGCAAACAGAGACGGCAGCTCCTGGATACGCCCCCAACCCATGTTGCCGCCTTTCAGCGCCTGAGGATCGGCAGAGTTAGCAATCGCCAGTTTACCGAAATCAGCGCCGCCTTTGGCTTCGCTGACCAGCTGCTTCGCCAGGTTCTCCTGGTCGTCGACCTGCTGCTGCGTCGGGTTTTCCGGCAGTGGCAACAGAATGTGGCTGATATTCAGTTCAGTACCGGCACTGTTCTGCGAGGCCAGCTGGGTTGCCAGCGAATCGACCTCCTGCGGCAGGATAGTGACACGGCGGCGAACTTCGTTGTTACGCACTTCCGCAGTGGCCATTTCCTTGCGGATCTGCTCACGATAGCTGGCATAGTTCATGCCGTCATAAGCCAGACGACTACGCAGCTGATCGACGCTGATTTTGTTTTGCTGAGCGATATTAGCAATCGCCTGATCGAGCTGAGCATCGCTAATCTGCAGGCCAGCCTGTTTTGCCTTTTGCAGCAGAATATTATCCATCACCAGGCGTTCCAGAATCTGGTGACGCAGGGTTTTGTCATCCGGCAACTGCTGACCAGCCTGCTGTGCCTGACCTTTCACGGACTGCATCATGCTGTCCAGATCGCTTTCTAACACCACGCCATTATTAACCACGGCGGCAACTTTATCTACAACTTGCGGGGCTGCGAACGCGGTGCTGGCTGTCAGAGCGGCACCGAGGATTAGCATTCTCCAGTTATTCATACTTTTTCCATTCTTCTATCCGCACTGCGGGTTGGCATTCTAAAGAAACAACATCAGAAAGCGCGTTGATAGGGCAGAATGCCCTGGCGCAGCATTTGACCTGTACCTAAGCCATAGCCTGGGCTAAGGCCACGCAGTTCAATGTTGAACGAGATTTTATTGTCGTACTTACTGCTGTCATTTTCCCAACCGGTGATTTTACGTTCATAGCCGAGGCGCAGCGCATAGCAACAGGAGCTGTACTGGACACCCAACAGCTGATCGGCTGGCTGGTTGGCTTTGGTATCGTAGTACCAGGCACCGACCACCGACCAGGCGTCAACAATTGGCCAACTGGCGGTAGCACCGACCTGAGAGATATCCTTTTGATACAGTGCCTGATTGCTGTAGTTGGTCAACGTCTGCCGGATATATTCCGCGCTGGTATAGCGATAGCTCAGCTGTACCATGCGGTCAGCATCACGACGCCACTCCAGCACGGTATTACCTTGCGATACGTTATCCATGCGGGTGTCATACTGCAATCCACCGCGTGCTGCCCAGCGGTCACTGATCCTCCAGTAGCTGTCACCCGCCCACACCAGGCTGCCTCTGTCGTCATTATCGACGCTATTCAAACCGGTACGTGCCGGGGTAAACGAGTAGATTTGACCAACGGAAGCATTAAAACGTTCAACCAGATCGTTATCAAAAATTCGCGTGGTGACGCCAGTGGTCATCTGGTTGGCTGAGGCGATACGATCCAGACCGCTGTAAGTACGGTCGCGGAACAGGCCAGTATAGTCACTTTGCAGCAGCGTGGAGTCGTAAGCACGGACGTGACTCTGGTCGCGATAAGGCACGTAAAGGTACTGCGCGCGCGGCTCCAGCGTCTGGGTATAGCCCGGTGACCAGTCCATATTCCGGTCAAAGACCATCTTGCCGTCGACTTTAAACTGTGGCATAACGCGGTTAACCGCGTTTTTCAGCTGATGATTACTATTTTGTGAATTGTAGTAATCGATCTCGTTTTGCTCATAATGGGTCGCCAGCAGCTTGGTTTCGGTATTCAGGCTTCCCCAGCGGTTGGACAGCGGCAGATTGATGCTCGGTTCAAGGTGCAGACGCGTGGCATCCGGCAAATTTGAATCAACATTGGTGAATTTCACCGCCTGGGCATAGAGGTGAGTATCAAACGGCCCGACGTTATTCTGGTAATAGTTGAAGTCGAACTGAGGTTCTGCGCGATAGACATCATTACTGGAGTTGGTGGAGAAAATCTGGAACTGCTTGGTCGACAGCGTGGCATCCCAGTTCTTTTCCGCGTAGCCGACGCTGAATTTCTGCGTGACATAGCCGTCAGTGGTCGAGCCATATGGCGAATCAAGATCGGTAAAGTACCAGGGATCGCTGACCTTGGTGTAGTCAGCGTTGAAGCGCCAGTTCTGATCGTAGACGCCAGCGTGCTGCCAATGGAACAGCCAGCGGCTTGATGCTTCGTCGTCCGCATGTTCGTCATTGTAAACGCGGTCAGAGTTCAGATAGTCAAACCCTACCAGCCCTGGCCCGGCACCGGTCAGGTAGCGGAACTCATTCTGCCACTGCATGCCACGGCGGCTGATATAGTGCGGCGTCAGGGTGGCGTCAGCCTGCGGGGCGATGTTCCAGTAATACGGCAGCATAAACTGGAAGCCGCTGTTTTTACTGTAACTCGCATTCGGGATCAGGAAACCGGAACGGCGCTTATTACCCACCGGCATTTGCAGGTAGGGGCTGTAGAAAATTGGTACGGAACCCAGCTTGAAGCGTGCGTTCCAGATCTCCGCCAGCTGTTCATCGCGGTCATGAATAATCTGAGAACCCTCAACGCTCCAGGTGTTCTGCCCGGGCAGGCAGGAGGTGAAAGTGCCGTTTTCCAAAATAGTGTAGCGGCTGTCGCCGCGCAGCTTCATCTGGTCGGCAACGCCACGTCCCTGTCGGCCGACCATCTGATAGTCGCCTTCCCATACGTTGGTGTCTTTAGTATTGAGATTGGACCAGGCTTTCGGGCCTTTCAGGATCACCTGATTATCGTCGTAGCGTACATGACCTAATGCATCGACAGTGCGCGTTTCAGCGGTTTGTCCGCTCAGCATTTTTTGGTGCAGCTGAACTTCGTCGGACTGCAGGCGGCCGTTACCCTGTCGTATATCAACATTACCGCTAAAAACGGCGTCGTCGGGATAATTGCCTTTGGCCTTATCCGCATTGATCGTCACCGGTAACTGGTTAGTGCTTTTTCCCTGTACCAGTGGTCGATCGTAACCGGGCACCCCAAGCATACATTGTGATGCGAGGTCGTCGGCCAGCCCTTGCTGGCTATAAAGCGCTGAGCCAATAAGCGTGGCCAGCAACGTAGGTAGTCTTTTTTTCATACGCGGTATCGAAAATTCCGTAATCACTGGCATCATGCCGACAAACGGTCAGAGACTATCGCACTCGGTAGCGTTGCGCCAGTCATACCCTGAATCTTTCCGATCGCAAAGGCGGTAGCTGTTGCCTTCACCCGGAACACAATCGGGTAAACTTCTGGTTTGTTTGGCCGCGTACCAATAGGCGATGAGATAAATGACAGGTATGATAATGCAAAATTTAGCCTTCAGCATGGCCTAATGAGGAGTTTATGCGCTATTGGGGAAAAGTATTAGGACTGGTTCTGGGTTTATTGTCCGGCGCGGGCTTTTGGGGCGTGGTTATCGGCCTGCTGGTAGGGCATATGATTGACAAAGCGCGCTCGCCTGGTCGCCAGGGCTATTTTGCCGATCAGCAAACGCGTCAGGCGCTGTTCTTTCGCACCACGTTTCAGGTGATGGGGCATTTGACCAAATCGAAAGGGCGGGTAACAGACGCCGATATTCAGATGGCGTCGCTGCTGATGGAGCGCATGCAGCTGCATGGTGAAGGGCGTACGGCGGCACAGCGTGCCTTCCGCGAAGGGAAAGAGGGGGATTACCCTCTGCGCGATAAGCTGCGTGAGCTGCGCAGTGCCTGCTTTGGTCGTTTTGATCTGATCCGTATGTTCCTGGAAATCCAGATTCAGGCGGCGTTTGCCGATGGTTCACTGCATCCTAACGAACGCCAGGTGCTGTATGTCATTGCGGAAGAGCTGGGCATATCGCGCACGCAGTTCGATCGGTTCCTGCGCATGATGGAAAGCGGCCAGCAGTTTGGCGGTGGTTACCAGAGCGGCGGCTCTTCGCAAGGCGGCTACCAGGGGCAGCGCGGCCCGACGCTGCAAGATGCCTGCAATATGCTCGGGGTGAAAAGCAGCGATGATGCCACCACCATTAAAAGAGCCTACCGCAAGCTGATGAGCGAACATCACCCGGACAAGCTGGTGGCGAAAGGTCTGCCGCCAGAGATGATGGAGATGGCGAAGCAAAAAACGCAGGAGATTCAGGCGGCATATGACCTGATCAAGCGCGAAAAATCCTTTAAGTGATCGGGCTTGCTGGCCATTTCGAGCCTGGCGGCAGGTAAAATCCTCGCGTTGCGGTTTTGACGCTCCGCCCGCATCCGAACTGGCTGCGCCGCTGACGCCCCTTGAGATGGGGGCAATAGGATCGTGCTGGCGGCGATTAAAACTCCGCCGGCTGGCGAAAGGTCATCGGCGTGCGGTAGTGCGGATGGGTGATGCTCAGGCTTTCGGCATGGAGTTGAAGTCGTGGTGCCATCGCCCGCGCTTCGTCATGGGCATAGAAGTTATCGCCCAGCATCGGGTGGCCGAGCGCCAGCATATGCACGCGCAGCTGGTGCGAGCGCCCGGTAATCGGTTTTAGCTGCACGCGCGCGCTGTTATCACTGGCATAGTCCAGCACCTGATATTCCGTTTGCGCGGACTTCCCGCTGTCAAAACACACTTTCTGCTTAGGCCTGTTCGGCCAGTCGCAAATCAGCGGCAAATCCACTAAACCCGTTGCCGGCTGCGGATGCCCCCAGACGCGCGCCACATAGGTTTTCTGCGGTTCGCGTTCGCGGAACTGGCGCTTCAGCTCGCGCTCGGCGGCTTTGGTTAATGCCACCACCATCACACCGCTGGTGGCCATATCCAGTCGGTGGACCGATTCTGCCGCCGGATAATCACGCTGCACGCGCGTCATCACGCTGTCTTTATACTCGGCAAGCCGCCCCGGCACCGACAGCAGGCCGCTGGGTTTGTTCACCACGATGATGTGCTCGTCCTGATAGAGGACGTGCAGCCAGGGTTCCGGCGGGGGATTATAGGGTTCCATAGGATCCTCATCAGGGCCAGCGAATGCTGGCCCCGTTTGGTTTATTGGTGCGTAACGACGATCAGGCGCAGCGCGTCAAGACGCCAGCCCGCTTCATCGAGATTGCTCAACACCTGTTGCCGATTGCTTTCCAGCGCGTCGATCTCATCCTGACGGATGTTCGGATTCACCGCGCTCAGCGCCTGCAGGCGTGACAGTTCGGCGCTCAGCTTCTCGTCGGCTTCCTGGCGGGCGGCGTCGATCACTTTACGCGCCTCTTCGGCCGCCTGATCTTCCGACAGGGTGATGATTTCATGCACGTCCGACTGCACCGCATTCACCAGCTTGCTGCCGGTATGGCGGTTCACCGCGTTAAGCTGGCGGTTGAAGCTCTCAAACTCGACTTTGGCGGCAAGGTTGGTGCCTTTGCGGTCAATCAGCATGCGGATTGGCGTTGGCGGCAGGAAACGGGTGAGTTGCAGATGCTTCGGTGCCTGGGCTTCCACCACGTAAATCAACTCCACCAGCAGGGTGCCGACCGGCAGCGCTTTGTTTTTCAGCAGGGAAATCGCACAGCTGCCGGTATCACCGGAAAGGATCAGATCCAGCCCGTTGCGGATGATCGGGTGCTCCCAGCTCACATACTGGGCATCTTCGCGTGACAGCGCCTGGTTGCGGTCGAAGGTAATGGTACAGCCGTCTTCCGGTAGCCCGGGGAAGTCCGGTACCAGCATATGGTCGCCCGGCGTCAGGACGATCAGGTTATCACTGCGATCTTCCTGATTAATGCCGACGATATCGAACAGGTTGAGCGCAAAGTTCACCAGTTCAATATGATTATCCTGTTCGGCAATCATATCCGCCAGCGCCTGGCCTTTCTCGCCGCCGTTGGAGTTAAGCTCCAGCAGGCGGTCACGCCCCTGCTCCAGCTGCGCCTTTAACGCATCGTGCTGCTTGCGGCACTGCCGGATAAACGCCTCCAGGCCTTCGCTGTTTTCCGGCGCGGCGAGGTATGCGATAAGCTGAGCATAAACGCTGTCGTAGACCGCCCGCCCGGTCGGGCAGGTGTGTTCGAAGGCATCCAGCCCCTCGTGATACCACTGCACCAGCACCGCCTGCGCGGTTTTTTCCAGGTAAGGAACGTGGATCTGAATATCGTGCGCCTGACCGATACGGTCCAGACGGCCAATACGCTGTTCCAGCAGGTCGGGGTTAAACGGCAGGTCGAACATCACCATCTGGCTGGCGAACTGGAAGTTACGCCCTTCAGAACCGATCTCCGAGCACAGCAGAACCTGAGCGCCATCCTCCTCCGAAGCGAACCATGCTGCAGCACGATCGCGCTCAATGATCGACAGCCCTTCATGGAACACGGCGGCACGAATGCCTTCGCGCTCGCGCAGTACCTGCTCCAGCTGCAGGGCGGTGGCGGCTTTGGCGCAGATCACCAGTACCTTTTTGTCACGGTTGCTGGTCAGATAGCCCATCAGCCATTCGACGCGCGGGTCGAAGTTCCACCAGGTGCCGCTGTCGCCCTCAAACTCCTGATAAATCTGCTCCGGGTAGAGCATATCCTGTGCGCGCTCGTCGGCGGTTTTACGGGCGCTCATAATGCCGGACACTTTAATGGCCGTCTGGTACTGCGTCGGCAGCGGCAGACGGATCTGATGCAGTTCGCGTTTCGGGAAGCCCTTCACGCCGTTACGGGTGTTACGGAACAGCACGCGGCTGGTACCGTGACGGTCCATTAGCATGCCGATCAGCTCCTGACGCGCTGCCAGCTTACCTTCGCGGTCGCTATTAGCGGTTTGCAGCAGCGGCTCTATATCCTGTTCACCCATCAGGTCGTTAAGCAGGTTCAGCTCATCGTTGCCTATTTTCTGGTCGGCCAGCAGCATCGTCACCGCATCGGCAATCGGTCTGAAGTGCTTTTGTTCTTCAACAAACTGGGCAAAATCGTGGAAACGGTTAGGATCCAGCAGACGCAGACGCGCGAAATGGCTCTCCATCCCCAGCTGTTCTGGGGTGGCAGTCAGCAGCAGGATGCCGGGGATCTGTTCGGCCAACTGTTCGATAACCTGGTATTCGCGGCTCGGCGCGTCTTCGGACCAGACGAGGTGATGCGCTTCATCCACCACCATCAAATCCCACTCGGCATCGGCCAGCTTTTCCAGGCGCTGTTTGTTGCGGCGCACAAAGTCCAGCGAACAGATTATCATCTGCTCGGTATCAAACGGGTTGTCGCTGTCGAGCTGTGCCTGTGCGTAACGGTCGTCGTCAAACAGCGCAAAACGCAGATTAAAGCGGCGCAGCATTTCGACCAGCCACTGGTGCTGCAGCGTTTCCGGCACCACGATCAGCACGCGCTCGGCGCGGCCGGCCAGCAGCTGCTGATGAATGATCATCCCGGCTTCAATGGTTTTACCTAAGCCCACTTCATCCGCCAGCAGCACGCGCGGCGCATGGCGGCGGCCGACATCGTGGGCGATGTGCAGCTGGTGAGGGATCAGGCTGGTACGCATACCGCGCAGGCCGCTGGTGGCCAGGCGATACTGCTCGCTCTGGTATTTACGCGCGCGAAAACGCAGGGCGAAGCGATCCATGCGGTCCAGCTGCCCGGCAAACAGGCGATCCTGAGGTTTGCCGAACACCAGCTTGCTGTCCAGCATCACTTCACGCAGCACCACGCCCGTTTCGCTAGTGTCCAGCCGGGTACCGATATAACTGACCACCCCGGTGGTGGTGGTGACCTCGTCAACCTCCAGCTGCCAGCCTTCATGGCTGGTGATGGTATCGCCGGGATTAAACACGACGCGAGTGATGGGAGAATCATTTCTGGCATAGAGACGGTTTTCGCCCGTAGCAGGGAACAGCAGGGTGACCATGCGCGTATCGACGGCAACCACGGTTCCCAGTCCCAGTTCGCTTTCCGTATCGCTTATCCAGCGTTGACCAAGTGTAAAAGGCATAAATATTCGGCTCGATTCTCGTCTAGTGTTTCAGGCAACAGCACTGCTGCCAGGCAACTGGCCTGGCAATGAATGACAGCAAAGATATCAACATGGCAGCAGCTTCAGATATGAGGGTGTAAATACACAGGCAGCCTCATATGGTACTGGAAGGCTGCCCGTTCGTCACCTGTCAAAACAAGCCTAACTGCCCGGTCACCAGGGTAGCGAAGTCATCCTGCATAAACGGCAGGATCCCGTCAGCCACCGGCTGCAGCTGGCGCGTCAGGTAATGATCGTAGTCCAGCGGAGTGATACGCGCCTCCAGCGGTTCCGGGCCTGAGGTGGCGATCACGTAGCGTATATGGCCGCCTTTTTGATATTGCAGCGGTCGCCCCAGCTTCTGGTTCTGCTCATCGGCAATACGGGCGGCACGCACATGCGGCGGCACATTGCGCTGATAGTCGTCCAGCGGGCGGCGCAGACGTTTACGGTAAACCAGCTGTTCGTCCAGCTCGCCATCCAGCAGCTGACGCACGGTTTCCCGGATATAATCCTGGTAGGGTTGCCCGGTGAAGATTTTCAGGTACAGCTCCTGCTGAAATTTTTGCGCCAGCGGCGTCCAGTCGGTACGCACCGTTTCCAGCCCTTTAAACACCATGCGCTGGTTGCCGTCGCGACGAATTAATCCGGCATAGCGTTTCTTACTGCCCTGTTCGGCTCCGCGAATGGTCGGCATCAGGAAGCGGCTGAAGTGGGTTTCGTACTCCAGCTCCAGCGCACTCTCCAGGCCATACTCGCTTTGCAGATGCTGCTGCCACCACTGATTGACCTTCATCACCAGCCGCTGGCCAATGTGTTCTGCCGCCGCTTCATCATGGGCGGTCTTAAGCCAGACAAAGGTCGAATCGGTATCACCATAAATCACGTCGTAGCCTTCTGCCTCAATCAGTTCACGCGTCTGTCGCATGATGTCGTGGCCGCGCAGGGTGATTGACGAAGCCAGGCGCGGGTCGAAAAAGCGGCAGGCGCTGGTTCCCAGCACGCCGTAGAAGGCATTCATGATGATTTTTAGCGCCTGTGACAGCGGTTTATTACCCTGTTTTTTGGCGGCTTCACGCCCCTGCCAGATGTGACTGACAATCTCAGGCAGGCAGTGGATGGTTCGTGAGAAACGTGCGCCGAGGTAGCCGCTGACGGAATCCACCTCTTGCGGGTGCGCCATCCCCTCCACCAGGCCGACCGGATCGATCAGGAAGGTGCGGATAATCGACGGATACAGGCTTTTGTAGTCCAGCACCAGCACCGAGTCATACAGGCCGGGGCGCGAGTCCATCACGTAACCGCCGGGGCTGGCCTGGGGCGCAACGTCGCCAAGATTGGGGGCGACAAACCCGGCGCGGTGCAGACGCGGCAGATAGAGATGCCCAAACGCCGCCACCGAACCGCCGTGACGATCCACCGCCAGCCCGTTAACCGAGGCGCGCTCCAGCAGGAAAGGCATCAGTTCGGTATGCTGGAAAATACGCGTGACCAGCTCACAGTCTTTCAGATTGTAGTGGGCCAGCGCCGGTTTATTTTCAGCAAAACGCTGGTCGATCTCCTCCATACGTTGCCACGGATTATTGATCGCTTTGCCTTCGCCCAGCAGCTGGCGCGATACCGCTTCCAGACTGAAGGAGTCGAAATTCCAGAAGGCGGATTTCAGCGCTTCAATGCCGTCGATAATCAGGCGGCCGCTGGCCTGGGCGAAGAACACGCCGGGCTTAAAGCCGTGCTCACGCCACTCCAGCGTGGCGTTGTGGCCGCGCCCCAGCCGTAGCGGGATGCCGTAGCGGTCAGCATGTTTTTGCAATACGCGCAGATCAAACTGCACCAGGTTCCAGCCTATCAGCACGTCGGGGTCATGACGGGCAAACCACGCATTCAGCTTTTCCAGCAGCTGCGGGCGGCTGTCCACATACTCAAGGTGAAAGTTGATCTGGCTGGCATCGCCATTTTCCGGCCCGAGCATATAGACGTCACGCTGGGCACAGCCCTCCAGGCCGATGCAGTACAGCTCACCGTGGCGAGTGGTTTCAATATCCAGCGATACCCATTTCAGCGGCGGGCGATAGTCAGGATGCGGCTTGAGCCGGGCATTGACCAGACGATCCCCGGCGGGCTGGCCGCTAAACCACACCGCAGCGGTGATAAAGCGCTCCATCAGAAAGCGCTCGGGCGGGCGCACGTCGGCCTCGTACAGCGTGATGCCGTTTTCGCGCAGCCGCTTTTCCAGCTGTTGTAGCTGGCGATGCTGCTTACAATAGAGGCCAACCACCGGGCGCTGATGAAAATCTTTTAGCGCCAGTGCGGCAAAGCGCCAGTGGCGATCCCCCGCCAGCAGCCTGCCGGCCTCTTCCTGCTGGCAGGCCGGGATAAACGCCACGGATTCCTGCGGCGGCAATACCACCTGTTGCGGGCCGCTGTCGGTTGCCAGCCACAGCACCACTTCACTGCCGGCGGGGGTATCGCGCCAGTGGCGGGTTAACAAGAATCCTGCGCGTGCGTCGTTCACTCGGCCTCCTCGGGCGGTTAATTGTTTATAATAGCATGTTTATTTATACAGTGTTGTTGGCGTGCAGCTGCCGATCGCGCCGCCGCTGCCTTGCCGGATAAAATCAGCGCTTGACGCTTTCCGGCGTCCTCTGGACAATCCACAGCTCTGCTTATCAGTTTGGAACAATATGGAAGCCTGGCTGCAACATTTAATTACCCAATCGCTGGTATGGTCGCTGTTCGCTGTCGGACTGGTGACCTTCTTTGAATCCCTGGCGCTGGTCGGGCTGCTGCTGCCGGGTACGGTGATGATGGCCTCGTTCGGCGCACTGATTGGCAGCGGGCAGATGGGGCTTTATCCTGCCTGGGCGGTGGGAACCATCGGCTGTCTGCTGGGGGACTGGACCTCTTATCTGATTGGCTGGCAGTTTAAAGGGCCGCTACACCGCTGGTCGTTTATTAAAAAACACCATAAGCTGATGGATAAGACCGAGCATGCGCTGCACCAGCACAGCATGTTTACCATCATCGTTGGTCGCTTTGTTGGCCCGACGCGGCCGCTGATCCCGCTGGTGGCGGGGATGCTGGAACTGCCGGTGCGCAAGTTTATTCCGCCTAATATTGTCGGCTGTATTCTGTGGCCGCCGCTCTACCTGTTGCCCGGCATTCTCGCCGGGGTGGCGATTGACGTGCCGAAAGATGCCAGCAGCGGCATGTTTAAATGGCTGTTGCTGGGGGTGGCAGTGCTGGTGTGGCTTGGCTTCTGGCTCGGCTGGCGCTGGCTGCGTGCCGGTAAGCAGGATGACTGGGCGACGCCTTACCTGCCCGGTACGCGGCTGCGCTGGCTGGCACCGCTGATGCTGCTGTTGGCCGTGGCAAGTTTTACCGCCATCCAGTTCCATCCGATGATGCCGCTATTCCGCCACCTGCTATGGCAAGTGTTCTTTTAACGCGATCCCCAGCACCGCCGCTTCCGGCACCGCACCGCACTGCAGGCGTGTGGTGCTGCCATCCCAGTAAACCCGACCGTCGACAATCAGCAGGCTGCGCGGGGCGATCTGCGCCGCATCCTCAATGCTGTGCGACACCATCAGCAGGGTAATATTTCGTTCGGCACAAACTTCATCTACCAGCTTCAGCATCTCCTGGCGTAGCGCCGGGTCGAGGGCGGAAAAGGGTTCATCCAGCAGCAGGATCGGCCGTTGACGCACCAGGCAGCGGGCGAGGGCGGCACGCTGGCGCTGGCCGCCGGAAAGCTGGTGCGGCAGGCGCGACAGGTGATCCGTCAGTCCGACGCGCTGTGCGATATCCTGCAACTGATGCTTCTGCTGATGGTTAAGCTTCAGTCCCGGATGCAGTCCCAGACCAATATTTTGCGCCACCGTCAGATGGGGAAACAGGTTGTTTTCCTGGAACAGCATGGAAACCGGACGCTGCGCCGGGGAAGTGGTGCGATGATCGCCGCCGTTAAGCCGCAGATCGCCGCTCTTCGCCGCCAGAAATCCGGCAATCAGGCTGAGCAGCGTGCTTTTGCCCGCGCCGCTCGGCCCGAGGATCGCCAGCCGCTCACCGGCCTGGGCGCTGAAGGTAAAGCGCATCGGCAGATGATGATATAGATAGGTGAGATTAGTCAGGCTTAACATGGCGTCCCGGCAGTTTTTCAATCAGGGTGAAGAGCAGCAGACATAACAGCAACAGCAGCAGAGCGGTGACCGCGCCGTCGCTGCTGCGATAAGAGCCAATCTGCTGATAGAGGTAGAAGGGCAACGTGCGGAAGTCCTCGTTACCGAACAGCGCCACGGCACCAAAATCCCCCATCGACAGCACGCAGGCAAAGGCCAGCGCCTGGGCCAGCGGGCGCTGCAACGCGCGCAGCTCAATCAGCCGCAGGCGGTTCCAGCCGCGAATATCCAGTGACAGACAGAGGCGGTTGTAACGTTCGGCGATATCGCGCAGCGGGTTTTCCAGCACCTTCATCGCATAGGGGATGGCCATCAGCGCATTGGTAAAGGCGACAATGCTGCCTGCGGATTCGGGCAGCCCGACCGTCTGATTCAGCAGCAGGAAAAAGCCGGTCGCCAGCACGATACCCGGCATGGCAAGGATCAGCATGCCGCTCAGCTCCAGCGCCTGCCCCCAGCGCGGGCGCTGATTCAGCCGCAGTTCGCGGCTGCTCCACAGCAGCATCATCGTCAGCAGCACGCACAGGACGCCCGCCGCAATGGCAATGCGCAGCGATGTCAGCATCGCCAGCCACAGCGCGGGTTGCTGTAATACGCCGCTCAGGCTGCGGTTAAGGCCATCGGCCACCACCGCCAGCAGCGGCGGCAGGATCAGCAGCAGGGCGGCGGCAATAATCATGGCATCCAGCACGCGTGCCATCCCGCTGTCCTGGGGATTGCGCCACTCGCCGAGGCTGTTGCTGCCCGCCGGGATGGCTTTACTCAGGCGCTGGCTCAGTAACACCAGCGCCAGGCAGCACAGCATCTGTAACAGCGCCAGCAGGGCAGCACGCCCCGGATCGTAGTCAAAGCTCAGCGCCTGGAAAATCGCCAGTTCAATGGTGGTGGCCTGCGGCCCGCCGCCGAGCGACAGCACGGTGGCAAAGCTGGCAAAGCACAGCATAAAGATCAGTGCGGCAGCGGGCAGGATCTGCCGCCGCAGCCACGGCCATTCGACAAAGCGAAAATGCCACCAGCCGCTTAATCCCAGCTGTGCGGCGAGCTGGCGCTGTTCTGCGGGGATCTGCTGTAGCGCCTGCAGCAGCAGGCGGGCGGCCAGCGGCAGGTTGAAAAAGACGTGCGCCAGCAGGATGCCCTGCAGGCCATACGGGGTGAAGCCGTAGTTGATGCCGGACAGGGCGCAGAGCTGTGCCAGCCAGCCGCTGCGCCCATAGACGCTCAGAATGCCAAACACCGCCACCAGCACCGGCAGCACCAGGGTCATGGCAAACAGGCGCAGCAGGAGACTGCGGCCGGGAAAGCGCCGGCGGTACAGGGCGCGAGCCAGCGGGATGGCCGGCAGCACCGACAGCGTGGCCGACAGCAGCGCCTGCCACAGGGAGAAGCGCAGCACATGCCACAGGTAGCTGTCCTGCCAGATGCCGCGCCAGTCGGTGGCGGGCGCGTTTTGCCACAGGGCAAAAAACGCCAGCACGGCCACGCCGATCAGCAGCAGGGCGGCCAGGCTACCGGGCAGCAGCCAGGCGGGGATTAGCGGCTGACGGCGCGTTGCCATTCGCCGATCCACCGGGTGCGTTGGCACGCCACGTCCTGCGGGCTGTACTGTAGCGTGGTCTTTGGCACCGTCAGGGTAGCGAAACCGTCAGGCAGAGGGGTTTTTATCGCCGGGTACATCCAGTTGCCGGTGGCCATATGCTGCTGGAACGGTTGGCTCAGCACGAACTGCATAAACTGCTGCGCCAGCTGCGGCTGTTTGCTGGCCTTCAGCTGTCCGGCGACTTCTACCTGTAAGTAGTGCCCTTCGCTAAAATCAGCCGCCGCGTAGCGATCCTTCTTCTCTTCAATCAGGTGATAAGCCGGGGAAGAGCTGTAGCTCAGCACCATATCGCTTTCACCTTTCAGGAACAGGCCGTAGGCTTCGCTCCACCCTTTGGTGACGGTGACGGTTTTTTTGCTCAGCTGCTGCCAGGCCTGCGGGCTGTTAGCGCCGAACACCTTCTGCATCCACAGCAGCAGTCCCAGCCCCGGCGTGCTGGTACGCGGATCTTCGTAGATCACTTTGAGCGGGCGATCGCTTTCCACCAGTTCCTTCAGGCTTTTCGGCGGGTTTGGCAGTGTGGTTTTGTCATAGACAAAGGCGAACCAGCCGTAGTCATAGGGAACAAAGGTGCTGTTGTGCCAGCCGCCGGGCACGGTACTGGCAGCCGTATCGACGTTCGACGCGGCAAACAGCCCGGTCTTTTCGGCGGCGTCGAGCAGGTTATTATCCAGCCCCAGAACCACATCGGCCTTGCTGTTTTTGCCTTCCATGCGCAGTCGGTTAAGCAGCGAAACGCCGTCTTCCAGCGCGACAAATTTCACTTCGCAGTTGCACTGGGCTTCAAACGCTTTTTTGACCGCCGGGCCGGGGCCCCAGTCTGCCGCGAAGGAATCATAGGTATAAATGGTCAACGTCTCTTTTGCTGCGAGGCAAGGCAGGGAGAACAGCGCCAGCAGGGGTAACAGTCTTTTTAACACTTTGCGTTCCTTAAATGGAAAATGCGCAAAGGATCTGAGTGAGTGATACTCTCAAATCCCTACGCCGGTATTATCCGGATCAGGTTCGACGGGTTTTTCTCAGCGGAAAACTTGCTGCGCGCCATTGATCCGGCGTCGGGCAGTGCTCGCAATCCTCACATACTTGTTTGTATGCTGCGGTTGCTGCGCGCTGTCCTTCACCGCCTGNATGGCTGCTCGCGGCGTTTTAACGTGCTGCGCGCCATTGATCCGGCGTCGGGCAGTGCTCGCAATCCTCACATACTTGTTTGTATGCTGCGGTTGCTGCGCGCTGTCCTTCACCGCCTGAATGGCTGCTCGCAGCGTTTTGACCTGCTGCGCGCCATTGATCCGGCATCAACATCAGGGTTTTCCGCACCCCGTTGAGAACGGTTTATTCTAGAGGTTTCGCTGTTGTGACGAAAGCCTCTTCGTCAGGTGGGGCAAGCCAGGCGGATTTAAAATCAAACCAGCCCAGAGTATTCATGCGTACGCCGCGCATACTGCGCTGGCCGTGCAGCAGCAGCCAGTGATGGAACAGCGGGTGCAGATAATGGCTGTTGATCAGCTGTTTGCTCCAGTCGGCCAGCGTCAGCTGCTGCTCGCGCCACTGGCGCGCCGTCTCCGGCCAGTCGATAGGTACACAGTGGTGGATCAGCGGCATTTCATACAGCATGGAGAACAGGGAAAACTCCAGCGGCAGCGTGAAGTTGGCGCTACCGAGCCAGAGATCGCTCGGCGCATCGCCGCGATGCCAGCTTTCATAGTCGATCTCCTGGATTATCAGCTCAACGCCGTGTGCGGCGAGGATCGGGCCAAGCGCGTTAGCGATGCCCCGGTGTTCAATATGGTCGCTGTACCAGGTGATGGTCAGTGAGGTCAGAGCACTGGGTTTTTCCGCCGTCTTCATATAGCGACGATGGTGCCAGCGCGGCAGCAGGCCATAAGCCGGGAACCAGTAACGCTGGTAGGCAATCCCGCTGTGATTGAGCAGGGCAATAGGGTTAAAAATGGTGCAGATCCAGCGCCGCAGCTGTTCGTTGCGCCCATGCTCTGAACGCTGATCGAACAGCAGAAAATAGCAGCCCTCTTCCAGACGGCTCTCCTCTGATTTTTCATCGCTGCTTTCGCTTTGTAGTTTGACGCCGGAATAGACCAGTTCGTCGCTGAACTCCGGTAGCACCCAGATGTTGACCTCGTCGATCAGCGCCCGGTAGCCGAAATAATCATCAAAGGCGGCAATACGCAGCTGGCTGTGCTGGTTAAGCTCCACCACGTAGGCTCCGGTCCCCACCGGCTGGCGGGCGAAATTGCGCAGAGAAGGCCATTCTTCAGGCAGGATCATGGCATTAACGCTGGCCAGCAGCCACGGCAGCCAGCCGTCAGGATGATGCAGGTGAATATCCAGCGTCCACGGGCCAGGGCATTCGATGCGTGAAAAGTGGCTGAACAGCGGCTGGGGCATTAGCCGTTGCAGCGTGGTGATCACATCATTCATATCCAGCTCGCGTCCGTGGTGAAAGTGGATGGCCGGACGAATAAAGAAGCGCCAGTGTAGCGGGCTAATCTGCTGCCAGTGATGGGCGATATCCGGCTCGACTTCCCCGTTTTCCTCATTTATCCGCGCCAGGCCGTTGAAGATCTGCCGCGCCAGATGGGTTTCCGAGCGCCTGAGCGGCGTGCCGGGCAGTAAATTGAGCAGCGGGCGGTAATACAGCACGCGCAGAATGTGCTTGCCCTGGCGGAAGCTGCGGCCCAGATGGGAAAGCAGCATCTGGCGTACGCGCCCTCTGTCCCCCACCAGCTGCACCAGCTGGTCGATTTCGTCATGATCCAGCAGTTCCTGTGCGCGCTGCTGCTGTAACGTCGGCCCGGTGTAGCGGAAAGTCAGCGCGGAACGTTTGCCGCGCCCGGCCTCGGCCTGCCACTCCAGCCATCCCTGCTGCTGCATGGCATTGAGCAGATTACGCATATGGCGGCGTGAACAGCTGAGCTGCACCGCCAGATCGCTGAGCGTGGTTTCCTGTGGCTGGCCCTCGCAGCACTGCCAGAGCCGGATAAACTGCTGCTGCAAACGCTTCGACGGCATAAAAGGGGAACTCCGTGTTAAAAGCTGTCTGTTTTTCTTACCCCATATTACGGCGATAATGGCAACAGATGAAAGAGCGGGAGGCATTCATCATCTGAATGGCGTTCTGGCATCTTACCCAAAAGCTTTGGCTTGATAGGGTATTTCTGAGTATGGTGCATTTCACCCGCCAGCGGGCAGACAGGCCGCTGGCTTTTTTCGTGGTTTTTCTTATAAGCTATGGGTTTAGCACTCCGATCAGTTGAGGCATCAGTCATGAAAGCGCTTTGGAGCCGTCGTCGTCGTATTCATCCGGTCTACCTCGCTTTTATGGCGGTTTCTTTTATGGTCGGTATCGCTGGCGCATTGCAGTCACCCACCCTGAGCCTGTTCCTCAGCCGTGAGGTTGGCGTACGGCCATTCTGGGTCGGGCTGTTTTATACGGTGAATGCGGTAGCGGGGATTATCGTCAGCCTGCTGTTGGCAAAGCGCTCGGATAATCAGGGCGACCGGCGCATGCTGATCCTGTTCTGCTGCGTGATGGCCATTGCCAACGCCGTGCTGTTTGCCTTTAACCGCCACTATCTGACGCTGGTTATTGCCGGCGTGCTGTTATCGTCGATTGCCAGCGTAGCGATGCCGCAGATTTTCGCGCTGGCGCGTGAATATGCCGACAGCTCGGCGCGTGAAGCGGTGATGTTCAGCTCGGTAATGCGTGCGCAGCTGTCTTTGGCATGGGTTATCGGCCCGCCGCTGTCGTTTGCCATTGCGCTTAACTACGGTTTTACCGCCATGTTCCTGGTGGCTGCCCTGCTGTTTTTCGTCTGCGTGGCGCTGATCTGGTTCACGCTGCCGTCGGTGCCGCGTGCGGAAAACACCGCAGCGGAGCCTCTCAGCGATATCAGCGGCTGGAAGCATCGCGATGTGCGCATGCTGTTTATTGCATCGGTGTTTATGTGGACCTGCAATACCATGTATGTGATTGATATGCCTTTGTATATCAGCATCGTACTCGGTCTGCCGGATAAACTGGCGGGCCTGCTGATGGGCACCGCTGCCGGGCTGGAAATTCCGGTGATGCTGCTGGCCGGGCATTATGTGAAACGCTTCGGTAAGCGGCCGATGATGCTGCTGGCCGTGGGCTGCGGGGTGCTGTTTTATCTCGGGCTGGTGTTGTTTCATGGCCGCACTGAATTAATGCTGCTACAGCTGCTTAATGCGCTGTTTATCGGCATTATTGCCGGGATTGGTATGATCTGGTTCCAGGATCTGATGCCGGGCCGGCCCGGTTCGGCCACCACGCTGTTTACTAACAGTATTTCCACCGGGGTGATTCTGGCCGGGGTGCTGCAGGGTGTGATGGCGGAAACCTTCGGCCACCATGCGGTGTACTGGCTGGCATCGCTACTGGCGCTGATTTCCTTCGCCCTATCCTGGCAGGTCAGAGAGGCACGGACGGTGAAATCGGTGCCGCTTGCCTGACCGCCAGCCAAAGCCCCCGGGGCGCGCGGCAATCTGCGCGTACCGGGGGGATTAGCGCAGAAATGACGGTTGCTGCCGCTCATAAGCGCTGATATCGGCATCATGCTGTAGGGTCAGGCCAATCGCATCCAGGCCATTGAGCAGGCAGTGACGGCGAAAAGGGTCGATGGCGAACGGGTAAAGGTGATCGCCTGCCTGTACCTGCTGATTTTCCAGATCGACGGTAAAGCGTATTCCCGGCTGTGCTGCCACTAACTGAAACAGTTCATCGACCTGCTGTTCGCTTAACGTCACCAGCAGCAGCTGATTATTGAACGCGTTATTGGCAAAGATATCCGCAAAGCCCGATCCGACAATGGCCTGAATGCCGTAGTCGGTCAGCGCCCACGGGGCGTGTTCGCGTGATGAACCGCAGCCGAAGTTTTCGCGCGTCAGCATGATGCTGGCTCCGCTGAACTCGGGTTTATTCAGCACGAAATCCGGGTTGGCAATCTGCCCTTCGGCATCCAGATAACGCCAGTCGTAGAACAGGTTGCGGCCAAAACCGGTGCGCGTCACCATCTGCAAAAACTGCTTCGGGATAATCGCATCGGTATCGACGTTTGCGGCATCCAACGGCAGCACGATGCCGCTATGTTGAGTCAATTTTTTTGCCATAAAGGTTCCTTACGTCAGGT
The DNA here is from genome assembly GCF_000026985.1 of Erwinia pyrifoliae DSM 12163. NCBI lineage: Bacteria > Pseudomonadati > Pseudomonadota > Gammaproteobacteria > Enterobacterales > Erwiniaceae > Erwinia > Erwinia pyrifoliae. The sequence continues at coordinate 847,236 of NC_017390.1, forward strand.
CGCGGATATCGGCAAAGTGACCGGCTATCGCCGCCGCCGCCGCCATCGCCGGGCTGACCAGATGAGTTCGTCCGCCGCGCCCCTGGCGGCCTTCAAAGTTACGGTTACTGGTTGAGGCGCAGCGCTCGCCCGGCTGCAGGCGGTCGTTATTCATCGCCAGGCACATTGAACAGCCCGGCAGACGCCATTCAAACCCGGCATCAATAAAAATGCGATCCAATCCTTCCGCTTCCGCCTGTGCTTTCACCGGGCCGGAGCCTGGCACCACGTAACCCTGTACGCCCTGGGCAATTTTATGCCCTTTAACGATGGCCGCCGCCGCACGCAGATCTTCAATGCGCGAGTTGGTGCAGGAACCGATAAACACCTTATCAACAGAAACCTCGGTCAGACGAATGCCGGGCTTGAGATCCATATAGGCCAGCGCTTTTTCCGCCGAGGCGCGCTCCACCGGGTCGCTGAAGGAGGCCGGATCGGGGATTGGGTCGCTGACGGCGATCACCTGTCCCGGATTGGTGCCCCAGGTCACCTGTGGCGCAATGTCGGGCGCATCGATAATCACCACCTTGTCAAAGTGCGCGCCCTCATCGGTGTGCAGGGTGCGCCAGTATTCGACCGCCTGCTGCCATTCGGCTTCTTTCGGGGCATAGCGACGGCCTTTCACGTAGCGGAACGTGGTGTCATCCGGGGCGATTAACCCCGCTTTAGCACCCAGCTCGATCGCCATATTGCACAGCGTCATGCGGCCTTCCATGCTTAGCGCTTCCACCGCCGCCCCGCAGAACTCGACAACGTGACCGTTACCGCCGCCGCTGCCGGTTTTGCCGATAATCGCCAGCGCGATATCTTTCGCGGTGATCCCCGCCGCCGTGTGACCTCGTACTTCAATTTTCATGGTTTTGGCGCGTGACTGCTTCAGCGTCTGGGTAGCCAGAACATGTTCCACTTCCGAGGTGCCGATACCAAACGCCAGCGCGCCGAGCGCGCCATGAGTTGAGGTGTGCGAATCACCGCAGACGATGGTCATGCCGGGCAGCGACAGTCCCTGCTCCGGGCCCATCACATGCACAATTCCCTGGAACTGATGACTGAGGTCAAACAGCTGTACGCCGAAGGCCTCACAGTTTTTCATCAGCATCGACATCTGGATACGTGCCATTTCGCCGCTGGCGTTAATATCGCGCGACTGGGTAGAGACGTTGTGATCCATAGTGGCAAAGGTTTTCGACGGTTGACGCAGCGGGCGATTATGGGCGCGCAGGCCGTCAAAGGCCTGGGCTGAGGTCACCTCATGCACCAGGTGGCGGTCGATATAGATCAGCGGCGTTTCGCCGTTGGCTTCGTGCACGACATGGACATCAAACAGCTTCTCGTACAGTGTTTTCATCGTATTATGCTTCGCGAATAAATCGGGCAATCACGCTGCCCATTTCATCGGTGCCGATAGCCTTGCCGTTACCGGCCAGGTCACCGGTACGATAGCCCTCTTCCAGCGCCCGGCTAATGGCCTGCTCAATGGCATCGGCGGCATCGGCCGCGTTCAGGCTGTAGCGCAGCAGCAGCGCCAGTGACAGAATTTGCGCCACCGGGTTGGCGATGTTTTTGCCGGCGATATCCGGCGCGGAGCCGCCTGCCGGTTCGAACAGGCCAAAACCCTGCTCGTTGAGGCTGGCTGAAGGCAGCATGCCCATTGAACCGGTGATCATCGCGCATTCGTCCGACAGAATATCCCCGAACAGGTTAGAACACAGCATGACATCAAATTGTGACGGCGCTTTGATCAGCTGCATGGTGGCGTTGTCGATATACATATGGTTCAGCTCAACGTCCGGGTAGTCCCGCGCCACTTCGCCGACGATTTCGCGCCACAGAATGGAGGATTGCAGCACGTTGGCTTTATCAATCGAGGTCACTTTGTGGCGGCGTTTGCGCGCCGATTCAAAGGCGATACGCGCAATGCGCTCGATTTCAAAACGGTGATAAACCTCGGTATCAAAGGCACGTTCATGCATGCCGCTGCCTTCACGGCCTTTCGGCTGGCCGAAGTAGATGCCGCCGGTCAGCTCGCGCACCACCAGAATATCAAAGCCACGGTCGGCGATATCACGGCGCAGCGGGCAAAAATTTTCCAGTCCCTGGTACAGGCTGGCGGGGCGCAGATTGCTGAACAGTTTGAAATGCTTACGCAGCGGCAGCAGCGCACCGCGCTCCGGCTGTTCTGCCGGGGGCAGGTGTTCCCATTTTGGCCCACCGACCGAGCCAAACAGGATGGCGTCAGCCTGCTCACAGCCTTTCACCGTGCTGTCCGGCAGCGGTACGCCGTGGCGATCGATAGCAATACCGCCGACGTCGTATTCGCTGGTGGTGATCCGCAGATCGAAACGCTGGCGGATAGCGTCAAGCACCTTGCTGGCCTGGGCCATCACTTCCGGTCCGATGCCGTCACCGGGTAACACTGCGATATGGTAAATGCGAGACATGTTATACGGTTTCCTTCTGATCTTTTACCTGGGACTTGCGCTGCAATTCCTGCTCAACCTGACGTGCGCGCCAGATAGTGTTCAGCGCGTTGACCATCGCTTTGGCGGAGGATTCGACGATATCGGTCGCCAGACCGACGCCGTGGAATTTGCGTCCGTTGTACTGCACCACAATATCGACCTGGCCCAGCGCGTCTTTACCGTGACCTTTGGCGGTCAGTTGATAACCGATCAGTTCGGCGTTGAATTCCGCCATACGGTTAATCGCCTGATAAACCGCATCAACCGGGCCGTTTCCGGTAGCGGCTTCGGTTTTCTGTTCATCGCCGCAGCGCAGCTGCACGGTGGCGGTGGCAATCACGCTGGAGCCTGACTGCACGTTGAACGTATCCAGCCTGAAGTATTCCGGCTCTTCCGATTGCTGATTGATAAAGGCCAGCGCCTCCAGGTCATAATCAAACACCTGACCTTTTTTATCGGCCAGCGCCTTGAACGCGTCGTACAACTTGTCCATGTTGTATTCGGTTTCGCCGTAGCCCATCTCTTCCATGCGGTGTTTCACGGCGGCGCGACCGGAACGCGAAGTCAGGTTTAGCTGCACCTGTTTCAGGCCGATTGATTCCGGCGTCAGAATTTCGTAGTTTTCGCGGTTTTTCAGCACGCCATCTTGGTGAATACCGGAGGAGTGAGCGAAAGCGTTAGATCCGATAATCGCTTTATGTGCCGGGATCGGCATATTGCAAATTTTGCTGACGGTCTGACAGGTGCGGTAAATTTCCTGATGATTGATGCGGGTGTGCACGTTCATCAGCTGACCACGGGTTTTGATCGCCATAATGGTCTCTTCCAGCGCGCAGTTTCCGGCACGTTCACCCAGTCCGTTCATCGCCCCTTCTATCTGACGCGCACCGGCATTCACTGCGGCCAGGGCGTTACCCACGGCCATGCCCAGGTCATCGTGGGTATGCACTGACAGAATCGCTTTATCGATATTGGGCACGCGTGCGCGCAGAGCGCTGAAAATATTGGCGTATTCGTAAGGTAAGGTATAACCCACGGTATCCGGGATATTGATGGTGGTGGCACCGGCATCAATCGCGGCTTCCACCACGCGGCACAGGTCGTCAATCGGCGTGCGACCGCCGTCTTCGCAGGAGAACTCTATGTCATCGGTATAATTACGTGCGCGCTTGATCATCTTCACGGCGCGTTCAATCACTTCCGGCAGGGTGCTGCGCAGTTTGGTGGCGATATGCATAGGCGAGGTCGCCAGGAAGGTGTGAATGCGATAAGCATCCGCCACGCGCAGCGCTTCATAAGCGGCGTCGATGTCTTTTTCCACACAGCGCGCCAGGCCACACACCCGGCTGCTCTTGATCTGGCGGGCAATGGTTTGTACCGATTCAAAATCCCCGGGGGAAGAGACCGGGAAACCGACCTCCATGACATCAACCCCCATACGCTCCAGCGCCAGGGCAATCTGCAGTTTTTCTTTCACACTCAGGCTGGCCTGTAATGCCTGCTCGCCATCGCGCAGAGTGGTATCGAAAATAATGACTTGTTCGCTCATTGGGTGATTCCTTGTCGTCAGTATGTCGCCGGTTTTCGCGAGCATAAAAAAACCCGCGCATCGGCGCGGGTTTCTTAGTTTTGCAAGTCTGAATCAGTGATTGATTCCGCCCACAAGCCTACCGCGCATTGAGAATGCGTTGAGTAGTAGGCCGAGTAGGCGGTTGAAACGAATCATTGGTTCAGACCTCATTAATTCAAAGTGGCAATATTGATACCCGATAACGGTCGGGGCTGTCAACTGAAATGCCCGTACAATGAATGTGCTGCGCAGAAAGCCATAAGGAAATTATTCTGGCGACGGACCAGGCAGCAGCAGAATAGCGAAAAATGATGGCCATGCAGGTCAATCACGGCGGTCATTATCGCCATATTTAGCGCGCTGTTTTTCTTTATGATTATGATTTAGCTTGGTTTATTTTTTTTTGGCACATCGCTTTCACCTGCTGTCAGCGCTGAACATTCTGGATAAATATTCCATCTTTACTCTGAAAGTTAGCATATAAAACTAGAAATTAACGCTGGTTAGAACGGCTAACCGTTCTCTGACCGTGATGTGGTTTTTATAACAACACGATCGCGCTGAAAAATAACGCTGTAGCAGTACATTTCGCTTTTATAACGCTTTATTCTTAGTGTAATTGCCGCTGGCTGGGGGATGAGGCAGAGCCTTAATACACGTTTTCCGCACCCGCACCGGGGTTTGCCGTTTGCCTGTCAACTTTTCTACGGTTATGGTATTTGCCATAACCTCTACACTGGGGCTTAGCCCCGTACCCAGATTTCGGAAATGATTTCCAAAATCTCAGCATAAAACAGGTTTTGACCTTGTCTGGCAAAGCTGTGCTCTCAGCGACAGATAAATCAGCACCTTAAAGCCTGGAGGCAAAAATGGAGATGTTGTCAGGAGCCGAGATGGTGGTCCGATCGTTAATCGATCAGGGCGTAAAACATGTATTCGGCTACCCCGGCGGAGCGGTCCTTGATATTTATGACGCTCTGCAAACCGTTGGCGGCGTGGATCATATCCTGGTGCGCCACGAGCAGGGCGCGGTGCATATGGCCGATGGCTATGCCCGTGCCACCGGTGATGTCGGCGTGGTGCTGGTCACCTCCGGCCCTGGTGCAACCAATGCCATTACCGGTATCGCCACGGCGTATATGGATTCGATTCCTATGGTGGTGCTGTCCGGCCAGGTGATGTCCTCCCTGATTGGTTACGATGCCTTCCAGGAGTGCGATATGGTGGGGATCTCCCGCCCGGTGGTTAAACACAGCTTTATGGTTAAGCGGGTAGAAGATATCCCGACCGTGATGAAGAAGGCGTTCTGGCTGGCTGCCAGCGGCCGTCCGGGGCCGGTCGTGGTCGATCTGCCAAAAGATATGATGAACCCGGCGAATAAGCTGCCGTACGTCTGGCCTGATGAGGTCAGTATGCGCTCATACAACCCGACGACACAGGGGCATAAAGGCCAAATTAAGCGCGCATTACACACCTTGCTGGCGGCGAAAAACCCGGTGATTTATGCCGGCGGCGGGGTGATTAATGCCGCCTGTCATGACGAGCTGCGCCAGCTGGCCGAAGCGCTGAACGTGCCGGTTACCACATCGCTGATGGGGCTGGGGGCCTTTCCCAGCACTCACCGCCAGTGCGTGGGTATGCTGGGCATGCACGGCACCTATGAAGCCAATATGACCATGCATCACTCCGACGTTATCTTTGCCGTTGGCGTGCGCTTTGATGACCGTACCACCAATAACCTGGCAAAGTATTGCCCGAACGCGACCGTGCTGCATATCGACATTGACCCAACGTCGATTTCAAAAACCATCGCTGCCGATGTGCCAATCGTGGGTGATGCCAGACAGGTTCTGCAACAGATGCTGGAATTGCTGGCGCAGAATGAAACCCGGCAGGACTTTGACGCGCTGCGCGACTGGTGGCAGAGCATCGAACGGTGGCGCTCCCGTCACTGCCTGGAGTTCGATCGTACCAGTGACAACATTAAACCGCAGGCGGTTATCGAGACCATTTGCCGCCTGACGCAAGGCGACGCCTACGTGACTTCCGATGTCGGACAACATCAGATGTTCGCTGCGCTCTACTATCAGTTTGATAAACCGCGCCGCTGGATCAACTCTGGCGGCCTCGGCACGATGGGCTTTGGCCTGCCGGCAGCCCTCGGGGTGAAACTGGCTCTGCCCGATGAAACGGTGGTATGCGTGACGGGGGACGGCAGTATCCAGATGAATATTCAGGAGCTGTCGACCGCGCTGCAATACGGCATTCCGGTGCTGGTGCTAAACCTCAATAATCGAGTTTTGGGTATGGTGAAGCAGTGGCAGGACATGATTTACTCCGGCCGCCATTCGCAATCTTATATGGAATCGCTGCCTGACTTTGTCCGTCTGGCGGAAGCCTACGGTCATGTGGGTATCTCCATTTCCCGCCCCGACGAGCTGGAGTCAAAACTGGCGCAGGCGTTGGAACAGTTAGCGAAAAATCGCCTGGTGTTTGTGGATGTCAACGTTGATGGCAGCGAGCACGTCTACCCGATGCATATTCGCGGTGGCGGCATGGACGAAATGTGGCTGAGCAAAACGGAGAGGACTTAATTATGCGTCGCGTATTATCGGTTCTGCTGGAAAATGAATCCGGCGCATTATCCCGCGTGGTGGGGCTGTTTTCCCAGCGCGGCTACAACATTGAGAGCCTGACCGTGGCGCCGACGGACGATCCAACGCTGTCACTCATGACTATTCAGACCGTGGGTGACGAAAAGGTGATCGAGCAGATCGAGAAGCAGCTGCATAAGCTGGTTGACGTGCTGCGCGTCAGCGAGCTTGGCCAGGGCGCTTTCGTCGAGCGCGAAATCATGCTGGTGAAGATTCAGGCCAGTGGTTATGGTCGTGAAGAGGTCAAACGCAGCGCAGAAATCTTCCGTGGACAGATCGTCGACGTCACGCCGACGCTTTATACGGTTCAGCTGGCAGGCACCAGCGACAAACTGGACGCTTTCCTGAGCACCGTGCGTGAAGTAGCGGAAATCGTAGAAGTGGCCCGATCTGGCCTCGTTGGCGTGGCGCGCGGCGATCGTATTATGCGTTAGTTTCCTGCAGTGATTGTCAGGAATGTCAGCTAACCCGGCGTAATGTCGGGTTTTTTTATTTTTACAATAAAGCCGGGGTTGCTGCACGAAAGCGGTTGCTCGCCACACTTTTCTGCGGTTAGATGTTACGAATTCTAATCCATAGAAAAGTATGGGGTTATTGTGAAACTGGATGAAATTGCGCGCCTCGCAGGGGTTTCGCGTACCACGGCCAGCTATGTCATTAATGGCAAAGCCAGGCAGTATCGCGTCAGCGATAAAACCGTCGAGAAAGTCATGGCGGTGGTGCGCGAGCACAACTACCATCCTAACGCCGTCGCAGCAGGATTGCGCGCTGGCCGCACGCGCTCTATTGGACTGGTTATTCCCGATCTGGAAAATACCAGCTACACGCGCATTGCCAACTATCTTGAACGCCAGGCACGGCAGCGGGGCTATCAGCTGCTGATCGCCTGTTCAGAGGATCAGCCCGATAATGAAATGCGCTGCGTGGAGCACCTGCTGCAACGCCAGGTAGACGCCATTATCGTTTCCACGTCATTACCGCCGGAGCATCCATTCTATCAGCGCTGGATTAACGACCCGCTGCCGATTATCGCGCTCGATCGTGCGTTGGATCGTGAACATTTTACCAGCGTGGTGGGGGCAGACCAGGATGACGCACAGGAGCTGGGCGCAGAGCTGCGCAAGCTGCCGGCGAAGTCCGTGCTGTTTATGGGCGCGCTGCCGGAGCTGTCCGTCAGCTTTCTGCGTGAGCTGGGTTTTCGCGATGCCTGGAAAGGAGATGAACGCCAGCCCGACTTTATCTACGCCAATAGCTTTGAGCGCAGTGCGGCGGCAGCGCTATTCGAAAATTATCTCGACACGCATGATATGCCGGAGGCGCTGTTTACCACCTCCTTCGGGCTGCTGCAGGGGGTAATGGATGTCACACTGCGGCGCGAAGGGCGCTTACCGCAAAATCTGGCGATTGCCACTTTTGGCGATCATGAGTTGCTTGATTTTCTTGAATGCCCGGTGCTGTCGGTCGGGCAGAAGCATCGCGATGTGGCAGAGCGTGTTCTTGAGCTGGTGCTGGCCAGCCTTGACGAGCCGCGTAAGCCGAAGGTGGGGCTGACGCGTATTCGCCGTAACCTTTACCGGCGCGGTCGTTTAAATCGTAAAATAAACTAACTCTTTTTGGTGGCGAAAGCGGCCTGTCACTTATCTGGTCTATTCTTATTCCACGATGTTAACGGCGGCAGATGATGATTCAGTTCATTTAATCGGCCTGCTGGTAACTGGCGCGTAAATAAAGGTAAAAAAAGAGCCCACTGCAGCATCTCATTATAAAAATGACCTTTATTAATATGCTGCCGGGTCAGCACCCTGTGCGCCAGCGCGGGTGCTGGCGTACTGAGCAAAGGGTAAGAACTTACTTAAAATGCAATTTATGTTACAAAGCAGTCAACCTATTTTCGGCGGTTAAGAACTGGTATATTTTTGAGCAGTTACGCATGGCGCGAAAAATTTCTGACATTATTCATTGGCTTATTTTTAAATTGCCGTATTGCGCCTCGATTGTAACTTGCAGAAGTTTTATTTCGCACAGAAATATTACGAATCCACCGATACTGCGGCTTGACAATGTTTTCCTCCGCTCCGTACACTCTTTTAGTGGGAAAATGTGGAGTAAAGTGGTGAAATCGGGTGGATGAGGAGTGAGGCTGGCATGTTCCGTGGGGCAACGTTAGTCAATCTCGACGGTAAAGGCCGGCTTGCCGTGCCAACGCGCTATCGCGACATGCTGAACGAGGGATCCCAAGGGCAAATGGTCTGTACCATTGACCTGCATCAACCGTGCCTGCTGCTTTACCCCCTCCCGGAATGGGAAATCATTGAACAAAAGCTGTCTCGCCTGTCCAGCATGAACCCTGTCGAGCGCCGTGTACAACGTCTGCTGTTGGGGCATGCCAGTGAATGCCAGATGGATAATGCAGGCCGCATACTGCTGGCGAGTACGCTGCGCCAACATGCAAGCCTGAGTAAACAAGTGATGCTGGTTGGGCAGTTTAATAAATTTGAACTGTGGGATGAACAGACCTGGTATCAACAAGTCAAGGAAGATATAGACGCGGAACAGTCTTCTCAGCAGCCGATGTCTGAGCGATTACAGGATTTGTCATTATAACGATGCAGGATACTTTTAAACATACCACGGTGCTGTTAGACGAGGCGGTAAACGGTCTCAATATCAAGCCTGACGGCATCTACATTGATGGCACCTTTGGGCGCGGGGGGCACTCGCGCCTGATCCTTTCTCAGCTTGGTGAGCACGGTCGCCTGTTCGCCATTGACCGCGATCCGCAGGCCATTGCCGCCGCCGCTGAAATTACCGATCCTCGTTTCACCATTATTCATGGCCCGTTTTCCGCGTTGGCAGAATACGCCGAACAACGCGGACTGACGGGGAAAATTGACGGCATCTTGCTGGATCTTGGCGTTTCTTCCCCGCAGCTGGATGACGCCGAACGCGGCTTTTCTTTTATGCGCGATGGACCGCTGGATATGCGTATGGATCCTACGCGCGGCCTGTCGGCGGCGGAATGGCTGCTGAAAGCGGAAGAGAGCGATATCTCTTTTGTGCTGAAGACCTTTGGTGAAGAGCGTTTTGCCAGGCGCATCGCTCGTGCCATCGTCGAGCGCAATCGCGAGCAGCCAATGACGCGGACTAAAGAGCTGGCTGATGTGATCTACGCCGCAACCCCGGTCAAAGACAAATTCAAACACCCGGCAACGCGCAGCTTCCAGGCGATTCGCATCTGGGTTAATAGCGAGCTGGAAGAGATTGAACAGGCGCTCAAAGGGGCACTTAGCGCGCTGGCGGCAGGCGGCCGTCTGTCGGTGATCAGTTTCCATTCGCTGGAAGACCGCATCGTGAAGCGCTTTATGCGCGAACAAAGCCGTGGGCCGCAGGTTCCACACGGTTTGCCGATGACGGAAGCGCAGCTTAGCAGCATGGGCGGGCGTCAACTCAAGGCGCTGGGAAAAATGATGCCGGGCGAAAGCGAAGTCGCTGATAACCCGCGCGCGCGCAGTTCTGTGCTGCGCATCGCAGAGCGTACCGCCTCATGATCGGCAACGAGCGTCATAGCCTGCCGGGGGTAATAGGCGGAGATCTGATACGCCACGGTAAGATCCCGGTTTTGCTTTTTATCGCGGTGTTGATTTCTGCGTTGTTTGTCGTGACGACCGCGCATAAAACGCGGTTGCTCACCGCCCAGCGCGAGCAGCTGGTGCTGGAGCGGGATGCGCTGGACATTGAATGGCGCAATCTGATTCTGGAAGAGAATGCCCTGGGCGATCACAGCCGGGTTGAGCGTATCGCCACGGAGAAAATACAGATGCAGCATGTTGATCCTTCTCAGGAAAATATTGTGGTTCACAACTAAGGGCACAAGGACTGGATGAGAGCCGCAAAAAAAGCGCAGAAGCAGAAATCGAAACGCGTAGAAGATCAGGCCAGCTTTGTCAGCTGGCGCTTTGCGTTGCTGTGTGGCTGTATTTTCCTCGCGCTGGTGGGTTTGCTGCTGCGCGTGGCTTATTTGCAGGTGATCAACCCCGACCGGCTGGTGCGTGAAGGGGATATGCGTTCACTGCGCGTGCAGGCGATCCCGACATCGCGCGGCATGATCAGCGATCGCGCCGGTCGCCCGCTGGCGGTCAGCGTGCCGGTGAATGCCATCTGGGCCGACCCGAAAGAGCTACACAACAAGGGCGGGATTACGCTCGACAGCCGCTGGAAAGCGCTGTCAGACGCGCTCTCGATCCCGCTCGACCAGCTGGCAGCCCGGGTAAATGCCAATCCTAATGGTCGTTTCGTCTATCTGGCGCGCCAGGTCAATCCGGCGATCGGTGACTACATTAAGAAGCTGAAACTGCCAGGCATCTTTCTGCGCGAGGAATCACGCCGCTATTATCCCGCCGGGCAGGTCACTTCTCACCTGATTGGTTTTACCAATATTGACGGGCAGGGCATTGAAGGCGTTGAGAAAAGCTTCGATAAATGGCTGACCGGACAGCCAGGCGAACGTACGGTACGTAAAGACCGTTTCGGCCGGGTGATTGAGGATATCTCCTCGGTGGACAGTCGGGCGGCACATAATCTGGCGTTGAGCATCGATGAACGCCTGCAGGCGCAGGTCTATCGCGAACTCAATAACGCGGTGGCTTTTAACAAAGCGGAATCAGGTACGGCGGTTCTGCTGGATATCAATACCGGCGAAGTGCTGGCGATGGCCAACAGCCCGGCGTATAACCCGAATAACCTGAGCGGAACCACCAAAGACGTGATGCGCAACCGCGCCATCACCGATATGTTTGAGCCTGGCTCGACGGTGAAACCCATGGTGGTGATGACCGCACTCCAGCGTGGCGTAGTCCATGACAGCAGCGTGCTGAATACCGTTCCTTTCCGGATTAACGGCCACGAAATCAGGGACGTGGCCCGCTACAACGAACTGACCCTGACCGGAGTACTGCAGAAATCGTCTAACGTCGGCGTTTCCCGCCTGGCGTTAGCGATGCCTTCCAACGCGTTAGTGGACACCTACTCACGTTTTGGCTTAGGCAAAGCGACCAATCTGGGACTGGTTGGAGAAAGCAGCGGTCTCTATCCGCAAAAACAACGGTGGGCCGACATAGAGAGGGCCACCTTCTCTTTCGGATACGGGCTGATGGTCACGCCGTTACAGTTAGCGCGAGTCTATGCAACGATGGGCAGCTATGGCATTTATCGCCCATTGTCGATAACCAAAGTTGACCCACCGGTTGCGGGGCAGCGCGTTTTCCCTGAATCGCTGGTGCGTACGGTGCTGCACATGATGGAAAGCGTTGCCCTGCCGGGCGGCGGCGGCGTCAAAGCGGCCATCAAAGGCTATCGTATCGCGATCAAAACCGGTACCGCCAAAAAGGTGGGGCCAGACGGTAAATTCGTCAATCGCTACATTGCTTATACCGCCGGGGTTGCCCCTGCCAGCAAACCGCGTTTTGCGCTGGTAGTGGTCATAAACGATCCCCAGTCGGGTAAATACTACGGCGGAGCGGTATCCGCGCCGGTGTTTGGTGCGATCATGGGCGGCGTATTGCGTACCATGAACATTGAACCGGATGCGTTACCCACTACGGATAAGAACGAGATGGTAACTAACAAAAATGAGGCACTCAGTGGCAGATCGTAACTTGCGTGACTTACTGGCTCCGTGGGTGCCTGGCGCACCGGAGCGCGCATTGCGCGAAATGACGCTGGACAGCCGTGTAGCGGCGTCGGCCGATCTGTTTGTGGCGATTAAGGGCCACGCGGCCGACGGGCGGCGTTTTATTCCTCAGGCGATTGCCCAGGGCGTGGCGGCGGTGATTGCCGAAGCGGAAGGCGAAGCAGAAGACGGACAGATTGTGGAGATGCACGGCGTCCCGGTGATTTACCTGGCGCAGCTTTCTCAACGTCTGTCGGCGCTTGCCGGGCGTTTCTACCAGCAGCCCGGCGAAAAGCTAAAGCTGATTGGCGTTACCGGCACCAATGGCAAAACAACCACCACCCAGCTGCTGGCGCAGTGGGCGCAGCTGCTGGGTGAAACCGGCGCGGTGCTGGGAACGGTCGGTAACGGTCTTTACGGGCAGCTCTCCCCGGCGGAAAACACTACCGGATCGGCGGTGGATATCCAGCATTTACTGGCATCGCTGGTGGACAAAGGCGCAAGCCTGGCAGCGATGGAGATCTCTTCGCACGGCCTGGTACAGCACCGCGTGGCCGCGCTGCCTTTTGCGGCGGCTGCATTTACCAACCTCAGCCGCGATCACCTCGATTATCACGGCGATATGGCGCGCTATGAGGCCGCCAAGTGGTTGCTGTTTGCCGAACATCAGGTCGGACAAGCCATCATCAATGCCGATGATGAAGTCGGACGCCGCTGGCTGGAAAAACTGCCGGATGCGGTGGCCGTCACGATGGAAAATAACCTTCAGCCGGGCTGTCATGGCCGCTGGCTGAAAGCGACAAAGGTGGATTACCACGACGGCGGGGCCAGGGTGCACTTTTCCTCCAGCTGGGGAGAGGGCAACATTGACAGTCGTCTGATGGGCGCATTCAACGTCAGCAATCTGCTGGTGGCGTTGGCAACACTGCTCTCCCTGGACTATCCGCTGGACGCACTAACGGCTACCGCCAGCCAGCTGCAACCCGTTACCGGGCGCATGGAAGTATTCAGCGCACCGGGCAAACCGACGGTGGTAGTGGATTATGCCCATACTCCCGATGCGCTGGAAAAAGCGCTGGCGGCGGCACGTCTGCACTGCAAGGGGCGGCTGTGGTGTCTGTTTGGCTGCGGCGGTGACCGCGACAAAGGCAAGCGCCCGCTGATGGGAGCGATTGCCGAGCAGTTTGCTGATGTGGTGGTGATCACCGACGACAATCCGCGCAGTGAAGATCCGGCGGCGATTGTCCGCGATATTTTGAGCGGCCTGCTTGATGCCGGACGTGCCAGGGTGGTAATGGGCCGTGCGCAAGCGGTCACTAACACCGTGATGCAGGCACAGCAAGGCGATATTGTGCTGGTTGCCGGTAAAGGCCACGAAGATTACCAGATTATCGGCCATCAGCGTTTTGACTACTCTGACCGTGACACGGTCGCCCGCCTGCTGGGGGGACTGGCATGATCTCCGTCACTTTACAGCACATTGCACAGCTAACCGGCGGTACGCTGCACGGCAGCGACGTGACCATTGCGGATGTGACTACCGATACGCGTAAAGCAACGGCGGGAAGCCTGTTTATCGCCCTGAAGGGCGAACGTTTTGATGCACATGATTTTGTCCTTGATGCCATCAATGCGGGCTGTTCAGGTCTGTTAGTGAGTAAGCGCTTACCAGTAGATGTATCCCAGGTGGTGGTCGCCGATACGCGCACTGCGCTGGGGCAACTGGCGGCATGGGTGCGCCAGCAGTCTGATGCACGGATCGTGGCGCTGACCGGATCTTCGGGGAAAACCTCGGTAAAAGAGATGACGGCGGCCATTCTGCGCGAATGCGGCGAGACGCTTTATACCGCCGGAAATCTCAATAACGATATTGGCGTGCCGCTGACGCTGTTGCGCCTGAAGCCGCAACATCGCTATGCGGTGATTGAACTGGGAGCCAACCACCAGGGCGAAATTGCTTACACCACCGATCTGGTGCGCCCGGAAACGGCGCTGGTCAATAACCTTGCGGCGGCGCATCTGGAGGGCTTTGGTTCTCTGGCCGGCGTGGCGAAAGCGAAGGGCGAAATCTTTAGCGGTTTGCCGCTCAATGGCACCGCCATTATTAACGGTGAAAGCAACGACTGGCCGCACTGGCAGCAGGCGCTGCACGGCAAAACAGTCTGGCGCTTCTCACCCGGGCAGGCTGACAGCGACTTTTATGCTTCCGATGTCATCATCAGCGCACAGGGAACGCATTTTACCCTGCATTCGCCGCAGGGTGACGTGGATGTCACGCTGCCGCTGCCGGGTCGCCACAACATCGCCAATGCCCTGGCGGCCAGCGCGCTGGCGCTCTCCGTTGGTGCGCCGCTCAGCGCGGTGCGCCGGGGGTTAAGCACCCTGAAGGCGGTGCCGGGCCGTCTGTTCCCGCTGGCGCTCAGTGCGGACAAGCTGCTGCTGGACGACAGCTATAACGCCAACGTGGGTTCTATGACCGCCGCCGCGCAGGTACTGGCCGGGATGCCCGGCTACCGCGTGATGATCGTCGGCGATATGGCGGAAATGGGGGCAGAAGCCGCCGAGTGCCATCGTCAGGTGGGCAACGCCATTCGCCATGCCGGCATTGATAAAGTCTTAAGCACCGGTTTACTCAGCCACGGAATTTCTGATGCCAGCGGCGTTGGTGAGCACTTTGCTGACAAAGCGGCGCTCGGCGCACGGGCGATCGAACTCCTGGCGCAACATCAACATATCACCTTATTAGTGAAAGGTTCACGCAGTGCCTCTATGGAACAGGTAGTGCAAATTTTACAGGAGAAAGGCGCATGTTAGTCTGGCTGGCCGAGCATCTGGTCACTTTTTATTCCGGCTTTAACGTCTTCTCGTATCTGACGTTTCGCGCCATTGTCAGCCTGCTGACCGCGCTGTTTATCTCCCTGTGGATGGGGCCGCGTATGATTGCCCGACTGCAAGAAATGTCATTTGGTCAGGTGGTGCGTAACGACGGGCCGGAGTCGCACTTCAGCAAACGCGGTACGCCAACCATGGGCGGGATCATGATCCTGACCTCGATCACCGTTTCGGTGCTGCTGTGGGCTTATCCCTCTAACCCCTACGTCTGGTGCGTGCTGTTTGTGCTGGTCGGTTACGGTATCGTCGGCTTTGTCGATGACTATCGCAAAGTGGTGCGCAAAGACACCAAAGGGTTGATTGCGCGCTGGAAGTACTTCTGGCAGTCGGCGATTGCGCTGGTGGTCGCTTTTGTCATGTATATGATTGGCAAAGATACCCCGGCTACCGAGCTGGTGGTGCCGTTCTTTAAAGATGTGATGCCGCAGCTGGGGCTGCTGTATCTGCTGCTGGCCTACTTTGTCATTGTCGGCACCAGTAATGCGGTGAATCTGACCGATGGCCTTGATGGCCTGGCCATTATGCCAACGGTGTTTGTCGCGGCAGGATTTGCGCTGGTTGCCTGGGCTACCGGTAACGTAAAGTTCGCTGAATATCTGCATATTCCCTATCTGCGTCATGCCGGTGAACTGGTGATTGTCTGCACCGCCATCGTCGGTGCCGGTTTAGGCTTCCTGTGGTTCAACACCTATCCAGCCCAGGTCTTTATGGGTGACGTTGGCTCGCTGGCGCTGGGCGGCGCGCTGGGCACCATTGCCGTGCTGCTGCGCCAGGAGTTCCTGCTGGTGATTATGGGCGGGGTGTTTGTGGTAGAGACCCTGTCGGTGATCCTGCAGGTTGGCTCCTTCAAATTACGCGGGCAGCGCATTTTCCGCATGGCACCTATCCACCATCATTATGAATTGAAGGGCTGGCCGGAGCCGCGCGTCATTGTCCGCTTCTGGATTATTTCACTGATGCTGGTGCTGATTGGCCTGGCAACGCTGAAGGTACGTTAATTATGGCTGACTATCAGGGTAAAAAAGTGGTCATTATCGGGTTGGGGCTGACCGGTCTCTCCTGTATTGATTTCTTTATCGCGCGCGGCGTTGTGCCGCGCATGATAGATACCCGTGTCGTGCCGCCGGGGCTGGAAAAGCTGCCGAAAAACGTGGAGTGCTGGCTGGGGTCGATGAACGATAGCTGGCTGCTGGACGCCGATCTGATTGTTGCCAGCCCGGGCGTGGCGCTGGCGCATCCTTCGCTGATGGCTGCGGCGCAAAACGGGGTGGAAATCATTGGCGATATCGAGCTGTTTTGTCGTGAAGCACAGGCACCGATCGTGGCGATCACCGGTTCCAACGGCAAAAGCACCGTGACAACGCTGGTTGGCGAGATGGCAAAAGCCGCAGGCTGGCAGGTTGGCACAGGCGGCAATATTGGCCTGCCTGCACTGACGCTGTTGCAGCAACCGGCACAGCTTTACGTGCTGGAGCTGTCAAGCTTCCAGCTGGAAACCGCCAGCAGCCTGCACGCGGCGGCGGCGACCATCCTCAACGTGACAGAGGATCATATGGATCGCTATCCGCTGGGTATGCAGCAATATCGCGCGGCCAAGCTGCGCATCTATGAAAACGCCACGGTCTGCGTGGTTAATGCCGATGATGCGATGACCATGCCGGTACGCGGCGCGGATGCGCGCTGCGTGAGCTTTGGTGCCGACGTGGGCGATTATCACCTTACGCGCCAGCAGGGCAGTACCTGGCTGCGCGTGCAGGGAGAAAAAGTCCTGAATACCGACGAGATGCACTTGGTCGGTCAGCACAACTATACCAATGCGCTGGCGGCGCTGGCGCTGGCGGATGCCGTTGGCCTGCCGCGCGCCACCAGCCTGAAAGCCTTAACCACCTTTAACGGCTTACCGCATCGCTTCCAGCGGGTTCACGAACATAACGGCGTGCGCTGGATTAACGATTCCAAAGCCACTAACGTTGGCAGCACCGAAGCGGCGCTGAATGGTTTGCATCCGGCTGGCATGTTGTGGCTGTTGCTGGGCGGCGACGGCAAGTCGGCGGATTTCAGTCCTCTTACCCGTTATCTGCAGGGCGATCGCATCCGGATTTACTGTTTCGGTCGTGATGGTGCTGAACTGGCGGCATTGCGCCCGGAGGTAGCGGTGCAGACGGAGACGATGGCCGAAGCGGTGCAGCAGATTGCCACACAGGTACAGCCGGGGGATCTGGTGCTGCTGTCGCCCGCCTGTGCCAGCCTTGACCAGTTCAAAAATTTTGAGCAGCGTGGCGATCTGTTTGCCCAACTGGCGCGGGAGGCTGGCTAATGCGTATACCCGGTATCAGCCTTGCCGGGGCGCTGTCAGAGCGCCTGAAATCCTGGGTGATGGGCTCGCGCGAAAGTGATGCCAGCTCAATGGTGCTGTATGACCGTACGCTGCTGTGGCTGACGTTCGGTCTGGCAATTATTGGTTTTGTCATGGTCACATCGGCATCGATGCCGGTCGGCCAGCGTTTGTCCGCCGACCCGTTCTATTTTGCCAAGCGTGATGCGTTTTACCTGCTGCTGGCGCTCGGCATGGCGATGGTGACGCTGCGCATCCCGATGGATTTCTGGCAGCGTTATAGCAATATCATGCTGCTGGCGACGGTGGTGATGCTGCTGGTGGTGCTGGTGGTGGGCAGCTCGGTTAACGGTGCATCGCGTTGGATCGCGCTCGGCCCGCTGCGCATCCAGCCGGCAGAGCTGTCCAAGCTGTCGCTGTTCTGCTATCTCGCCAGCTACCTGGTACGCAAAGTGGAAGAAGTGCGCAACAACTTCTGGGGGTTCTGTAAGCCGATGGGCGTGATGGTGGTGCTGGCGGTACTGCTGCTGGCACAGCCGGATTTGGGAACGGTGGTGGTACTGTTTGTCACCACGCTGGCCATGCTGTTCCTCGCCGGAGCCAAGTTATGGCAATTCCTGGCGATTATCGGTTCCGGTATTTTCGCCGTTTGCCTGCTGATTGTGGCTGAACCCTATCGTATGCGCCGCGTGACCTCATTCTGGAACCCGTGGGAAGATCCGTTTGGCAGTGGTTACCAGTTAACGCAGTCGCTGATGGCTTTCGGGCGCGGTGAATTATGGGGCCAGGGGCTGGGTAACTCGGTGCAAAAGCTGGAGTATCTGCCCGAAGCGCATACCGATTTTATCTTCTCGATTATCGGCGAGGAGCTGGGTTATATCGGTGTGGTTTTAGCCTTGTTAATGGTATTCTTCGTCGCTTTTCGGGCGATGTCCATTGGCCGACGCGCACTGGAGCTGGATCAGCGTTTTTCCGGGTTTCTTGCCTGTTCTATTGGCGTCTGGTTTAGCTTTCAGGCACTGGTCAACGTCGGTGCCGCAGCGGGCATGTTACCGACCAAAGGTCTGACGCTGCCGCTGATCAGCTACGGTGGGTCGAGTCTGATTATTATGTCGACCGCCATCGTATTTTTGTTACGTATAGATTATGAAACGCGTCTGGCAAAAGCCCAGGCGTTCACGCGAGGGTAGTCGATGAGTGGAAAGCGACTGATGGTGATGGCGGGCGGAACCGGGGGGCACGTTTTCCCCGGGCTGGCGGTAGCACACCATCTGATGGCGCAGGGCTGGCAGGTGCGCTGGCTTGGCACCGCTGACCGGATGGAAGCGGATTTAGTGCCGAAACACGGTATCGACATAGAATTTATCCGCATCAACGGGCTGCGCGGCAAAGGCATCAAAGCGTTACTGGCGGCTCCGCTGCGTATTTTTAACGCCTGGCGTCAGGCGCGAGCCATTATGAAAGCCTGGCAGCCGGACGTGGTGCTCGGCATGGGCGGTTATGTCTCCGGCCCCGGCGGCCTGGCAGCCTGGAGCTGCGGCATTCCGGTGGTGCTGCATGAACAAAACGGCATTGCCGGATTAACTAACAAATGGCTGGCGAAAATTGCTACCAAAGTGATGCAGGCGTTTCCCGGTGCATTTGCCAATGCGCAAGTGGTTGGCAACCCGGTGCGCACTGACGTGCTGGCGTTACCGTTGCCGTCCGAGCGTTTGAGCGGGCGTGAAGGCCCGACCAGGGTATTGGTGATTGGCGGCAGCCAGGGCGCACGCGTGCTGAACCAAACCATGCCTCAGGTGGCGGCTCAGCTCGGCGACAGCATTAGCCTGTGGCACCAGGTTGGCAAGGGGGCGCTGGATGAGGTGAATTCGGACTACATCAAGGTGAACCAGACGCAACATCGGGTGTCGGAGTTCATCGACGATATGGCAAGCGCCTACGCCTGGGCTGATGTGGTGGTGTGCCGAGCGGGTGCGCTGACCGTCAGTGAAGTGGCCGCAGCCGGTCTGCCGGCGATTTTTGTGCCATTCCAGCATAAGGATCGCCAACAGTACTGGAATGCCCTGCCGCTGGAGCAGGCCGGCGCGGCGGTTATTTACGAACAGCCGCAGTTTACCGTCGATGCGGTTGCTGCAACGCTGGCTGGCTGGGATCGTCCCACGCTGCTGGCGATGGCTGAAAAAGCCCGTGCGGTGGCCATACCTGATGCAACAGAGCGCGTTGCTGCTGAAGTCAGTAAGGCAGCGCGCTAAAGATACTTTACGTGGGGCGGAGAAGCCCGCCCTGGAACAAAAGGTGTGGTATCACACCGGCAGGCAGAAGAGATGAATCCACAGCAACTGGCAAAACTGCGTTCTATCGTGCCCGAGATGCGTCGCGTCCGGCACATCCATTTCGTTGGCATCGGTGGTGCCGGCATGGGCGGTATTGCCGAAGTGTTAGCCAATGAAGGTTATGAGATCAGCGGTTCCGACCTGGCTCCTAACGCGGTCACCCGGCATCTGAGCGCGCTGGGCGCAACAATCTATTTTAATCATCGCCCGGAAAATGTCAGCGATGCCAGCGTGGTGGTGGTGTCCACCGCCGTCTCACAGGACAACCCGGAAGTGGTTGCCGCGCGTGAAGCGCGTATTCCGGTGATCCGCCGTGCGGAGATGCTGGCCGAGCTGATGCGCTTCCGTCATGGTATTGCCGTGGCCGGTACGCATGGCAAAACCACCACCACCGCGATGGTGTCGAGCATTTACGCCGAAGGTGGACTCGATCCCACCTTTGTGAACGGTGGCCTGGTGAAAGCGGCTGGCACCCATGCACGCCTGGGAAGCAGCCGATATCTGATTGCGGAAGCCGATGAGAGCGACGCGTCGTTCCTGCATTTGCAGCCGATGGTGGCGATTGTCACCAATATCGAAGCCGATCATATGGATACCTACCAGGGCGACTTCGAAAATTTAAAGCAGACGTTTATCAACTTTTTGCACAATCTGCCGTTTTACGGGCGTGCGGTACTCTGTGTTGATGATGCGGTGATCCGCGATCTGATCCCACGCGTAGGACGTCAGATTACCACTTACGGCTTCAGTGAAGATGCCGACGTGCGCGTTGACAATTACCATCAGCAGGGCGCGCAGGGGCACTTTACCCTGGTGCGTCATGACAAGCCGCTGATGCAGGTTACGCTCAACGCGCCGGGACGCCATAATGCGCTGAATGCGGCCGCAGCGGTGGCGGTGGCCACCGAGGAGAATATTGACGATGAAGACATTCTCAACGCGCTGGAGAGCTTCCAGGGAACCGGACGGCGCTTTGACTTCCTCGGCGAATACCCGCTGGCTCTGTCTAATGGCAGTGCGGGTACGGCAATGCTGGTTGACGATTACGGCCATCACCCAACGGAAGTGGATGTCACCATCAAGGCGGCGCGCGCGGGCTGGCCAGATAAAAATCTGGTGATGATTTTCCAGCCGCACCGCTATACCCGCACGCGTGACCTGTATGACGATTTCGCCAACGTGCTGTCGCAGGTGGACGTGCTGCTGATGCTGGATGTCTATTCAGCCGGTGAGACGCCGATAGCGGGCGCGGACAGCCGCGCGCTGTGCCGCACCATTCGCGGCCGTGGCAAAGTGGACCCGATTCTGGTCTCTGACCATGATGCGGTACTGGAAATGCTGTTGCCAAAGTTAACCGGCAACGATCTGATTTTGGTGCAGGGTGCCGGAAACGTAGGGCGCATTGCCCGCACCCTGGCAGAACTTAAGTTACAGTTACAGACGAATAGTGAGGAACATCATGGCTGAGAAAGTAGCGGTATTGCTGGGTGGAACCTCCGCAGAGCGTGACGTATCGCTGTTATCCGGCGCGGCGGTCCTGAAGGGGCTACAGGAAGCCGGAATCGATGCACATGCGGTAGATATTCGTGATTTTCCGGTGACGCGCCTGAATGAAGAGGGCTTTGATAAAGCGTTTATCGCGCTGCACGGACGCGGCGGTGAAGATGGCACCTTGCAGGGCGTGCTGGAACTTCTCGACATCCCCTATACCGGCAGCGGCGTGATGGCTTCGGCGATCACCATGGACAAACTGCGCAGCAAATATCTGTGGCAGGGCTGTGGGTTGCCGGTATCTCCTTTCATTGCGCTGAACCGTGTGCAAATGGATGCCGGGTTGGATGCGCAGATGATGACCAGCATCAACGCCCTGGGATTACCGCTGTTTGTCAAACCCAGCCGTGAAGGCTCCAGCGTCGGGATCTCACGCGTTAACCAGACATCCGAGTTGCAGGCTGCGCTGGTGGAAGCATTCCGCCATGACGACGAAGTGCTGGTGGAAGCGTTTCTTAGCGGCCCCGAATACACCGTGGGCGTGCTTGGCTCAGACATTCTGCCATCCATCCGTATTCAGACCAGCAGTGAATTCTATGACTATGATGCTAAGTACATTTCTGACGAGACCCAATATTTCTGCCCGTCAGGACTGAGCGCCGACCAGGAAACAGAATTACGCGAACTGACTATCGCCGCGTGGCGTGCTTTGGGTTGCAGCGGCTGGGGGCGTGTCGATGTGATGATGGGCGCCGATGGACACTTTTACCTGCTGGAGGTCAATACCTCCCCAGGGATGACCAGCCATAGCCTGGTGCCGATGGCGGCGAAACAGGCCGGCATGACTTTTTCACAGCTGGTAGTACGCATTCTGGAACTGGCCGACTGATATGTCTCAGGCAGCTCTGAATGTGCGTCAGCGTGAAGCGCAGGAAAAAGCGCGCACCGGCCGCAGCAACGGCTCCCGGCTTGCCGGGATCGTCTTTCTGCTGATGGTTATTGGCGTGATGCTGGCGGGCGGATTGGTGGTACTGAAGTGGATGAACGATGCCTCCCGGCAGCCGCTGTCGAAGCTGGTGGTCACCGGGCAGAAGCACTTCACCACTAACGATGACATTCGTCAGGCCATTTTATCGCTTGGCGAGCCGGGCACATTTATGGCGCAGGATGTCAATATTATTCAGCAGCAGATTGAGCGCCTGTCGTGGATTCAGCAGGTCAGCGTGCGCAAGCAGTGGCCGGACGAATTGAAAATTCATCTGGTGGAGTACGTTCCGGTGGCGCGCTGGAATGACGTGCATATGGTCGATGCGGGCGGTAAATCGTTCAGCGTTCCGGCCAGCCATTTCGGCAAAGAGGTGATGCCGATGTTGCACGGGCCTGAAGGCAGCGAGTCAGAAGTTTTAGCCGGTTTTCGTCAGATGAGCGATGTGCTGGCGGCCAGTAAACTGAAAGTGAAAGCGGCATCCATGACCGCACGGCGTTCATGGCAGCTGGTGTTAGAGGACGATACCCGTCTGGAGTTAGGGCGTAACGAAGATATGAAGCGGCTGCAGCGCTTTATCGCGTTATATCCCACCCTGCAACAGCAGGCGCAGGCGGAGAATAAACGTGTTACCTATGTAGACCTGCGTTACGACTCTGGCGCGGCAGTAGGATGGAAGACGGCTCCCGTGGCGGCGGCTGACGGTAATCAGCAACAGAATCAGGCACAGGTTAAACAACAATGATCAAGTCGACGGACAGAAAACTGGTAGTTGGACTCGAGATAGGCACGGCGAAAGTTGCCGCCCTGGTAGGCGAAGTCCTGCCTGATGGCATGATCAATATCATCGGGGCGGGCAGCTGCCCGTCGCGCGGTATGGATAAAGGCGGCGTCAACGATCTGGAATCGGTGGTGAAGTGCGTACAGCGCGCCATCGATCAGGCAGAACTGATGGCGGACTGTCAGATCTCCTCGGTTTACCTTGCATTATCCGGTAAACATATCAGTTGCCAGAACGAAATAGGGATGGTTCCTATTTCCGAAGAAGAAGTAACCCAGGAAGATGTGGAAAACGTGGTACATACGGCTAAATCCGTTCGCGTGCGCGATGAACACCGCATCCTCCATGTGATCCCGCAGGAATATGCGATCGATTACCAGGAAGGCATTAAAAACCCGGTCGGCTTATCCGGCGTGCGTATGCAGGCGAAAGTCCACCTGATTACCTGCCATAACGACATGGCGAAAAACATCGTTAAAGCGGTAGAGCGCTGTGGTCTGAAGGTAGATCAATTGATTTTTGCCGGTCTGGCATCTAGCTTTGCAGTACTGACGGAAGATGAGCGCGAGCTGGGCGTCTGCGTGGTGGATGTCGGCGGTGGCACCATGGATATGGCGGTGTATACCGGCGGTGCGCTGCGCCACAGCAAGGTGATCCCCTATGCGGGTAACGTCGTAACCAGCGATATCGCCTATGCTTTCGGTACGCCACCGACTGATGCGGAAGCGATCAAAGTCCGTCATGGCTGTGCGCTAGGCTCTATCGTCGGTAAAGACGAAAATGTCGAAGTGCCCAGCGTGGGCGGGCGGCCTCCGCGTAGCCTGCAGCGCCAGACTTTGGCGGAAGTGATTGAACCGCGCTACGCCGAGCTGCTCAATCTGGTTAACGATGAGATCCTGCAGTTGCAGGAGCAGCTGCGCCAACAGGGCGTTAAACATCACCTCGCGGCCGGTATCGTTCTGACCGGCGGCGCGGCGCAGATTGAAGGACTGGCGGCCTGCGCCCAGCGCGTATTCCATACCCAGGTGCGTATCGGGCAGCCGTTAAATATTACCGGATTGACGGATTACGCACAGGAGCCGTATTACTCAACGGCGGTTGGCTTACTGCATTACGGCAAAGAATCTCACCTTAATGGCGAAGCCGATATTGAAAAAAGAGCCTCGGTCGGTAATTGGTTCAAGAAAATCAACAGCTGGCTGAGAAAAGAGTTTTAATTTTTACCAAAGGGGATCATGCTAGGTATGTTTAGTGATCTCCAGGCGAACGGCACATATCGGAGAGAAATTATGTTTGAACCAATGGAACTAACCAATGACGCGGTGATTAAAGTCATCGGCGTCGGCGGCGGCGGCGGTAACGCTGTAGAGCATATGGTGCGTGAACGTATTGAAGGCGTTGAGTTCTTCGCGGTAAATACCGATGCTCAGGCGTTGCGCAAAACGGCTGTGGGCCAGACTATCCAAATCGGTAACGGCATCACTAAAGGTCTCGGCGCCGGGGCGAACCCGGAAGTGGGCCGTAATTCGGCAGAAGAAGACCGGGAAGCACTGCGTCAGGCGCTGGAAGGCGCTGATATGGTGTTTATCGCCGCAGGTATGGGCGGCGGTACCGGCACCGGTGCGGCACCGGTGGTGGCGGAAGTCGCCAAAGACCTGGGGATCCTGACCGTTGCGGTGGTGACTAAACCGTTTAACTTTGAAGGCAAAAAGCGCATGGCGTTTGCTGAACAGGGTATCGCCGAGCTGTCCAAACATGTTGACTCGCTGATCACTATCCCTAACGACAAGCTGCTGAAAGTGCTGGGTCGCGGCATCTCTCTGCTCGATGCGTTCGGCGCGGCGAATGATGTGCTGAAAGGGGCTGTGCAGGGTATCGCCGAACTGATTACCCGTCCGGGCCTGATGAACGTCGACTTTGCTGACGTGCGCACCGTGATGTCCGAAATGGGCTACGCGATGATGGGGTCTGGCGTGGCCTGCGGCGAAGACCGTGCGGAAGAAGCGGCTGAAATGGCCATCTCCAGCCCGCTACTGGAAGATATCGATCTCTCCGGTGCGCGTGGTGTGCTGGTTAACATCACCGCTGGCTTCGATCTGCGTCTTGATGAGTTCGAAACCGTGGGTAACACGATTCGTGCATTTGCTTCGGATAACGCCACCGTGGTGATCGGTACCTCTCTGGATCCGGAGATGAACGATGAGCTGCGCGTGACGGTGGTGGCTACCGGTATCGGCATGGATAAGCGCCCGGAAATCACCCTGGTGACCAACAAGCAGCCTGCTCAGCCGGTGATGGGTAATCGTTACCAGCAGCACGGGATGTCTCCGCTGCCGCAGGAGCAGAAACCAGCTGCGAAAGTGGTTAACGAACCGGGTACACAACCGAGTAAAGAGCCTGATTATCTGGATATTCCGGCCTTCCTGCGCAAGCAGGCAGACTAAGAATTTCCTGAAATTGGGGTTCTTCGCTCTTTGTGTTAAAATACTTCCGCGACAGTGGCATATTCTGACGGCAGTATTGCTAATTATTGCGAGATAACGAGATGATCAAACAACGGACATTAAAACGTATTGTTCAGACGACCGGCGTCGGTTTGCATACCGGCAAAAAGGTCACGCTGACTCTGCGCCCTGCGTCGGCTAATACCGGGGTCATCTATCGCCGCACCGATCTGACCCCCCCGGTTGACTTCCCGGCTGATGCGAAATCCGTGCGTGATACCATGCTGTGTACCTGCCTGGTCAACGAGCATGACGTACGGATTTCGACGGTCGAGCACCTCAATGCTGCCCTTGCCAGCCTCGGTATCGATAATATCGTGGTGGAAGTGAACGCGCCTGAAATCCCGATTATGGATGGCAGCGCGGCACCCTTTATCTATCTGTTGATGGATGCCGGCATTGAAGAACTGAACAGCGCCAAGAAGTTTGTCCGCATTAAGCAGCCTGTCCGGGTTGAAGATGGTGACAAATGGGCCGAGTTTTCGCCGCATAATGGTTTCTCACTGGATTTCACCATTGATTTTAACCATCCGGCGATTGACGCCAGCACGCAGCGCTACCGCATGGACTTCTCTGCAGAAGCCTTTGCGCGTCAGATTAGCCGCGCCCGTACATTCGGCTTCATGCGCGACATCGAAGCCCTGCAGTCGCGTGGCCTGTGCCTCGGCGGCAGCTTTGACTGCGCTATCGTGGTGGACGACTATCGCGTGTTGAACGAAGACGGTCTGCGTTTTGAAGATGAGTTTGTTCGTCACAAAATGCTGGACGCCATCGGTGACCTGTTTATGTGCGGACATAACATCATCGGTGCTTTCACTGCCTACAAATCTGGCCATGCGCTGAACAACAAGCTGTTACAGGCGGTTCTGGCTAAGCAGGAAGCGTGGGAATGGGCTACCTTTGAAGACGAAGCGGCACTTCCGGTGACCTTCAAAGCACCTAATCTGGTTCTGGCATAAGCCGGAGCTACTTATTACGACTGGTTGAACTGGTACTCTCTCCGGCCAGCGAGGCCAGTCGTTCTAAAATATTTTTCAGTTTTTCCGGACTTTGGCTCGCGACTCCGCGTAAAGCTTCCGCGCTTTGCTCACTCAACTGTCTCAACGGCGCTTTTTCTTTCTCTGCCAACCGAGTGCTGCTTTCTTGCACAGTTTCCTGACCTTTTGCCGCCAGTGATGGATTTATCCTGATGTCGATTGACGTCAATGATGGTAATATTTGCGCTCGTAAAGCTGACAGCAAACTGGACTGCTCATAGCGCAAGCGCATCAACCAGTTGGCGTTGGCCGTTTCGATCACCAGAACCCCCTGGCGGAAATTGGCCACGCGGCACCAGGGATGCAGCTGTGCGGGGATCGCTCCCTGAACAGCACGATTCAGTTTGTTCAGCGCGATAGCGCGCTGCTGCACATGTTGCAGTACGCTCTGTTCCTGAGCCTGATCGAAAAAACTTTCAATAGATTGTGGGCGACTATCGCGCATAGATAAGCTCCGGCGGAACACAGTGATCGGTATTCTAAATCGTTGGCGACAATTTGGCAGACGCTATTTCTGGCCGCATCTCCTGTTGGGGATGGTCGCGGCGAGTTTTGGTCTGCCCCAGGCGTCAGCTCACGATCGCACTACCTTAGCAGAAACCTCGTCACGAAGCCTGAATATTGGCACCACCACGCGCATTGACCGCCTGGTGATGCTGCAGGATAGCGCCCGACGTTCCTCGTGCAGCGTGGACTACTGGCATCAGCATGCTATCCGCACGGTAATCCGCCATCTGTCATTTTCTCTCACGCCTTCTGTTTCACCGGTGGCCGCAACTGCCCCACTGGAAGCGCACAAGCTGGCGCTACTGGATACGCTTAATGCGCTGCTGACGCGCGAAGCCAGGCCGCCGGCAATTATTCGCCATACCACACAGCGCCCGGTGAGCACCTCCACTCCCCATCACATTGGCCTGTGGCTGGCTCAGGTTTGCGGCATTCGCGCCGGGCCGTCACCAGTACTTAGTTAACGGACGCGTCTTTTCAAATCAAATATGAAGTGCTTATTGCCTGTGGCAGTGACTAAGAGAAATTATTTACTATGTTAATCAAATTATTAACCAAAGTTTTTGGTAGCAGCAATGACCGTACCCTGCGCCGCATGCGCAAAGTGGTAGAGCAGATCAATAAAATGGAAGCGGATTTCGTCAAGCTGTCCGACGACGAGCTGAAAGCAAAAACCGTTGAATTCCGTGCACGTCTGGAGAAAGGCGAAGAGCTGGAAAGCCTGATCCCGGAAGCGTTTGCCACCGTGCGTGAAGCCAGTAAACGCGTATTCGGCATGCGTCACTTCGATGTGCAGCTGCTGGGGGGGATGGTGCTGAACGATCGTTGTATTGCAGAGATGCGCACCGGTGAAGGTAAAACCCTGACGGCCACGCTACCTGCCTACCTCAATGCGCTGTCCGGTAAAGGGGTTCACGTTGTTACGGTCAATGATTATCTGGCCCAGCGTGACGCGGAAAACAACCGCCCGCTGTTTGAATTCCTCGGTCTGAGCATCGGCATCAACCTGCCGGGCATGCCCGCCCCGGCCAAGCGTGAAGCCTATGCGGCAGATATTACCTACGGGACTAACAATGAGTACGGCTTCGACTATCTGCGCGATAATATGGCCTTCAGCCCGGAAGATCGCGTACAGCGTAAGCTGAACTATGCGCTGGTGGATGAGGTTGACTCCATCCTGATCGATGAAGCGCGTACTCCGCTGATTATCTCCGGACCGGCCGAAGACAGCTCAGAGCTGTATATCAAGGTTAACAAAATCATTCCTCACCTGATCCGTCAGGAAAAAGAAGATTCCGACAGCTTCCAGGGAGAAGGCCATTTCTCGGTGGATGAAAAAGCGCGTCAGGTGCATCTCACCGAGCGCGGGCTGGTCGCCGTTGAAGAGCTGATGGTCAGCGAAGGGATTATGGCCGAGGGTGAATCGCTTTATTCCCCGGCCAACATCATGATGATGCACCATGTGACCGCCGCACTGCGCGCCCATGTGCTGTTTACCCGTGACGTTGACTACATCGTCAAAGAGGATGAGGTGATCATCGTTGACGAACATACCGGCCGTACCATGCAGGGACGCCGCTGGTCTGACGGTCTGCACCAGGCGGTGGAAGCAAAAGAGGGCGTGGAGATCCAGAATGAGAACCAGACGCTGGCCTCCATTACCTTCCAGAACTACTTCCGCCTGTATAATAAGCTTGCCGGGATGACCGGTACGGCGGATACCGAAGCCTTTGAATTCAGCTCTATTTACAAGCTGGACACTATCGTTATCCCGACTAACCGTCCTATGGTGCGAAAAGACCTGTCGGACCTGGTCTATATGACCGAAATGGAGAAGATCGGTGCAATCATCGAAGATATCCGTGAGCGTACGGCAAACGGCCAGCCGGTGCTGGTAGGAACCATTTCGATTGAGAAATCTGAAGTGGTGTCGCATGAACTGACCCGTGCGGGTATTAAGCACGAGGTGCTTAACGCCAAATTCCACGCGCGTGAAGCGGATATTGTTTCCCAGGCGGGCCAGCCGGGCGCGGTGACCATCGCCACCAACATGGCGGGGCGCGGTACGGATATCGTACTGGGCGGCAGCTGGCAGGCAGAGATTGCTGCGTTGGGAGAAGACGCAAGCGCTGAACAGATCGAAGCGATTAAAGCCGCGTGGAAAATTCGTCACGATGCGGTACTGGCCTCCGGCGGCCTGCATATCATTGGTACTGAACGCCATGAATCACGCCGTATTGATAACCAGCTGCGTGGCCGTTCAGGCCGCCAGGGTGACCACGGCTCTTCCCGCTTCTATCTTTCGATGGAAGATGCGCTGATGCGTATTTTCGCCTCGGATCGCGTCACCAATATGATGCGTAAGCTGGGGATGAAGCCAGGCGAAGCGATTGAGCACCCGTGGGTGACCAAAGCGATTGCCAACGCCCAGCGTAAAGTGGAAAGCCGCAACTTTGACATTCGTAAGCAGCTGCTGGAATACGATGATGTGGCAAACGATCAGCGCCGCGCAATCTACTCGCAGCGTAATGAGCTGCTGGATGTTTCCGACGTGTCAGACACCATCGCCAGCATTCGTGAAGACGTCTACAAAACCACCATCGACAGCTATATTCCACCGCAGTCGATGGAAGAGATGTGGGACATTGCGGGCCTGCAGGAGCGTCTGAACAGTGACTTCGATCTGACGTTGCCGATGACAGAATGGCTAATTGCAGAACCCAATCTGCATGAAGAAACGCTGCGCGAGCGCATCATGCAACAGGCGCAAGAGCAGTATCAGCGCAAAGAAGAGGTGGTTGGCGTTGAAATGATGCGCAGCTTTGAGAAGGGCGTGATGTTGCAAACACTCGACTCGCTGTGGAAAGAGCACCTGGCCGCAATGGACTATCTGCGTCAGGGCATCCATCTGCGTGGCTACGCGCAGAAAGATCCGAAGCAGGAGTACAAGCGCGAGTCATTCGCCATGTTTGCCGCGATGCTGGAATCGCTGAAGTATGAAGTGGTCAGCACGCTAAGCAAGGTACAGGTGCGGATGCCGGAAGAAGTGGAGCAGATGGAAGAGCAGCGCCGCCAGGAGTCCGACCGACTGGCGCAGCAGCTGCAGCTGAGCCATGTGGATGCCGATACCGCAGCGGCGCAGTCTCTGGCCGAACAGAGCGGGGAGCGTAAAGTGGGGCGTAACGACCCTTGCCCGTGCGGTTCGGGTAAAAAATATAAGCAGTGTCACGGTCGCCTGGCGTAATAACGCCAGCCCGGCATCGCAGAGGGGACGAGCATAGCTTGTCCCTTTTTTTATCTGTCACCGCTGACGGTCTCATCTGCCGGATTTCGCCCGTCGAGCCACCTGCATTATCCCGCCTGATACTCGCAATGGCGACTGAGAAGTCCATGAAACAAATCGACCTATACCAGCAAAAAAATCATACGTTTGCCAGGATATACACGATGGAAAGACTGGATTAATGGAATGGGCATTACTGTCCATGATGTCAATTGCACAGAAATATCTATTGAGAGTTTAGTGTTCCAGGGGAATAAATACACAGCCCAGGATCATTCCGGCTTAGACAGAGAAGACATATCAAAGGCTAAATTCTACGCGATAAGCTTCTTCAGAATAGGGTTTGTCCTGCAGCGCGCGCAGAACCTCGCTCAAAAACCATTCTTTACGAATTTCGAAGCCACAATAACATTGACCGGAGAGAACAATGTCTGATTATAAAAGGATTGGAATAGTCCTGGTAGCATCAGTGCTGGTGTAAAGACACCCATTTTAGTTCCACACACTTTTTGAGATTTCCGGTTTCTCAGCCATCAGCCGATACTCTTCCGGCGTCAGGTTATTCAGGGATTCATGAGGCCGCTCACTGTTGTATTCATTCAGCCAGCGTTCCGTTATTTCCCGTGCTTCATTCAGTGTTCTGAACAGATAAAAATCCAGTATTTCGGTCCGGTACGTTCGGTTAAACCTTTCTATAAACGCGTTCTGTGTTGGCTTACCCGGCTTGATAAATTCCAGCATCACGCCATGCTCTTCGGCCCATTGCGCCAGAGCCAGAGATATCAGTTCCGGTCCGTTATCCATCCGCATCTTCAGCGGATATCCACGGTTTGCCACTATCCTGTCCAGCACCCGGACGACACGCTGCGCCGGGATATTCAGGTCAATTTCGATAGCCAGTGCTTCACGGTTAAAATCATCCACGACGTTGAAAGTCCGGAAACGTCGGCCACATGTCAGCGCGTCGTGCATAAAATCAATCGACCAGCTTTGGTTCAGTGCTTCCGGCGTTGCCAGCGGAGCCGGATTACGCACCGGCAGGCGTTGCTTACCCTTACGACGAAAATTCAGTTTTAGCAGACAGTAAATCCGGTGTACACGCTTGTGGTTCCAGACGTGGNCCTGCCTGCGAAGCACCTGGAAAAGCTTCTTAAATCCGTAGCGGGGGTAGCGTTCAGCCGCCTCAGTCAGCCTCTGGATCACCGCTTCATCACGTCGCGTATCCGGTTGATAACGAAACACCGTCCTGCTCAGCGATAACGTCCTNCATGCCTGGCGTATGCTCATCGCAAACTGCGTGGTCAGATAGCTGACGAGCTCACGCTTTATCGCTGGNTTTAAAGCTTTTTTTCGATGACGTCTTTCAGCGCCCGGCATTCCAGACTCAGATCGGCAAACATCTGCTTCAGACGACGATTCTCGTCCTCAAGAGCTTTGATCTTTTTGATATCAGCGGCTTCCATCCCGCCATATTTCGCCTTCCAGTTGTAGTAGCTGGCTTCGGAAATAGCGGCCTCGCGACATACCTCTTTGACGGTCCTGCCAGCTTCGACTGATTTCAGTACGGCGATGATCTGGTGCTCGGTGAATCGGATTTTACGCATAGCGATCTCCTCAGGGGCATCATCAGTATGCCGGAAGATCTCTAAAAGTGAATNGCACCATTATGCGGGATGCTTACACTGGCATATTGTCTTTGGACGGTTGTCAGACCAGCCAATATAATCAGGGTTGAACATTCAGTTATATTTGTTGAGCATTTGCCCATAACGAAAAAAGGCAAACTTAACTGGTGGTTAAAAAATAAAGAAAATCTGGGAAATGAATATCATATTTTTGAGGCTAAAAATAATTTTACCGTGGTGGTTATGAATTTTGGTGGCTACGAAAAGTTACCACAAGGAACAAGAGATGGCTCTACAGATGACTATACCTGTTTTGATGATGCTAAAAATAAAAAATGTATATACAACGATATAGCAATAGTCATCAGAGGAAGTATAAACGGGAAAATGTTCATCAATACAGGGGGTAAAACATATATTCAAACCGCAGAGGGTAAAGTGATTTTACAGGAAAAATGAGTAACATTATCAACGACACTCTATGTCTTGATTATTTACCACAATCTGTGGTGTAAATTATTGTGCTGAATATCATCAGGGGTGTGACATGAAAGTATCTGGTTACCTGTGGGGCAAGTCTGGAAGACGATCAGGCAGGGCTGTCAGGCAGATAAAAAAACGCCCTGCCAGCACAGGCTGACAGGGCGTGGATGACCATCTTATTCAGGCCCGTACTGCGGCCAGATGATGGTTGAATATGATGGATAACTTAGTGAGCTTTTTTAGCTGCGCCCACTTCGGTCCATGCATCTGCCCAAGCTGAACCTACGCCAGGCTCATAGTGGTTAGCGCTTTTAGCGTAAATTTTGCACCAGCCAGCTACCGCACCTTCTTTACACTGATAGACTTTACCATTTTTGGACTGCAGTACTTTCGTTCCGCCTACGTAGCTGTCGATACTTTCAGGATAAGTGAATTCAGCATCAGTGTTACCGCCGCCTGCATTTTCGGTCAGCTTCACATTCTGGGTATCCTGTGCAGGAGCCGCGCCGTTCTCAGCCGTGGCGGTAACAACCACCGCAAAATCGCCCGCTTTCAGTTTGGAACCTTCAAGTGACAGACTAAATTTACCATCAGCACCAACGGTCGCTGTCCGGATTTCGTTCAGCTTACGCGTTTTACTGAGAAATCTTGCGGTAACTTTCGACTCAGGCGTTGCGCTTCCCGTAATATCGATCTTCACCGCGCCATCAGTCAGCCTGTACTCTTTGTTGAGTTTGTTAACTTCCAGCTCCAGAGGCGCAACCTGTTCGGTTTCAAGCTCCGGTTCAATAGCCGAAATTGGGGATTCTTTCTTGGCATAAAGGTAGTTTCTGCCAGCGGCCGGTTCCACGGTGCCATCCGCGTTGAGTACACCGGCACGCACGTCTTTATACGTTTTGTTGACCAGTTCCGCCAAC
The DNA here is from genome assembly GCF_000026985.1 of Erwinia pyrifoliae DSM 12163. Lineage (NCBI taxonomy): Bacteria > Pseudomonadati > Pseudomonadota > Gammaproteobacteria > Enterobacterales > Erwiniaceae > Erwinia > Erwinia pyrifoliae. The sequence goes on from NC_017390.1 coordinate 880,802, forward strand.
GCCTTGCCCCAGACCTCTTTTTTACCTTCGGCATCGCTGTTGATATTCAGGGTAACGCCGGCACCCGTCTTTTCTGTGTCTTCGAATACGCGAATCGACGCGGTGTCACCTGCCTTAAGATCTAAGGTTGGATTAATTGTGCCGACTGACTTTGGAAATTCAGAAGGAACGGCGTTTCCAAAGTCGACATCGATAACTTTGTAGAAGGTATTGTCGGTATCAGCGATTTCCCAAACGGCATAAATCACCTGATAACCGGTACGTTCAGGGACTACGCAGTTATGGCTGACCGGGCCTAATGGTGCCGCAGCCCCTGACATCTCATTCACACAGAACGGCACTAATTCAAATGAGTCACGCGTTAGCGGCTTGTTAGCATCCCAGCCCTGCTTGGTAATAAAGTAGTTGAAGTTCGTGGTTTTATGCGCTGCGGTAATCTCCCATGTGAACGTGTTTTCCCCTGCTTTAATTGGACTTTTGGCCCACAGATCGGCAGTTTGCAGGTTAAGTTTTGCGGCCATTCCTTCAGTACTACCAACGGCACTGGCAAGTTTCCCATCTGGCGGGTACATAAGTTGTTCAGGGAAGCCTTTATGCGATTCACCTACGGATTGAGGATTATATTGTACCTGGTCACCGCATTTTTCAGGGCTGTTTTTCTGCAGTTTGCACATGGTGTCACGCGAAGGTGGGTTACTGACATAACCATGTGCTAAAACACTGCCGCTGACTAATAAGGTGGTAATGGCAAGAGCGAGTTTGTTAACTTTCATCATTTCAAATATTCCGTATTTGCTAATATCTATAAATAGAGGCCGGACGATCCATACCTCTTGCTATAACTGCAAACCGCAGCTAAGCCAGTGAAGAATAGGGGTAAATTCAGGGGGGCGGTACTTAATGATTCTTATAGCGCGTTAAAACCCCCTTCCCCTTTTTTCAGTGCGAAGCTCAGCTTATAAAATTTTATTAGGATGCCTTATTTACCTGTTTCCTTAAAAAGGCTTAAATCAGCTTATTAAAACGCCAACAAATCCTGACAAAGGTATAATGACTTATCTTCTGTCTGATGTGATGATTATGAATATTAAAAACCTGAGTCCTGTTTTACTAATCCCCTTGTTGACCTTAGTCAGTTGCCAAAACCAGACGGGTGGCAAACCCGGCACGGTACCGGTGACCCGCCAGCTGGATCAACTCTCTTCCCTGGTGGCTTCTGCCAGCTGGTTAAGGCAGCACTGCAATCGTAATGATATTCCTGAGGATGCGACCTTAGCGACTAAGGCGCTGGCGCTGGCAAAAGAGCGCGGATGGCAGATTGATAACAGCTTCCGCCAGCAGCTGGCACAGCAGGTATCAGTACGTATCAGCGCACTGGACGCAGATCTGCCGTCGCAGTCGGCTAAATGCGCTGCGCTGAATCAGGCGGCCGTTCCTTTTATTCAGTACGTGCAAAAATAGGCCAGGCTGCCAGCGGCGAACGCTGGCAGTCAGCGCATGGCCGCAGGGAAGGGGGCAAAAGTCAGTGGGATATTGAATTAGCGCACTGAATCAGGCCACAGGGCCTGATTCAGTGGTTCAGAAAAATGCGAAGTGGTTAGCAGAGATCAACAGCAGCAGGCCAGCGGCAGCAAGGAAGGGGCCAAAAGGCAGCGGCGCATTGAGCGACCGCCGGAACAGCAGACGGCCCAGCAGCACCCAGATAATACCGCTCACGGAAGCCAGCAGCAGCAGCAGGGGCAGCGGCTGCCAGCCCAGCCAGGCACCGAGCGCCGCCAGCAGTTTGGCATCACCCAGTCCCAGCGCATCCTTACCCGACAGCAGACGATAACCCTGTGCCAGCAGCGCCAGGCTTAAATAACCCGCTATTGCCCCGCTTACCGCAGCGGCAAGCGTGAGATGTGGCAGCCACTCCAGCAGGTTGACCGACAGGCCAAGCCACAGCAGGGGCAGCGTCAGCGCATCGGGCAGCAGCTGGTGTTCGGCATCAATCAAGACCAGCGCCAGTAACAGCCAGCTAAACAGCAGCACCGCCAGCAATAACCCCCCTGGAGGAAACAGCCAGCCGAGCGCCAGCGTTAACAGCAGCGTGCCGAACTCGGTCAGCGGATAGCGGCGCGACACCGGCTGGCAGCAATGACGGCAGCGCCCCTTCAGCAGCAGCCAGCTCAATAGTGGAATATTGTCATGCCAGCGCACCGTCGTTTTACATTGCGGGCAGTGTGAAGCCGGTAGCCACAGGTTGAACCCCGGTCGGGCACCCCCTCCGATCATCAGCGGCAGACGCCAGGTCACCACGTTAAGCAGGCTTCCGGTTGCGGCCCCCAGCAAGGCCAACAGCAACCAGTAAAAGCCGCTATCGGTCACGATTGAGTTCCATATGCATCAGTTGCAGCTGAGTCCCCTGCTGTTCCAGCAGCAAATGCGATGGCTGTAGCGCGTAGCGCTGCTCCAGTTTCACCAGCGCGTTCAGCAAAGACCCCAGCGCAACCGTCCCCCTGGCAGCCACCCAGAGATCGGGCGACGGTTGTGACAGAACCAATCCCGGCGGCAGCAGCCTGTTCAGTTGCTCAAGACCAGGATTCTTTTCTGGCTGACGCGCCAGCACTGCCTGCATGCGGCTTTCCAGCTGCTGTATTTGCTGCGCCTCAAGCTGGCGTTGTTGCAGATGATTGACCGCCCGCTGTTGCCAGACCATCGCCTGTTCTCTGGCGATATAAAGCCCGGCGGCGATGGCGCTAATCAGGCAGATAACCAGCAGCCAGCGCTCCCGGGGCTGCCTGCGTTGCCAGAAGTTAAGAGTTTTGTCGCTCATGATTTCCTGCCAATAGTGATGCTGCGCTCACCCTGTCGGGTCAGCTGTAAGCCCTCTGGTGCCTCCAGCGGGTTATCGGTCGGTATGACTGCAGCGAAGTGTAAACGCAGCTCCTGCTTTTTCGCATCCCACTCCAGCGTTTGCAGCGGAATTTCTTTGACATTTGCGAGCAGCGCCGAGCATTCAGTCAGCAGTACCAGCAGGCCAGCGGTGGGCTTATGGGTTTCCTGTTGCTGTATGTGCTCAAGTAACGCCTGCGCCGGTTTAACGGGGTGCTCTTGCGGAAAGTAGCGCTGATAGCGTTGCAGCGTCTGCTGTTTAACCTGTTCGGCGGCCAGGTTCAGCTGCCAGCCGTGGTAAAGCGGCATTGCCGCCAGGCAACCACCGGACAGCATCAGCGCAACCATCAGGCTGCACAGGCTGTTACGCCAGCTGACCGTTGGGCCAAAATCACCGTGTAGCAGTGAAGGCAGGCTGATTTTTCCTGCTTCCTGGGTTAACCGCTGACGCGTTTGCTGTTCTTCAACCCGTTCGCTTAGCGTGCTGTCGTGGGCGGTAAGCAGCGGCAGGTCGGCTATGGCCACGCTAACGCCGCTGAACGGTTCGGTGCGTGCCAGCCACTGCTCCTCCAGGCGCAAAGCCTGACCCTCCGGCAGTATTAACACATCCGGCAAGGCGTAGTCTGGGGTGAAACCGCACTGTTTGACTGCGTCGATGGCGGCCTGCAGCCTGGCGGGTTCGATGGCCACCAGGTGGTTGTCCTGCGCGCTGCGCGCCAGCACGGTAATGTGCAACGAATCGACATCGCCGATGGCGGTTCCTTCCAGCTGCCATTTCAGCGCCTCTGCCGGCATTTTGCCGCCGCTCACGCAATAAAACAGGCAGTGCCCGGCGGGCACGGCCAGCCATACGCTGTCTTTCTTCCCACCGGGGATCGGGTCGTCCGCCGTGCCGCTGCTGTATGCGCCGCCAACGCTGCGGTATTCCCAGTGCAGCCTGCTGTGCGGCAGCCCGCTAAAATAAAAACAAAGCAATCCACTGTTTTTTCGTGGTTTTTTGGCCATCTGATTTACTCGCTTAATCCATAGAGACGAGCGGTGACATGGTATTGTTCATCCTGTTTCTGGATTCGACTGCGCAGTGCCGCAAATATTGTCGGATGATCGCTCCACATCAGCAGCTCGTAGTAATCACTGCGGGTCGCCAGCACGCTTTGTAGCGTGGCGATCGCCGGGGCGATAGTTGTCATACTGAGGGATTTGGTCAATGCGCTGAGATCTGCCCAGCCATGCGGCGGACGCGAGTCCAGCAGAGAACCGAGCTGCGACATTGACAGGGTGTTAGCAAATAATGCCCGCATCAGGGGTAATTGCCGGGGGGTCAAACCGTTAATATTGACCGCCAGTCTGGTTTCCGGCGTGACGCACAGCAGCGGTTGCATCTGCCGCCACAGTTCGGGCGTCACCGCTGGCAGCTGTTTTATCTGACTGATTTCATCAAACAGACGCCATTTATTTACCAACGGATCGGGTTTGACGAGGGCAATTATCTGCTGCATCAACGCTTCTGCCTGCGGTTTAGCGATATCCAGATTGCCCAGCATATGCAGGAAAACCTGATGCGCCACCGGCGGTGGCACCGTGATTTCTTTCTCTGCAATACGCTGTGGCAGCAGGGTATTGAGGTTAAAGCACGCCTGGCGGTCCAGCAGTTCAAAATGGATGAGCTGTTCGCCGAACTGACGCTGGCGCGCCAGGGTATAAGGTTTATCCAGCTTTTGTGAGGAGGTAAACCAGCGTTCAGCGCTCAACAGGTTCCATTTACTCTGCTGAAATGCCTGGCTACTCTCTGCGCGCGCAAACGCCTGCATACCATACTGGTTAGCGGTGGTGGCCAGCAGCGCCATAATGGCGATCATCAGCAGAACCACCAGCATCGCCATTCCCCGTTGTAATCCTGGCATTATTTTACCCCGCTCAACATGATGACCCGCGTCAGCTTGCCGTAATCGGCAATACTCAGGCTAACCTCAATTGCCTCCGGCAGTGACAAGGTGGCGGACCACTGCTGTGACCACCTTCCCGCAGACCAGTAACGCAGGGTGACCTGCTCAATCTCCCTGAAACGGGCGGTGATAATGCGGTCGTCCACGGTTTCCCGTATCAGCTCGTTATTCACCAGCCGCCAGCGGATGGTTTGCAGAGTTGAACGTGCTGACGGTGAACCGGGCAGGGTGCCGTTACGGCGGGTCAGCTGAAGCAAGGCTTCGGGCTTCGCGCAGATAAAGCCGGGCCGGGGGAGCGATATCGTTGCATCCCACGCTGGGATCATCGCCTGCGAGATATCACGATCGAGCAGTGAAAACAGGCGCTGCATCTCTTCCAGCCGCGTAACATGCTGGCGCGTCAGCTCACCGTTGCGCATCACCCCTTGCAGAATCTGATATCCCATCAGGCTGAGCAGCGAAAAGATAGCCAGTGCCAGCATCATTTCGATCAGCGTAAAACCATGTTGTTTGTGCATTATTCCTTCACCTGCCAGCTGTGCAGCGTGGCGATAGCATGCTGACTGGTCTCATCCAGACGCACCTCAATCTCCAGTCCACGGATGCTGGGATCGCTGGTGCTGACACCACGCCAGCGCCAGAACCAACGCTGTTCTGTCATCAGGGTATTGCCGTGTTGCCACTGCTGTGCCGGCCAGGTCCGTTCCAGGTACAGCTGAGCCAGCTGGTTGTCCGCCACCCAGTGAGCAAACTGCTTCTGCTCCAGATGGGTCAAATTGCGTACCTGCTCCCCGCTGGTTTTCATTAATGCCAGTCCGGCAATCGCCAGTATCGCCATTGACACCATCACTTCCAGTAGCGTCATTCCCTGTTGTTTCATGGTAACTCCCGTAGCACCAGCTCGCCCTCTGCCGCATCGATCTCACTGCCAGTGAGATCGGTTCCACTCAGTTGCAGGGTAAAGGGCGGCTGGTCACCATCGGGCAGAAACAGCAGCGTGGCCGGCAGTGTCACCACTTTTCCCTGTTGCCGCAGAGTGAAAGACATGTTGTCCGGCAGGCGAAAACGTGCCAGCCGGTTTTCGAACGGTAGCCAGTGATAGCCGGGGAAGAGGCTGTCACTGGTACTTTTTCCCGGTGCCAGTCGCGCCAGATCACCGCGGTGAGGAGTTAACTGCAAACGCACCACCGCCCCGTCAAGTTGCGCCTGACCGGCGGCCCAGCGCATCATCACCAGCAGTTTTTCTGCTTCGGGACGGGTGCTGGCAGCGGGCTGCGTCGCCACGGCCAGCAGCGCAATGCCGCTGAACAGCAGCAGTACCAGCATCACCTCCAGCAGGGTAAATCCGGCGTGGCGCTGCATTACGGCTCTTCGGTATCTGGCTGCCAGTTAGTCACGTCGTCCGCCGTCTGCGGTGCACCATCAGGGCCGGCAGAGAAAATATCCACCGGACCATGCTGACCGGGGCTGACCAGCTGGTAATCATTGCCCCACGGATCCTGTGGTAAACGGCGAACATAGCCGTCGCTGCGGTAATTACGCGGCACCGGCTCTGCCGTCGGCTTGGTGACCAGCGCTTTTAGCCCCTGTGCGGTGGTGGGATAGCGGCTGTTATCCAGCCGGTACATATCCAGCGAATTTTCCAGGGTAATAATGTCACTGACGGCTTTCTGGCGATCGGCGCGGTCCTTATTGCCCATCAGGCTGGGGATCACCAGGCTGGCAAGAATGCCGAGAATGACGATCACCACCATAATTTCCAGCAGGGTGAAGCCGCTCTGTTGGCGGCGGCGAGCAGATGATTGTTCCATCGTGATTTATCCTATCAGACTGTTAAGTTGTAAAATCGGTTGCAAAATGGCCAGTACGATAAACAGCACCACGCCTGCCATCACCACCACCAGCAGGGGTTCAAACAGGCTGACTGCCAGCGTCATCTGGCTGAGAAAGGCGCTGTCCTGAATATCGGCTGCTTTGGTCAGCATGCTGTCCAGTTCACCGCTGCTTTCGCCGCTGGCTACCATATGGCCCATCATCGGCGACAGCAGCCGTGTCTGTTCCAGCGCCAGCGTCAGGGTGGTGCCTTCGCGTACCCTTTCGGCGGCGAGCTGTAGCTGTTGGCGTATAAACAGATTGGTTAACACGGTGGCGCTGATATGCATGCCTTCCAGCAGGGGTACGGCGCTGTTGGTCAGAATACTGAGGGTGCGCGCATAGCGTGCCAGGTTGAGATTCAGGACGATACGGCCGATGAGCGGCAGCCGCAGCTTGGCCTGATGCCAGCGTAACTGCTGTGCCGGGCGGCGCAGCATCACGCGAGCGATGAACCCGGCCAGCAGCATAACCAGCAGCACCGGCAGGCCGATGGCGCGCGTTATCTCGCTGATGCTCATCAGCAGGCGGGTGGAAAGCGGTAGCGCCTGCTTCATATGCACGAACTGTTCGACCACGCTGGGCACCACAGCGGTCAGCAAAATGGTGATCACGCTGATGGCCACCAGCGTCAGCAGCAGGGGATAGATCATTGCCTGGGTGAGCTTACTTTTGATCTGCTGCGTTTTTTCGCTGTAATCGGCTAATTGTTCCAGCACGTTATCCAGTTTTCCCGACGCTTCACCGGCGGCGATCATCGCCTGATAGAGCGGGGGGAACGTGGCGGGGTAGAGGCCGACGGCATCCGCCAGTGAGGCACCTTCCAGCACCTTCTGACGGATGGCATGCAGCATGGTGCGGCCCGCTGGCTTGGTGGTCTGCCTTTCCAGCGCCAGCAGCGCCTGTTCCAGCGGCAAAGCAGCGCCAACCAGCGTTGCCAGCTGGCGCGTCATTAATACCCGTTCGCCGGCTGACAGCGAACGGCGTGATGAGGCACCACCGTGCAGGGAACCTGATTTTACCGGCTGCAAACGCAGCGGCTGGAGCTGCTGTTCGCGCAGCAGCTGGCGTGCCTGCTGTGGCGTATCGGCTTCGGTTTCGCCCTGAACTTTGACGCCGCGCTGATTGAGCGCCTGGTAGCGGAAACGCATATCAATGCGCCTCACGCGTGACGCGAAGGATCTCTTCGAGCGTGGTCATGCCGGTGAGCACCTTTTGCAGGCCGTCCTGTTGTAAAGAGCAATAGTCAGCGTTCACCAGCTGGCTCAGCTCGTTTTCGCTCTTGTTCTGGCCAATCGCCTGGCGGAGCGCATCATCAATCGTCAGCAATTCATAAATGCCGACACGCCCACGATAGCCGTTGTTATTACACTTTTCGCAGCCGACAGCGCGCCACAGCTGAATGCCCGATGGCGGGCTGGGGGAAAAATGCGCCAGCTCAACAGCGGTTGCCGCACCCGGTTGACGGCAGGCGGGACACAGCCTGCGTACCAGGCGCTGAGCCAGCACGCCAATCAGCGAGTTGGCGAGCAGAAAGGGTTCGACCCCCATATCGCGCAGGCGCTCAATAGCACCGAAAGCGCTGTTGGTATGCAGCGTGGAGAGCACCAGGTGCCCGGTGAGTGAAGCCTGAACGGCGATCTGCGCGGTTTCGCCGTCGCGGATCTCACCAATCATCACGATATCCGGGTCCTGGCGCAGAATGGCGCGCAGACCACGGGCGAATGTCATATCCACTTTGCTGTTGACCTGCGTCTGTCCAATCCCTTCCAGTTCGTACTCCACCGGATCTTCAATGGTCATGATATTTTTGTCGTCGCTGTGGATAAGCTTAAGCCCGGCATACAGCGTGGTACTTTTCCCCGAACCGGTTGGCCCGGTCACCAGCAGGATGCCGTGCGGCGTCTTCAGCAGACGATTCATCGCCTGCTCCGCCTGCGGTGACATGCCGATATCAGCCAGGTTCAGCGTCAGTCCATTCTTATCCAGTACGCGCAGCACGATGCGCTCACCGTGACGCGAAGGCAGGGTTGAGACGCGCACGTCGATATTTCTGCCGCCCAGACGCAGAGAAATACGCCCATCTTGCGGGATGCGTTTTTCCGCAATATCAAGCTTTGCCATGACTTTAATACGCGATAACAGGTAACGACTGAGCTGTGCCGGAGGGGACAGGATAGTGCGCAGCATGCCGTCAATGCGGAAGCGTACGCTCAGCTTCTTCTCAAATGGCTCGATATGAATATCGGATGCCCCTTCTTTGATAGCCTCACTGAGGATGGCATTGATCAGGCGGATAACCGGGGCGCCATCGTCGCTGTCGAGCAAATCGTTATCCTCGGGCAGCCCATCCACCAGCTGATCAAGATCAAACTCGCTACCCAGCGTTTCAAACACCTGCGTTGAGGAGGCGTTTTGCTGATAGGCATCGCTCATCTTCTGACGAAAAATGTCTTCGGCAAGCAACTGCAGACTGGCTTCAGGGGCATGGCGGCGTGCTTCCAGAATGGCAGACATACTGCTGCCGGAATGGAAGCACAGCGCCACGGATTCGCCATCCGGTAGCAGCAGTACGTTATGCTGCTGTACCCAGCTGAAGGGAAAAAGTGGCTGGTTCATCAGGCTTTTTTCCGATAAAAATCAGCGATATTATTCTGTATTTCCACCAGCGCCTGGTTGCTCTGCTTTATTGACAGATTTTCATCAATGGCTTTACCAATGCGTTTGTCGCCTTCGTCGTTGTCGAGCTTCTCGCGGAATTTCTCCAGCTTGCTGTCGCTGGTGCGGTCAAAGCTATCCTGCTGACGAATAATGGTGGGGCGGATAAACAGCATCAGGTTGCGTTTACTCTGTTTATCAGTGGTATAGCGGAAAAGCGCGCCTAATAACGGGATTTTGCCGAGCACCGGGACGCTGCTCTCCACTTTATTATGCGTGGTGTCGAGAAGCCCGCCTACCACCACGGTTTTTCCGCTTTCAACCAGAACCGTATTTTTCACCAGACGGGTATTAAAGGTGGCTCCCAGCGGATCAACCGAACTTTGTTCGGCCACGCTGGAGACTTCCTGCTCAATCTCCATCAGCACCGAGTCGCCTTTATTAATTTGCGGCTTGACTTTCAGTTTGATACCGACGCTTTTGCGGTCGACCGAATTGAACACGCCATCGCCGCTGGTGGTTTGTGAACCGGTCAGGATCGGCACATCCTGGCCAACGGTAAACTCTGCTTCCATATTGTCCAGCGTCACAATACTCGGCGTTGCCAGGATATTATTCTGACTGTTGGTTTGCAGGGCATTAAATAACCCTGCCCAGTTGCCGTGATAGAAACCGGCGGCCAGACCATTGGCCTTGCTAAGCGTTTCGGCAACGGTGCTACCAATCAGATTACTGACCGGAGCATCGGCCGCCGGAAATTGCGTTCCACCGCCGTTTTTGTTAAACCACTGGACGCCCAGCGCCAGGCCGTCGGCGTCCTGAACCTCAACGATGATCGCTTCTACCTGAACCTGAGCACGACTGATATCGAGCTGGGTAATAATCTCCTCAAGATCGCCCATCACATCCGGCGGAGCATTGATAATCAGTGAGTTGGTATGGGTATCGGCCTTTACGACGATGTCTTTTGTCATCGCGACAGGGCTGGCCGTCTTAGATTCGGATTTATCCTGCATGGTGCTGCTTACGCCGCTCAGCACCTCTAACAGATTTTCGGCCTTAGCGTGCTTCAGATAAAACACCCTGGAGTTGCTGCTGCGGTCTTTCTCTTCATCCAGATTTCTGGCCGCATCGACCAGCTGCTGGCGTGCCAGCTCGTCGCCGGTAATCAGTACGGCATTGGTGCGCGTATCCGCGACGGCTTTGGCGAACGGCTTATTGCTGCCTGTTTTTTTGCTATCACCGTTTATGAAATTAAGGATCTCAGCGACCTGAGGGGCCGAAGCCCACTGCAATTTCACGGTATCCACCGTGGTGTCTTCCGGCAGATCGATACTTTCGACAATGGCCATCAGCTGGCTGATGACCGCAGCTCTGCCGGTCATTAATAACACGTTACTGGGGTCGTAATGGACGACGCTGCCTGCTGCGGCATCGTTAAGCTGGCGCAATAAGGGGGCCAGGTCTTTTGCCGTGACGAACTGCAGTGGCACCACCCGGGTAATGATTTCATCGCCAGCGGCGCTGGCGCTACCCGTGACAAACGGCACGGCGGCACCTTTCGCATTTTTTGAAGGGATAATTTTCAGGACGCCATTATCCATGTTGATAGCGGTATAGCCGTAAACCTCAAGTACGCTGAGGAAAAACTGATAATACTGTTGCGCATCAAGGGTTTCGTAACTGCGTACGCTAATTTTTCCCTTCACCGTAGGATCGATAATGATAGTTTTATTTAGGGTTTTACTTACGGTGTTAATAAACTCGTCGATCTCGGTATTTTTAAAGCTCGCCTGATAGCCTTCCGCCTGCAGAGGGGAAGAAAATAACGTGCAAATCAGCAGCAGCGTTAACAGCCGCCGGGTGTTAGTCGCGTATTGGGGGGATCTCGTTTTCATAAGCAGTCCTTGATATAATTCGGCTTTATCACTTCATTGTTAAGGCTTCAAACTTTCCCCGGTGACGAATGATGACCCGTTGCGGAAAGATACGCACAATGGTTGCGGTTGTGTCAGGCAGGGCGTCGCCAACGCCGAGAGTCAGTTGCTGCTTGTTATGTTGCACAATTGCGATGGAGCGTGAGTCGATGTTACTGCTCAGCAGACCGGTCACTTTGACCGGCAGGGTGCTCTCCGGCGCCCTTAACATTTGCTCATCACTATCGTCCTGTTGCTGGACAGCAGGCTTCTTGCGCGGAGCCGGTGTAAATAATGAGAGCACCGAGAGCCGGGTATAACCATCCTGAGCGCTTTCCTGCTCGGGTTCAGGAAGTGGCTGTTGCACCGCAGGCAGGGGCAACAGCGGTGGTGCAGAGAACTTAAATGCATAACCCAGTGCGGCGAGCGGCAACATTACGCTAAGCAAATAGAGTGCGGCAGGTGACATCACTCTCTTTAAATAAGAGATCGGCACAGAGTCAGACGATAAGTTCATGCTAAAGCCCACAAATTATGTTGTGATAAAAACGATTAGCGTATTGCATTCAACAGCCATTGCTTCAGCGATGGTTTGTTGTCTTTATCGGGTACATTATTTTGCGATGTGTGGGATACAGGATGGTGATTCATTGCATCTGCCTCAATTTTTCTCAAAAGAGGCTCATTGATTTTTAAACCGTAGTAAGGGACGGTAATAAGAATATTGGTTGGCAGCTGATTACGTTGCAAAAGGGCACGTAGCTGAAATACCAGCTGGTGATAATTATTATCACGAACGCATTGATGGTTTTCATACCAAACAATATTAATAATGTCTCGTTTGCTGTTTATTTTTTGCGTCAGGCAAATTAAGAGTCTTTTTTGCGTTTCGCTAAGAGATATTGTCAGTTTCTTACAGGGGATCTCGAGCGTGTTCATCTGGCAGTCCAGATTGAAGAATGTGCTGTAGTGAATGTTTTCAATGTCGAGTATTTTTTCGCATTGTTCAACGCTTAACATTTTCTTTATTCCTTATGATGTCTCCGTCACCTGCAAAACTTAGCAGCCATTCGGGAGAGAGAATTTCCCATGAAAAACGCTTCAAATAACCTGTCGCTTTTTCTCTAACTGGATTGTTCAGGACCATAACTTGACGGCAAGCATAGAGGTTTAGGTAGTTTTTTTGCAACACACAATAAGTTTAATTTTTCATTAAAATTTGGCATTTTATTGATTTTCATCACTTTATCGCTTTGTTATTTAACGAGTAATAAGGCCTTAATTTATATTAAACTGCCTTATAAAAAGCATTGAGTATTTGTTTTGTTGTCATGTTTACATAATCTGACAATTATTATTTTCGACTAATTTAAGGTGCAGGTCTTGGCGTTGCTGTTTTTTTAATCCGTCAGGTTTTGTTTTTATTCTTTCTGAATTAGCAGCAAGGTCATCACCAGAGAAATAATATGCATGCTAGCCAATAAAATGATAAGGAAGTCTTCTGTCTGTGGTGGCTGAAATTTAATCAATGAGGTTAAGGTGGTGACATGAGTAATGTTAAAATACCGGCAAAAATCATCTGACTTCTTATTTTAATTCTCATCTGTGTGATATTCAGTATATTACTGAGTCCATCTGTTGCTGCGGTGCGTAACAGATAGGTTGCTGTGACTACAAGCCGATGCTGAATATCCATAACGCCTAACAATGTCCGCTGTGATGATGAAATCGTCAATCCACTGACAATGATCGGGTGGTGAAAGTGTATAGAGGGCCAAGACAACAACTGGCATCAATGATATTGTTTGTCGCCATCCGGCTTGGATCTTTCTGGAGTGAACGGCGATGAAACATTTACAGGTTGCAGTAGGTATTATCCGCAATAATCAACAGCAGATTTTTTTAGCTCAGCGTTCAGCCAGCGCTTATATGGGGAATATGTGGGAGTTCCCCGGTGGGAAAATTGAAGCGGGTGAAACGCCTGAACAGGCTCTGAAACGTGAATTAATGGAAGAAACGGGTATCGCAGTCCTGAATGCCGAACCTTACGATATAGTCGATCATACCTATACCGATCTCCGCGTGACGCTGCATTTTTTTATCGTAGACCGCTGGCAGGGGGAGCCTTATGGCCGCGAAGGACAGCCGCAGCGTTGGGTTGCGCAGAGTCAACTTAACGCTGCGGAGTTTCCACCTGCGAATGCTGAGATGGTTGTCAGGCTGAAAGCGGGCAACTGATCGACCACGCTATTTCAGGCTGCTTACTGGCGATCGAGCAGCTATTCGCTCCAGTCATCGCTGTCATTGAAATCGCCGCTGCTGGGAATACGCTTCTCTTCAGCGGCCCATTCCCCCAGGTCGATAAGCTGGCAGCGTTTACTGCAAAACGGGCGCCAGGTACTCAGTTTATCCCAGATTACCTGCTTGCCGCAGGTTGGGCAGTTAACGACGGTTACCTCATTCATGGCATCTACCTTAACAACAGGCCAGCTCAAAATTGAAGCGGGCGGGGACTTCGCCTCGTTCACTGTCCAACGGCAGGAAACGGATGGCATAACGACTTTTATGGCCGGAGACCTGAGGATATAACGCATCCTCAAGATGAAGCTGTAAGCGCAACAAATCTGCACCTCCGGCATTGTCCTGGAAAAATCCATTCAGGCTGGTATGGGTTCGTAATATCCCGGACTGACGAATCAGGTCAAGGATTAGCGTTAGCGCATCACGAATCGGGGCTAAAGACTCCAGCCATACAGCCACCTGCTGGTCACGCTGCTTTTGTTCAATATGCAGCCAGATATGCAGGGTGGGAAGATCAAAACTACAGCAGCCCCCGGGGATACTTAAGCGCTGGCGCACCAGGCTAATAAGGCGTTCTTCGCGCAACAGTTGCCCCATGCGCGGTGCAGCAATTAAGCAGGCTGCGCAGCTTTTAAGTTCAGCTCTGAGCGCATCAATTCGCGTCATATCAACGCCGGGGATCTCGGCCCATGACAGCAGCTTTTGCTGCTGGCGTTCCAGCTCTTTAAGGATCTCGGTACGCAGCTCTCCACGTTCAAACACGTCCAGCAGTTCGGCAGCATTACGGAAAAATGTCAGTGCGCCCAGGTGATCGACAATTATCTGGCAGGCAGTCAGCTGTTTTAATAAAAACTCGATACGCAGCCAGGTACGCATTTTCTCATTCAAAGGGTGCTCAAAAAGAACCGTTGTGCTCATACCGTTAATCCCGATCGGTTGCCGCAGCCAGAGCCATGTAACGCTCATTAAGTTCGGCAACGCGCGCAATCACCGTTTCCGGTGACCCGCAGTTATCAATAATGTCATCTGCCACGGCCAGACGTGCTTCACGCGTTGCCTGGGCAGCAAGTATGTGTTCAACCTGTTCACGACTGATGTTATCGCGCTGGGTGGTTCTGACTATCTGGGTTGCGCGGTCTACATCTACCAGCAACACGCGATCGGCATGATGTTGCAAATGGTTTTCTACCAGGAGCGGGACAACCCACAAGCACCATACAGAGCGCGCTAATGCTAACTGCTGCTGCGTCCGGCAGTGGATAAGAGGATGTAACAGATTATTGACCCAGCTTTTATCCGCCGCAGAGCTGAAAATTTTGTTACGCAAACTTGCCCGATTCAAGGTGCCATCCGGCATCAGTATTTCATCACCAAAATGCGTATGGATTGCAGCCAGTGCTGGCTGCCCCGGCTCGACTACCTGACGCGCGATAACATCGGCATCAATAATATCGACTCCCAGTCCGGCAAAAAGGTTAGCAATAGTACTTTTCCCGCTGCCGATGCCACCGGTCAGCGCCACGATATAGTGCATATTTCTCCGCTTTCGCCGCCTTGACTGCCCATTATTCGCTGTATGAAGGCAAATAATGTGGCGCAGATCACACGAAAAATTTACAGGTAAATTTAGGCAATTGTAACTTAAACAATGCAAATATCGCAGTCTTGTCTGCGCGTATTTAGCGCGTATGATAGTGTCACTGGAGCTGGCACTTTGCCTGTGACCGCAAGCGTAACCCAGACAGGGAACGTATCCGGTTCAACGCCATCAACCAGGAAATTTGTTATGCGCATCGAAGAAGATAGGTAAGCCAGGTTTTAAAGACGTTCTTATCCGGCCAAAACGTTCCACGTTGCAAAGCCGTTCTCAGGTTGAACTGGAGCGCCAGTTTACCTTCAAAAATTCGGGTATCGCCTGGTCTGGTGTACCGATTATCGTGGCCAATATGGACACTGTTGGTACTTTCGGCATGGCAGAAGCGCTGTCCTCTTTTGATCTTCTCACCGCAGTTTATAAATATTATAGCGTTGAGCAGTTGCGGGCGTTTGTTGAGCGTGTCTCGCCAGCGGTGTTGCGCCATGTGATGGTATCTACCGGCACCTCAGAAGCTGATTTTACCCGGCTACAGCCGATCCTTGCGCTGTCACCAATGCTAAACTTTATCTGTATCGATGTGGCTAACGGCTACTCTGAGCATTTTGTGGCCTTCCTGCAGCGAGCACGCGAAGTCTGCCCGGATAAAACCATCTGTGCAGGCAATGTAGTGACGGGTGAAATGGTCGAGGAGCTGATCCTTTCCGGTGCTGATAGGGTTAAAGTCGGCATCGGTTCCGGATCTGTTTGTACGGCCCGGGTTAAAATCGGTGTCGGCTATTCACAACTTTCTGCGGTTATTGAGTGTGCTGATGCGGCGCATCGCCTTGGCGGGCAGATTGTCAGCGATGGTGGCTGCTCGGCTCCCGGCGATGTGGCGAAAGCCTTCGGCGGCGGTGCCGATTTTGTCATGTTGGGCGGTATGCTGGCCGCCCATGATGAATGTGAGGGTACGCTGGTGGAAGAAAATGGCGAACGGTATATGCTGTTCTACGGCATGAGTTCTGAATCAGCCATGAAACGCCATGTGGGTGGCATTGCGCAATATCGTGCGGCAGTGGATAAAATCGTACGGTTGCCGTTGCGTGGCCCGTGGAACAGGCCGCGCGCGATATTCTGGGCGGTCTGCCTGCACCTGTGTGGGTGTTGAAAGGCTGAAAGAGCTGACCAAACGTACCACCTTTATCCGCGTTAACGAGCAGGAAAACCGCGTGTTTAATCATTAGTTGTCTGACCTCTCCCTGCCTGATTCCGGGCCGGGATAAGTGCCTATCCGAGCGCATCCCCCAGTCTGAACACGGGCAAATACATCGCCACAACCAGAGTACCAACAATCCCCCCGATCACTATCATCATCAGCGGTTCCAACGCTGCTGCCAGCGTATCTGCCAGTTGATGAGTTTGCTGTTCATGCCATACCGCGAGCCTGACCAGCAACGTATCCAGCGAGCCTGATTCTTCCCCAACCTTAACCAACTGATAACACAGAGGAGTAAATAGCGGGTGCGACTTCAGCGCCTGGTGCAGCGGGTAACCCGCCGCAATATGTTGTTGCAATTGACTGACAGCCTCACGCCACAACAGCGGGGAAAGCGTTTGCTCTATCGCTTGCAGGCTGTGTAACAGGGTCAATCCGGCACGTTGGGTCAATGAAAGGGTAGTAAATATCTGGCTTAACTGGCTGCCCCGATAGAGCCTGGCCACCAGCGGTAGCCTGAGCAGCAGGCGTTGCTCATAGCGTTGCCAGGCAGGATATTTAAGGCGCTGCGTTTTCCACAGCAGGCACGCCGCTACGATAACGCCGAACAGTGGTAATGCCTGTTGCTGTAAAATTCGCGAGCACGTAATCACAGCCTGAGTAAACCCAGGAAGCGGCGCGTTAAACGAGCGATAGATGGCGACGAACTCCGGCAGAACAAAAACCAGCATGCCGATGCTGACCAGCAGGGCAACGGCCATGATAAACAGCGGGTAACGCAACGCTTTTTGCACCTTTTGCCGCAGCAGTTGCTGCTTTTCCTGCTGTATTGCCAGCTGCAGGCAGCATTCGTCCAGCTCCCCGGTTAGCTCACCGATATGGACCAGTGCGGGGATCAGCGGCGGAAAAATATCGGGCCACTCGCGTAACGCCTGTGAAAAAGGCTCCCCGGCGCTGATCCGCTGATGCAGATGGATTAGCAGCGCCTGCCAGCCCGCTTCGGGATGCCCGTCAGCCAATAACTGTAAACATGCGGGCAGTGGCATTCCTGCTTTGAGCAATGTGGCGAGCTGACGTAAGAATGCAGTCTTTTGTTGCCATAGCCAGCGGCGAGAGCCGTAGCGGCGGCCACGCGAAATCTTTAGCGGCATCTGGTGTTGTGCGGCCAGCTCTTCTGCTATCTGTGCGGGGCTGACAGCAAAGCTGCATCCATGGTGGAGTTGCCCACTATCGTCAATAGCCTGCCAGCGGAACAGATAGCGTTCACCCATCGCTGCCTCCGGCTACGCGCGTTAGCTCCTCCAGCGTTGTTTCTCCGCGATTAACGCAATGCAGTCCTTCAACGAACAGCGTGTTCATTCCCTGCTGCCGTGCAATTTTAGCCAGTTCTTCCGGCTGGGCCGATTTTGCCAGTGCGTTTTGCAGTCGTGCGGAGATGGGCAGCAGTTCAAACAGAGGAAGACGGCCATAAAAACCCGAGAAGCAACGTTCACAGCCCACCGCCAGCCAGTTTTGCACGGTTCCCGGCCAGATATGGGGAGGAAAATGGGAAACTGCCGTAGCAGGTTGCCGGCAGTGAGGACAGAGCTTTCGTACCAGCCGCTGCGCAATGACCAGTTTAAGAGCTGATGCCAGCAAATATCCCGGCACGCCCATCTGACCAAGCCGCACCAGCGTTTCGGTAGTTGAGTTGGTATGCAACGTTGAAAGTACCAGGTGCCCTGTCTGCGCTGCTTTTATGGCGATCTCAGCGGTTTCAGCATCACGGATCTCGCCGATCATAATCACGTCGGGATCCTGGCGCAGTAGAGCACGTAACACGCGGTGAAAATCCAGCCCTGACTTAGCGTGGATCTGGGTTTGATTGACCCCCAACATGGGGATTTCCACCGGATCCTCCACGCTACACAGGTTACGCGTGGCGATATTCAACCAGCTCAGGCCGCTATAAAGCGTAAAGGTTTTGCCACTGCCGGTGGGGCCGGTGACCAGGATCATCCCCTGCGGACGAGCCAGTGCTTCGCGGTAGCGCTTCAACAGCGAGCCGGGCATGCCGAGGTTTTCCAGCGCAATGGCATGGCTATCGCTTTGCATCAGGCGCACTACGGCCTTT
Organism: Erwinia pyrifoliae DSM 12163; assembly: GCF_000026985.1. Lineage (NCBI taxonomy): Bacteria > Pseudomonadati > Pseudomonadota > Gammaproteobacteria > Enterobacterales > Erwiniaceae > Erwinia > Erwinia pyrifoliae. Next base: position 899,274 of record NC_017390.1, read on the forward strand.
TCACCAAATCGTGTTGGCAGGGTCGAGAGACGGAATGATTCGGTATTACCATTCAGCAGCAGTGAAAACTGCCCGTCCTGTGGCACCCGACGTTCCGAGATATCCAGGCTGGCAAGAATTTTCAGACGAGCGATCAGCGGTGTGCTGCTTTCCACTCCGGCCAGGGGCAATTGCTGTAATACGCCGTCGACACGTAAACGCAGCCGCAGGCTACTTTCCTGCGGCTCAATATGAATATCAGATGCACGTTTTTGTAACGCTTGCACCAGTAAAGCGTTGATGATTTCTACTGCTGTGCCGTTGTACTCCGGCGCACCCTCTGCTGCTGCCAGAGCCGGAAGTTCCTTCCGTTGGTGAAACTGCTCCAGCCTTGCTTGCGGCCAGCATTCAACTTCAATAGGGCAGTGGGCGGCAAAACGCAGTTCGGCCATCAGCGTATGGCTGGGGGTCTCAGCGACCGCAATATGTAGCCGCTGTGCGTTGAACTCAACGATAATCGCCTGATGAGCCAGACAAATCGCTTCGACCGCTCGTTGTGTCGCCGGTGTCATGGCACCGGCTCCTCATCAAAACGGAACACATCCTGGCAAGCGTCCTTCAGTGCGGCAGCTTCGCTTGCACAGCTACGTTGCCAGCTTAACTGCCCGTCCTTATTGTCCCACTGTGGCGTAAGCTTAACGCTTAACCCCTTCAGGCTTTCCTGACCGGTCAGGGTAATGACCCCGGCGTTCACCTTGAGGGCTGAAATATAGCGCGAGGTGCGTTCGGTGGGAACGCCATTGCTGCCTGCGCTGCAGTTGCCGCTGCCACCACGCTCAATGGCACAAAGCTCGACGGCAGTTTTATACGGCATGGCGCTCTGTAGCATATCTGTCAATGCGGCCTTTTGCAGATAGCTCTGGTAAGCGGGCAGGCCGATAGCGCTAAGAATGGCGATGATAGCGATAACAATCATCAGTTCGATCAGGGTGAATCCCCGTTGGTGGATCATGGCAAACCTCCTTGTGGTTAAGAGCTAAGCACGATAGTTCGCGGCAGGGAGCGAATGCCAGCGGCAAACGGCAGATTTCAGGCGGAGGCCGCAAAGTATCCGGTTGAGTTACATTGCTAAACACGCTGCCTGAAGCCGTTACGCAAAAACGGCATTCTGCGCGTAAAAAGGCCAGCGCTGACGGCTGGCCTGGAGTAAAAAGAGGAAAACGAGTTAACGGAAGCGCATTGACAGATCGAGCGCCCGTAGATGTTTGGTCAGAGCGCCTACGGAAATATAGTCCACGCCGGTCTCAGCAAAGATTCGCAGGGTTTGGTCGGTGACGTTGCCGGAGACTTCCAGTAGGGCGCGGTTATCGCTCAGCTTAACGGCATCGCGCATTTGTTCCACGCTGAAGTTGTCGAGCATAACTATGTCCGCTCCGGCCTGTAGCGCCTGCTCAAGTTCTTCGAGCGACTCGACTTCCACTTCGACCGGAACATCGGGGTACAGCCAGAACGCTTTTTCTATGGCTTTGGCTATCGAGCCACAGGCAATAATATGGTTCTCTTTAATCAGAAAGGCATCGGACAGGCCGAGACGGTGATTGGCCCCGCCGCCACACAAGACGGCATACTTCAGCGCGCTACGCAGGCCCGGCACGGTTTTGCGCGTATCCAGCAGCTGGGTGCGGGTACCTTCCAGCAGTGCGACATAACGTCTGACTTCAGTCGCCACGCCGGAAAGCGTCTGCACGAAGTTCAGGGCCGTGCGCTCGGCGGTAAGGATGAGCGGGGCTGGCCCCGTCACTTCAAACAGGGGCTGGTCGGCAATAATGACATCGCCATCATCAACTAACCAGGTGAGTTGCGTTTTGTTACCCAACTGAATGAAGACTTCTTCTACCCAGCGTCTGCCGCAAAAGATGCCGGGTTCACGGGTAATCACCACCGCATGAGAACGCGTGTCGGCGGGCAGCAGGCTGGCAGTAATGTCACGGCTCGGGTCGATTTCGCCACCCAAATCTTCACGCAACGCTTGTTCTACGCTTGGGGGAATATCATCCTCAATACGGTCGAGCAGGGCGGCACGGCGGCTGCCCGCATCGTAACGGCGAAGTACCATGATAAAACTCCGAAATAAAGGGTAACAAAGGTGCACATGCTAACGTGTTTATTCCGACCTTGCCAGCCAGCGCCCGTGCTACAGCACCATGTGATGCGGAAGGGAAAGATGGCCGACCCGGTAGCGCTCGGCACGGGCGTCGTCAGTGAACGGTTGTGGGCTTAACTGTCAGTTTAATCGCCGCCAACGTTACACATCCCAGCCAGGTATTTGCGTGTGGCTTTCACCGATGATGTTATTAGCGTAACGGTGCTGCGCTAAATCTGCCCGGGGCGGAACAGGCGTAATGATACGCCGGGCGGGTCACTGCCGCTGCTACTGTTCGATGCACCTTGTCTGATGCGGTTCCAGTCGATTGACGCCCTTGATGGTGCTGGTATTCCCTGGCGTGTCGTATTTACCAACAGCAGGCAGGCCAGGGGGCAATAAGCTGTGACTTTCAGCTACCCACCGGGTTATAAAAGCTGCATCAAACCAGCTTGCCACAGTTGGCTGAACTGGGAATTGTGTTGCACCAGGGACAAGAGAATATTCGACCCGCCGCCGCACGACTGCGTGAAATCTTACTGGCGCAGCTGGAGCCGTGGCTGTCTAAGAATGGCGTACCTTGATAAGGTGAGAACCAAAGCGTGGTGGCAATGAAGTTTGATTAAACAGCAAAAAATCATGTTAACCTGTTTCAATCAGAATACAGGAGAGCAGGGTATGCAGCTGCAAGATGGCTGGATCGCGGGCGTCCGGCGCGTGCCGTCGCCGCATTTTAATCAGCGACCGGATGATGAAGCGCCTTCGCTGTTAGTCATTCACAACATCAGTCTGCCGCCCGGTGAGTTTGGCGGCCCGTGGATTGATGCGCTATTTACCGGTCAACTCGATGCGGACGCTCACCCTTATTTTTCCGGGATCTGCCAACTTCAGGTGTCTGCACACTGTTTGATCCGCCGTGATGGCGAAATTGTGCAATATGTTCCGTTTCACCTGCGGGCCTGGCATGCTGGCGTTTCCAGCTATCAGGGGCGCGAAGTCTGCAATGATTTTTCGATAGGTATTGAGCTGGAAGGCACGGATACGCTGCCTTATACCGATGCGCAATATCAGGCGTTACGGGCGGTCACTGAACTACTGGTTCAGCATTACCCGTCAATCGCCCGGCATATTGCCGGCCATAGCGATATTGCTCCACAGCGAAAGACCGATCCCGGACCCTCTTTCGATTGGACACGGTTTCGCGCCGTTCTGGCATCCCACACCCAAACAACGGGAGTTAAGGAATGACATTATTTAGTCTGTTACTGGTTCTCGGCTGGGAACGTTTGTTCAAACTGGGCGAGCACTGGCAGCTCGATCACCATCTGATACCGCTATTCCGATCGCGTAAGCATTTTTCTCTGGCGCATACCTTGCTAATGCTGCTGGTGGTCATGGGACTGGTGGCGCTCTGTTTGCTGGCATTGAAAGGGCTGTTTTTTGGTGTGCCTAAGCTGCTGTTTTGGGTACTGGTCGGGCTACTTTGTATTGGAGCGGGTTCCGTACGTTTGCACTATCACGCCTATCTGAAAGCCGCCGGTCACAACGATACTGCGGCACATAACGCGATGGCAGAAGAGTTGACGCTGATCCACGGCATGCCCGTTGACTGCGACGAGCGTGAATATTTGCGCGAATTACAAAATGCGCTGTTGTGGATTAACTACCGCTTTTATCTGGCTCCGCTGTTCTGGTTTGTGGTCGGCGGCGCCTGGGGGCCGGTACTGCTGGTGGGATATGCGTTTCTGCGCGCCTGGCAAAGTTGGCTGGCACGTATGCCGGAGCCTCTGGCACGCGCTCAGTCTGGAGTTGATGCCGTTCTGCATTGGATAGACTGGGTTCCGGTGCGGCTGGCAGGTGTTGCCTATGCATTGCTGGGGCATGGTGAGCGTGCGCTGCCTGCGTGGTTTGCCTCACTGGGAGATCGCCATACCTCGCAGTATCAGGTGTTAACTACTCTGGCGCAGTTCTCGCTGGAACGAGATCCGCACCTGGATAAGGTTGAGACGCCACGCGTGGCGGTAGCACTGGCGAAAAAAGTATCCCTGGTACTGGTGGTCGTGGTGGCGTTACTGACGATTTACGGCACGCTGGTTTAATACCGGCGCAGAAGTTTTATGTCAACCAACGGACTGAACTCATGGGAACGGTCCGAATTAAGCTTTTTTGGCAGGGCGTTCTGTCGAAGCGATAAATACTAACCCCAGATAGCGATAATTATCGCTATCGACGCTATTTTCTTTATCTGTATCTCTTTTAAACTTTTTATTATGGTCCAGGTTTGCCAGATATTTAACATGAGCGACGAAGTTATCAGCGTTATCCATTATCATATTTGACTTTAACATTGGAGTGGTTTTGAGTATATCCCACCCTGTATCAGCATCAACGAGCTGGTTTATACCAACGTGCTGATAGGCTGCATTCATAAATCGTTTGAAGGAAATATTATTTTTTATTTCTCCGCTATCTATTGCACTGTTTATTTTCTGACGCAGTACGCGAGTATTACCCGGTAAGTAAGTTTCTTCGTGTACTTCATTGTAGCAAATATCTAATGAACCGAGCGCCAGGTGGGAGCCTTCATGTATGAAAGTGGAGTCCAGGTAGTTAACGTTCATCTCCATAATGGGACTGCCAATGGGGCTATTCTGTACATTAGAGTCAAGCATAATAAATATCCTGCAATGAGGATCTTCCAAAAAAGTAAAAGCCAGTGGTATCGTTCTGAGATGATTTTGATCTTGAATAATACTAATGGAATTAAATGGATTGCGCGCATCTGTAATCCGTCTGGTGGAAACTATAATGATGTTATTGTAATTGTTTCTTTCAGATTCATTCAAAAAATCACGAGTGCGCCATAATTGTGTTTTAAGTCTGAATATCGCTTCAGTAAGTATTTTTTTATTTTGAGTATTAAGAGAGAGAGAAAGATATTCCCTGATTTTATTTTCATAAGAAACATCACTTATCCTGGCTATTGCCAGAGCAATATTTTCTTGCGCAGATCTAAAAGCCATTCTGTACTTCACGCGTGCAAGCGTTATAAAAGGAGGAACTATATTATCCTGATGTAAACCGTGATATAAATCATATGTATGCCCCTGCAGATCCTGAGTAATATAGTTATCTATATCTCTGTTTAAAGCCGGAAAATCTTCGGTAAATGGCACTTTCATTATGGGTAAAAACGCATTTATGGCTTTGATTCTTTCAATTTGTTCAGCGGTTAACCCCCCGGCGGGTTCCTTCCGATAAATGTACCTGACATCATTGATGGTTAAATCACCATCTTTTTTAACTCTCTCATGGAATACTTTAAGCGCTGAAGTATCAAGATTTTCTTTTACCGAATCAAAAAACGCATCCCCCTCTGTATCAGGTAATGCCATTGCCCTGTCCAGAACAACCATTATAATAAGACTAACAGCGTCATTTTTTATCTTACTCCATGCCTGCATTTGCTCATCATAGGTGACAGCATCTAAAGCATGCTCAATATGGATGGCGAGGGTTAAGAAGGGTGATACCGGATTAGGAATGAAATTTGATGCTTCTATCATCTCTTCATATATATCACGCTCCACCCTTGCATCTGATTTTATTTGTGACCAGAGATCGGATAATGCTTTATTTTTTACGCTATTGAAAAAATCCGTAAAGAAGTTGTCAGACGAAACCCCGACTGCCTTTATTGCTACTCGGTCAGAGTAACTATTATCCTTATTAATTGTATTTAGCCAGGCATCAATACCATCATAAAATAGATTATTCTTCCTATTTGCGATGGTAAAGTGAGAAGCTATCATAGCACGATGCTTTTCAGTCGCGCAGGTATTGGCTACCCATGACCGCATCTCAAAATCGCCCCTGAAAGAGAAAAACTTAAAATCACTTTTGGGGAAATATAGCGTTATCCGCCCACTGTGACTATTTTTGAAGATAAAAGCATTTGCCGCACTGTAGCCGTTGATATCAAAAAAAGCCGCAGTTACGTTAATGTCTTTTAACAAGCCGACCCCATTGAGCACGTCTGTGGCTGAATCATGGTCAATCTGGCTGCTGTCCAGATGATTTATAAAGGAAATAAAAATATTTTTGATGTGTGCGTCTTTATTATTGTAGCGTTCGATTAGTTTTTGTTTAGCATAATTATAAAAATCAATCTTCCAAACCAGATCGCCAAACTTACTGGCATCAATTTTTATCCTGTCTTTAAAATCATAATCAGTGATATGATTATCCAGGTACGAGATATCATAAATTGCACTAACCGCATCTACCCGCACGTAGTATTTCCAGAAGTCGCTGTCAAAATTAGTGAAAAGGCATTCAGTGAGCGTTTTCTTGGTCAAAGGTTTGAAATAAGTGATGTTAACGCCATTATCAAAGCGTTCCATAAAAGTGATAAAGTAACTCTTATTCGGATCGATTTTTAAATGGAATTGCTGGCTTATCCTTTCTTGTAAAACAGTAGCTGCAATATCTTTCAAATCTGGATATTTATTGCTGTATTTTTCGAAGTAGCTGATCAAAGCTGCCCGCCCTGCTTGAATAAAATTATCATTTTCTTTTTTTTTCGCAACATCATCAGAATTGTTCTTTAGATTTAATATTTTATCTTCGATTCCTTCAATAATGCTTCTCTCGTCGCCACTTTTGCCAACGTATTTATTTTCACTTACGGGAAATGCCTCTGCCAGCGGGGGGCTTAGCGGGTCATAAAGATTGATTAAATCGCCCACCTTATTCAGAACTCCTGCAATATGACTCAGCAGGCTTGTTATCTTAGCGCCAGCCATTTTTACTGTTGTCGTGAACGGGGTCGATGGAGATAAATTTTTAGCGGGCGGATTGCTCAGCGTCTGCTCTGCTGCTTGCAGTCGGGTAAGTTTATCAAAAGCCTGACAAACTTCCCGATCAAGCCGATTTAAATCCGGGCAGATGTCATAATTTATTTTTCTTTTTTTGATGATGTCGCTTTGACTAGTATTTTTCCAGCTCGTTGCCTGAGCAGGGGCATGCTGGCTGACGCAAATTGGATCATGTGGTGATGGGTAAATGATTGAAGGTGGGTTAACTGTATTATTGGTTGTCAGGGAATTACAGTGGCTTTGCTGTGCGCAGGTAGTCCGGGCCAGGAAGTGTAAAAATACATTGGATAAGTCCTGCCGTAATATATTATCGCTATGTCTACCGGGGGTTATCGCCATCTTATTAATCGATTCTTGCTGTGCTTTATGGTCGTAATACTCCCGGATATTTTGCTGAGAAGATGATATTGTCATTTTTTACATCCTGTACTTTGTTATGGGTTATAAGGGAGGAATATGCTTTGTTTAAAAGATGTTATCTTTGGTGACGTGAGTGAATAAATACGCTTTACTCAGTTAACCGGGTGAAAATCAGAGGAATAGCTTACGCATAAAAGCGTTTGCACGGTAATGTGCGCGGATGTGAAAAATATGAAGACTAACATGAAATAATAGCAGGGTAATTGTGATAAGGGCCGGCATTTAAATGCTTTTCTGCTGTGGTCTGAACTCATCGTGATTTATATCGCCAGGTTTATTCCTGTATCGGAAAGCATACGCTAAGGAAACTTTACAAAAATATCTCTTGTTGCGGTAAATATGAGTGTAATATATGCATCAATATCAGCATTATCTCTTTTCTTTGTAGATCTGATGTTTCTTGCATTATCACTTAAAGCTGACAAGTACTTGACGAAGGTAACAAAATTATCAGCATTATTCATCAGCAGATTTGCTTTTAGCATGTGATCATTTTTTACCATGTCGATAGCAACATCAGCATCATAGGGCATAGTGATACCAAGATGGGTATAAACCATGCGCATGAATAATTCAAAATCTTTATTTTTCTTCAGGATATCTTTGGTGAGATAATGATTAAACTTGTCCAGAAGAGCTTTTGGGTTCCCCGGATCGAAAATTCTGTCAAAATCCTCATTGTAAATAATGTCCATCGTATCAGTCGACATATGGGATCCCTCATGCATTATTACTCCATTAATAAGACCATCATTTCTGTTAATAATGTTGTTTCCCTCAACTCTAATTTCATGGCTGACATCGAGCATGAAAAATATTCTTCTGTACGGATCAAACTTGCTGGAAAAACCCATTTCAATTTTTTTAAGATACGCCAAATCAGTAATTGAACTTTTAAATAAAAATTTATTTCTTGGGTTGACAACTTGCTTTGTAGAAACAAATGCTATATTTTTAAAACCCGTTGCTTCACATTCAGTGAGGTAATTATCTGTTCTTTGTACTTGATACCTTAGTCTGGATGCTGCTTCTGTGATTATGTTTTGGTCCGTGGTATCAAGAGCAGAAGATAAATACGATTTTATATTTTCTTCAAGATCTTTTGTATTTAATGTGTTAATTGCCGACTTAATGTGGCTTTGGGCTGCTTTTAAAGCGGTTCTGCTTCCTATTCTTGCATGCTTTATATATTCTGGGGTGTCTGTTTTATCATTTTCAAGCCCATAGTAAATATCGAAAGGTTTTTCCTGAAGGCTTTTAAAAACAGAGTCGTAAATAACTTTATTTAATAATTCTATGTTGTCAGTATGTCGGATAGTTCTTGGTGGTAAAAATTTCGTCAGCTGCTTTATTTTTTTAGGAATACCATTTTTCTCTTTAAGAAGCCATTCCCACTCCGGCGAGGCTGGATCGAAATACGGCTCAGTGTTGACGGGAGCATTATTCCCACCGGGGGAGAGAGGAGCGCTGTTCTTATCATCGAATAACCAATCCCACCCCGGTGATTGAGGATTGAAAATATGATATTCTGGTACAGGAGATTCATCATTTCCCTGAAGAATTTTGCTAAGTTCTCTGATGTTTTCGTCATCAACGCCCTTCGCCACAGCCTCTATAAACTCATATCCTGCAGTATCAGGTAATTTTATCGCCTTATCCAGCACGACCAAGGTGATGAGATTAACGGCATCATTTTCTATCTTACGCCATTCCTGTAATTTTTCTTGATAGGTGTCAGCATTTATCGCATGCTCAATATGCATGGCCAGAGACAAGAACGGTGATACCGGGTTAGGAATAATATTTGATGCATCTGCCATCTCTTCCCACATGTCACGCCTGACCTCGGCATCTGATTTTACCTGTGAGTCCAGGTCAGATAATGTTTTATCCTTTACGTTATTAAATAAGACTTCAAAAAAATGCTCCGCCGGGATTTGAGTCGATTGGATAGCAATCCTGTCAGCATAACCATTATCAAGATTAATTGAATTCAGCCAGGTATCCACACCGCAGTAAAACAGGCCATCCTGTCTGTTCGCTATGGTGAAATGAGAAGCCAGCATTTTCCTGTGCTCTTCAGTTGCACAGGCATGGGTTACCCATGTGCGCATCTCAAAATCCCCCCTGAAAGAGATGAATTTGAAATCACTCATAGGGAAATAAAGTGTCACCCGGTTGCGGTCTTGATTTCTGAATACGAAAGCGTTTGCTGTACTGTACTGATTAATATCAAAAAGGACTACGCTAACGTTGTTATTCTTCAAAATCCCCGCTCCATTTAGCGCATCTTTAGCCGAGTCACTGTTAATCTGACTGCTATCGAGGTGGTTTATAAAAGAGATAAAATGGTTTTTGATATGCTCATTTTTGTGGCTGAAGTCATCTGTCAGCTTTACTTTCGCATAGTTGTAGAAATCGATATCCCATACCAGTTGAATAAAATCTGTCGGTTTTATTTTTATCGCATCGGATGAGTCATGCACCCTGATGTGTTCCTGTGAAATATCGTAGATACCACTCACCACATTCACATTGACCAGATAATCCTGAACTTCACGACCAAAGTTGGTAAAAAGATATTCCGTTAGCGTTTTTTTTACTATCGGTGGGCCGTACTGAAGCAGTTTATCGCCATCATACATGCTCATATCGAACTGCATAAAATAAACATGGTCAGGGTCAATATCTAGTTTGAATTGCTGTTTTATTTTTTCTTTTAGAATCTTAGTGGCCAGCTCTTTGAGTTCTGGGTTTTTGTTATTATACCCGCTATAAAATCGACTTATTGCCTCCCGGCCCTTATCTATAATTTCGTGAAGTTCTGTTTGATTTTCCGAGATATAATGTGTTTTGTCAGGTACTGGATTTTCAATGTCGCTTTCATTATTGATTATCCGCCTGTTTAACGCGACTTGAATCTGATTGTTAGTGTTATAAGAAAAGGCATCTACCTGCCGAATTCGTAGCGGATCATAATAAGAGATAAAATCACTAGCCTGATAGGCTAAACCACTCATCTTGTTCAGCAGTGTGGTTATGCCCTTGCCAACCATTTTGGCTATGGTCACTGACTGGCGGCAGGGCGTTATCGTTTTAGCGCCCGGCTCCCTTAAAGACAGATCTGCTGTTTGCAACCGGGTGAATTTATCGAATGCCTGAAAGACTTCCTGCACAAGCCCGCTTGAAAGATGATCCGGGCAATGATTATTCTGGGTTTTTTGAGTGCCTTTGTTCAATGCTATTGATTGCGAAGGATCATATTGGCTGGCGCAAGTAAAATCATGTGCAGACGGGTAAATCAGGGAAGTTGCGCTGCCATTGCTGCTGGTTGTCATGCCATTGATGTCGCTTTGTACGCTGGTAGCCAGAGAAAGGCAATGTAAAAATGTATTGGATAACTCCTGTCGAATGATATTTCTGCTGTGCTGCCCGGGATTTTTAGCCAGTTTTTTAACAAAATCATCATGCGCTTTTTGATGAGTCAATTCGCAATTATTATGATGGAACGAATGTATGGGCATGTTTTATTTCCTGTTTCTGGGATAAATCCTCAGAACTATTACCTATTATATATTCAGTAATATCTGAAAATTATTACTATCAAATAGTTATCTTTCCTGTAATTCGGCTATCGAATAAAAAAGGGCTTGTGTGAAATAATACTTTTTACAGCGTACTGATTTTGTGGGTTACTGAGATGAGAAGAGAGAGTTTACAGGGCTAAAAAAGGAATAGATGTGATCAATGCCCGTCTTAAGCTCGTATAACAGTTTTCTTTCCGGGCTTTTAGAAAAAGAACATTAATTTCATCAGGGGTAGAAAAATAAACGTATAACTCCCGTTCAAACTGTGTTTATCGAATGAAACACCCGCTTTTTGACGGGTCAAACTACCTTTTTTCCATCAGTATGATAATAATTCAGTGTTGATAAGAAACATACCTTGCAGAACCGTATTTCTGTGCAACAGAACGGTTTTTGCAACTAATGATACTGACCGTTTATGCTCCGCTGTCTGCCGGAGGTGTACCGAACTGCGGCATGTCGTCGGCATCCCAGTCAAAGCGTTTGATGCGCGTATGGCGTCCAGGATCATATAGCGGGTCGCCGTCGATTTCGGTATAGCTGCGCGCGTGATATACCAGCACGTCCTCGCCGTCCTCCCCTTGGGTAAAGCTGTTGTGGCCTGGGCCGTACTGACGGTTCTCCCAGCTGCTGGTAAATACCGGCGCGGCGGATTTATGCCAGTTAGCGCTAACCAGCGGGTCGGCGTCTGCATCAATCCATAACAGCCCCATACAGTAGTTCTCATCGGTGGCGCTGGCAGAGTAGCTGACAAACAGCCGCTGCCGGTGGCGGATCACAGCCGGACCTTCATTGACGCTGAATCCGGCGCATTCCCACTCGTATTGCGGGCGGCTGAGCATCACCGGCTGGCCGCTGATTTGCCAGGGGGCGGCCAGTGGCGCCAGATAAAGATTGGAGTTACCGGGGATCGCCGGGTCTTTCTGAGCCCACAGATACCAGTTCTTGCCCTGGTGCACAAAATGGGTGGCATCCAGCGAAAAGCTGTCGATTGGCGTGTGTATCTGCCCGCGTTCCACCCATTCACCCGCAAGCGGGTCTTCAGCGTCGCAGCTCAGGGCAAACATGCGGTGCTGGAACAGGCCGTCCTTGATCTCCTGAGATGGGGCAGCGGCAAAATAGATCACCCACTGATCGCCAATACGGTGCAACTCCGGCGCCCAGATTAGCGCGCTCATCAAGCCGCTATCGGGTTTTCTCCATATGACTACAGCGGCGGCCTGTGCCAGCCCCGGCAAGGTAGCGGCCCGGCGGATTTCCAGCCGATCGTATTCCGGTACTGAGGCGATGAAGTAGTAGCTGCCCTGATGATGTAGGATAAAAGGATCTGCGCGCCGTTCGATCAACGGATTGGGCCAGTGGTTCATCGTAACTCTCCTTGCGATGGCGCGTTCAGCGCTTTGCCGTGTTGATAATCGTTAAGTTCCTGATAGTTGGCGCGGCGCTGTTGCAGGTCGATTTGGATTTGCTGCATCAGCTGGCGGTCTACTTTTAGCAGCCTGACTACGGCAGCGGTAACCAGGTAACCCAGCGCCGGAATAGCGGTAAACAGCAGCACAATGCCGTTCAGCGCGGAGGGGCTTTGCTGTTGCGCTGTGGCATCGTAGCCGTACCAGGAGAGCAGGAACCCGACCATCGCCCCGGCCACCGCCAGACCCACTTTAAGGAAGAACAGATTGCCGGAAAAACTGATCCCGGTAATGCGCTTGCCGGTTTTCCATTCGCCGTAGTCATCGACGTCAGCCATCAGTGACCAGTGCAGCGGTGAGGGGATCTGGTGCAGGATGTTGAGCAGGAAATACATCACCAGAATCAGGATGGTGGCCTGTGGATCGAGGAAGTAGAAGCCGCCGGAAAAAGCGGCCAGCGCGATATTGGTCCAGAAGAAAACCTTTAGTTTGCACCAGCGGTCGGTCAGCACTTTTGCCAGCGTGCTGCCAATCATCATGCCAACCACGCCCAGGCTGATAAACAGCGTGGCAAACTGGGTTGACTGCTGCATTACCCAGGTGACGTAGTACATGGTGGCCGCCATGCGAATAAAGCCAGGGCAGACGTTACACAGCGTCAGCAGCAGAATGCGCACCCACTGGTCGTTTTTCCACACGTCACGCAGATCGGCTTTCAAATCATCATGACCCGGCACAGCCGGGCGAATACGCTCGCGCACCGTGGCGAAGCAGAACAGAAACATAAACAGACCCATCAGCGCCAGCACGCTCATCGCCATCTGATAACCGCGCGCTTTGTCCGCGCCGCCAAACCACCCGGCCATCGGCAGCAGCGAAAGCGAAAGGATCAACGTGGCAATCCCCACCATCACGAAGCGGTATGACTGGCAGGAAACGCGCTCGCCCGGATCGTTGGTAATGACACCGCCCAGCGAGCAGTAGGGTATATTGATGGCGGTGTAGGTCAGCGACATCAGGAAATAGCTGACAAAGGCGTAGATAACCTTGTTGTCATAGCTCCAGTCCGGGGTGGTAAACATCATCACGCTGAACAGCACGTAGGGCAGGGAGATCCACAGCAGCCAAGGGCGGAAACGGCCCCAGCGGCTCCGCGTGCGATCGGCAATAGCACCCATTATCGGGTCAGTGATTGCATCCAGAACCCTGACCGATAGCAACAGCACGCCCACCAGCGCCGGGGCAAGGCCAAAGACATCGGTATAGAAGTAGTTAAGGAAGAGCATGATGGCACCGCCGATCATATTGCACCCGGCATCGCCCATTCCGTAGCCAATCTTCTCTTTGACAGTGAGTGCAGCGCCATTCATCGATCATTCTCCCGCTGTGGTTGGTACAGCAGAGTATTGACCCTTAACGGCCACAATGTGCAGGTACAAAACGTCGCAGAGATGGATTAAACGCGTGGAGGATATTAAATGTGAGGCAGATAACAATTCGGCCAGCGTGGCTGGCCGAATGAAAAGCGGGCTTGATGATTACGTGCGCTGCGTGCGGGTTTTAATCCAGTAACCAACGGCAAGGATCAGCACCCACACCGGGATCAGCCAGACGGAAATCGCCATACCGGGCGTGATGGCCATTAATACCAGTATCGCAACCATAAACAGCAGACAGATCCAGTTTCCCAACGGATAGAACAGTGCAGGGAAGCGAGTTTGCACTCCCTGATGATTTTTCGTACGGCGGAATTTCATATGCGCCATGCTAATCATTGCCCAGTTGATCACCAGAGCAGACACCACCAGCGCCATCAACAGAGCAAAAGCCTCGCCGGGCATCAGGTAGTTGAGCAGTACACAGAGGCCGGTAGCAACGGCAGAGAACAGAATTGACACCACCGGCACGCCCCGGCGGTCCACTTTCAGCAACGCTTTGGGCGCGTTGCCCTGCTGCGCCAGTCCAAACAGCATGCGGCTATTACAGTAAACGCAGCTGTTATATACCGATAGCGCAGCGGTCAGAATTACCACGTTAAGGGCGTTTGCTACCAGCGTATCACCCAGCTCGTGGAAGATCAGCACGAACGGGCTGGTATCAGCGGTGACCCGCGTCCACGGCAGCAGTGAAAGCAGCACGGCCAGCGAGCCGACATAGAAAATCAGGATGCGGTAAATCACCTGGTTGGTGGCTTTTGGGATGCTCTTTTCCGGGTTATCCGCTTCGGCTGCGGTAATACCCACCAGCTCCAGGCCGCCGAATGAGAACATAATGGCAGCCATCATCATCACCAGCCCGGTGAAACCGTGAGGCAGGAAGCCGCCCTGCTGCCACAGGTTGCGCACGGTAGCCTGCGGCCCGCCGTGACCACCAAACAACAGCCAGCAGCCAAACAGGATCATAGCGATGACCGCCACCACTTTAATGATGGCGAACCAGAACTCCATTTCACCAAATACTTTTACGTTCGTCAGATTGATGGCGTTAATCAGCACGAAGAACGCAGCGGCAGACATCCAGGTGGGGATCTCCGGGTACCAGAACTGAATATACTTACCGACTGCCGTCAGTTCAGCCATGGCGACCAGCACGTACAGCACCCAGTAGTTCCAGCCAGAGGTGAAACCGGCAAAATTACCCCAGTATTTGTAGGCAAAGTGGCTGAAGCTTCCGGCTACCGGCTCTTCCACGACCATTTCACCCAGCTGGCGCATAATCAAAAAGGCGATAAAGCCGGCGATGGCATAGCCCAGTATGACGCCGGGACCCGCGGATTGAATGACCGATGCGCTACCGAGAAAAAGTCCTGTACCGACGGCACCGCCCAACGCAATCAGCTGAATATGGCGATTTTTTAAGCCGCGCTTCAGCGTATCGCCCTGCTGTTGTTCCATAGAAACCTCGTTCTTATAAGTGCCTGTGTCAGGCTTTAAACCCTGCCATGCCCTATGCCGCAGAGTTATCAACTGTGATTTTCGTCCTGATGGTGTAACGATGCCAGCTCATCCCGGTGAGAGTTTGTCACCTTCCTGTGACCAGGTGCGTGACGTTGTCATTATTCTGTATCGAAAACTTTACGCTGTGTTTTGAGCGAAATAGGGGGCAGAAGCTACCCCAGCGCAGAGAATAGTGATATGCGCGTATTAATGCACCTGGTTTCGACTTATTATGAGCAAGCTTGCCTGAAAAATAAGCGATTGCACCAGATTCATCTTCCCTCATCTTTTGTCACAAATTCGCAAAAATGACGAATAACATTCTCTTATGACTCCCCGGTACTTCTTCCACTAACTTGCTGGCTGGTTTCGAAAAAGCGATCTGGTTTAACATTTTTTTTACACCTGGCGCATCGTCAATTCTACGCCTGAGCGCGCCAGGGTATGAGAGCCAGGTCTGGTTTCCACGGGTTACCATATGGACATCAGGTGAATACTTTGTTAGTTTACTGGCACCTTTTTGAAATTGGTATGACCAATTTACTCTGGCTAATCGCATAAAGAAGGGATGATGGCCTACAGCAAGATCCGCCAACCAAAGCTCTCTGATGTGATAGAGCAACAGCTTGAGTCCCTGATTATGGAGGGCACGCTGCGTCCGGGGGAGAAACTGCTGCCCGAACGCGAGCTGGCATTGCAGTTTGATGTCTCGCGTCCTTCGCTGCGTGAGGCTATCCAGCGTCTGGAAGCCAAGGGGTTGCTATTACGCCGTCAGGGCGGTGGCACTTTCGTGCAGAAGAGTCTGTGGAAAAGCCTGAGCGACCCGCTGGTTGAACTGCTGGCCGGCCATTCTGAATCTCAGTTTGACCTGTTGGAAACGCGGCATGCGCTGGAAGGCATTGCTGCCTATTACGCCGCGCTGCGCGGCACTGACGAAGATCTGGCGCGGATTCGCGACTGCCATCTGCAGATTCAAACCGCCCAGCAAAGTGGCGATCTTGATGCGGAAGCCAATGCTGTGATGCAGTATCAAATAGCTGTCACAGAAGCGGCGCATAATGTGGTGCTGCTGCATTTACTGCGCAGCATGGGGCCGATGCTGGAACAGAACGTCAGGCAGAACTTTGAAATGCTCTACGCGCGCCGCGAAATGCTGGCGCGGGTAAGCGAACACCGCGCCAGTATTTTCACGGCGATTGTGGCACGCGAGCCGGAAAAGGCGCGCGAAGCCTCACACCGCCATCTGGCGTTTATCGAAGAAGTATTGCTGGACAGAAGCCGGGAGCAAAGCCGCAGAGAACGCTCCCTGCGCCGTTTACAGCAACGTAAGGATTAACGCGTAAATATAACGCGACGCATACCTGATAAAGGTATGTTATCCCTGATAATTTGCACTGCACCCGGCTGGTATTCTAGTCAATCCGGATACGTTTACCGGGGTAAGCGATTCAGATTGGCCGGCACCGGTGCCGCTGCAAATATGAAAGGGTTCAACGAAGAACCTGTCTCTCTGTGCTTTACCGCGCATCAGAGCGCAGAGAGACAGGTTCCAGACAATTCAACGAAATTAGACACAGATAAGGAATACCCCCATGTCAGAACGTTTAAACAATGACGTGGATCCGATGGAAACTCGCGACTGGTTAGAAGCGATCGAGTCGGTCATCCGTGAAGAAGGTGTTGAGCGCGCGCAGTATCTGATCGACCAGGTACTGAGCGGAGCACGTAAAGGTGGCGTTAAAGTTGCCGCAGGTGCCGGAGCCAGTAACTACATCAACTCTATTGCCGTTGAAGAGGAGCCGGAATATCCTGGCAACGCTTCTTTAGAGCGCCGTATCCGTTCCGCTATCCGCTGGAATGCGATCATGACCGTGCTGCGTGCGTCGAAAAAAGACCTGGAACTGGGTGGTCACATGTCCTCCTTCCAGTCTTCTGCCACCGTGTATGAAGTGTGCTTTAACCACTTCTTCCGTGCGCGCACTGAAAAAGACGGCGGCGATCTGGTTTACTTCCAGGGCCATATCTCTCCGGGCGTATACGCGCGTGCCTTCCTTGAAGGCCGTCTGACCGAAGACCAGTTGAACAACTTCCGTCAGGAAGTGCACGGAAAGGGCTTGTCCTCTTATCCGCACCCTAAACTGATGCCTGACTTCTGGCAGTTCCCGACCGTTTCTATGGGTCTTGGCCCGTTGGGGGCGATCTATCAGGCTAAGTTCCTGAAATATCTGGAACACCGTGGCCTGAAAGATACCTCTGCCCAGACCGTTTACGCCTTCCTCGGCGACGGCGAGATGGATGAACCGGAATCCAAAGGGGCGATCACCATCGCTACCCGTGAAAAACTGGATAACCTGGTGTTCATCATCAACTGTAACCTGCAACGCCTGGACGGCCCGGTCACCGGTAACGGCAAGATCATCAACGAACTGGACGGCATCTTTGGTGGCGCCGGTTGGGAAGTGATCAAAGTGATCTGGGGCGGTCGCTGGGACGAACTGCTGCGTAAAGATACCAGCGGCAAACTGATCCAGCTGATGAATGAAACCGTTGACGGTGACTACCAGACCTTCAAATCAAAAAGCGGTGCCTACGTTCGTGAGCACTTCTTCGGTCGCTACCCGGAAACCGCCGAGCTGGTGAAGGATATGACCGACGACGAGATTTGGTCACTGAACCGTGGCGGTCACGATCCGAAGAAAATTTATGCCGCGCTGAAAAAAGCGCAGGACACCAAAGGTAAGCCGGTGGTGATCCTGGCGCATACCGTGAAAGGTTACGGTATGGGTGAAACCGCCGAGGGCAAAAACATTGCTCACCAGGTGAAGAAAATGAACATGGATGGCGTACGCTACATCCGCGATCGTTTCAACGTGCCGGTTGACGATGCCAACATCGAAAAACTGCCGTACGTAACTTTCGAAAAAGGTTCAGACGAGTATAACTACCTGCACGGCCAGCGCGAAAAACTGGGCGGTTACCTGCCAACGCGTGAAGCGACATTCAGCGAGAAGCTGGAAATGCCGGCGCTGGAAGACTTCCGCCAGCTGCTGGATGAGCAGAACAAAGAGATCTCAACCACTATCGCTTTCGTGCGCGCCCTGAACGTGATGCTGAAGAACCCGTCGATCAAAGATCGCCTGGTGCCAATCATCGCCGACGAAGCGCGTACCTTCGGTATGGAAGGCCTGTTCCGCCAGATTGGTATTTACAGCCCGAACGGCCAGCAGTACACCCCGCAGGATCGTGAGCAGGTTGCTTACTATAAAGAAGACGAGAAAGGTCAGATCCTGCAGGAAGGGATCAACGAACTGGGGGCAGGCGCATCCTGGCTGGCGGCGGCAACGTCTTACAGCACCAACAATCTGCCGATGATCCCGTTCTATATCTACTACTCGATGTTTGGCTTCCAGCGTATCGGCGATCTGTGCTGGGCAGCGGGCGACCAGCAGGCGCGCGGCTTCCTGGTCGGCGGCACCTCCGGTCGTACCACCCTGAACGGCGAAGGTTTGCAGCACGAAGATGGTCACAGCCACATTCAGTCGCTGACTATCCCGAACTGTATCTCTTACGACCCGGCTTACGCCTATGAAGTGGCGGTCATCATGCATGACGGCCTGGTGCGCATGTACGGTGAAGCACAGGAAAATATTTACTACTACATCACCACGCTGAACGAAAACTACCATATGCCTGCTATGCCGGCCGGTGCAGAAGAGGGTATCCGTAAGGGTATCTATAAGTTGGACACGATTGAAGGTAGCAAAGGCAAGGTACAGCTGCTGGGTTCAGGCTCTATTCTGCGTCACGTCCGTGAAGCGGCAGAGATTCTGGCGAAAGACTATGGCGTGGGTTCTGACGTGTACAGCGTGACCTCGTTCACCGAACTGGCGCGTGACGGTCAGGACTGCGAGCGCTGGAATATGCTGCACCCAACCGAGGAAGCCCGCGTGCCGTACATCGCTCAGGTGATGAACGATGCCCCAGCCGTGGCGTCTACCGACTACATGAAACTGTTTGCCGAGCAGGTGCGCAGCTTTATTCCAGCCAGCGACTATCGCGTACTGGGTACTGACGGTTTCGGTCGTTCAGACAGCCGTGAAAATCTGCGTCACCACTTCGAAGTGGACGCATCTTACGTAGTGGTTGCCGCGCTGGGTGAACTGGCTAAACGTGGCGAAATCGACAAGAAAGTGGTAGCAGAAGCTATCGCTAAATTCGATATCGATGCTGATAAAGTTAACCCGCGCCTGGCATAAGAGGTAATAGAGTAATGGCTATCGAAATTAATGTTCCTGATATCGGGGCGGACGAAGTTGAAGTCACCGAGATCCTGGTCAAGGTTGGCGACACGGTAGAAGTTGAGCAGTCGATACTGGTAGTTGAAGGCGACAAAGCCTCAATGGAAGTGCCTTCGCCGCAGGCTGGCGTGGTGAAAGAGATCAAAATCGCCACCGGCGACCGGGTTGAAACCGGTAAACTGATTATGATCTTCGAAGCGGCTGGCGATGCGCCTGCACCGGCAGTGGCTGAAGAGAAGCAAGAGGCGGCTCCGGCCGCTGCTGCTGCGGCCCCGGCGGCTGCCAGCGCGGCAAAAGAAGTGAACGTACCGGATATCGGCGGCGACGAAGTTGAAGTGACCGAGATCATGGTCAAAGTCGGCGACAAGGTTGAAGCGGAACAGTCGATCCTCACCGTTGAGGGCGACAAAGCCTCAATGGAAGTGCCTGCACCATTCGCCGGTACGGTTAAAGAGATCAAAATCAGCGCTGGCGATAAAGTCAGCACCGGTTCTCTGGTAATGGTCTTTGACGTTGAGGGCGCAGCGCCTGCTGCGGCTCCGGCGGCGAAAGCTGAAGCGCCAGCACCTGCTGCGGCTAAGCAGGAAGAAAAAGCCGCTCCGGCAGCGGCTCCTGCTAAAGCGGAAGCGAAGTCTGAATTTGCAGAAAACGATGCCTACGTGCACGCCACGCCGGTTATCCGCCGTCTGGCGCGTGAATTCGGCGTTAACCTGGCGAAGGTCAAGGGCACCGGACGCAAATCACGAATTCTGAAAGAAGACGTGCAGAGCTACGTCAAAGACGCGGTGAAACGCGCCGAAGCACCGGCGGCTGCCGGTGGCGGAATGCCGGGCATGCTGCCGTGGCCGAAAGTGGACTACAGCAAGTTTGGTGAAGTTGAAGAAGTGGAGCTGGGCCGCATCCAGAAAATCTCTGGTGCCAACCTGAGCCGTAACTGGGTGATGATCCCGCACGTTACCCACTTCGACAAAACCGATATCACCGACCTGGAAGCGTTCCGCAAACAGCAGAACGCCGAAGCAGAGAAGCGCAAGCTGGACGTGAAGTTCACCCCGGTGGTGTTCATCATGAAAGCCGTTGCCGCTGCGCTTGAGCAAATGCCGCGCTTTAACAGCTCGCTGTCTGAAGATGCGCAGAAGCTGACGCTGAAAAAATACATCAACATCGGCGTGGCGGTTGATACGCCAAATGGCCTGGTGGTGCCGGTATTTAAAGACGTCAACAAGAAAGGGATTGTTGAGCTGTCGCGTGAACTGACCGCCATCTCGAAAAAAGCGCGTGATGGCAAACTAACCGCCGGCGAAATGCAGGGCGGCTGCTTCACCATCTCCAGCATTGGCGGCCTGGGGACGACCCACTTTGCGCCAATCGTTAACGCGCCGGAAGTGGCTATCCTTGGCGTCTCCAAGTCGGCGATGGAGCCGGTGTGGAATGGTAAAGAGTTTATGCCGCGTCTGATGATGCCGATTTCGCTCTCCTTCGACCACCGCGTGATCGACGGTGCGGACGGTGCGCGCTTCATTACCATCATTAATAACACCCTGGCCGACATCCGCCGTCTGGTGATGTAGGACCATTGATTAAGGCCGGCGTAAGCCGGCCTTGTTGTAAAGATTCGTGGCACCGTGGTTTGCAGTTTATTAACAATTCTGTAAACTCTTGCGGTGAACGCGTCCCGGTGGATAAAGGACGTTGAATAATATACCCAAAATAACTGGAGCTGCATCAAGGCGGCAAGGGAGCGAGTCCCGATGAGCTTACACCGGTAAGTGATTCGGGCGAGCGAACGCAGCCAACACAGATGCAGATTCAGGTATGACGGGTATCAGTCTGACCCGCCGGACTATCAAATAAGAGGTCATGATGAGTACAGAAATTAAAACTCAGGTCGTGGTACTTGGGGCAGGTCCTGCAGGCTACTCTGCCGCCTTCCGTGCAGCGGATTTAGGTCTGGAGACCGTTATCGTTGAGCGCTACAGCACCCTGGGCGGTGTTTGTCTGAACGTTGGCTGTATCCCTTCTAAAGCCCTGCTGCACGTTGCCAAAGTGATTGAAGAAGCCAAATCGTTGGAAGCACACGGCATTGTCTTCGGCAAGCCGCAGACTGATATCGATAAAGTGCGTGGCTGGAAAGAAAAAGTCATCTCTCAGCTGACCGGCGGTTTGGCCGGTATGGCGAAAGGCCGTAAGGTCAACGTGGTTAACGGCCTTGGTAAATTCACCGGTGCCAACACGCTGGAAGTGACCGCAGAAGAGGGTTCAAAAACCACCATCACTTTCGACAATGCGATTATCGCCGCCGGTTCGCGTCCTATTGAACTGCCGTTTATTCCGCATGAAGATCCGCGCGTTTGGGATTCAACCGATGCGCTGGAGCTGAAAGAAGTGCCGGAACGCCTGCTGGTAATGGGCGGCGGCATTATCGGCCTGGAAATGGCTACCGTTTATCATGCGCTGGGTTCACAGATCGACGTGGTAGAGATGTTTGATCAGGTGATCCCGGCTGCGGACAAAGACGTGGTGAAAGTGTTCACCAAACGTATTTCTAAGCAGTTCAACCTGATGCTGGAAACCAAAGTGACCGCCGTTGAAGCGAAAGAAGACGGTATCTATGTCACGATGGAAGGCAAAAAAGCGCCGTCCGAACCCCAGCGTTACGACGCGGTGCTGGTCGCCATTGGTCGCGTACCTAACGGTAAAGGTCTGGACGCGGGCAAAGCCGGTGTTGAAGTCGACGACCGTGGCTTTATCCGCGTTGATAAGCAGATGCGTACCAACGTGCCGCACATTTTCGCCATCGGCGATATCGTTGGTCAGCCGATGCTGGCGCACAAAGGCGTGCATGAAGGCCACGTCGCGGCAGAAGTGATCTCCGGTAAGAAACACTACTTCGACCCGAAAGTGATCCCGTCTATCGCCTACACCGAGCCGGAAGTTGCCTGGGTCGGTCTGACCGAGAAAGAAGCGAAAGAGCAAGGCATCAGCTATGAAACGTCCACCTTCCCGTGGGCAGCTTCAGGCCGCGCCATCGCTTCCGACTGTGCAGACGGCATGACCAAGCTGATCTTCGACAAAAACACCCATCGTGTGATCGGCGGTGCGATTGTCGGCACCAACGGCGGCGAGCTGCTGGGTGAAATCGGTCTGGCTATCGAGATGGGCTGTGATGCGGAAGATATCGCGCTGACCATCCACGCGCACCCAACCCTGCATGAATCGGTTGGCCTGGCGGCGGAAATCTTCGAAGGCAGCATTACCGACCTGCCAAACCCGAAAGCGAAAAAGAAATAACCCGCGATTGGTGTAGAAAATAACGGCTCCTGCGGGGGCCGTTTTGTATTTCTGCGGCAAAATAGCGTATCTTTGCCGCCTTTGAATAGCGATTGAAAGGCGCGTTGTGTCCGAAAAAGTTGCCCTGATCACCGGTGCCTCCCGTGGTATCGGTCACCATCTTGCCCGCCATTTTTATGCGCAGGGCTATCAGCTGATTTTAGTGGCGCGTGATGCGCAGCGGCTGGCATCCTTTGCCGCCACCCTTGATGCGGCACGCGTGCAGACGCTGGCGCTGGATCTCTGCGACCATCCGGCGGTGGCGCAGCGGCTACAGCTGGCGCTGGCAACGCATCAGCAGCTTGATGTGCTTGTCAACGCCGCCGGGATTTTCCGCCCCGGCTCAACGCAAACCCCGCTGTCAGACTTCAGCGCGCTGCTGGCGACCAACGTCACCGCCATCCATCACCTTTGCCAGCTGTGTACCCCGTGGCTGCTGAAATCGGCGGCAGGGCGCATCTTCAACCTTGCCTCGATCGGCGGCGTGCAGCCGTACGGCAGCGTTGCCAGCTATGCCGCCAGCAAACATGCGTTGGTGGGCTACAGCCGCTCGATTGCCCGCGAGCTGGGCATGCAGGGGATTAAGGTCACCACGCTGTGCCCGGACGTGGTGGATACCGATATGGCGCAGGGCAGCGGCTTTGAGGCAGACGAGATGCTGTCCACCGCCGATATCTGTCGCGCCGTCGATTTTGTTATGTCGCTGTCGCCTGCTGCCGTGGTCGATCTGCTGACCATCGGGCGTCAGCCGCGCCCGCGTCAACCCGCCTGATTCAGGAGCTTCCATGCTGGAACTGCAGGGAGTATCGCACGCGTTCGCTGAGCGCCAGGTACTCAACAACATCAATCTACAACTGACTGAAAAGCGTATTGGCATCGTCGGCAGCAATGGCTGCGGCAAAAGTACCTTTGCCCGCTTGCTGAACGGCCTGCTGCTGCCGAAGCAGGGCGAGGTGCGGGTCGATGGCCTGAATACCCGCCAGCATGGCAAAGCGGTGCGACGTAAAGTGGGTTTTGTTTTTCAGAACCCGGATAACCAGATTGTTTTTCCGCTGGTGGAAGAGGATCTGGCTTTCGGCATGAAGAATCTCGGGCTGTCGAAAGCGACGATCCGCGAGCGTACCGACGCCGCGCTGGCGCGTTACGATATGCAGGATCTGCGTCAGCATCCGGCACATCTGTTAAGCGGTGGACAAAAGCAGCTGCTGGCGATTTCGGGGGTGCTGGTGATGGAACCGCAGTATATCGTGTTTGACGAACCGACCACGCTGCTCGATCTGCGCAACAAGCGCCGCATTGCCGAAGCCATCGCCGGGTTGGATCAAACCGCCATTGTGGTATCGCACGATCTGGACTTCTTGCAGGATTTTGACCGCGTGCTGGTATTTGAAGGCGGGCAGGTGGTGGCAGATGATATCCCCGCCGTGGCGCTGAATGCCTATATCAGGATGATGTCATGACGGTAAGTGATTACCAGCCCGGCGATTCAGCCATCCACCGCCTGCCGCCGGGGATCAAAATCCTCGCGCTGGCGGTGACGGGCACGCTGCTGTTTGTTTTTCCCCGGCTGGCATTTGCCGTTGCTGTACTGTTTGTCATTGCGCTGTGTTATCCGCTGGCGCGTATTCCGGGGCGTACCCTGCTGCTGCAACTCAAGCCGCTGTTGTGGCTGTTGCTACTGCTGTTTGCCGTGCAGTGGTGGATGGTGAGCTGGCAGTCGGGCCTGCTGGTGATAGTGCGCCTGGCGGCATTAATGCTGATGGCGGCGCTGGTGACGCTAACCACCCGCACCAGCGCGATGATCGAGGCGCTGGAGAAAGGCCTGTTCTGGCTGCGCTTTATGCGCATCAACCCGGCAAAAATCAGCCTGGCGCTGGCGCTGGCGTTACGCTTTATCCCGGTGCTGGCGGCCATTACGCTTGAGGTGCGCGAAGCGCAAAGAGCGCGCGGGTTGGATCACAGCATTCTGGCCGTGGCCGTGCCGGTGATGGTGCGTACCCTGAAAATGGCTGATGATATCGCCGCTGCGCTGGAAGCCCGCGCTTACGACCCGCAGCCGCAACGTAAAACCTGAGAGAGTATTTATGTCCACCAAAGATATTGTCTATATCGCGCTGTTTGCCGCCATGACGGCGGCGCTGGGCCTGTTCCCGGCCTTCAACCTGCCGGTGATTGCGGTGCCGATCACCGCCCAGTCAATGGGCTGCATGTTTGCCGGGGCAATTGCCGGCGCGAAACGCGGCGCGCTGGCGATGGTGCTGTTTGACCTGCTGGTGGCCATCGGGCTACCGCTGCTGGCCGGAGGGCGCGGCGGGTTTGGCATCTTTATTGGCCCAGGCGCTGGCTTTATCCTCGCCTGGCCGCTGGCGGCGCTGCTGATTGGCTGGCTTTATCGTCGCAGCCTGCATTCCCTGACGTGGGTGAAAGAGCTGCTCATTGTCGCGCTGGGTGGGCTGGTACTGGTCTACTCAATGGGCATTCCCTGGATTGCTGCCGTGGCGGGCATCTCCCTGAAGCAGGCGGCCGTTGCCTCGCTGGGCTTCCTGCCGGGGGATCTGCTGAAAGTGGTGCTGGTGGTGGCTATCGTCCGCACGGTGCGGCGCGCCTGGCCAACGCTGGAATAACGCCGTACAGGCGGGGCGGGATTTTCCGCTCCGTCCGTGCTTACAGCCGCAGTAAAATCTTGCCTTTCAGCTCACCCGACCTTACCGCCGCCACCGCCTTATCAATCCCGGCCAGCGCATACTCGGCGACAATCTCTGTGGCAATCACCCCGTCACGGATCAGCGCCATCACTTCATCGATTTTACTTTGTACCACCGCCTTGTCGTGGCCGTGTACCCACATGCGCAGATGGAAATGGGAAAAACGAATGTCGGGGCGACTGCGCCAGAAGGCGGGCGGGATCGGCTGACCCGACAGCAGGCCATAGTGAATAAACTGCCCGCCGGGAGCCAGCGCCCGGGCCAGCGTCAGCGACTCATCGCCGCCGATACAGTCGAAGATCGCCGCCACGCCGCCGCTACGTTGCAGGGCGGCCAGCGCCTGAGGATAATCCGGCGCGCTGCTGTTCAGCAGACTTTGGGTGGCGTAACCGGTAAACAGCCTGAGGTTTTCCGCCTTACGCACGATGGCAACCGGCTCCAGCCCCATATGGTTGGCGATGCGGATCAGCATTTTGCCGATAGCTGAATTGGCCGCATTGATCATAATGCGCATACCGGGCGTGAACTCCAGCGCTTCACTCAGCATCAGCAGCGCGGTCATCGGATTGACGTAGCCGGTGGCCGCCTGGCGATCGCTGACGAAATCGGGCAGGGTAAAACACCAGCGCGCGGCGCTGTCTTTGTAGTTTTGCCAGGCTCCCATGCTGCCCACCGGCAGCACGCGCTGGCCAACCGCCAGCGCCGGGTCGTTGCTTTGGCAGATGCTGCCCACGCCTTCAAAGCCGGGTACAAAAGGCAGGGCAATACGCGAGCGGTAGGCACCGGAAAGGGTAATCACATCCGAAGGGTTGATGGTGGCAAAAGACATTTTTACCCGCACCTGGCCGTCGGCAAGTTCAGGCAGTTCGGCCTGCTCAAGCCGCAGGATATCCTCGATATTACCGAACTCGCGGACCATCGCTCTGGTGAATAAACTGGCTTTCATGGTATCTTTTCTTCAGTGTATTTAGGTTTACAGGTGGGTGTTTTTTATGCAGCAGCGCAACAGCGAAACGTTTCGCATTTCAATGCGCGATATCGATTTAAATGGCCATGTGCATAATTCGGTCTATTTAGATTACTTTGAAGATGCGGTGGTCAACGCCTTTCGTCGCTACCATCTGCTGCCGTTATTCCGCCCGCAGAGCGCTGGCGTAGCCTATCATGTGAAAAAATGTGAGGCAACGTTCCACCATCCGCTGACGGTGGATGATGAAGTGATGCCACAGGTGGCTGTCGCAAAACTGGGCAACAGCAGTTTAATTTTCTCTATCCAACTGTTGCTGGCGGATAAAAGCACTCTCTGTGCCGAAGGAAAACTCATTTGGGTTTGCGTTAATCCGCTGGATAATAAACCCTGCCCGATCCCGGATGAAACCCGTGCCGCGTTGCGCCAGCACCTGCCATTTATTGAGGCCAGCGCCTGATGCCGGTACAGGATCGCGTGCAGCGGCATGCGGCAAAAAAGCCCCATGACGATGCGCTGAATATCGATGGCGAGACGCTAAGCTGGCTGCAGCTGTGGCAAAGTTCAAACGCGTTGTATCAGCATCTTTGCAGGCTGTCGTTAGCCACGGGCGTGGTGGCGATCGCCAGCGCTAACGATATCACCTTTCCCGTTGCCTGGCTGGCGGCCACCGCCCGGCCGTTTACGGCGGTGGTTATCGATCCGCTGACGCCGGAAGATAATCTGCGCGACATATTGAATCGCCTGAAACCGGACCTGCTGCTGCTGCAACGCCAGAATCACCGGCTGATCGCGCTGGCGCAGCGGCTGGAGATCCGCTGGCTGGCGCTGGATGGCTGGCAGCATGCGCAGCCGGTCGCCGACGATGACGCTTTCTGCGCGGATATGCAGGCGGCAACGCCGTTTCTGATCGGCTTTACCTCCGGCACCACCCGTCTGCCAAAGGCGTTTATCCGCTCGCGTCGATCCTGGCGTTGCAGCTTTGAAAACGGTGTGGAGATCTTCCGGCTGGCGCATGCCCCGTCAACGCTGTTCCCCGGCCCGCTGTCGCACGGTATCGGGCTTTACTGCCTGAATGAAACCCTGTATGCGGGCGGCTGTTTTTACAGCACCGCGCGCTGGCAGCCGCAGGCGGTGCTGATGCTATTGGCGCAGCAGCAGATTGAGCGCCTGGTGGTGGTGCCGACGATGATCGCCGGGCTGGCCGCCGCCGC
Source organism: Erwinia pyrifoliae DSM 12163 (assembly GCF_000026985.1). Lineage (NCBI taxonomy): Bacteria > Pseudomonadati > Pseudomonadota > Gammaproteobacteria > Enterobacterales > Erwiniaceae > Erwinia > Erwinia pyrifoliae. Next base: position 927,139 of record NC_017390.1, read on the forward strand.
CGCGCAGTCAGATTATCCCGGCTTGCGCTCTCTGCTCAGCGCCGGAGCCAAGCTGGAGCTTAATCACTGGCGTCTGGCGAGGGCGTTGTTCCCGCAGGCGGTGATGCAGGAGTATTACGGCGCCTCCGAGCTGGGCTTTGTTGCCGTCTCCACCCTCGATGATGACAACATCAGCACATCGCTGGCCAGCGTCGGGCAGGCTTTTCCCGCGACGGAAATCACCATCCGCAATGACGAGGGTGAATTATTGCCCGCCGGGCAGCCGGGCACTATCTGGCTGGCCAGTGAACAGATTATCGACGGCTATTTATGGGGCGATGACGACAGCGCCTTCAAAAAACGGCCGTGGGGAGCCACGGTTGCCGATATCGGTTATCTCGACGCGCAGCAGCGCCTGCATATTATCGGCCGCCGGGGAAATATGATCCTCAGCGGTGGCAATAATATCTATCTGTCTGAAGTTGAATCAGTGATTAAAAGCCTGCCCGGCGTGACGGAAGCGGTGGTGATTGCGGTCGATGATGCTTATCTGGGGAAAAAAATGGTGGCGGTGATTGAAGCCGCTGACGATGTTATCCACCAGCTGCCGCAGCAAAGTTGCCCGTTGCTGGCAAAATACAAACTGCCGCGTCACTACTACCAGATTAAACGCTGGCCGCTAACGTCGGGCGGGAAAATCAAACGCGCCGAGCTGGAACAGAGGATCAAAGATGGCAGCTATACAGAGCTTACTGAATTATCAGCCTGAGGATGACCGGCAGCCGGTGATTGTGGCCGCCCGCCGTACTCCTGTCGGCAGGGCTTATGGTTCTCTGGCCAGCGTGCCGCCGGAGGCGCTGCTGGCCCCGCTGTTTAACAAACTGCTGCCAGCAGGTATGACGGCGATTGATGAGGTGATTATCGGCAACGCCACCGGCGGCGGCGGCAATATTGCGCGGCTGGCGGCGCTGGCGGCGGGCGTGCCGATGACCGTGCCTGCCGTAACGGTGGACAGGCAGTGCGGCTCCGGGCTGGAAGCGGTGATTAACGCCTGTCGGCTGGTGCAGGCCAGGGCGGGCGAATGCTATCTGGCCGGCGGCGTAGAGAGCGTCAGCAACGCGCCCTGGCGGGTGGAGAAGCCCGCCACGCTAAAGCAGATGCCGCGCTTTTACCCTCGTGCACGTTTTTCACCGGATGAGATCGGCGATCCGGACATGGGCATCGCCGCGGAAAACGTCGCGCGTCAGTGCGCCATCAGCCGGGAACGCCAGGATCGCTTTGCGCTGCGCAGCCACCAGCGCGCGCTGGCCGCCGCGCAGCAGGGCGCATTCCGTGAGGAGATCGTCCCGCTTAACCTGGGCCATTGCCTGGTCGAAAATGACGAGTGCCCGCGCCCCGGCACCTCGCTGGCGCAGCTGGCGGCATTACCGCCGGTATTTGCCGCCGATGGCTCGGTGACGGCGGGTAACTGCTGTCCGCTGAATGACGGGGCTGCGCTGCTGCTGGTGATGAGCCGACGCAGGGCGCGGGAGTGCGGATTTACCCAGGGGCTGCTGTTTGCCGATGCCTGTAGCGCAGGCGTTGACCCGAATTTACTTGGCCTCGGCCCGGTTCCCGCCACGGAAAAACTGCTGCGGCGTCAGCCGGGCCTGACGCTGGACGGGGTTGAGGTCATTGAGTTCAATGAAGCCTTTGCCGCCCAGGTGCTGGCATCGGTTGATGCACTGGGTATAGATGAACACAGGATCAACCAGCAGGGGGGCGCTATTGCTTTGGGGCATCCGTACGGCGCTTCCGGGGCGATAATGGTGACGCGGCTGTTCAGCCAGCTGGTCAGCCAGCGGCAGAGCGAAGGCTACGGCCTGGCGATGCTGGGAATAGCTGGCGGGCTGGGGCTGAGCGCATTGTTTAAGGGCGTGCAGCTGTAAATCAGCGCCCCTGCCACTGCGCGGCGCGCCGTTCGGCAAACGCACGCAGGCTTTCCTGGTAATCCTCGCTGCGCTGTAACTGCTGCAACTCCCTGTCGCTCTGCTGGCTGATATCGGCTGCCAGCGCCTGGTTCAGCAGGGCATTGCAGGCCTGTACCGCCAGCGGCGCGGCCTGGTTGAGGCGTTCAGCCAGCGCCAGCGCGGCGTCTGCCAGCCGTTCTGCATTCACCACCTGGTTAAATAAGCCCAGCGCCAGTGCGCGCCTGGCATCCATCGCTTCTCCGGTCAGTAGCAGCTCACGCGCAATATTCGGCGGCAGAAGCGCTGCCAGCTGGCTAATGGCTCCGCCCAGCGGCAGCAGTCCGTGGCGCACTTCCGGCAGAGCGATATGCACCTGCTCGCTGGCGACGATAAAATCACACGCCAGCGCCATCTCCAGCCCGCCGCCCATAGCATGGCCGTTGAGCGCCGCAATCCAGATTTTACGCCGTGGCAGATGCTGGAGCGGATGATAGCCGCCGCTGGAGTTACGCAGCCCCTCACCGCCGTGGGAGAACGCTACGTGCAGATCTGCGCCGCTGCAAAACGCCTCGCCGCCAGCGGTCAGGATAACCGTACGCACCGCCGACTGCCGTTCGCACCAGTTCAGCCACTGCTCCAGCTCGCCAACCATCTGCGCATTATAGGCATTGCGCCGGGCAGGGCGATTCAGCGTCAGGCGCACCACATGCTCAGCCGGGCGATCGCACAGCACCAGTCGGGTTATCGGTTTATCAGCATTCATTACGGCTTTCGCTAAGGATTGGCAGACAGCGTGAGAGTGTATCACGCCGCAGTCTGCAACCCGGAAAGCGCCAACGAAAAAAAGGCAGGGGCGGTTAACTCCCTGTCTTTTTCAAGTTCCTTCAACCCTTACGGGCGCCCGGTCAGTTGCTTAATGGTAACGATAATCAGCAAACTGACGTGCAGTATCTGCAACGTCAGCAGGATTGCTCCCTGCGTTATCACCTGCATCTCCTTGATAAAGGAGCGTGCGCGCAGCCGGTGAATGCTGTTGGGCTACCCTTCACGGCGCGTACCGGTTGTTAGCAGGTACAGGCAGCACCGTTGCGCAAAGCGGCCACCAACCGCTGCGGAACAGGAATCAACCCGGTCTTACAAACCGGTTTTTTTTCGTCTTTACGCTGCCATTTCCGCTATATTGAAGATGTTCACTCAGCCGTTTGCCCCGCATATGTGGCCGTGTATCAAGCCGATTTTCCCTGCTTTAAGTCGCGAATCCGTGCGCGCTTTAGAGTGGGAAAAAGTTGGTAGAAATATGGAGTGGTAAAAAACTTTCTAAGATCAGTGAGATAGTTTTAGAGTGTTCCCCGCGTGAGCGGGGATAAACCGCCTCGCGTCCGTGCGGGGCTTTGCTATCATTAGTGTTCCCCGCGTGAGCGGGGATAAACCGTTTATGACGCTGATTATTATCAGGCTAACCATGTGTTCCCCGCGTGAGCGGGGATAAACCGCCGGAAATTTATTTGTGAGTCGGGGAATTTGGGTGTTCCCCGCGTGAGCGGGGATAAACCGCGGGTTAAATGACGTCATGGCGACAGCATGAAGTGTTCCCCGCGTGAGCGGGGAATAAACCGAGTATCGAATAACGTTACCGTGGCCACCATCCGTGTTCCCCGCGTGAGCGGGGATAAACCGGGGAGAACTTGCTTATTATCTCAAACAAAGCGGTGTTCCCCGCGTAAGCGGGTATAAACCGCCGTGTTGAAGCCATTGGTGTTACCTCTATTTGTGTTCCCCGCGTAAGCGGGGATAAACCGGACGTAACAGTAAATGCGCCGGTTCGCGACAAGTGTTCCCCGCGTGAGCGGGGATAAACCGAGGTTAGAAACGAACAAGTCGGCATCAACGCCGTGTTCCCCGCGTGAGCGGGGATAAACCGCTTTGATGATAATTTTCTTGCTTCTATTACTAGTGTTCCCCGCGTGAGCGGGGATAAACCGTCCCGCTTTCACACAGGCCGGGATTAGCCGCTGTGTTCCCCGCGCCAGCGGGGATAAACCGCTGGTACATTTATCCCTACCGTTCTATGATTAATGCGAATCGCACGATCTGTGCTAATAGCATGATTAAGGAGGAGACCATGTTAAGTTTTACCGCCAATCAGGCGAAAACGCAGTTTGGGGATTTGATGACCAAAGCGCAGCGTGAGCCGGTTAGCATCACCTGTAATGGCCGTCCTGCGGTTGTTGTCGTTCCTGCCGAAGATTACGCGGTGCTTGAACAGCTGAAGCTGGAGGCTTTACGAACCAGGCTGACCCGCTCCATAGCCCAGATGGAAGCCGGACAGGTTCACGATGGTGACGCGGTGTTCGACGAGTTGATGAAGGATCTGTAATGGGAAAATTCACACTCACGGATGATGCTAAAGAGGATATGAAGGAAATAAGGGCATATTCTGTTCAGCAATGGAATAAGGAGGTGGCGAAAGTCTACCTGGAAGGGATGCGCCTTACCATGCAGATGCTGGCGAATCATCCTGATATTGGTGATGATGTCAGCGATCGGTTAGGGGCAGGGGTGCGCAGCTGGCTTTATCAAAGTCATCATCTGTACATTGTGTCGGCGAGTGCTGGCGTGACCGCGATCGGCATTCTGCACCAAACCCGCCTGCCATCGACATTGAAGAAGCGTGAAATTTCAGATTGACACACAATTTAAATGACAGGCATTCGGTAAAACGTCCACTATGCCAAATTTCGTCAAAAAGGCGTAAAAAAGCCGGAATAATCGGGCATTGAGCGTCATTTTAGTATGTTATAGCGGTAGAGTTGCTTGTCAAAGTCCTGCTTCATGCTGATGAAAAGCAGTATTTCGATATGTTCACCATCGAAATCATAAAGCAAGCGATATTCGCTTTCCACATCAAGTCTTTCACGTAACATCAATCCGCGATCGGATAGATGTGCGTTAAAGCGGTATCTTTCAGGATCTTCCTTAATGTTTTTTATGGAGTCCATCAGGAGACGTTCAACCAAACTTGCCGCTTGTTGTGCCCCGATACTTCCGCTTTTAAATGATTCAATATCTTGTAAACATTGATACGCCATCGGCGCGACTGCGATTGAATACTGTTTTGACACTCAATACCTCTCTGTTATTTTCTTGCGGCACGTAACCTCTCTACAACGTCTTCAGGAGACATGCCTTTGCCATCTGCGATCTCCTTTTTAGCCATCATGGCCAGCTTAAAAAGGGCATTTATATTTCTTTCCTGCTCGATTTCTCTCAGTTCAGCCTGGCGTTCTGCTGCGGTCTGAATAAATAACTCTGCTACTCCGTTTTTCGTTATGTACATACCTCCTTCAAAACTTTGCGCATTTCCAAGACTGTCTCTGGCGAGCTTCTGGGACATGGTCTGATTCATATTTTTCTCACTTAAAATGAGATCCACTGGTGAGAGCAGCAATCTCTGTTCCTTGATGAAGGCTTTGCTACGTAGCAAAGCGGGTTTCTCACTTGCGCTGCGAGGGCATCGCATAGCTAAAGTATACCTCTGTGTGGTGGAATTGAGTACAAATTTATACACGTATACATGGGCGGTTTCTTAATCCCTCTGCGGGAATACGGTAAAACGCCCATATTACCGAATCGCCGCACTTATCGGCCCCGTTGCTGTAGATAACCCTAAATGTCGTGGTTTTCGCCGAAGCCCTCTCCAACATTCATCTTAAATCGCATGATATTTTCATCAGATTTTTCTGAATTGTTCTATAGTTGTTACCAGGCGAGACGTGCTCAATACCCGCGTACCAGCTACTGACGGGTTGCCTGTCTTATTAATGGAATATAACGGTCGTAAAGGGAGCTTATGAATTCACCGCCTGGGTACTATCGCTACTGGGGTAAGGCAATAGCCGTTACCCCCGAGGGTGAAACAGCCTGTCATTTACTCCCCTGGCACTGTCTGGATGTTGCCGCCGTTGCGGCGCGCTGGTGGGATAACAGCCCCAGCCTGAGATCGCAGTTTTCAGCCGAATCAAGCCCGGCTCCCCAGGTCAGAGCCTGGGTGCTGTTTTTTGTCGCGCTGCATGATTTCGGTAAATTTGATATCCGCTTTCAGGCTAAAGCGCCTGCCGCACTGCGTATCCTCAATCCTGATGGCCTGAATATTTCCGGCAGACTGCCGCCGTGGGATCACGGTAAAGGCGGCGTATTGTGTCTGCGTAATGATTTCCGCGAAAACCCAGCGTCAGATGATTCGCTGCTGTCATTTCTTGATGAAGCGCCGCACAGCAAACAGGCGTGGTTTCCGTGGATGGAAGCGGTTGCCGGGCACCACGGCTATGTGGTGCGTGAGTATGATCTCTCCGATGAAGTAATGAATTACCCTCCGGGTTTGCAGGGCAGGGCGGACGCCGACAGGCAGGCGCGTATGGCGTGGCTACAGGCGCTGGAAAGGTTATTTTTGCAGCCTGTCGGTCTCTGCCTGCAGGACAACCCGCCGCCGGTTTTTCCTCTTTTGGCCGGTTTTTGTTCGGTATCAGACTGGCTGGGATCCTGGAGCAGTGAGGAGACCTTCCGCTACCAGTCATCCGTTGAATCGCTGGATAACTATTTCGCCCAGCGCTATGCGTGCGATGCGGCCATCGTGCTGGAGCGCAGCGGCCTGGTGGCGCAGGTGAAACCCTGGTCAGGGGTGGCTGCGCTGCTGGAAAAAGGGCATGCCCCACGGCAGCTGCAAACCCTGGTTGACCGCCTGCCGGAGCAGCCTGGCCTGACGTTAATTGAAGCCCCTACCGGCTCGGGTAAAACCGAGGCTGCCCTGGCCTATGCCTGGCGCTTGCTGGCAGGCGGTCAGGCGGACAGCATTATTTTTGCCCTGCCCACTCAGGCCACGGCCAATGCCATGTATTCACGCCTTGAACGTCTGGCTACGCAGCTGTTTGAGCGGCCTAACTTTATTCTGGCACATGGCTATGCGCGCTTTAATCCGGTCTTTGGCGCGGTGAAGCAGCGCGCGGCTAACGTGCAGCAGGCTGAAGAGGGCTGGGCGCAGTGCTGCGAATGGCTGAGCCGTGGTAGTAAACGCGCATTTCTCGGGCAAATCGGCGTCTGTACCGTCGATCAGGTGCTGATTTCGGTGCTGCCGGTCAAACACCGTTTTATCCGTGGTTTTGGTCTTGGGCGTAGCGTGCTGCTGGTGGATGAGGTGCACGCCTATGACAGCTACATGTATGGCCTGCTGGAAGCGGTACTGCGGGCGCAGTCTGCCGCTGGTCAGAGTGCGCTGTTGCTGTCCGCCACGCTGCCTGGACACCTTAAGCAACGTCTGCTGGCTACTTATCCCGTTGATAATGCTGCTCAATTATCGTCAGAATATCCGCTGGTGACATGGCGTGGGCAAACGCAACAACGTCATTTTGACCTGTCAGCCACCCCCGAACATCTGCCTGCTGAAACCACTCTGCTGCTGGAACACCGCTATCTGGCCGAGAGCGAACCTGATGAGTTATTGCTGCAAGAGATGGTGGACGCCGCCGCTGCGGGCGCACAGGTTTGCCTGATTTGTAATCTGGTGGATGTTGCGCAGAAAACCTGGCAGCGGCTGATGGCATACGGCCAGGCAGAGGTGCTGCTGTTTCATGCGCGTTTTACCCTCACTGACCGTATTGCCAAAGAACAGCAGGTGCTGGAGTACTTTGGCCCGCACGGCAACCGGCGGCAGGGGCGCATTCTGGTCGCCACCCAGGTGGTTGAGCAGTCGCTGGATGTCGATTTCGACTGGTTGATCACCCAGCTTTGCCCGGTGGATTTACTGTTTCAGCGCGGTGGGCGTTTACATCGCCATCAGCGCAACCGGCGTCCGGCCGGGTTCAGCCAGCCGCTGCTGACGGTGCTGTTGCCCGATGCAGAGGGCTACGGGCGTAGCGGCTATATCTACGGCAACACCCGCGTGATGTGGCGCACCCAGCAACTGATTGAAGCACAGGGTGCTACGCCGTTGCCGTTTCCGGCCGCCTGGCGGCAGTGGATCGAACCTGTCTACCGCCCCGAAACCGATGATGCAGAACCCGTCTGGGTGCAGGAAGGTTATCGGGCCTGGGAACAGAAAGAGTTTGAGAAGCGGGCCAGCGCCCGTCTGATGCTAAAACAGGCAGAGCACGCCACGCCGTTTTCTGACAATGACCAACCGGTGCGGGCATTGACCCGCGACGGGGAGATGAGCGTGGCGGTTATCCCTTATTACCACAGCGAACACGGCAAGGTGCTGCTGGATGGCCAGGTACTGGATCGGCTGTCTGAGCTGGCGCGCCCGGAGGCGCTGGTACTGAACCTGGTCAACGTTCCACACAGCTGGCAAAGCGCTTTTCTACAGCCGATGGATGAGCAGGGCATTATCTGGCTGCCAGGGCATTTGGTTGATGAAAAAACCGAATTTACCGGGAAAGGTCAGTATCACTTTACCTACAGTCACCACGAGGGAATGGAGAAGACAGGATGAACTTATTGACCGATGACTGGATCCCCGTGCGCCCGCTGAGCGGCGGCGAAGGCCAGCAAATCACCCTACAAACGCTGTTATGTGACGATCGGCGCTGGCTGGTGGCACTGCCGCGTGACGATATGGAAATGGCCACCTTTCAGCTGTTGGTCTGCCTGCTACAAACGCTGTGGATGCCGTCTGACGCGCAGCAGCTGGTCCAGCGGATACGCCAGCCGCTGAGCGCCCGGGAGTTTGCCGATGGCGTTGCCGGTTGGCAACAGGCTTTCGATCTTAACCATCCGCAGCAGCCGTTTATGCAGGTGAGAGGCGTGGCGGCGAAAGAGGTGACCGGGATGGATAAGCTGCTGGTCGGGTTAACCGGTTCAACCAGTGGCGCTTTCGTCAACCAGTCCGGCCAGGGCAAGGCGCTGTGTAGCGGCTGTACGGCGATTGCGTTATTTAACCAGGCCTGTAATGCGCCGGGTTTCGGCGGCGGCTTTAAGAGCGGCCTGCGCGGCGGCTCCCCGGTGACCACGCTGGTACAGGGGGACTGTTTGCGTACCACCCTCTGGTTCAACGTGCTGAGTGAAACCACGCTGGATGAATTCTGCCCTGACTGGCGTGAGCAGCGGGCGCAGCCGTTCACCTGGCAGCAGCCGATAAAAAAAGATCAGGCCATTGCGGGCAGCAGTATCGGCCTGGCGCGCGGGCTGTTCTGGCAGCCCGCCCATATTGAGCTTAGCCCGCCAGACGGCGCGGGCCAGTGCAGCGCCTGTGGGCGTATGGCCAGCCAGCGTTATCGCAGCTTCCTGAAAGAGAAATTCAACTTTACCGTCAATGGCCTGTGGCTGCATCCGCACTCTCCGCTGATCCAGCAAATCAAGAAAGGGCAGGTGGAGTGGCGCTATATGGCGTTCAGTACGCCAGCCCCCTCATGGACGCAGATCGGCCGTCTGCTGATCGAGCAACAGGTCAATAAACAGCAGGAGGGACGCCGGGTGGCGACCACGGTTGAGCAGGCGCGCATGCTGAGCAGGGGGCGGGCATTGCGCCTGATGATCGGCGGCTACCGTAATAACCAGGCTTCAATTATTGAGCGCCGCCATGAGGTGCTGCAGTTTAATCAGGGCTGGCAGCACGCCATGCCGGTGATTAACGAAATTGTTAACCTCGGGCTGGAATACCGCAAGGCGCTGCGCACGGCATTATGGATCTTTGCTGAAGGAGCAAAAGAGAGCGATATCAAGGGGGCTGGCGTTGCGCTGCATGAGAAGGTCGATCCGCAATATTACCGGCAAAGCCATGCGCGGGTGCTGAATTTACTGGCGCAGATTGATTATCAATCGCCGCTGCCACAGCTTGAGCAGTTCCAGACGCAGCAGCAGCAGCTGTGCCAGCAGCTGTTTAACGACCTCACCGCGCCCTATGCCCACCATCCGAAATTAATCTGCTCGCTGGCGAAAGCCAGAAGATATCTGATGAGCAGCCTGGCCAAACTTAAACCGCAAGGAGAACACCTTCATGGAGCAGCCGTTTAACGCCGAGACGTTATATCAAAACTGGTCAGAGCTTGATCCGGGAAGTAAGGCAAAAATAAGGCGCGCCACGCGGCCGGACGATCTGATGGATATCCCCGCCTTTTATCTGCTGGTGGCTCCCTCCGGCTGGCCGCAGCATCGTTACGCCCTGCTGCGGATGGCGTTTTGCCTTTCGGCCGGAAAGATCAGGCTCAGCGAAGATAAGCAGCAAAGTATTGGCCGCGCATTCGCTGAGAAAGGTATCAGCCAGCCGCGTATTTTTCAGGTGATACGCGCTGATTACCCTAACGATATGGTGCAGCTGCGGCGCTTGATTATTCATGCCGAACCTGAGGTTTACTGGCCCGCTTTCGCCCGGCAGCTGTATGGCTGGTATCAAAGCGATCGGCGTAAATTACTGGAAGATTTTGTTTTAACTACCGCTAACAAGCCATCACGTAAGGACGCTAAATGAACAACTTTATCAATTGCCATGTGCTGATTTCCCACAGCCCCTCCTGCCTGAACCGCGATGATATGAATATGCAGAAAGACGCCGTTTTTGGCGGCAAGCGGCGCGTGAGGATCTCCAGCCAGAGCCTGAAACGCGCGATGCGTAAAAGCGCCTATTATCAGCAGCACCTCGGTGACTCAAGCATGCGCACTATTCATCTGGCGGATCTGCGCCATGTTGTTCATGCCCGTCTGGCAGATAAACACACTGCCGACATTATCGATAAGGCGCTGAGCTTACTGAGTGGCAAAACCATTGATGGCGCAGAAAAAATTGATGGCGGTGCCGTTTCACCCTGGGTGATGGATGAAATTGACTGGTTTTGCCAGCAGTTAACCCTGCCGGAGTATGCCGACTTCGACGAAAAAAAGTGGACAAAGCTGCTGAAAGAGCAAATTAATGCGCTGCGCGCCACGTTAAATAATGCGGTAGATGTGGCACTGAGCGGGCGCATGGCAACCAGCGGCCTGATGAGCGAAGTGGGTAACGTTGACGGGGCGATGTCCGTGGCGCATGCCATCACCACCCACGCCGTCGAGGCCGATATCGACTGGTTTACCGCCGTTGACGACCTGAAAGAGACCACCGGCGCGGCGCACCTCGGCACCCAGGAGTTTTCCTCCGGGGTGTTTTACCGTTATGCCAGCCTGAATCTCAGCCAGCTGCAGCAGAACCTCGGCGGCGCAACTCGTGAGCAGGCGCTCACTATTGCCGCCCACCTGGTCCATATGCTGGCCACCGAGATCCCCGGTGCCAAACAGCACAGTTTTGCCGCGTTTAACCCCGCCGACCTGGTGATGGTGAATTTCTCTGACTTCCCGCTTTCGCTGGCAAATGCCTTTGAACAGCCGGTGGTGGCGAAAAAGGACGGTTTTCTGCAACCTTCGGTGGCAGCACTTAATGATTACTGGGCGCGCGTTGCTGCTGGTTATGGCATTGATGGCCCCACTGCGCAGTTCAGCCTGGCAGAGAGCGCGATGCCTGTCGGCGTGCAGCGTATGGCGGGGCTGGCAGCATTAAAAACATGGGTGAGCAGTCACGGCGAGGGATAACAATGACCGATTACCTGATTATGCGCTTGTGCGGACCGATGCAGGCGTGGGGGCTACCGGGTTTTGAAGCCACGCGTCCCAGCGCCCCCTTCCCCACGCGCAGTGGCCTGCTGGGCCTGTTAGGGGCATGCCTCGGGATCCCGCGTAGCGATCGCACCGCCTTGCAGCAGCTGGCAGACAGCGTGCGTTTTGCCGTGCGCTGTGACGATGACCGCCCATATCAAACGGTGAGCCGCGTTGACTTTCACACCGTGCAGGATGCCAGAAAAGAGCATGGTAGCCTGAAAAGTAATGACACTATCCTCACCTGGCGCGAATACCTCTACGATGCCGCTTTTACCGTCGCGCTGTGGACTCCGGCAGCGGATAAACCGGGCTACACCCTGGAACAGCTGAAAATTGCGCTGCAAAAGCCGGTGTTCACCCCTTATCTTGGGCGGCGCAGCTGCCCCTTATCGCAACCGCTGTTTTACGCGCAGCAGCAGGCGCAACATCCCGGTCAGGCCCTGAGCGAGGCCTCACCGGGTAAAGGGGTGATTTACAGTGAAATGGCGATAAGCGGTAACGAACGTCGACTGACCATGCGTGATGAACCCTTAATCCACTTGCCACGCCAGTTTGCCAGCAGAACCTGGTATGCCATCGCGGGGGAACAATGATCTACTTAAGCCAGATTGACGTTCCCTGGAGTTGGGCAAAAGACCCCTATCAAATGCATCGTGCGCTGTGGCAGCTGTTTCCCGATCGGCCGTCCGATCGGCGCGACTTTCTGTTCCGTGTTGAAACCCGCCATGCCGGTTCAGGGCAGCGGGTACTGCTGCAATCGCCGCAGTTACCGCAGAATTGCGCGGCGGCAAAGGTGCTGGCCAGCAAGGTGATGCATCTGAATCTGTCACCCGGCCAGCGTCTGCATTTCAGGCTGCGCGCTAACCCGGTGAAAACCATCAAAGATAAACGGGGGCGTTTAAACAGTCGGGGAGAGGTGAAAAGCTGTCGCGTTCCGCTGATAGACGATAACCAGTTGATGCAATGGCTGGTGCGCAAGCTGGAGGGCGCGGCCGTCTTAAACAGCGCCTCGGTGAGCAAAGAGCCAGCGCTCTGCTTCAATAAGCAGGCGGTGGCAGGAAAAATACAGCCGGTCTGTTTTGAGGGGATACTCCAGGTGACCAGTGAAACGCACTTTTATCAATGTATGGCTGACGGTATCGGACCGGCGAAAAGCATGGGCTGCGGGATGTTGTCCATCGCCCGTGCCTGAGCGGCCTGGATAAGTTAAGCGGCACAATACGGAATGTTACCGGAGGTTTTATGTCGTTTGTTCCTTTAACGCCACTGCCGCTAAAAGATCGTGTTTCGCTGGTTTTTCTCAAATACGGGCAAATCGATGTGCTGGACGGGGCGTTTGTTTTAATCGACAAAACCGGCGTTCGTACCCATATTCCGGTCGGTAGTATCGCCTGCATTATGCTGGAGCCGGGGACGCGCGTTTCACATGCGGCCGTCAGGCTGGCGGCAACGGTGGGAACATTGCTGGTATGGGTCGGCGAGGCGGGTGTACGCCTTTACGCCTCCGGTCAGCCGGGGGGCGCACGCTCTGATAAGTTGCTGTATCAGGCGAAGCTGGCGCTGGATAGCGATCTGCGCCTGAAGGTGGTGCGTAAGATGTTTGCGCTGCGTTTTGGCGAAGAGGCTCCGGCGCGCAGATCGGTGGAGCAGCTGCGCGGCATTGAAGGAGGGCGCGTAAAAGCAACCTATGCACTGCTGGCGAAACAATACGGCGTTGAATGGCACGGGCGCCGTTACGATATTAAGGACTGGGATAAAGGAGATATGATCAATCAGTGCATTAGCGCGGCGACCGCCTGTCTTTATGGCGTAACGGAAGCGGCAATGCTGGCGGCGGGATATGCACCCGCTATTGGTTTTGTTCACAGTGGCAAACCGCTGTCATTTGTTTATGACATTGCCGATATCATCAAATTTGATACGGTGGTCCCGGCCGCTTTTGCCATTGCGGCGGCGCGCCCGCCAGATGCAGAAAAGAAAGTCAGGCTTGCCTGCCGTGATGCTTTCCGCAGTGGCAGAATACTGGGCAAGCTTATTCCACTGATTGAAACGGTGCTTGCCGCCGGAGAGATATCCCCACCGCCACCCCCACCGCCACCCCCACCGCCACCCCCGCCGGATGCCCAGCCGGTTGCCATTCCTGAACCTCAGTCGCTTGGCGATGCAGGGCACCGGAGTTCGTAAAATGAGTATGCTGGTGGTGATTACTGAAAATGTTCCTCCCCGCTTGCGGGGACGTCTTGCCGTGTGGCTGCTGGAAGTGCGTGCGGGCGTGTATGTGGGTGATGTTTCGCGCCGCGTCAGGGAGATGATTTGGCAGCAGCTGGATCAATTATACGAGGAGGGCAATGTAGCGATGGTATGGGCCACCAACAGCGAGTCGGGTTTTGAATTTCAGACGCTGGGGGAGAATCGGCGTCTGCCGGTGGACCTGGACGGTCTGCGGCTGGTGTCATTTTATCCCGTTTGATAGGTGAAAACGGTGCTTTTTCAGACAGGATAATCTGGTAGATTTTAGCGGGTGGAAAAAACCTTTATAATTTAAGTGGTTGGTTCTAGAGTGTTCCCCGCGTATGCGGGGATAAACCGCCTTCCAGCCCTCTGAGTGAGGGCTTTCCGTAGTGTTCCCCGCGTATGCGGGGATAAACCGGCTTAATGCCTTTGCCGATGCATTTTCCTTTTGTGTTCCCCGCGTATGCGGGGATAAACCGACAGTCAACCAGTACCACTCCATTTTTTTCGTGTGTTCCCCGCGTATGCGGGGATAAACCGAAAGTTTGGCAGATGCGCTACAAGATTGAAGGGTGTTCCCCGCGTATGCGGGGATAAACCGGAAAAAATATCCGACCTCCGCGAAAAGCAGGAGTGTTCCCCGCGTATGCGGGGATAAACCGCCTGGTTGTAGGAGTGGGGCCGACCCGTACCGGGTGTTCCCCGCGTATGCGGGGATAAACCGGCCACTAGAATCAGCAGCCCGCATCAATTGCCGTGTTCCCCGCGTATGCGGGGATAAACCGACGGATGTTGATATTGGGGACGTAATAGGTTGGTGTTCCCCGCGTATGCGGGGATAAACCGGTCAGGTAAAAGGACACTCGGTGGAAATAATTGTGTTCCCCGCGTATGCGGGGATAAACCGCATGGCCACCCGGCCAACCACGATCCAGTTATGTGTTCCCCGCGTATGCGGGGATAAACCGCTGCAATAGCAGTACTCGTGCCTTTTTCTTATGTGTTCCCCGCGTATGCGGGGATAAACCATATGAATGAATATCTACGCAGTAAATGGGAATGTGTTCCCCGCGTATGCGGGGATAAACCGGTGATCTGCGCTGCTTCTGCCACTGTGCATTCGTGTTCCCCGCGTATGCGGGGATAAACCGTTGTCGCAATCGCTGCTGGTGAGTGGTTCGTGGTGTTCCCCGCGTATGCGGGGATAAACCGTGCGGGTTGGCCAGATTGGGCGCACGGCTCATGTGTTCCCCCGCATATGCGGGGATAAACCGATGAAGGTCGTTACCACGCAATATGTATTATTGACAGATGCTAAGCGGGCCTCCTTTTAAACCAGCCAGAATACAGCTATCTCTGTAGCGAAAAAGGTGTATTTGTCCGGTAAATCCCTCTTTGGCTGGTGGGTCGATATATTTCCCCATGCGTGGGTCGCTGGTTAAAATGCCTGCTATTCTGAATGACTTAACGGTATTGACATTAATTGAGTCGTAATTGAAGCGGCGTTCAGTTTCGATAGTTCTTTCTGAAGAAAATTCATCTATTTTTCCCTGTGGACCACCAATTGATACTTGTGCAGAGTACCTGTGTTCCTGTCCACCCCGATAGGTAAACCAGGTGCTGCGACTGATAATATACCGGTCAGGTTCATCGTAAATGATAATGCTTTTAGAAATGCAATCCTCCATATTGGAAAGTATTATCCACGGGGCGAAGAACCATCCGCAAGAAAATAATATGACGGCGGCAATAAAGAAGTAACAGCGCCTCATGAATGATAATCCCCTTTGACAGTAACGGAGGTGCAGTGACTACCTTCGCTACCGATTTCCTCATTGCAAAGATAAAATGAAGTGTTTCCAGCCCATGAGTTGTTCAGATAAACGTACTTCATATCGCTGGCATTGACGAGCTTGTTGTCTAACCAGTAATTAATTTTTGAGGCCGCGCTTTCATAAGGAGCCTGATTTTTACGATAAAAATAAAATCTGCCCTCTTTTTCTTCCGCCTGATGATAATTAACTTCTGTTATCATGATTTGCTGACGAGTATAGAGTCCGGCCAAAAAAAATATAACAAAGAGGGAGGCGAATTTAGCAAATGGTAACAGAGATGTAACAGTAGAATAAAGGTGAGTATGCCGGTATGTGCCTTGTTTTTTCATGGATGGCACGCTGCTTTCAATATCAACACAGTTATGACTGGCGTGGGCGGTCAGTAAGATGATACTGCCTTCTTGCAGAATATGCCCTTTTCTCGCCTGTGTTGTTAACGTGCTGGGGGGGAGTCCGGCATCTTCGAATGCACGCCTCAATCGATAAAGGCTCTGCCTGACTGCGCTATCAGAAACTGTCACCCCACGTTTAATCCAGCACTCTTCTAACAACTTCTCTCTTCTTATGAATTTACCTTCATTTTTCACCAGATAGTCCAGGCATCTTCCTTCCTGTAGGGTTATTTTAATACTCATTTTATCATTACTCAAAATACAATTTTCGGGTTCAAAATACACGCGCATTTGTGCTGCCCTTTAAAAGTATAAGGTTTGCTAATTATAGTTAAAAGCGGTGTTCCAGGGAATGGTTATTTCTGTATCCGTACTGTTAGCTCATCAATAATTAGCATTTTAATACATGTAACAAGGTTTTTTTATTAAGTAACAACTAAAATTTACTCGATCAGGGCTTCGTGGGTGATTTTTCTTTGATGTTGAGTTTTTTATTCTGATGAATTTGATGTGAATAGCGGCCGGTTTGTATCAGATTTCAATGTTCAGTGCGGTTTCTACATACTGTGCGAAAATTGGGTGTTTTGACGATGGATTATTTTTCAGCTAAAGGCCGTCCGTTAATCAACGGTGCTGGCTGGCTAACATCTTTGCGTTAGTAATCTTTGCGCCAGTACCGCTTCTGTTCTTCCAGGTAAATTCTTAATTTTTGCAAGGTAACCGTGAATGCGTCACTCATTTTAAATTCACTTAGCTCATTGTGATACGAAGAATATATATACGCGTGTGAAAAATTAAAGAATTTATCATTGATTAAAAAGTATAATTTATATGTTTTCTTCAAAAAATCGGTTAAATAACCTGATAAATCCTTCTTCAGCTTGTTGAAGATATGACAGAAATGATGTTGCTATTTTGTAAACGGATTAACAAGTTGATGAATTCCTGCTATGCTGACCCCCGCAAAACCGGGCACCTCACCCCATGCATGAGATTGTTCTTACTGTAAGCTGCGACTGAGGTAACCCGGTATGCCAAATACAATGAGAGCGAGGAGAACGTCGTGCTAGAAGAATACCGTAAGCACGTTGCCGAGCGTGCCGCCCAGGGAATCGTTCCTAAACCATTAGATGCTTCCCAAATGGCCGCGCTGGTTGAACTGCTAAAAGCCCCTCCTGCGGGTGAAGAAGAATTTCTGTCCGATCTGTTAACTAATCGAGTGCCGCCGGGCGTTGACGAAGCGGCGTATGTCAAAGCCGGTTTCCTGGCCGCCGTCGCGAAAGGTGAAGCGACTTCTCCTCTGGTTACTCCTGAACAAGCGGTTGAACTGCTGGGCACCATGCAGGGCGGTTATAATATTCATGCGCTGATTGACGCGCTTGACGACGAAAAGCTGGCTCCGCTTGCTGCTGAGTCCCTTTCCCACACGCTGCTGATGTTTGACAACTTCTATGACGTTGAAGATAAAGCGAAAGCGGGCAATCCACATGCCAAAAAAATTATCCAGTCGTGGGCTGACGCCGAGTGGTTCCTGAAACGCCCTAAGCTGGCAGAAAAAATCACCGTCACCGTGTTTAAAGTGACCGGCGAAACCAATACGGACGACCTCTCTCCGGCACCGGATGCCTGGTCGCGCCCGGATATTCCACTGCACGCGCTGGCAATGTTGAAAAATGCCCGTGAAGGCATCGAACCGGACGATGCAGGTAACGTAGGCCCAATCAAACAGATTGAACACCTACAGGAAAAAGGTTTTCCTTTGGCTTACGTCGGTGACGTGGTTGGCACCGGTTCTTCGCGTAAATCGGCCACCAACTCGGTGCTGTGGTTTATGGGCGATGATATCCCCAACGTGCCAAATAAAAAGGGTGGCGGCGTGTGCCTGGGCGGCAAGATCGCACCCATTTTCTTCAACACGATGGAAGATGCTGGCGCGCTGCCGATTGAAGTGGACGTAGACCGTCTGAATATGGGCGATGTGATTGATATCTATCCTTATAAAGGTGAAGTGCGCAACCATGAAACAGGCGAAGTGCTGGCTAACTTCGCGCTGAAAACGGAAGTGCTGCTGGATGAAGTGCGCGCCGGTGGCCGTATTCCACTGATTATCGGCCGTGGCCTGACCACCAAAGCGCGCGAATCTTTAGGCCTGCCACACAGTGACGTGTTCCTGCAGGCGAAAGACGTTGCGGCCAGCACGCGTGGTTTTTCACTGGCGCAGAAGATGGTGGGCCGCGCATGCGGCGTTGAAGGGGTCCGCCCCGGCGCTTATTGTGAACCGAAAATGACGTCGGTTGGTTCTCAGGACACCACCGGCCCAATGACCCGTGATGAACTGAAGGACCTGGCCTGTCTGGGCTTCTCTGCGGACCTGGTGATGCAGTCCTTCTGTCATACTGCTGCCTATCCTAAGCCGGTGGATGTGACTACTCACCACACTTTGCCAGACTTTATTATGAACCGTGGCGGCGTGTCGCTGCGCCCGGGCGATGGCATTATCCATAGCTGGCTGAACCGTATGCTGCTGCCGGATACCGTTGGAACCGGCGGCGATTCCCACACCCGTTTCCCAATTGGTATCTCTTTCCCGGCGGGTTCTGGTCTGGTTGCTTTCGCTGCTGCCACCGGCGTGATGCCGCTGGATATGCCAGAGTCGGTCCTGGTACGCTTCAAAGGCAAAATGCAGCCGGGTATTACCCTGCGCGATTTGGTTCACGCCATTCCGCTGTATGCCATCAAAGCAGGTCTGCTGACCGTGGAGAAGAAGGGTAAGAAAAATATCTTCTCCGGCCGCATCCTTGAAATCGAAGGGCTGCCGGACCTGAAAGTGGAGCAGGCCTTTGAGCTGTCGGATGCCTCCGCAGAGCGCTCTGCCGCTGGTTGTACCATCAAGCTGGGTAAAGATCCGATTATCGAGTATCTCAACTCGAATATCGTCTTGCTGAAGTGGATGATCTCTGAAGGGTACGGCGACCGCCGTACTATTGAGCGCCGCATTCAGGGCATGGAAAAGTGGCTGACCGATCCTCAACTGCTGGAAGGCGATGCAGACGCGGAATATGCGGCGGTGATCGATATCGATCTGGCAGAGATCAAAGAACCAATTCTGTGTGCGCCGAACGATCCGGACGATGCGCGCTTGCTGTCTGACGTGCAGGGCACCAAAATTGACGAGGTGTTTATCGGTTCGTGCATGACCAACATTGGTCACTTCCGCGCTGCCGGTAAGCTGCTGGATAGCCATAAAGGCCAGCTGCCTACCCGTTTATGGGTAGCACCACCAACTAAGATGGATGCGGCGCAGCTCACCGAGGAAGGCTATTACAGCGTGTTCGGTAAAAGCGGGGCGCGCATTGAAATCCCGGGCTGTTCGCTATGCATGGGGAACCAGGCGCGGGTAGCGGACGGTGCGACCGTGGTGTCGACCTCAACGCGTAACTTCCCGAACCGTCTTGGCACCGGCGCTAATGTTTACCTGGCATCTGCCGAGCTGTCAGCGGTGGCATCGCTGCTGGGTAAACTGCCTACGCCAGCTGAGTATCAGGCGTTTATGGATCAGGTAGATAAAACTGCCGTTGATACCTATCGCTATCTGAATTTCGACCAGCTAACGCAATATACTGACAAAGCGGATGCGGTGATTTTCCAGACGGCGGTTTAATCCTCCGTCAATACTGAAAAGCCGGGCGCAGTCCCGGTTTTTTTACGCCTGCAATAAAAGCGCTGTTTTTCCACAAGCAGGCTGCGATAATGCGCGCCAACGCTCAGTATTGACCCGCCAGACGCGCAAAATGGTTCGAGCGTGCGCAGTTAACTGGCCGGAAGGAAAGCGCTATGGAATATGAATTTTTATCTGATATCACCGGGGCAGTGAAGGTGCGCATGTCGATGGGGCATGAGGCGGTCGGCCACTGGTTCAACGACGAAGTCAGTGGCAACCCAGAAATCCTTGCCGAGGTGGAAGCGGCAATAGCGCAGGTTAAAGGCAGCGAACGGCAATGGCAGCGGGTCGGACGTGAGTACACGCTGCTGCTTGATGAAGAAGAAGTCATGATCCGTGCTAATCAGCTTGGATTTGAAGGGGATGAAATGGAAGAAGGCATGGCCTACTACGATGAAGAGAGTCTGTCATTCTGTGGCGTAGAAGACTTTTTAATGGTTATTGCCGCTTACCGGGCTTTTTTATTGGGGCGCTAGCGGGGGCGTCTACGCCGTGTCTGAACGGAACGCCAGGCTGGCGGGATCAAGACAAAAGCGGCCTGGCGGCCGCCTGGTAATATGATGTTAACCAAAAGCCGGGATATTACGACCGTAGTAAATTTCCCGCATTTCTTTCCACAGCAGGCCGGTAATGCGTTTATGTTCCTGTGCGCTAAGCTCTTCGGGTTTGGTGTTAAACAGGTAGTGTTTAAGGTCAAACTCTTTCAGCATCATCTTGGTGTGGAACATATTCTCCTGATACACGTTCACATCCATCATGTCATACATTGACTTCATATCTTCCGACATGAAGTTCTGAATCGAATTGATTTCGTGATCGATAAAATGCTTCACCCCGTTCACATCGCGGGTAAAGCCGCGTACGCGATAATCGATGGTGACAATGTCCGATTCCAGCTGGTGAATTAAGTAGTTCAGCGCCTTTAACGGCGAAATCACGCCACAGGTCGACACTTCAATATCCGCGCGGAAGGTACACAAGCCACCTTCGGGATGGCTTTCCGGGTAGGTATGTACGCAGATATGGCTTTTATCCAGATGCGCAACGACCGAATTCGGCAGCGGGCCGGGATGCTCCGATGTGTCAATATCACGCGGGTCGATCGGTTCTTCGCTAACCAGAATAGTGACGCTGGCACCCTGTGGTTCATAATCCTGACGTGCAATATTCAGCACGTTAGCACCGATAATCGAGCAGGTTTCACTGAGGATTTCGGTCAGGCGGTTAGCATTGTACTGCTCATCAATGTACGCAATATATCCGTCGCGTTCAGCTTCAGTGTTCGCGTAACAGATATCGTAGATACAAAAACTCAGGCTTTTGGTCAGGTTGTTGAAGCCGTGTAGTTTCAGCTTTTGCAATTTCATTCACCCCCTTAAAATGCCCGGCTAGTTTGCCAGCGCATTCAACAGATATTGCGGCAGGGCAAAGCTGCCAGTATGGATTGCCGGATTGTAATAACGGCACTTCAGGCCTGCTTCAGTGAAGCGCGCGGTCAGTGTGGCCGTGTCCAGCTGGCGTAGCGCAGGATTGTCGCTTGCCCAGGCAAAGGTCATGATCCCGCCGTAGTAGGTCGGAATGGCTGCCTGGTAGAAACTGACATCGCCAAAATAGTGGCTCAGCTTACGATGGCTGTTAACCGCTTCATCCTGCTGCAGGAAACAGACGCCGTTTTGTGCCACAAAAATGCCGTCCTGATGCAGACAGCGGCGACATCCCTGATAAAATTCTGAAGTGAACAGACTTTCTCCCGGCCCGATCGGATCGGTGCAGTCAGAGATAATCACGTCAAACTTATCACTGGTTTGATTAACGAAGTTGACACCGTCATCTATTACCAGCTCGAAACGTGCATCCGCGTAGGCTCCGGCGTTATGGTTCGGCAGATACTGCTTGCAGAACGTCACCACGCCCGCATCGATTTCAACCATAGTAATCTGTTCGATATTTTTATGGCGGCACACTTCGCGCAGCATAGCGCCGTCACCGCCACCAATAATCAGCACGCGCTTCGCGTTGCCGTGGGCCAGCAGGGGAACGTGAGTCATCATCTCATGATAAATAAACTCATCGCGTTCGGTGGTTTGCACTACGCCGTCCAGCGCCATAACGCGACCCAGGGCAGCATTTTCAAATATAATCAGATCCTGATGATCGGTCTGTTCGCGATAAACGACTTTGTCGACAGAAAAATACTGTCCAAATCCGGCATGAAGCGTTTCATACCACATTTCATTAGCGGCCATAGTGGGGCATTCCTCGTCACGAAAATGGGCGCAGTATGATAGCTATTAATCACCGTAGTTGCACGGTCAACCTGTCTGCGGAGGAGGGGAGGGTAAAAAGTTACTTCACCCAGGCCAGAAGATTCAGCGAGTCGCGTGCCAACGATTTGCATTTTGTATCGTTAGGAACGGCAATCCCACTGAGGTCACGGTAGCTGTCTTCACCCAATGCTTTCATATTGAAACTGCTGTAATTGGTTAAATCCCAACGATTTTGCTGGGCAAAAAAGACCAGCGCACGGCGTATCTGGGCGTCAGGAAGGTCCCGATAGCCACAATCATTTTTCAAATAAACAAATACGGCGGTTAAATCAGCCAGATCTTCTGCTTCCGGCTCGCTCAGGGCGAAGCTGGTGGAAGTGAAGCCAAACAGCCCTGACAGCAACAGAGCCTTGATGCTTTTCTTCATGGTTATTCTCATACGTCTGCAATCATCAGACGTTAGCACAGTTCACGCCGGGCACCAGCCACTTTTACCGTAGAATATTCCTGAAGTCGGTTTTCACTGCTTTTATGACAAGCTTGACCTTCACGCAGGGGCAGGGTTTATGCTGCAAGTTGATGCCAGCCGAAAAAAGGAATGGAAGATGCAACGTCGCGATTTTATCAAACTCTCCGCTGCATTGGGCGCAGCGGGCGCTCTGCCAGTATGGAGCCGCGCGTTGATGGCGGCAGAGCAGCGCCCGCTATTACCCATCCCCACCTTACTTACCCCCGATGCGCGCAGTGAAATCAGTCTGACGGCTCAGGCCAGCAGCAGCGGCTGGCGCGGCTGGGGATATAACGCTAACCTGCCTGGCCCTGCTCTCCAGCTGGAGCGCGGCAAGGAAGTCAATATAACGGTTTATAACCGCCTGCCTGAAGCCACCACGGTGCACTGGCACGGCCTGGAAGTGCCGGGCGACATCGACGGTGGGCCACAGGCGCGCATTGAGCCAAATCACAGCCGTCGCGTTACCTTCACCCCCGATCAGCCAGCGGCAACCTGCTGGTTCCACCCGCACCAGCACGGTCGCACCGGTTTTCAGGTGGCGCAGGGGCTGGCCGGGCTGGTGCTGATCGCTGACCCGGAAAGCGGCAAGCTGCTGCTGCCAAAACAGTGGGGCATCGATGATATCCCGGTGGTTCTGCAGGACAAGCGCCTGAGCGCCGACGGCAGCCGCATCGATTATCAGCTGGATATCATCAGCGCGGCGGTAGGCTGGTTTGGCGATACCATGCTGACTAACGGGGCGATTTACCCGCAGCACGGCGTACCGCGCGGCTGGCTGCGGCTGCGTTTGCTGAACGGCTGCAATGCGCGCTCGCTTAACCTGACGACCAGCGATAAACGGCCGATGTATGTGATTGCCAGCGACGGCGGGCTGCTGGGCGAACCGGTGCAGGTCAGCGAGCTGCCGATGATGCCGGGCGAACGTTATGAAGTGCTGGTGAATACGACTGATGGTAAAGCGTTTGATCTACAAACCCTGCCGGTGCGGCAAATGGGCATGACGCTGGAACCGTTCAACCAGCCGCTGCCGGTACTGTCGCTTGTACCCTTGCTGGTACAGGCAAGCGGCACGCTGCCGGATAAGCTGGCCTCTCTGCCCGCTATGCCATCCTCGCAGGGGCTTAACACCCGCTGGCTACAGCTGATGATGGACCCGGAGCTGGATAGGCGCGGTATGCAGGCGCTAATGGATAAATATGGTCATGCGGCGATGGCAGGCATCAGCATGGATGCGCACGGCGGGGGCAAAAAGGCGGGCGCGAACAACCACGATATGTCTTCGATGGATCACGGAAAGATGGCCACGATGAACCACGGCAGTTCCGCTCAGCAACAAGAGTATGATTTCCACAATGGTAATCAGATCAACGGCATGGCGTTTAATAGGGATAAACCTTCATTTGAGGTTAAGCGGGGCGTTTATGAGAAGTGGACGATCTCGGGCGAAGGCGATGAGATGCTGCACCCGTTCCATATTCACGGCACCCAGTTCCGCATCCTGTCGGAGAACGGCAAGCCCCCGGCCGCGCATCGTAGCGGCTGGAAAGATACGGTGCGCGTTGAGGGCTGGCGCAGCGAGGTGCTGGTGCGCTTTAATCACCCGGCAGACAGGGCGCATGCCTATATGGCGCACTGCCATCTGCTGGAACATGAAGATACCGGGATGATGCTGGGTTTTACCGTAGCGTAATAAAAGTGGGTGGCTGCAGCGGGATAATTGTCGGAACATGGTTAACGCCTCGCGTACCCTTTTTTTTCGTCCGTCCTCAACCTATTGATTTATATCGCGTGGTTGTCAGGGTGAAAAAAAAGGGTTAAGCACAATAAAGTGGAAAAAAGTGAATGCGGTAAGCCGTTTAGCGCTGTAGAGTAACGGTTCACTGCCGCACAGGCAGCTTAGAAAATCACCGCTTCCCCCCTACCTTTGCAGTCTCGGTTCACTGCCGCACAGGCAGCTTAGAAATGCCGGACAGCGTGATGATTTTCAATAAACCAGTTCACTGCCGCACAGGCAGCTTAGAAAGTTCCAGGCTTGCCGCACATCACCAGCCCACCGTTCACTGCCGCACAGGCAGCTTAGAAAATTGACGAAATTTTGACAACGCTGAAACTGCCGTTCACTGCCGCACAGGCAGCTTAGAAACCCGTTGTGGCTCAAAGCCGGAGATCAGCACCGTTCACTGCCGCACAGGCAGCTTAGAAATCTACGGCGAGTAGAAAATAACTATCAAGCAGGTTCACTGCCGCACAGGCAGCTTAGAAAGGAAACGAACAGCGTTTTCCACTGCATTAATGGTTCACTGCCGCACAGGCAGCTTAGAAACATTCGTCTTGCCATCTCTTCGACCGGCAGCAGTTCACTGCCGTACAGGCAGCTTAGAAACGGGATAGCGCCGGGAAAATCAGTTGCAACGCGTTCACTGCCGTACAGGCAGCCTAGAAACTGAAACCGTCAGGTTCCGGGTACTTTTTCTTGTTCACTGCCGCACTGCCAGCTTAGAAATAGACCGGTGCTTTTTTCTGTGAGCCGGTAGAGGTTCCCTGCCGTACCGCCAGACAGCGTATAGCGTTAAACACGCTCCACACCGGCTCTTTTAAAATAAATTCCCTCATCCATAGCTATATCAATTATTGCAGATCAGAAAAAAATATCCACTGGCGCTATCATCAGATCAGGCGTACGATGAACGGGTTGAAATTTTACTGCTGAACAAGCAGCTTAGAAAATAGCGATATATATTATTGATAGTTAATGATTTTTCACTGCCGTGCAGGCAGTTATAAATATATTTGCAACGGTTCTCGCTGCCTGCGGTTGCGTTAAAACCGTATTGAAAGATAAGCAAAGAGGTATGTAACTTTCCAGCCAATATCATCATTTCACAGATATCCGGGAAGCAAATAACCGCTTCACAAGGAAGCGCCATATGGAAATGATTAAGCCCTCCGATTTAAAAACCATTCTGCACTCAAAACGTAGCAATATTTATTATCTGCAATACTGCCGGGTGCTGGTGAACGGCGGCCGGGTGGAATATGTTACTGACGAAGGTAAACAGTCTCTGTACTGGAATATTCCTATCGCCAACACCACTGTGGTGATGCTGGGTACCGGTACATCGGTAACCCAGGCGGCGATGCGTGAGTTTGCCCGCGCCGGGGTCCTGGTCGGGTTTTGCGGCGGCGGCGGAACTCCGCTGTACGCGGCCAATGAAGTTGAGGTCGATGTCTCTTGGCTGAATTCACAAAGTGAATACCGCCCCACGGAATATCTTCAGCACTGGGTCAGCTTCTGGTTTGATGAGCAGAAGCGGCTCAGCGCCGCCATCGCCTTTCAGCATGTGCGCATCAGTCAGATACGCCAGGCATGGCTGGGCAGTAAAATGATGCGTGAGCATAAATTTGCCATCAGCGAGCCTCAGTTGACCGGGATCCTCGACCGATTCGAGCAAGGTCTGGCGCGCTGTAATAACAATACCGATCTGCTGGCACTTGAAGCGGTAATGACCAAAGCGCTGTATAAACTGGCGGCACAGGCGGTAAGCTACGGCGATTTTATCCGTGCCAAACGCGGAGGCGGCATTGATGCGGCAAACCGTTTCCTCGATCATGGTAATTATCTCGCCTACGGCCTGGCGGCGGTGGCCTGCTGGGTGATTGGCTTACCGCACGGGCTGGCGGTGCTGCATGGTAAAACCCGTCGCGGTGGGCTGGTGTTTGACGTGGCTGACCTGATCAAGGATGCATTGATTTTGCCTCAGGCTTTTCTTGCCGCGATGGCCGGAGAAGAGGAGCAGGAGTTCCGTCAGCGCTGCCTGACCAGCCTGCAAAATGCGGAAGCGTTGGATACCATGATTGCCGCGCTGGAAGCCACCGCCCGACAGTACAGCCAGGTGGGAAAATGAATATTTTATTGATCGCCCAGTGTAACAAACGTGCGCTGGAAGACAGCCGCCGTATTCTCGATCAGTTTGCCGAACGTAAAGGCGACCGCAGCTGGCAAACGGCAATCACTCAGCAAGGATTGCTGACGCTGCGTAAGCTGCTGCGCAAAACCGCGCGGCGTAATACCGCCGTGGCCTGCCACTGGATTAAAAGCAACGGTCAGAGCGAACTGCTGTGGATTGTTGGCAACCTGCGCCGTTTTAACGCGCAAGGCGCGGTGCCTACGCATACCACCTCGCGTGATGTGCTGAAAAGCGCTGATGAAAACAGTTGGCACAGCGTGGAGGCTGTCAGCCTGCTGGCCGCTATTGCCGGGCTGTTTCATGATTTTGGTAAGGCCAACAGTCTGTTTCAGCAGATGCTTGTCGGGAAAAAAGGGGTAAAAAGCTTTCAGCCTTACCGCCATGAGTGGGTTTCGCTGCGGCTGTTCTGTGCCTGGGTCGCGGGGCGTGACGATCGGGCGTGGATCGCCGCCCTTAGTGACATTGGGCCACAGGATGAGCAGGCGATGCTGGCCGGGTTGCAGAAAGACGGTTTGATGCCAACCAAAAATCCTTTTGACCCCTTACCGCCGGTAGCTCGCGTGGTGGCGTGGCTGATCCTCTCACATCACCGTATGCCGGTTTACCCGAAAAAGGATGATTTACCGCCGCAGATGACCTGGCTGCCACCGGAACTGGAACACTGCGATGGCTGGCTGACCAGGGAGCTGGATGCGCTGTGGAATGCCCTCAATCATCATCATGACTGGAAACCCGCCGAACTTCAGGCGCAGTGGCAGTTCCCGCAGGGAACGCCGATGCAAAGCGGCCGCTGGTGCGGCAAAGCGCGTAAGATGGCACAGCGCCTGCTGGCCCAGCCGGCATGGCTGGCACAAATCGATATCAATCAGCGCTTCAGCTGCCATATGGCGCGGCTGGCATTAATGCTGGCCGATCACGTTTACTCTCGGCAAGCGGCCACGCCGGGCTGGCAGGACGCGGACTGTCTGCCGTATGCCAATACCGACAACGGCAGGCCGAAGCAGCGGCTGGATGAGCATAACATTGGCGTGGCGCAAAATGCCCTGCTGCTGGCGCGCAGCCTGCCGCATTTACGCAAAACCCTGCCGGCGATCGCCCGCCATAAGGGATTTAAAAAACGCAGTGAGAACTCAACATTCCGCTGGCAGGATAACGCCTGGCAGGCGACCTGCAATCTGCGCGATCGTGCCTTTCAACAGGGTTTTTTCGGCATCAATATGGCCTCGACCGGCTGCGGTAAAACCTTTGCCAATGCGCGCATTATGTATGCACTGTCCGATGAGCAAAAAGGGTGTCGCTTTGCGGTGGCGCTGGGCTTGCGAACCCTGACGCTGCAAACCGGCGATGCGCTGCGTGAAAAGCTGAAGCTGGAACAGGACGATCTGGCGGTACTGGTGGGTTCACAGGCGGTGACGCAGCTGCATCAGCAGGCTAAAGATAGCCCCACGCCGCCTGTCCCCGGTAGCGAGTCGGCCGCACCGCTGCCGGAGGAAAACCAGTACGTCAGCTACGAAGGCAGCCTTGATGACGGGCGCTTAAGCCGCTGGCTAAAGGATAGCCCCCGGATAAATAAACTGCTGAGCGCCCCGGTACTGGTTACTACTATCGATCATTTAATCGGCGCGACCGAAGGGCTGCGCGGTGGCAAGCAGATAGCGCCAATGCTGAGACTGCTAACCTCGGATCTGGTGCTCGACGAACCGGATGATTTTGATATCGAGGATCAGCACGCGCTGTGCCGACTGGTGAACTGGGCGGGTATGCTGGGTTCGCGCGTACTGCTCTCCTCGGCAACCCTGCCGCCCGCGCTGGTGCTGGCGCTGTATAACGCTTACCGCAGCGGGCGCGAGGTTTTCCAGCACGCCTGTGGCCTGCCCGTCGACGGCAATATTTGCTGCGCATGGTTTGATGAAAATGCGGTGCTTACAGAGGATCTGCGCCTGCCGCAAGAGTTTATGCAACAGCATCAAGAGTTTGTTGCGAGGCGGGTCAGCTGGCTGGCTAAGCAGCCGGTACTGAGGCGTGGCTGGATAGCGCCGGTGGCTCCCCCCGCCCGTGATGATGGGACAATTTACCGCCATATGGCGCAGGTGATTTTGCAGTCGATGATGACGCTGCATCATGCTCACCATCAGCGCCATCCGGTTTCGGGCAAGACGATATCGACAGGCGTGATCCGTCTCGCCAATATCAATCCGCTGGTGGCGGTGGCTCAGCAGCTGCTGGCGACCGGGGCGGCGGAAGATACCCATATCCACTACTGTGTTTATCATAGCCAGCACCCGCTGGCGATGCGTTCGCATTTTGAACAGCGGCTGGATGCCACCTTAACCCGCCATCAGCCCGAGGCGATCTGGCAGGTGGCGGAGATCGCCGAAGCGCTGGAACAACATCCGCAGCAGCATCATCTGTTTGTGGTGTTGGCGACCTCGGTAGCGGAAGTGGGCCGCGATCACGACTACGACTGGGCGATTGCCGAACCCAGCTCGATGCGCTCGCTGATCCAGCTGGCGGGCAGGGTACAGCGCCATCGTCAGCAGGAAGCACAGAGCGAAAATATCCATATGTTGCAGCAGAATATTCGCTCATTAAAGGCGCGGGATAGCCAAAAGCCTGCTTACTGCCAACCGGGGTTTGAGCACAAAGACTATATGCTGGCGAGCCACGATTTACAGCAGATTCTGGACAAAGAACAGTATCAGACAATCAGCGCCATCCCACGTATTCAGCAGCGCCGGGAGGCGAAGAAACGCCAACCCTTTACTAATCTGGCCGATCTGGAACACCAACGGCTGATGGTGGAATTGCAGGGAAAGCAGGACAAGAAGGACAAGCAGGTAAAGCAGGATAAGCCGCTGCCATACTGCGCCGCGTTGTGGTGGCGCGAACAGGCCAGCTGGTGCGGTGAAATGCAGCGGCATAAGCCGTTTCGTCAGTCGCAGCCTGAGGATATGCACTTTATGCTGATAGCTGAGGAGGGTGATCAGCCAGAAATATGGCAGCCTGACGATGGCCCGTCCGGGCGCAAACAGAGCATGATGACATATCCCGACCTGACGTTCGCCGCCGGGATCAGCGCCTGGATTGCCCCGGACTATCAGCAGGTCTGGCAGCAGCTGGCCGACAGCCTGACGATGGAGCTGGAGGAGGTCAGTCTGCGCTTTGGTGAAATTATGCTGCGGAGCGGCCGCGACGACGAAATATGGCATTTTCATCCGCTATTAGGCGTGTTTAAGGCGCAGTAGATCGCCAGCCTTGCTCTACGCGCTACCGGTCACAGAGACTTTGACTTTATCTTTTTTGTAGGTACATTAATGTATGGATATCTGCTACGATCCTGACAAGGATGTGAAAAACAGACGTAAGCACGGCTATTCGCTTGCCGACAGCGCCTTGCTGGACTGGGATGAGATGGTCGTATATGAAGATAATCGGCAGCCTTATGATGAGATCCGGTTGATTGGTTTAACCTATGGCCTTGCCCGGCTGGGTAACAGAATTTTTTCCGTCTGTTTTACCGAGCATGAAGAGGTTTACCGGATAATCAGTTTGCGCCTTGCCACCAGGAAGGAGATTCAGCGTTATGCCGAAACTTAAGCCGGGAACCGTCTTCCCCAGCGCAGAAGAAGACGCAAAAATTTATGCCGCCGTGGCGGATGATGAAGACAGCATGCTGCTGGAAGATCCGCAGCTGAAACTGACGCCGTTGAAAAAGCGCGGTCGTCCGCAAAAAGCACAGCCGAAGATTGCGGTAAGCGTGCGCTATACGCCAGAGGTGATCAGCGCGTTTAAAGCATCAGGCGCGGGCTGGCAAACGCGGATGGATGTGGCGCTACAGGACTGGTTAAAGACCCATCGGCCAACAGAAATAAAACTTTGAAGAAAAGAGAACGGCATCCGTAAGGGTGCCGTTTTTACTATAAAAATCAATAATTTCTGCCTGTACGGCAGTGGAAAAAGCAAAAATAGATATTTTAAATTTATTTCTAAGCTGCTT
The DNA here is from genome assembly GCF_000026985.1 of Erwinia pyrifoliae DSM 12163. Taxonomy (NCBI): domain Bacteria; kingdom Pseudomonadati; phylum Pseudomonadota; class Gammaproteobacteria; order Enterobacterales; family Erwiniaceae; genus Erwinia; species Erwinia pyrifoliae. Next base: position 957,605 of record NC_017390.1, read on the forward strand.
GTTCAGCAGTGCTGGCAAGAGTACAGCATAACTTTTCCCGCTATCAAGATTTTTAACCATGTCGGGCCAGAATCTCTGGCTCCCATTCCCCGAGCGTAAAAATTCAGCAAATCTGGTGGCACTGGGTCTCAGTCTGAGGTATATTTGTGGGATAGTTATTTTATATTTAGGGGTTAAGTTTTGGGTGCGCTGCTTAGAAATATACTTTGGGTCGTTATAGGTTTGGCTATCATAATACTGGCGTGTAATTCGCGAGTTGATTCTCTCAGTATTAACGTTAACTTAAATATCATAAAGTTATAGCGATTTTGGAGTTTAATCCGCACATAAAAGGAGACCATATGCTGCGAGAGACCTTAGCGTCTTTTATCACCAGCTATATTGCCGCCCGGAAAACGGCAAAGCTGGAAGCTTTCGATAAAGAGAGCGCGAAAAAACTGGCCGCGTTAGCGTCAGAGGATCAAATCAGCGTACTGCGCCAGCAGCTTCAGCAGCAGCGTGCCGAGCTGGAGCAAAAGTACCAGCCGCAGGCCTGGCTTAGCGATGCCGCCAGCCGCGCCGGGCAGATCAACCTGGTCACCCACGCGGCAAAATTTACCCATAGCGATGCCCGCGGCAGCAGCATATTTGCCAGCAGCAGTGTCCAGCATGAAATGTATCTCTCCACCGCAGCCCTGCAAAAACCGGCGCTTGATGTCGTTGGAAACGCGGCAATTCTTGACGTTGCCAAACTGCTGCAAACTGAGGTGGAAGGGAACTCATTAATTGCCAGCCTGCAACGCGGCGACTACTCCGCGCTGGAGTCGCTGACCGATAACCCGGAACTGTGCGCCAGCTGGGTCAATGGATTTAAGCAGGTGCTGGTTGACCGCCAGCCGGCCAGCCATAAGCTGGCCAAACAGATCTACTTTCCCATTGCTGACGGGCAGTATCATCTGCTCAGCCCGCTGTTCTCTTCCGCGCTGGCTCATGCCCTGAATCAACGTATTATCAGCGCCAAATTTAGTGAAGAAGCCAAAACGGCGCGAGCCGCCCTGAAGGCGAAAAGCTGGCATGACGGCCCGGTAGTTGCTTATCCGGGCACCGCCATCACCCAGTTTGGCGGCACCAAGCCGCAGAATATTTCCTATTTAAACAGCGTGCGCGGCGGGAAAGTCTGGTTATTGCCCTGTGCGCCGCCGGTGTGGCAAACCCAGAGTCAGCCGCCGTCACAGCACAAATCGATCTTTAACTTTTCCAACGACTTTTCCCGCCAGTCCTGGCCGGTTATTCAGCGACTGAAGCACTTTTTACGCAGGGTCAAAACGCTGGACAGTACGCTGGACATTCGCCAGCAGCGCCTGGCGATGACCGATGAGATTATCGATATCCTGTTTAACTATGTGGCCGGGTTGCAAAACCAGACGGATCTGCGTGGCTGGAGCGCACATCCTGACTGCGTACTGAAACGTTCGCAGCAGCTGTGGCTTGACCCGTGGCGCAGCCAGGATGATGCGGAATTTCAGTTCGAGCGTGAGGGCGGCGACTGGAAAAACGAAGTGGCGCGCGATTTCGGCCACTGGCTAAGCCGTCATTTACACAGTGACAAGCTGAATATGGGCGAGACGGAACGCCGCCACTTCTCCACCGCTCCGCTGTTTAAGCAGCGGCTGCGCGAGCTGGAAAAAGACCTTGCGGAGGATCTGTCATGAGCGCGCTGATTGTCTTACGCCATCTGCGGGTGGAAAACGCCAATGCCATTGCCGGCCTGACCTGGGGCTTTCCGGCCATCACTCATTTCCTCGGCTTTACCCATGCCTTATCGCGCAAGCTACAGCAGAGCCACAATATCACCCTGTCCGGCTGCGGGGTGATTTGCCATCAGCAGCAGGTGCATGCCTATACATCAGGGCAAGACTACTGGTTTGCCCTCACCCGTAATCCATTGACCAAAGAAGCAAAAATCGCCGCCTTTAATGAAGAGGGGCGGATGCATATGACGGTTTCGCTGCTGGTGGAGTGCCACGGCAGCATTGTCGGTGGCGAACAGGGGGCAGCAGAGCTGATGCAAACGCTGGCTAATCTGTGCCAGCGTTTCCGGCTGGCTGGCGGTACGGTCACCTCGGTCGGCCAGGTGCAGATAAGCGGCTGGCCGCAGGATGACGGTGAGACGCGCAGAATAATGCGCCGCCTGCTGCCCGGTTTCGCCTTGCTGGATCGCTCCGCGCTGCTGGCGGCACATCATAGCCAGCCGCCGCAGGCGGAGATGCTGGATACCTGGCTTGATTTTGCCGCCTTAAAAATGCAGGCGGATGACGGGGCCACGCCAGCGGACGGCAACGTGCAGTGGCAATACCAGCCGAAACCCGGCACCGGCTATCTGGTGCCGCTGATGACCGGCTATCGCGCCATCTCGCCGCTCTGTCCGCCGGGAGAGGTGGCCAACAGCCGGGATAACGAAACGCCGTTTCGTTTTACCGAGGCCGTGTACGGCGTGGGCGAGTGGCGCGGGCTGCACCGCATTGATGATTTACGCCATCTGCTGTGGCGCTATCACCATCAGGACGAGTATTACCTGTGCCGCAGCGAAGAAACAGCGTGCGACCAGGATTATCCTGACGACGATGAAGATGATGACATCAACTACAACTAATTTGACTTTATAAGGAAATAATCATGGCTAAATCAGCTATTAAAACCGCCTCCGTGCTGGCCTTCGAGCGCAAGTTATCTAACTCTGATGCCATTATGCTGGCTGGCAAATGGCAGGACGAGCAAAACTGGACGCCGATAAAAATTCAGGAGAAAGCGGTGCGCGGCACCATCTCCAACCGCCTGAAAAACGCCATCGCCAGCGATCCGCTAAAACTGGATGCGGAGATCCAAAAACCGAATCTTCAGAGGGTTGATGTGGCCGCGCTGCCTTATAACTGCGACAGCTTAAAAGTCTGCTTTACCCTGCGGGTGCTGAGCGGCCTTGCCACACCGGCGGTATGTAACGACAGGGCGTACCAGGCAGCGCTGGCTGCGGTGATTGACGGCTATATTGCCCGGCACGGCTTCAGCACGCTGGCCGCGCGCTACGCTGAAAACATCGCTAACGGGCGCTTCTTATGGCGCAACCGCCTGGGTGCCGGGCGAATTGCGGTGCAGGTGACCAGCGGCGAAAAATGCTGGCAGTTTGACAGCTATGACTACAGTCTGCAGGCATTCAGTCAGCCACAGGGAGATTTACTGGAGCTGGCACAGGCGATTGAACAGGGGCTGAGCGGTAACAGCTTTGCGCTGTTTAACGTTGAGGCCCGGGTGTATCTCGGCAACGGTCAGGAGGTCTTCCCTTCGCAGGAGCTGGTGCTGGATGGCAACAGTAAAAAAAGCAAGCTTCTCTACCAGATTGACGGCACGGCGGCCATCCACTCGCAGAAAATTGGCAATGCGCTGCGCACCATCGATAGCTGGTATCCGGACGCGGATGAACTGGATGAAGGGCCGATCTCCGTTGAACCTTATGGCTCGGTGACCAGCCGGGGCATCGCTTACCGTCAGCCGATAAAGAAAATGGATTTTTATAACCTGCTGGATAACTGGGTGACCAAAGATAAAGAACCGGATACGGAGCAGCAGCACTACGTGATGGCTATTTTGATCCGTGGTGGCGTATTCGGTGAGAAAAGCGAGTAGGGGGCTTTATGGATCATTATCAGGATATTCGCGTGCGGGTGGATGAGGAGAACGGTGAAGCGGTGCTGCTGGCACAGGTATTTATGCATCTGCATCAGGTACTGATGCGGGCGGCGAATGGCCGTATCGGTATCAGCTTCCCCAATGTAAAGCGGACGCTGGGCGACCGCATCCGGCTGCACGGCACGCTGGATGATTTAAGCGCACTACAGCAAAGCGGCTGGAATAAGTGTCTTAGGGATTATATCGCCTGTAGCGATATCGCCCCGGTTCCGAAGGGGGCGGCGTGGCGCACCGTCCGGCGCGTCCAGGTGAAAAGTAGCGCTGAACGCCTGCGCCGCCGTTCGGTAAATAAAGGCTGGCTAAGCGAACAGGAAGCCGCAGAGCGAATCAGCGTACTCAACGAGCAGCGCAGTAATTTGCCGTTTTTGCAGATAAAGAGTGGTTCTAATGGTCAGGCCTGGCGGCTGTTTATTGAACATGGCTCGCTGGTATCTGCCCCCAGCGATGGCAGCTTTAGTTCCTATGGGTTAAGCGCCGCTGCTACCATCCCCTGGTTTTGACCCTTTTTTTTCGGCTAACGCTAACCTGTTGATTTCAGGTGGCGTTAGCATAGCGGTTTAAAAAAGGGTTTTACTGCGCATTTTAGGTTTTTAACTTGTTTTATAGCGAGTTAGTCTGCTTTACTAACGGTTCACTGCCGTACAGGCAGCTTAGAAATCGGCGCTGCCGCTGCTCAAACTCGCCGTGCTGTTCACTGCCGTACAGGCAGCTTAGAAAACCATCACTGACAGCGAAGCCCGGAATAAACCCTTCACTGCCGTACAGGCAGCTTAGAAAAGTCCCGGCACCACCTCAGCGCCCAGCCCTGTGTTCACTGCCGTACAGGCAGCTTAGAAAAGCTAGAGGGGGTAAATAGCGTGGACTACAGCGTTCACTGCCGTACAGGCAGCTTAGAAAAAGTCGCGAACAGATTTCGGGGGGTTTTTGCAGTTCACTGCCGCACAGGCAGCTTATTAAGGATTCAATAACCCATTCCCTTGCCTGAGTGTATGCTATGCACCACGGGCTTCTCGTTAAATGCACATTATGCTGACAGGCAGAAAATATGTTATCCGTGGCGCATCTCTGGCAGCGCCAGCTGTTCCATCGGTGCGCCTGACCTTACCTGTGCAGTGCAGTCTCACCGCCGTTGTATGCGGAAATTATTAAGACGGTTGTTTCACGGCAGTTAAATCAGCTGAATGTAAATAAGAAAAACCCCCGGTTAAAGTTCTTAATTTGAGCATTTTTATCGCGGGTTTTTTCACGGTTTTTTTACAACTCATTAAGAATAATCTTATATATATTTTGTGCTCATCATTTCGGTGTTGAGGTTGTTTTTAGATTTTTTCGATCAATAATTTCCGGAATTTTCACTTGGAGTTGGCCATTTTTTTTTCTTCTTTTTCTTCGATAGTAGCTTCGCCGGTAGTGCAATTGCCGTTTTTTGATTTGAATGAAATGCAAAGTTAAACTAAATACGCTAACAAAAAGCAGAATAAGTATTGATATAATTCCTAACATTTACAGATATCCTTTCCAGTAAATCAGGGGGGGACATTAACATAAATTTAAATTTGAATGATTCAACCTACTTGTGCAGCCCGATTGAGTTGGATCTATGGTATTGAAATTGATCTGTTTTTAGGTTTTGATATGGGTCGTAAGGGAATGATACAAATTGGTATTTGAGAGGGAGTCATGAATATTTACACTCAAAAGTTGTCTTCGCGAAAAAAGGTCGTTTTAGTAACGGACGATCGCTATTTTTATTTAGGCATTAAGTCCGCCAGCATGAGTAATTTGGCAATAACAGCTCTGGGGTTTGACAGGTTCATGGATGAAAGCGTCAGTGCAGATGCACTGGTAGTAGTAGATATGCTCTCATGGGCTTTTTTCAAACCAAGCAATGAAACGTCTTTTTATGAAAAAATGATAAAAAATAAAAAACCTGAAGATGTGGTTATGCTGACGTCAAATATCTTCCAGGAGGTCATAACAGACATGCTTTATCCCGGTTTATGCAAAGTTGACAGGAAGTTGAGTCTGTCATTTTTCTCAGAATTGTCTGCAAATAAAATCAGAAGGAATTCTGCCAGGTGGTGCCCTGCTTTTGCAAAGAAACGTGGCCTGACAAACAGGGAAATGAATATTATTCTTGAGCTTTTCAGGGGCGGTAAAGAAGATGAAATTAGTATGCAGCTAAATATTTGTCAAAAAACAGTCAGTGCTCATAAATTATCAGCCTTGTCTAAAGTAGGTTGCAAGAATATTTCTCATTTCTTTCTACTGGGCAGGCCGTTCTACAGGGATCTCAAGTTCTTGTTAAGCCCACGCAGAAATAGTCTCTCTGGAGAGGGGTTTTCCGTGTCTCAATAAATTTTTAACGGAAAAGAAAATTTCAATTGAGAAGGGTCTGGTATAACAGGCTTGAGCCAAAATATGCACTCACCAGCTTACACGCAAGCGAACGATGCGCCAGTCGCCCGCTAAAGGAGCAAATGGCCCATTGAAGAAAATAAGCCTGACAAACTATGCGATAAATGCAGCTTCTTCACTCGATTGGCGTGCAACCCGGCGGATATGGCTATCCGCCGGGCGTCTCTGAGCCCGGATTTGCCGGTCGTGTTAATGCCTGCTGCACTTTTGCTGGTGAGGGTAGCGCCCGACGACGAAAGATTTGCCCATCGCCCTTACTTATTCAGCGCCAGCCGCAGATCCTCGATTAAATCATCCTTATTCTCAATGCCAATCGACAAACGAATGGTGGAGGCTTTAATACCAATTCGTTCACGCACCGCCGCATCTACCCCCGAATGGGTCGTGCTGGCGGGGTGGCTGGCAAGGGACTCGGTGCCACCCAGACTGACGGCCAGCTTAAAAAGCTGCAGGCCGTTGAGGAAGCGGAATGCTGCATCCTGACCGCCGCAGATATCAAAAGAAAAAGTCGACCCGGCACCGCTGCACTGGGCGCTGTAAATTTTACCTGCCGCAGAGTCTGGACAGAGGAACGGCAGATAGTGGATCTGTTCGACCTGAGGATGGCTACGCAGGAACTCCGCCACCGCAGCAGCATTGTCGCCAGCGCGCTCCATGCGCAGCGCCAGGGTTTCCAGCGAGCGTCCAATCATCCAGCTGGAGTGCGGGTCGAGCTGCGTACCGATAGCGCTGCGCAGTGCCTTCACCTGACGGATCAACGCCTGATTGCCCATCGCCGCCCCGGCAATCAGATCCGAGTGGCCACCCACATACTTGGTCAGCGAGTAGAGCGAGATATCCGCGCCGTGTTCCAGCGGGCGAGAGAATAGCGGGCCGAGCAGGGTATTATCGCAGGCGATCACCGGACGGTGCTGCTGCTGCCGTTCAATACGATCGGCCACGCGCTTCATTAAGGCGATATCCACCAGGCTGTTGGTCGGATTAGCAGGGGACTCAATCAGGATCGCCGATACGCGCCCCTTTGCCAGCGCTTTATCTGCCGCAGCCTGCACTGAAGCTTCATCGATTCCGTCGGCAAAGCCGACGGCGGCAACGCCGAGGTTGCCGAAGGTTTTACCGAGCAGCGTCTCGCTACCCCCGTACAGCGGCTGCGAATGCAGGATGGCGTCACCGGGCCGGACAAAAGTTAATAACGTAGTGGCGATAGCGGACATGCCGGACGAGAACAGCGCCGCGCTTTCGCTGCGTTCATAGATAGCCAGCCGGTCCTCAACAATTTCGCTGTTGGGATGATTAAAACGCGAATAGACCAGCCCGTTGCCCTCTCCGGCAGGCGGTTCACGTCTTCCGGACACATAGTCAAAGAAATCGCGCCCTTCTTCAGCACTGTTGAATACGAAAGTTGAAGTCAGAAATACCGGCGGTTTAACCGCGCCTTCGGATAACGCCGGGTCATAGCCGTAATTCAGCATCTGGGTTTCAGGCTGAAGTTCGCGCTGGCCAATATGGGTTTTTTTTGAATGTGAGGAAGACATCTGATCTCCTGCCATAGCGGGGTATTTTATCATTATGGCTGCCAGGCTAACATGTGGCCAGGTACGGCGGTAAATGAATAATTACTCTAAGGTTAAAACAATTTTCGATATGAAATATGGATGAATTTACATATAGCAGTCTGCATGTCTGTCATGGTGCATGGATCTGCTGCGTTGCGCAACGATGGGGGTAAAGGCCGCTAAGTGTGATAAACTTCCTCGCTTTCCTTGAGCAATCGACGAACTGCTACTTATGAAACACACTGTTGAAGTTATGATCTCCGAAGCGGAGATCGCCTCCCGAATTACCGAGCTGGGCAAGCAAATCAGCGAACATTACCGCAACAGCGGCAGTGATATGGTGCTGGTTGGCCTGCTGCGTGGCTCGTTTATGTTTATGGCGGATCTTTGCCGCGCTATTGATGTTTCACACGAAGTCGATTTTATGACCGCTTCAAGCTACGGCAATGGCACCACCAGCAACCGCGATGTCAAAATCCTCAAAGATTTGGATGAAGATATTCGCGATAAGGATGTGCTGATCGTTGAGGATATTATTGATTCAGGTAATACGCTGAGCAAAGTGCGTGAGATCCTTAGCCTGCGCGGACCGAAATCGATGGCGATTTGTACCCTGCTGGATAAACCTTCAAGGCGCGAAGTGGCTGTGCCGGTAGAGTATGTTGGCTTTGCCATCCCTGACGAATTCGTCGTCGGTTACGGTATTGATTACGCCCAGCGCTATCGCCATTTGCCGTACGTCGGCAAAGTGGTGTTGCTGGACGAATAATTCCCGCAAGCCTGTGCAACAGCACAATCAACCAAGGCCGGAGCTTCCGGCCTGTTATATCATCTGCGGCGGTGGCAAACGCCCGGGGAACCGGCGGTCTTACGGGTTGAGATCGGGATCGTTGAGCAGATTGGCAATGCCCTGGCGGTAACGCTGTTCCAGTATTTCGCGGTTGGTGGCCGTGACTTCCAGGTCGCGCAGATACCCGTCCTGAATGCCGTACACCCAGCCATGAATGTTGACGTTCTGACCACGCTTCCAAGCTGACTGCATAATGGTGGAGTGACCCAGATTATAGACTTGCTCAATAACATTAATTTCACACAGCTTATCGACGCGTTTCTCTGGCGGCAGTTCTCCCAACAGCGCGCTATGCTTGTACCAGAGATCGCGGATATGCAGCAGCCAGTTGTCAATCAGGCCCAATTCCGGGTTTTCCAGCGCGGCCTGAACGCCGCCGCAGCCGTAGTGACCGCAGATAATAATGTGTTCCACTTCCAGCACTTCGACCGCGTACTGCACCACTGAAAGGCAGTTTAAATCAGTGTGGACAACCAGGTTGGCGACGTTGCGGTGAACGAACAGTTCGCCCGGCTCCAGCCCGGTCAGACGCTCGGCGGGTACGCGGCTGTCTGAACAGCCAATCCAGAGAAAACGGGGTTTTTGCGCCAGAGAGAGGCGCTCGAAAAAGCCGGGATCTTCCTCTTTGAGCAGCCTGGACCACCGGCGATTGTTGCGTATAAGGGTATTAATGTCTTTCATTATGGGGGCGACCAATAGCTCAAAATGCGTGGCAGTAATATAGGCCAGCGCAGCGTAATTGAAAACGACTAACAAGAAACCGATAGCGGTAATAATTTGAGTGGCATAAAAGTGGCAGGTGCTGAATCCCGATAAACTGACTACAGTCAATAATTGAGATCAATCACCGTTGCTAAGGCAAAAGCCGCTGAAAATGTCGCGGATACATAACAGGGCACTTTTTAACTTATGACTTATGCACTGGAACTTGAAAAGCTGACCAAAACCTATCAGGGCGGGGTTCAGGCGCTACGGGGCATCGACCTTGCCGTCGAAGCCGGCGACTTCTATGCTCTGCTCGGCCCCAACGGCGCGGGTAAATCGACCACCATTGGCATTATCAGCTCGCTGGTGAATAAAACCGCAGGTAAGGTGCGGGTGTTCGGCTATGACCTGCAAAAGGACGTGGTTAACGCGAAACGGCAGCTGGGGCTGGTGCCGCAGGAGTTCAACTTTAACCAGTTTGAAACGGTATTGCAGATTGTGGTTAGCCAGGCCGGGTTATACGGCGTGGAAAAAACGGTCGCGCTGAAACGGGCAGAAAAATACCTGACGCAGCTGGATCTGTGGGGCAAACGTAACGAGCGAGCGCGTATGCTGTCGGGCGGCATGAAACGCCGCCTGATGATCGCCCGCGCCCTGATGCATGAACCGAAGCTGCTGATCCTGGATGAACCGACCGCCGGGGTTGATATTGAGCTGCGTCGCTCGATGTGGACCTTTCTGCAGCAGTTAAATGCGCAAGGAACCACCATCATTATGACCACGCACTATCTGGAAGAAGCTGAAATGCTGTGCCGCAATATCGGCATCATCCAGCACGGTGAATTAGTAGAAAATACCTCGATGAAGGCGCTGCTGGCTAAGCAGAAATCGGAAACCTTTATTTTGGATTTAGCGGCGAAAAGCCCGCTGCCGCAGCTGGAAGGTTTCCAGTATCGCCTGACCGATACCTCAACCCTGGAAGTGGAAGTGCTGCGCGAGCAGGGGTTGAACAGCGTATTCAGCCAGTTAAGCCACCAGGGCGTGCAGGTTTTAAGTATGCGCAACAAGGCAAACCGCCTTGAGGAGCTGTTCGTTGACCTGGTAAACGGTCGCAGTGGAGACAAAGCATGACACATTTGTACTGGGTGGCCCTGAAGAGTATCTGGGGTAAAGAGGTTGACCGTTTTGCACGTATCTGGATCCAGACGCTGGTGCCGCCGGTTATCACCATGACGCTCTATTTCATTATTTTTGGCAATCTGATCGGTTCACGTATCGGTGAAATGCACGGCTTTAGCTATATGCAGTTTATCGTGCCGGGCCTGATTATGATGGCGGTGATCACCAACGCCTATGCCAACGTGGTCTCTTCATTTTTCAGCGCCAAATTCCAGCGCAACATCGAGGAGCTGCTGGTGGCTCCGGTGCCAACGCATGTGATCATTGCCGGCTATGTTGGCGGCGGCGTGGCGCGTGGGATCTGCGTGGGCGTACTGGTTACGGCCATCTCGCTGTTTTTCGTGCCGTTTCACGTTCACTCCTGGCTGATGGTGGCGGTCACGCTGCTGCTGACGGCGATACTGTTCTCGCTGGCGGGCCTGCTGAACGCGGTGTTTGCCCGCACCTTTGATGATATCAGCCTGATCCCGACCTTTGTGTTGACGCCGCTAACCTATCTTGGCGGCGTGTTTTACTCGCTGACGCTGCTGCCACCGGTATGGCAGATGGTGTCGAAGCTGAACCCGATCGTCTACATGATCAGCGGCTTCCGTTACGGATTTCTTGGAATAAACGATGTGCCGCTGGCGTTTACCCTCGGCGTACTGGTGGTGTTTATCCTGGTGTTTTATGTGCTGGTATGGTTTTTGATCCAGCGCGGAAGCGGGCTGCGCACCTGATGATATGAAAAAGGGCCGAACGGCATCACCGTACGGCCCCTGTCTGGCAGCAAACCTGCCGCGCTAAACTACGCGACCTGAACCGGTACCGCCTTCGCCACGCGCTTCATTTGGTTGTCACCTTCGAAATAGGCCACTTCAGGCTGCCATTCCCGCGCCTGCTCGTCCGGCATCTGCACGTAAGAACAGATAATCAGCAGGTCGCCCACACAGGCACAGCGCGCTGCCGCGCCGTTCACCGAGATGATTTTTGAACCACGTTCAGCGGCGATGGCGTAGGTAGAGAAGCGCTGGCCGTTATTGACGTTATAAATATCGATAGCTTCATATTGCAGGATGCCACAAGCGTCGAGAAAATCCTGGTCGATGGCGCAGGAGCCTTCGTAATTCAGGTCTGCCTGGGTGACTTTCACCCGGTGGAGTTTGCCCTGCAACATAGTACGATTCATCATTCATTACTCTGCAATCAATTCAAAAACGGACGCCAGTATTATCTGAACAGGCGCTGCTGTCTACTGCGTGAGATCAACCTGCTGATTATCAATCAGGCGTGCTTTACCGAGCCATGCCGCCATTAAAATCACCGCCCGCTGGCTGTCGACATTCAGCGGCAGCAGCGTGTCGGCATCGACTATCGCCAAGCCATCGGCCCGTAAGCCCTTTTCAGCCAGCGCGCTTTCGGCATTAGCGATCATCTCTTCAATATGGCGCTCTCCCTGACCGAGCCGTTCAGCGATTTGCTGCATCACGTTACTTAGCCCGGGGGCGATTTTACGCTCGTCCGCCGTCAGATAACCGTTGCGCGAACTGAGCGCCAGGCCATCTTTGGCACGTACGGTGGGCACGCCGACAATCTCAATATCGTAGTCCATATCCGCCACCATTTTGCGGATCAGCGCCAGCTGCTGGTAATCTTTTTCACCGAAACAGGCGAGATCCGGCTGCACCAGGTTAAACAACTTGCTGACGAGGGTGGATACGCCGCGAAAATGACCGGGGCGACTGGCACCTTCTAACAGGGTGGACAGGCCGGGAACATCAACGAAGGTCTGTCCATCCAGCCCGTGAGGGTAGATATCAGCGGGAGCCGGGGAGAACACCAGATCAACGCCACGGCGGTTCAGCTGCTCGCAGTCTTCCTGCAGGGTACGCGGGTAGTGCGCCAAATCTTCAGCACGTTCAAACTGCATCGGATTAACAAAGATCGACACGATCACAATATCCGCACGCTCACGCGCTTCATCGACCAGCGTCATATGCCCGTCATGCAGGTTGCCCATGGTAGGGACCAGCGCAATACGTTTGCCGTCCTGGCGCCAGCGCCGCACTTCACGGCGCAGCATCGGCAGGGTTTCAATTATCAGCACGCTGTTGCTCCTTGGTTACTGAAAGCTGTGTTGTTCAGCCGGGTAGCGACCGGCTTCGACTTCTGCCACATACTGACGCACGGCGGCACGAATGTCTCCGGTTTCGGCGAGGAAGTTTTTGGCAAACTTAGGAATATGGCCGCCGGTAATTCCAAAGGCGTCGTGCATCACCAGGATCTGACCGTCGGTGGCATTACCAGCACCAATGCCGATAACCGGCACGGCCAGCGCTTCGGTCACGCGTTTCGCCAGCGCCACCGGTACGCACTCCAGGACCAGCAGCTGCATACCTGCTGCTTCCAGCGCCAGCGCATCCTCCAACAGGCGATCGGCGGCTTCAGCATCACGCCCCTGCACTTTGTAACCACCAAAGATATTCACCGACTGCGGCGTCAGGCCAAGATGGCCACAGACCGGAACGGCACGCTCGGTAAGCTGTTCAACCGTTTCCGCCAGCCATTTTCCGCCTTCCAGTTTGACCATATTCGCCCCGGCGCGCATCAGCTGCGCCGCGCTGTCAAAGGTTTGCTCCGGCGTGGCGTAGCTCATAAACGGCAGATCGGCGAGCAGCAGCGCTGCGGGCGCCCCACGGCGCACCGCCTGGGTATGGTAAACAATATCGGCAACGGTCACCGGCAGCGTCGACTGCTGGCCCTGTACCACCATGCCCAGCGAGTCGCCGACCAGCAGCACCTGAATGCCTTCGTCGGCAAACAGGCGGGCAAAGCTGAAATCATAAGCGGTGAGGGTGGCGAATTTATGCCCCTGCTGCTTCCACTGGCGTAACGTCGAGACGGTAGTCGGTTTCATTATATCCTCATCACGAATCTTCTGTTTGGCGTATTTTAAAGCAATGAAATTGGGGTGCATAGCCGATGGACAAGCTGCTCACCAGGGGCGAATGGCACTGCTGTCGAGGGTAGCCAATATATTAGCCAGCTGCCTGCCGTTCGGCAGGCAGAGTGCGGGCGCGATCTCCAGCAGCGGCACCAGCATAAAGGCACGGTTATGCATATCGTAATGCGGCACCGTCAGGCGAGGCGTGTTTAGCGTCCGATCGCCGAACAGCATCATATCAAGGTCAAGCGTGCGTGGTCCCCAGCGGTGCGCCTTGCGTACGCGCCCCTGTTCCCGCTCAATACGTTGGGTATGGTCGAGCAGTGTTTCAGCATCAAGCCGGGTATCGAGCGCCACCGCCGCGTTGAGGAAATCGGGCTGGTCCGGGGGACCATAAGGTGGCGTGCGGTACAGAGAAGAGGTAGCCACCAGCTGACAATCAGGGATAGCCGCCAGCGCATCAAGCGCGGATTGCACCTGATGCAGCGGGTCGGCCAGATTACTGCCCAGCGCCAGATAAACGCGGGTCATTGCTGGCGATTGCTGTTGCTGCTATCGCGACGTGCGTTGCCGGGGGCGCGTTTGCGTGGACGGCGGGTGCGATGGCGCGGAATCGGATCGTCCCCGAGGGTGTTCATCATCGTCTTCTGCTGCGGCGGTGCGGAAACCTGGAACTCGCTCCACCAGGTGGTCAGACGCTGCAACTCATGGTTATTTTCCACTTCGGCGCGCAGCGCCAGCAGATCGTAGGCGGCACGGAACTTAGGATGTTCCATCAGCTTCCACGCGCGTTTACCGTGGCGGCGTGACAGGCGCAGCTGCAGCTGCCAAATATCGCGCACCAGCGTGGTAATACGTTTGGGGACAGCCAGTGAGCGGCAGGTTTCATCCAGCACCTCATTCATCGCCAGCGCGAAGGCGTCGTAATAGGCGAGGCCGCTCTCCTGAGCAATTTTCTGTGCCATTTCCAGCTGGGGATACCAGAACATCGCGGCAAACAGGAAGGCCGGATTAACGCGCATCTGATTATGGATGCGCGTATCGGTATTTTTCAGTACCAGCAGGATCATCCGCTCCATATTGCTGTCACCCTGTTCGGTGAAGCAGCGGGTGATAATCGGGAACAGCGGCTGGAACAGCTGGTATTCCAGCAGCTTAAGATAAGTGCTGTGCCCATAACCGGCCTGTAGCAGCTTCAGCGTCTCTTCGAACAGGCGCGCCGGGGGGATATCGTGCAGCAAGGTGGCCAGGCGCGGGATCGGTTCAGCGGTCTCAGCGGCGATGCTCATATCCAGTTTGGCGGCAAAGCGCACCACGCGTAGCATGCGCACCGGATCTTCGCGGTAGCGGGTTTCCGGGTCACCAATCATACGGATGATGCCCTGCTGCAAATCGCTCAGCCCACCGACATAATCACGCACCGTGAAATCGGCAACGTTGTAATAAAGACTGTTAATCGTCAGATCGCGGCGCTGCGCATCATCTTCAATCGAGCCAAAAATATTGTCGCGCAGCAGCATGCCATTTTGGTCACGCTGTGAGCTGTTACGGTCTTCAACCACCTGCTGTTCGGCTTCGTGGTGCCCACGGAAGGTGGCAACCTCGATAATTTCCGGGCCAAACATCACATGGGCAAGGCGGAAACGGCGACCGACCAGACGGCAGTTGCGGAACAGCTTACGCATCTGATCCGGCGTGGCATTGGTGGTCACATCGAAGTCTTTCGGCTTTGTACCCAGCAGCAAATCGCGCACGCCGCCGCCAACCAGGTAGGCTTCATATCCGGCCTTATTCAGGCGATACAGCACCTTGAGGGCATTTTCACTGATGTCCTTGCGCGAGATGTTATGAGCGTCGCGTGGGACGATCGCCATCTGACGCACCTGTGCGATCTCAGCGGGAGCCACTTCTTCGCGACTGAGGACTTTCCGGCAAAAATTAGCAACTCGGGTAAAAATGGGACACCTCGATAGTGACAAAAAAATCTAATCGATAAAAATAGCGGCTAATCATAGCTCAGAGTGAACCGTTTGAGAATGCCGAAGTCGCCGTATGCGTCAGCATGGCATCGTTTCTGGGAATATAAGCCTGCTTCCAACCGCTCGTTGCCTGTTTTAGCAACGTGGCGACGGTGATATCCCGCCAGTCATCGTTCACCGTCTGGCCGAGAAAACGCAGAGCCTGCACCAGTGACGGACGCGGATCGCCCGCCGGCAATGGCGGCGCATGATTCTGCTTGGAAAGCTTATTGCCATCGTGATTGATCGCCAGCGGCAGATGTAAATAGCGCGGGGCAGGCCAGCCAAACTGCTGAAATAACGTGATTTGCCGCACCGTTGGCTCAATCAAATCCGCGCCGCGTACCACCTCGGTGATGCCCTGAAAGCGATCGTCCACCACCACCGCCAGATTGTACGCAAACAGCCCATCCCGGCGATGAATAATAAAGTCTTCCTGCGCCAGTTTCGCCTCCGCCTGGATGCAGCCGCGCAGCCTGTCGTGAAAGGACAGTACCGGGTAGTCCACTTTCAGACGTATAGCGGCATGTTCAGAGCCGTGGTGCAGATTTCGGCAGTGGCTGTCATACAGCCCTTCGCATTGCTGAATGCGCCTGCGGCTACAGGTGCAGTAGTAGCTCAGCCCCTGCTGCTGAAGATGGTCAAGCGCTGCGCGGTAAGCCTCATGGCGCTGCGACTGCCACAGTACTTCGCCGTCCCATTGCAGACCGTGGTCTTCCAGCTGTTGCAGGATACGCGCTGCCGCACCGGGCACTTCACGCGGCGGGTCAATATCTTCGATACGTACTCGCCAGGCGCCGTGCTGCGCGCGCGCCTGTAGATAACTGCCTAAGGCCGCAATCAGGGAGCCAAAATGCAGATCGCCGGAGGGGGATGGGGCGAAACGCCCAATATAGGATGATGACATGTTGAGAAAAGATGGGCAGTGAAGCGCAAACGGAAGCCGTCTCTTGCTTCACTGCACAATCTACAGGCCGTTAGCCGGCCATCTGTTTTTCGCGGATTTCCGCCAGCGTTTTACAGTCGATGCACAGATCGGCGGTAGGACGCGCTTCAAGACGACGGATACCAATTTCAACGCCACAGGATTCACAGTAGCCAAAATCGTCGTCTTCAACCTTTTTCAGGGTTTTTTCAATCTTCTTAATCA
This sequence comes from Erwinia pyrifoliae DSM 12163, assembly GCF_000026985.1. NCBI lineage: Bacteria > Pseudomonadati > Pseudomonadota > Gammaproteobacteria > Enterobacterales > Erwiniaceae > Erwinia > Erwinia pyrifoliae. Next base: position 974,127 of record NC_017390.1, read on the forward strand.
GCTTGCGTTCGCGGTCGCGGTTACGCAGTTCAAGACTGAACTCTTCTTCCTGGGCGGCACGGTCGACCGGATCCGGGAAGTTAGCCGCTTCGTCCTGCATATGTGTGACCGTACGATCGACTTCATCCCGAAGCTGATTACGCCACGCTTCAAGAATTTTCTTGAAGTGCTCCAGCTGGGCCTCATTCATATACTCTTCGCCAGGCTTCTCTTGATACGGCTCCACCCCAGCGATGGCGAGAATACTCAGTGACGATGTTTTACGGTTTTGCCCTTCTTGCATGTTGTGTCTCCTGGATAACACGCACTATACACCCTTCATTATTCAGGGGGCAGGGGCGTAAGCCCTTTGCTGCACGCCGAAATACTCGGGTATCGATCCCACTAGGGGGAAAAAAACAGGCCGCTATAAATAACAGAAGCGGACAAGGTTAGCAATTATTCCTGAACGTGTCTTGACAGGCATGTGAGGAAAAGCGTATCTGGCGACTTGCTGTCCACCTGCAAACCACCGCTACACCCTTTAGTTGTAAGCAGTCGGTAAACGGCAGAGTCAGAAGCGCCGTATAAAAGCAAATCGCGCTGCATTTTACAACTCCCCTTTCAGGCTGCCCCGCAGCTTTAGCCCCAGCGGGGATAACTGCGCTTTATAGCACACAACTTCGACACCGCTTTGCCGCGCCTGTTCCAGCAATTCGGCGTAATGCGCGTCAATATGATGCGCCGGTAAAACGTCGTTAATACCCGAATGCAGCACGGCGAAAAACAGCACCGCTCGCTGGCCTGACTGGGCGATATGACTGAGTTCGCGCAGATGCTTTTGTCCACGCGTGGTGACCGCATCCGGGAAATAGCCCTGACCCTGCTGCAACAGCGTGACCGATTTGACTTCAATATAGCAGTTGCGGCGACTGTCTGCCCGTAAGAGAAAGTCAATCCGGCTGTTTTCGCTGCCGTATTTCACTTCAGGCTGCAGCGTCTGGTAACCTGCCAGCTCCGCTATCTGCCCGGCGTTCAGTGCTTCACGTACCAATGCGTTGGCGCGCAGGGTATTGACGCAAATCCAGTGGCCCTCTTGCGTCTCGGTCAGCTCCCAGCTGTGCGGATATTTGCGCGTCAGGCTGGCCGAAGTGGAGTACCAGACGGTATCGCCCGGCGTGGCGCATCCGGTCATCGCCCCGGTGTTGGCGCAATGAATGGTCAGCGCTTCTCCCTCGGGAGTTATCACGTCCGCCAGAAAGCGTTTGTAGCGTTGCACCAGCCGCGCCGGGCGGAGAGCGGGGCTAAAATCCATAAGCATTCCTTAAAATAGTGGCCATGCGGCAACTTCTTTATAGCGGGTACGCCCGGCGGCGAACTGCGACTGAAACAGCACAAAACGCTCTACGGCCAGCGACCAGCGGAAGTTGCGCGCCGGCAGCGCCAGCGGCTGGGTAGCGTGGCGCAGTAAGGTGACATGGGGATGAAACGGCTGCGCAGTTTGCGCACAGCCGCTGCGCGCTGCCTGTGAGCGTAATAACTGTGCCAGCTGCAGCAGCCCGCGCGGCGCCTGGCGCGGCCCCAGCCAGACCACGCCGGATCGTGGCCAGTGTCCGGCATCATCCAGCGTCAGGGAAAAAGAGGGCTGCTGAATGCGCCCGGCCAGCTGCATCAGCGCCCGTGCTTTTTCATCACTGACTTCACCAAGGAATGCCAGCGTTAAATGTAGCGCACCGGCCGCCACCGGGCGTCCGGCTTCCGCCGGGAAGGTTTCTGCACGCCAGCGGATAATGCTCTGTTTACACGCATCCGGCAGTTGCAGACCAAAAAACAGCCGTTTTACTTCGCCCATCCGCTCCTCCGGTAAATCAAACGCGCCAATGCTACAATGCGCAGCAGATTAAGACCATGTCGTTATGGAGCCAAAACGTGAGTTCATTACCGGTCAGCGCCGTATTACCCGAGCTGTTAACCGCGCTGCAATCTTCACCCCAGATCCTGCTGGCGGCCCCGACCGGGGCGGGTAAATCGACCTGGCTACCATTACAAATCCTGCAACTGGCCGGTTTTAAGGGGCGTATTCTGCTGCTGGAACCGCGCAGGCTGGCGGCGCGCAATGTCGCCCAGCGGCTGGCGGAACAGCTGGGCGAAGAGCCGGGGGGCATCATTGGCTATCGCATGCGCGGCGAAAGCCGTAGCGGAGCCAATACCCGGCTGGAGGTGGTGACGGAAGGGATACTGACGCGCATGCTGCAGCGGGACCCGATGCTGGAAGGGGTGTCACTGGTTATCCTCGACGAATTCCACGAGCGCAGCCTGCAGGGCGACCTGGCGCTGAGCCTGCTGCTCGACGTGCAGACCGCGCTGCGCGACGATCTGCGCGTGCTGATTATGTCGGCGACGCTGGATAATTCGCGCTTAAGCGCCTGGTTGCCCAATGCCCCGCTGATCGCCTCGGCCGGGCGCAGCTGGCCGGTTGAACGCCGTTATCTGCCGTTGAACGGCAGTCTGCGTTTTGAAGAAGCGGTGGCTCGTCAGACCAGCCAGCTACTGCGCGAAGAGCCGGGATCGCTGCTGCTGTTTCTGCCCGGCGTGGCGGAAATTCAGCGCGTGCAGGCCCAGCTGGCCGGACCGATCGCCAGCGATGTCGATCTCTGCCCGCTGTATGGCGCGCTGTCGCTGGCGGAACAGCGCCGGGCTATCCTGCCGTCTCCGGCGGGGAGGCGTAAAGTAGTGCTGGCAACCAACATTGCTGAAACCAGCCTGACCATTGAGGGCATCCGTCTGGTAGTGGACAGTGCGCTGGAGCGCAGCGCGCAGTTTGACGTGCGCAGCGGACTCACCCGCCTGCAAACCCAGCGCGTCAGCCAGGCCTCAATGACCCAGCGCGCGGGGCGCGCCGGGCGACTGGAGCCGGGCATCTGCCTGCACCTGCTGGCGCAAGAACAGGCGGAGCGTGCGGCGGCGCATAGCGAACCTGAAATACTTAACAGCGATCTCTCGGCGCTGTGGCTGGATCTGTTGCAGTGGGGCTGCCACGATGTCAGCCAGCTAAACTGGCTGGATGTGCCGCCGCCAGCCGCCATTGCCGCCGCCCAACGGCTGCTTTTACAGCTGGGGGCAACCGACAGCGACGGCAGGCTGACGGCCAGCGGGCGCAACATGGCGGCGATCGGCAGCGAGCCGCGTTATGCCGCCCTGCTGATTGCCGCCGGAGATAATGCGGACGCGGTCGCCACGGCGGCGCAGCTGGTGGCAATGTTGGAGGATCCGGTGCGGGGATCGGTCGACTTGCGTGACGGTTTCCAGCGCCAATTGCCGCAGTGGCAGCGGCGTGCGCACCAGCTTCGTCAGCGCCTGAATATCAGCGGCGGCAGGGCGGATGAAGAACATCTGCCCGCGCTGTTGGCCGCTGCCTTTCCTGACCGCATCGCCCGGCGGCGCGGCGCGGAAGGGCGCTATCAGTTGGCTAACGGCAGCGGTGCTGTGCTTGATCGCGAAGATGGCCTGACACGTTATGAATGGCTGATTGCGCCCGCTCTGTTACAGGGCAATGCCCAGCCGGATGCGCGCATTTTGCAAGCGCTGCCGTTGGATATCGACCTGCTGATCCGCCAGTGCCCTGCGCTGGTACAGCAGCAAACCGAGGTGGAGTGGGACGAGGAAAAAGGCACGCTGCGCGCCTGGCGACGTGAGCAAATTGGCCAGCTGGTACTGAGGTCACAGCCGCTGGCGAAACCTGACGAAGACGAGCTGCACGCGGCGATACTGCGCTGGGTAAGGCAGAGAGGATTATCGGTGCTTAACTGGACGCCGCAGGCCGAACAGCTGCGGCTGCGGCTGCTGTGTGCCGCGCAGTGGCTGCCAGAGGGCGACTGGCCAGCCGCCGACGAGAGCGCGCTGCTGGCTTCGCTGGAACAGTGGCTGCTGCCGGTGATGCGTGGCGTGCGTGATGCAAAAGGGCTGCGCCAGGTGGATATCGCCAGCGCATTATTATCATTACTGACATGGGCGCAGCGTCAGCAGCTGGATAGTGCGCTGCCAACTCATTACACTGTGCCGACCGGAAGCCGCTTGCCGATCCACTATTATCAGGATAAGCCCCCGACGCTGGCGGTACGCCTGCAGGAGATGTACGGTGAGGCGCAAAATCCGTGCATCGCACAGGGGCGCGTGGCGCTGGTGCTGGAGCTGTTGTCCCCGGCGCAGCGCCCGCTGCAGATAACGCGCGATCTGGCCGGATTCTGGGCCGGTGCCTGGCGCGAAGTACAGAAAGAGATGAAAGGGCGCTATCCTAAGCATCTGTGGCCTGATGACCCGGCCAATACCTTACCCACACGGCGGGTGAAAAAGTTTTCCACGCCGTAAACTTGCGCAACTCTGACGGATATCACGCAGCAGCCTGATGATTCAGAAGGTTCTGCTTCCGCAAAGGCCGTTGTGAGAAGAGAGTAGTCGGCCCGGCCGACGCCAGCCCCTGGAGAAATGAAACACATGTCTGACGATCGCGAACCTATCGGGCGCAAAGGAAAGCAGCCCCAGCCACCGCGTAACAAAGCGGGGCGAGGTCGCCGCAGGGAACCGCAGTATGATGATTATGACGATCGGGATGATGACCTGGATGACGAGGAGATAACCCCGGTGCCACGTAAAGCAAAAGCACGCCCGGCGCGTAAAAAAAGAGGCTGGTTAGGCCTGTTCATTAAACTTTTTCTGATTTTCGTTATGGCGATGGCGGCCTATGGCTTCTGGCTTGACGGCCAGATCCGCAGCCGTATCGACGGTAAAGTCTGGCAGCTGCCGGCCACGGTGTATGGGCGCATGGTCAGTCTTGAGCCGGGCATGTCCTATAACAAAAAAGAGACGATCGCGCTGCTGGAGGGCACACAGTATCGCCAAGTGACGCGCATGACGCGCCCCGGTGAATTTACCGTGCAGGCCAACAGCATTGAGATGATCCGCCGTCCGTTTGATTTCCCTGACAGTAAAGAGGGACAAATACACGCACGCCTTAGTTTCAGCAACGATCGCCTGAGCGAGATCAAAAACCTCGAAAGTGGCCGTGATTTTGGCTTCTTCCGTCTCGATCCACGCCTGATCACCATGCTGCAATCGCCGAACGGCGAGCAGCGCCTGTTTGTGCCGCGTGCCGGTTTCCCGGATCTGCTGGTGGACACGCTGGTGGCAACCGAAGACCGCCACTTCTATCAGCACGACGGTATCAGCTTCTATTCGATTGGCCGCGCCTTCCTCGCCAATATCACCGCCGGACGCGCCGTGCAGGGGGGAAGTACCCTGACCCAGCAGCTGGTGAAAAACCTGTTCCTGACCAACGAACGCTCGCTGTGGCGTAAAGCCAACGAAGCCTATATGGCGCTGATCATGGACGCGCGCTACGGCAAAGATCGCATTCTTGAGCTCTATCTGAACGAGGTGTATCTCGGCCAGGCGGGCAGCGATCAGATCCGTGGCTTCCCGCTGGCCAGCCTGTACTACTTTGGCCGTCCGGTCGATGAGCTGAGCCTTGACCAGCAGGCGCTGCTGGTCGGTATGGTGAAAGGCGCATCGCTCTACAACCCGTGGCGTAACCCGAAGCTGGCGCTGGAACGCCGTAACCTGGTGCTGCGCCTGCTGCAACAGCAGAAGGTGATTGACGAAGAGCTGTACGCGATGCTCAGTGCGCGCCCGCTGGGCGTGCAGCCGAAAGGTGGCGTGATCACCCCGCAGCCCGCCTTTATGCAGATGGTGCGTAACGAGCTGCAGGCCAGCCTTGGCGATAAAGTGAAGGATCTGTCCGGGGTGAAAATCTTCACCACGCTCGATCCGGTATCGCAGGATGCCGCCGAAAAATCGGTGGAAGAGGGCATCCCGGCGCTGCGTAAACAGCGCGGCCTGAACGATCTGGAAACCGCAATGGTGGTGGTCGATCGCTTCAGCGGCGAAGTGCGCGCTATGGTCGGCGGTGCCGATCCGCAGTTTGCCGGTTATAACCGTGCGCTACAGGCGCGGCGTTCAATCGGCTCACTGGCGAAACCGGCTACCTATCTCACCGCCCTGAGCCAGCCGGATGCTTATCGCCTCAACACCTGGATTGCCGACAATCCGCTGGCGCTGAAACAGCCAAATGGCCAGGTGTGGAAGCCGCAGAACGATGACCGCCGCTTCAGCGGCCAGGTGATGCTGGTGGATGCCCTGACCAACTCAATGAACGTGCCGACGGTCAACCTCGGCATGACGCTGGGGCTGCCGCAGGTAGTGGATACCTGGACCCGTCTGGGCGCGCCGAAAGATCAGCTGCAGCCGGTTCCGGCGATGCTGCTGGGGGCGCTGAACCTGACTCCGATTGAGGTGGCTCAGGCGTTTCAGACCATCGCCAGCGGCGGCAGCCGTGCGCCGCTGTCGGCACTGCGCTCGGTGATTGCCGAAGATGGCAGCGTGCTGTATCAAAGCTTCCCGCAGGCGGAACGCGCGGTGCCGGCCCAGGCGGCTTATCTGACGCTGTACAGCATGCAGCAGGTGGTTGACCACGGTACGGCGCGCGCGCTGGGAGCAAAATACCCTAAAGCGACCCTGGCGGGGAAAACCGGGACGACCAACAACCTGGTGGACAGCTGGTTCGCCGGTATCGACGGCAAAGAGGTGACGATTACCTGGATTGGCCGCGACAATAACCAGCCGACCAAACTGTACGGTGGCACCGGGGCGATGCAGCTTTACCGTCGCTACCTGGAAAACCAGGCCCCGCTGCCGCTGATACTGAACCCGCCGGAAGATATTGCGCCGATGAACGTCGACTCTGCCGGTAACTTCGTCTGCGACAGCGCCAGTAGCAGCTGGCGTCGTCTGCCGGTGTGGACCACGGATGCCAGTGCGCTCTGCCAGCAGCAACAGCAGCAGCAGCAACATATGTTGCAACAGCAGGATCAGCCACCGCAGCAGCAGGACCAGCAGAACCAGCAGAAAGATGCTAACGGGGTCGCTGGCTGGATCAAAGATATGTTTGGTCAGTAGCCGCTCGCACGCCGCTCAGTGAAAAAGCCGGATAACCGGCTTTTTCACTTTATTTTTAACAGGCGGTCATCCTTTTTGGCTGCTGTGGGGCAAACACGTTATCGATTGAAGGATTTAATTTTTTTTTGACTTATGCGATGCTTAAACCCGGTTAATCAAAAGGATGCAGGCCATGCCCGATTTTTCCCGTTGTACCTTCACGGAAGGCAGCGTGACGCTGCCGGAAGGCTACAGCGACCGCACCGTNAACGTGCTGCTGGCCGGCGACGATGCGTCCCCCTCCCTCAATATCTCGCGCGACACGCTGCAGCCCGGTGAAGCCGTGGCGGACTACATCACCCGCCAGCTTGCCACCCTGTCCGCCAGCCTGAAAGGCTGGGTGCTGAAGGGGCGCGAACCGGCGACGCTGGGCGGGGAACAGCTGCCCGGCGAAAGCGTGTCGGCCAGCTATCTGCGCGACGGCCAGCGAATCTGGCAGCGCCAGGCGGTNTTTGCGCTGGCGGAAGGGCGCGTACTGGTGTTTACCCTGGCGCAGCCGCGTAAGCCGTCGCCGCAGGATGAAGCCCTGTTGCAACAGGTGCTGGCAAGCTACCGTCAGCCTGTGGATATCCGCCAGGAATAAAAGGAATTTATCATGAGTGAAGCCGCACGCGTTGGCGATGCCACCGGCCATTCCTCCGCGCTGGCCGGGATGATCGGCGGTACGATTGTCGGCGGGCTGATTGCCGCCGCCGGTGCCGTGGCCGCCGGTGCGCTGTTTGTCGCCGGGCTGGCCTCGGCCTGTCTCGGCGTTGGCGTGCTGCTGATGGGTGCCAGCCTGGCGGTGGGTTATCTCACCGGGGAGGCGGCCACGGCGGCGCGCGACGGCATGGCCGCCGCCGGGGCAGCCAGCCTGTCCGCTTCGGGGCAGATACTGACCGGCTCGCCGGACGTGTTTATCAACGGCAAACCGGCGGCCATCGCCACGGTCAGCCAGGCGGGCTGCGATAAGGACGGGCCGTCGATGCAGATGGCGCAAGGCTCCGACCGGGTGTTTATCAACGGCCAGCCCGCTTCCCGCGTCGGCGACAAAACCAACTGCGGTGCCACGGTGATGGCCGGCTCGCCCANCGTGCACATCGGCGGCGGCACCGCCACCACGCTGGCGATAAAACCCGAAGTGCCGGAGTGGGCCTNCAAGGCCTCTGACCTGACGCTGCTGTTTACCGGGCTGCTCGGCGGTGCCGGCGGCGCGGCCGGTAAGGCTGGCAGGCTGGGTAAACTGCTGAGCAGGCTGCCCGGCATCAGTAAGCTTGCGCAGGTGGCCTGCCGCTTCGGCACCCTGATGACCGCCAGCGCCGCAGCGGGCATCATCGCCCGCCCGGTGGATATCATCAGCGGGCAGAANTTTCTCTCCGGCGACGACGAGCTGGACTTCGTGCTGCCCTCACGTCTGCCGGTCGAATGGCAGCGCTACTGGCGCAGCGGCAACCCGGCGGAAAGCGTGCTGGGGCGCGGCTGGAGCCTGTTCTGGGAAAGCCGCCTGCAGCATTATGATGACGGCCTGGTGTGGCGCGCGCCGTCCGGTGACTTTGTCCCGTTCCCGATGGTGCCACGCGGCCGCAAAAGCTGGTGCGAAGCGGAAAAATGCTGGCTGATGCACAATGCCGACGGCAGCTGGCAGGTGTCCGACGTCAGTGAACAGGTCTGGCACTATCCGCCGCCCGAGGGTAAGCATCCCGCCCGGCTGCACATGCTGACGGACGCCGGCGGNAACGCCACCTCGCTGTTTTACGATGAGCAGGGACGGCTGAGCGAACTGGTGGACAGCGCCGGTCAGCGCCTGAGCTGCCGCTATCTGACCCGCGCCGCCGGGCATGACCGCCTGAGCGCGGTGCTGCTGCACACCCCGGACGGGGAGNGCACGCTGGTCAGCTACGATTATGACGACGAGGGGCAGCTTGTCACCGTGCGCAACCGCGCCGGCGAGGTGACGCGCCGCTTCAGCTGGCGCGACGGGCTGATGGCCAGCCACCAGGACGCCAACGGGCTGCTGAACGAATATCTGTGGCAGGAGATTGACGGCCTGCCGCGCGTCACCGGCTGGCGGCACAGCGCCGGGGAAGAGCTGGCGCTGCACTACGACTTTAGCGGCGGCACGCGCCGGGCGGTGCGCGACGACGGCATGCAGGCGTGGTGGCAGCTGGACGACGACGACAGCGTGGCGCAGTTCACCGACTTTGACGGCCGCCGGCTGGCGTTTGTCTACGCCCGCGGCGAGCTGTGCAGCGTGCTGCTGCCGGACGGCGGCCAGCGTCAGAGCGAGTGGGACCGCTACGGGCGACTGCTGAGCGAAACCGACCCGACCGGGCGCAAAACCCTTTACCAGTACCAGCGTAACAGCGACCGGCTGGTCTGTGTCACCCACCCCGACGGCAGCCGCGAGAGCCGGTCATGGGACCGCCAGGGGCGCCTGATTAAACAGACTGACGCGGCAGAAAACACCACGCTTTACCACTACCCGGACGAAGAAGAGAGCCTGCCGGCGCGCATCACCGANGCCTCCGGCGGCGTGGTGCAGCTTGAGTGGAACGGCCGGGGGCTGCTGACGCGCCATACCGACTGTTCCGGCAGCGTCACCGCCTATGGCTATGACGTTTTCGGCCAGCTCACCGACCGTACCGATGCGGAAGGCAGTGTGACCCGCTACCGCCGGGATGCCGCCGGTCGCCTGCACACCCTGCACCACGCGGACGGCAGCGAAGAGCATTTCACCTGGAACGAACGCGGGCAGCTGGTGCGGCATCAGGANCCGCCCGGCAGCGAGACGCACTGGCGCTACAACCTGCTGGGCCAGCCGGTCAGCATCACCGACCGCATCAACCGCACGCGAAACTGGCACTACAACCCGCGCGGCTGGCTGACGCGGCTGGAGAACGGCAACGGCGGCGAGTATCANTTCAGCCACGATGCCGCCGGGCGCATCACCGCCGAACGGCGTCCGGACAACACCGACCACCTGTACCGCTACGGCCCGGACGGCCAGCTGGCCGAACACCGGGAAACCGGCCCGCAGAACAGCCTTGCGCCGCCCGCGCACCGCCTGCACCGCTTCCGCTTTGACGGGGCGGGTCGCCCGGCATGGCGCGGCAACGACAGCGCCGAATGGCAGTATCACTACGATGCCGCCGGCAGGCTGAGCCNGCTCACGCGTACCCCCACCGCCGCCGGGGCGGAGGCGGGGATTGAAGCGGACCGCATTGAGCTGCAGTACGACCGGGCGGGCAACCTGCTGTGCGAGCGCGGCGTGAACGGCGGGCTGCACTACCAGTGGGACGCGCTGNCTAACCTGCAGGCGCTGACGCTGCCGCAGGGCGACAGCCTGCAGTGGCTGCACTACGGCTCCGGCCACGTCAGCGCGCTGAAGTTCAACCGGCAGCGGGTCAGTGAATTTACCCGTGACCGCCTGCACCGCGAAACCGGGCGCAGCCAGGGCGCGCTGCACCAGCAGCGGCGCTACGATGCGCTGGGCAGGCGCAGCTGGCAGAGCAGCGCCTTCAGTGACGGGAAGATAACCCGGCCGGAGGACGGTATTCTGTGGCGGGCNTTCCGCTATACCGGGCGCGGCGAGCTGGCGGGCNTCAGCGATGCGCTGCGCGGCGAGGTGCACTACGGCTACGACGCCGAAGGCCGNCTGTTGCAGCACCGCGAGCTGAAGTCCGGCAGGGTTGGCAACCGGCTGCTGTATGACGCCGCCGATAACCTGCTGGGCGGGCAAAGCCCGCACGACGACCCGGNACAGCCGCCGCCGCCGCCGCTGAGCAGCAACCGCCTGCCGCACTGGCAGCGGCTGTTCTACCGCTACGACGTCTGGGGCAATCTGGTCAGCCGCCGCCACGGCGTCAACGAACAGCATTACACCTACGACGCCGACAACCGCCTGATACNCGCGCGCGGCTTCGGTCCGCAGGGCGAATTCAGCGCGCGGTATCACTATGACGCGCTGGGCAGGCGCAGCCGCAAGGAGGTCACCTTCGCGGGCAAAGCGCCGCAGACCACGCGCTTCCTGTGGCAGGGCTACCGGCTGCTGCAGGAGCAGCGCGGCAACGGCACGCGCCGCACCTGGAGCTACGACCCGGCCAGCCCGTGGACGCCGCTGGCGGCCATCGAACAGGCGGGTGACGCTGAGCAGGCCGATATTTACTGGCTGAACGCCGACCTCAACAGCGCGCCGCTGGAGGTCACCGACGCAGAGGGCAATCTGCGCTGGTCGGGACANTACGACACCTTCGGCAAACTGCTGGGCCAGACGGTCGCCGGGGCGGCACAGCGCACGGGGCCGGTCTACGATCAGCCGCTGCGCTACGCCGGGCAGTACCAGGACAACGAGAGCGGACTGCACTATAATCTGTTCCGTTTTTACGAGCCTGATGTAGGAAGATTCACGACCCAGGATCCAATTTCTATCCGTGGCGGACTGAACCTGTATGCTTATGCNCCGAATCCGTATGGGTGGGTGGATCCGCTGGGGCTGAGCAATTTCTTTATACCATCGGTATTCAATGCTCCGTCCGGTAGTACACATACTGTTTACCAGCAAAAAATCGATTGGGATTTACCTGTCAACACACGAAGTGGAGTTAAAACAAATCTGGATTTAGCGTTAGATGGTAAAAGTCCATTTGTGGTTAAAAATGGAAAGTACTCCCAGATAAATCTACATCACTCGAAGCAAGATGGATTAGGATCATTGTTTGAACTTTCAGCAGCTACTCATCAGAAATACTATGGGACGAATGCATTACATCCGTACTTACCTAATCCGCATCCAATAAATCCCGTCAACAGAGATAGTTTTAATGGCGATCGTGATAGTTATTGGCGACAGCGCGGCGAAAGTGAACTACATAGCCGAAGATTAAAAACTAACTGTAGAGGTTAATATGTTATCTCAATCGATAAAAGAATACCTTGAAAATCAAGGGTGGTGGTTCGATGATGTATCTGAAGATTATAAAAATGCCCTCGATAATCTGGGTTTGATTCAATCCTCAGATATATATGAGTTTTATGCTCATGCAGAAGATGGGCCGACTTTTTATAGTCGGCAAAAAGAAATATACCAACTTGCTTGGTTTATATTGAACTCAAATTATGATCTGGATTTAAAAAGAAGTCATGATGTGTTGGGTTTACAAGATGAATATATCCCTCTCGATAGTTTTGAAGGGGAGAAAGGTTTTTTTTATAATAAAAAAACCGGTCAAGTTATAGAATTAAGTTTAGGTAAAGAACTGGAGGATTTTCAAGCTGGTAATATTAATCCTCAGTGGGATAATTTTAACGACTTCATTGAATGGTTCTTCAATATATAACATGACTTAGCCGGAAGCGATCCCCCNAAGATCCTTCCGGCTTTTACCTTCAGCCGCCCTTTANGCCAGCATGGCGATCATNCGCTGCTTAGTCTGTTCCAGCTCCTGCTGCTGNGCCTTCAGCTGCTGCTCCATTGCCCGCAGCCGCNTCTCCTCGCGGCTGTCGGGGATCNGCAGCAGACAGCCGTCCAGCACCGTCAGGCTGACGCCGGTTCCCACCGCAAATCCCGCCTCCGCCAGCCACTTGCCCGCAATACTGACCTGTGGCGTATCGCGTTCTCCCCCCTTCGNGCGGTAGCCGACGATAACGCGCCGCTGCGGTTTGTTCATCGCCGCTATTAACCTCAAAAGGAGGGGCTGAAAATGCGCCTGATCCTGCCAGCACACCATGTGCCAGCAGGTCACGCCAGCCACGGTTTTTTCCTTGCGGAACGCGCTTCGTTTCGCATATTATCCGGGCGTTATAAGAATAATTATCGTTTCGTTTCCCATTCAATAATTTTTTACCAGAGAAAGATCATGGCCAGTACGCGCACAATATCTTCACCTTTTTCATCTATTAATACGGCCAGATGCCAGCTTTCGGTGCTGATTGCTCTGTCTCTGACCAGCGGTTCGGCCTTTGCCGCTGAGCAAACCATCACCCTAGATGCTAATGCCAGCAGCGAGTCTGCGGAAAGTGCCTGGGGGCCGTCAGCCACCATTGCCGCTAAACGCAGTGCCACCGGCACCAAAACCGATACGCCGATTGAGAAAAATCCGCAGTCGGTATCAGTGGTGACGCGACAGGAGATGGATATTCATCAGCCAGCGTCGGTGAAAGAGGCGTTGGGTTATACGCCTGGGGTGATGGTGGGAAACCGTGGGGCATCTAACGTGATTGACGCTCTGTCGATCCGTGGCTTCAGCGAAACCAATACCAATCAGTATCTGAATGGCCTGAAGCTACAGGCTGATAACTACTCTGAATTCGCCATCGATCCGTATTTCCTGGAGCGTGCAGAGCTGCTGCGCGGCCCGGTATCGGTGCTGTATGGCAAAAGTAACCCCGGCGGCGTGCTGGCGATGGTCAGCAAGCGCCCGACGACGGAAACCCTGCGCGAAGTACAGTTCAAGATGGGCAGCGATAATCTCTATTCGACCGGGTTTGATTTCGCTGGCGCGCTGGACGATAGCGGCGAGTTCTCTTACCGTCTGACCGGTCTGGCACGCAGCGCAGACGCCCAGCAGCAGATGAACAAAGAGAAGCGTTATACCAGTGCGCCTTCCTTTAGCTGGCAGCCGGATGAAAAGACCCGTTTTACCTTCCTTAGCTATTTCCAGAATGAGCTGGAGACCGGCTACTACGGCTGGCTACCGCGCGAGGGCACCGTGGTGCCAATCACCGATGCAAACGGCAATCAGCACAAGCTGCCGACCGATTTTGATGAAGGCGAAGCCAGCAATAAAATCTCGCGTAATACTAAGATGGTGGGTTATAGCTTTGAGCATGCCTTTAACGATACCTGGGCGGTACGCCAGAATCTGCGTTACTCCGAGTTGCGGACTGATTATCTCAGCATCTATGGTGATGGCCTGAACACCGCGAATAACACCATCAATCGTGGCTATGCGCATTCTCAGGAGCAGCTGAATCAGTTTGCCGTGGATACCCAGGCCGAGGCTAAATTTGCCACCGGGCAGTTGGATCACATATTGCTGGCCGGCGTGGATTATCAGCGTTCGCGCAACGATATTGACGCCATTTTTGGCGCAGGGGCACCGCTGGATGCCCTGAATCCGCAGTATGGTAACGACCAGCCAACCGCGCTTTACAGCCCTTATCAGTACCTGAATAAACAGCAGCAGACGGGCCTGTATGCGCAGGATCAGATGGAATGGGATCGCTGGGTGCTGACGCTGGGTGGCCGCTATGACTATCTGATGATGTCAGCGTTTAACCGTAACGCTAGCGAGACGAAGACCCACGATCAGGCTTTCACCTGGCGCGGCGGTCTGAACTATGTGTTTGATAACGGGATTGCCCCGTATTTCAGCTACAGCGAATCCTTTATCCCTAATAGCGGAACAACCCTTACTGGCGATACGTTCCAGCCATCACGCGCGAAGCAGTATGAAACTGGCGTGAAGTTTGTGCCGAAAGATCGACCGGTTGTTATCACCGCTGCGGTTTATCAGCTGACCAAAAACAATAACCTGATGGGCGATCCGTCCGCGCCGCTGTTCAGCGTGCAGGGGGGCGAAATCCGCTCTCGCGGCTTTGAATTTGAAGCCAAAGCCGCAGTCAATGCCAACGTCAATTTAACTGCGTCTTACAGCTATACTGATGCAGAATATACCGAGGATAACTATCTGCGCGGTAAAACCCCGGTGCAGGTGCCGAAGCATATGGCATCACTGTGGGGAGATTACACCTTTAATCAGACGGCGCTGTCTGGCCTGACGCTGGGCACGGGGTTACGCTATGTCGGCGCGAGCAAAGGGCTGTATCGCCACATTGCTGCTAACGGTGATAATCAGGATCAGAACTTTGACGTTGCCGGATATACGCTGGTCGATGCGGCGGTGAAATACGATCTTGCCCGTTTTGGCTTGCCCGGCTCTTCCATTGGCGTTAACGTCAACAACCTGTTCGATCGTGAATATGTCGCCAGCTGCTATCGCGAACACGCCTGCTACTGGGGTGCCGAGCGCCAAATCGTTGGCACGGCGACCTTCCGTTTCTAACTCTCAAACCGGGTGCGGTTCGCCGCGCCCGCCTGGCAGAAGAAAACCATGTATCAACCGCACGCAAACGAAACCTCCTTTACCCTGGATAACGTCAGCTTCAGCGTTCCGGGCAGAACCCTGTTACATCCCCTGTCGCTGTCCTTTCCCGCTGGAAAAGTCTGTGGCCTGATCGGCCATAACGGCTCCGGGAAATCGACCCTGCTGAAAATGCTGGGTCGCCATCATAGCGCCACGGCGGGGCAGGTGTTGCTTAATCAGCAGCCGCTGGGCGCATGGCACAGCAAGGAGTTTGCCCGTGAAGTGGCCTATTTGCCGCAGCAGTTGCCCGCCGCCGAAGGGATGACGGTGCGCGAGCTGGTGGCGATTGGCCGCTATCCGTGGCACGGTGCGCTCGGCCGCTATGGCGCAGAAGATCGGCAGCGGGTTGATGAGGCTATCGCGCTGGTCGGGCTAAAAGCTTTCGCGCAGCGGCTGGTGGACAGTCTGTCTGGCGGGGAGCGACAGCGTGCATGGATTGCCATGCTGGTGGCGCAGAACAGCCGCTGCCTGCTGCTGGATGAGCCGACCTCGGCGCTTGATATCGCTCACCAGGTTGAGGTGCTGGCGCTGATCCAGCGTCTCAGCCGCGAACGCGGCCTGACGGTGATTGCCGTGCTGCACGATATTAATATGGCCGCACGCTATTGCGACAGCCTTGTCGCGCTGCGTGCCGGGGAAGTGATTGCTCAGGGCGATCCCGCAGAGATGATGCAGGCGACGGTGCTTGAACAGATTTATGGCATCCCGATGGGGATTTTACCGCACCCGCAGGGCGGTGCACCGGTCAGTTTTGTTTACTAAGGATTGATATCGTGATGCCGGATTTACCGCGTCGCCGTCTGTTAACGGCTCTGGCTTTTTCTCCGCTGCTGGCAAGGCTTCCCGGCGTTGCACATGCTGCCAGCGCACCGCGCATAATCGCGCTGGAGTGGCTGCCGCTCGAACTGCTGATGGCACTGGGCGTTACGCCGCTGGGGGCAGCGGAATTGCATAACTACCGCCTGTGGGTCGGTAAGCCCGAGCTGCCGCCGTCGGTGGTGGATGTCGGGCTGCGTACCGAGCCAAATCTGGAACTGATTACCCAGATGCAGCCATCACTGATCCTTTTCTCGCAGGGATACGGCCCCGATCCCGCGCGTTTTCAGCGTATTGCGCCGGGCATGGGGTTTGCCTTTAACGACGGTAGCGGTAAACCGTTGACCGGTGCACGCCATGCGCTGATGGCGCTGGCAAATCGTATTGACCGCATGGCGCAGGCACAGGCGCACCTGGCGCAGCTGGATGCGCTGATGCAGCAGGTGAAAGCGCGGCTGGCTGGCCGTTCCCATCGTCCTTTACTGCTGATGTCGATACTGGATGCGCGTCACGCCATCGTGTTTACCGCTAACGGCCTGTTCCAGGAAGTGATGGACCACCTCGGCCTGGAAAATGCCTGGAAGGGTGAGAAAACGTTTTGGGGAAGTGCGGTCGTCGGCATTGAAAGGCTGGCAACGATGCGTGATGTTGAGGTTATCTGCTTCGAACATGGTAACGATAATCTGATGCAGCAGGTCACCGCCAGCGCGCTGTGGCAGTCGATGCCTTTCGTGCGCGAGCAGCGTTTCCGCCAGGTGCCGCGCGTCTGGTTTTATGGTGCCACGCTGTCGGCAATGCAGTTTATCCATTGTCTTGACCGTGTGCTGGGGGATAAATAATGCGTCCGTCTCGTCTGTCGCTGATACTGCTGCCGCTGCTGTTTGCTGCGGCGCTGGCGTTGACCCTGCTTAACCTGCAACAACATCTGCCCGTTAAACTGTGGCTCAATGCGCTCAGTTCTCCCGATCTCAACCACATCGATCAGATGCTGTTTCACTACAGCCTGCTGCCGCGTCTGGCGCTGTCGCTGTTAGTCGGCGCGGGGCTGGGGCTGGCAGGACTGCTGTTCCAGCAGGTATTGCGCAATCCGCTGGCCGAACCGGCTACCCTCGGCGTTGCCAGCGGCGCTCAGCTGGGGCTGACGGTGGTTACCCTGTGGGGAGCCGCCGCAAATGTGGTGCCGCAGCCGCTGGCGGCGCCGATCGGCGCGGTGCTGGTCGGGGTGATTGTGTTTGGCGTGGCCTGGGGAAAACGCCTGTCGCCGATCACGCTGATCCTGGCCGGGCTGGTGGTGTCATTGTACTGCGGTGCGGTCAATCAGATCGTTGCCATCTTTAATCATGACCAGCTGCAGAATATGTTTCTCTGGAGTACCGGCTCGCTGAATCAGATGGACTGGAGCAACGTGGCGTTTCTCTGGCCGTATCTGCTGTGCGGGCTGTTACTGACGCTGCTGTTACTGCGCCCGATGATCCTGATGGGGCTGGATGACGGCGTGGCAAAAAACCTCGGGCTGGCTCTCTCTCTGGCACGTATTGCCACGCTGGCGCTGGCGATTGTGCTCAGTGCTGCGCTGGTCAACGCCGCCGGGATTATCGGTTTTATCGGCCTGTTTTCACCGCTGCTGGCGAAATTGCTCGGTTTTCGCCGCCTGGCGAGCCGTCTGGTGGTTGCGCCGCTGATCGGGGCGCTGCTGCTGTGGCTGGCGGATCAATCGGTGCTGTGGCTGACCGGTCGCGTCGGGGAAATTTCTACCGGGACGGTGACCGCCGTTATCGGCGCGCCCCTGCTGCTGTGGCTGTTGCCGCGTCTGCGAGGCGCGGCGCAGCCTCCGGCGCTGGATCTCGGCGATAAGGTGCCAGCCGAGCGCCAGCGCGTGTTGTGGTGGGCGCTGCTGGGCGGTGGCGTCCTGCTGCTGCTGCTGGCGGTGGGGCTGAGCTTTGGTCGCAGTACCGAAGGCTGGATATGGGCCAGCGGCGAACTGTGGCAGCAGCTGCTGCCGTGGCGCGGGCCTCGTCTGGTGGCGGCGCTGGCAACCGGCATGATGCTGGGCGTGGCGGGCTGCGTGGTGCAGCGTCTGACCGGCAACCCGATGGCCAGTCCGGAAGTACTGGGCATCAGTTCCGGTGCGGCATTTGGCGTGGTGATCATGCTGTTTATCGTCCCCGGAGATGCCTTTGGCTGGCTGCTGCCGGCCGGTAGCCTGGGAGCGGGATTAACGTTGCTGATCATCTCTATCGTCGCCGGGCGCGGCGGCTTCTCGCCCGAGCGCATGCTGCTGGCCGGAATGGCGCTCAGTACCGCTTTCAGCACGCTGATCATGCTGCTACTTGCCAGCGGCGATCCGCGCATGCGGGGCATAATGACGTGGATATCAGGTTCTACTTACCCTATTGATGCTTTGCAGGCGCAGCGCACGCTGGTTATCGCCCTGCTGCTGCTAACCGTGGTGCCGCTGTGCCGTCGCTGGCTGACCATTTTGCCGTTGGGTGGTGTTACCGCACGCGCGGTGGGGATGGCGCTGACGCCGTCACGTCTGGCCTTACTCCTGCTGGCAGCAGGATTGACGGCAGCGGCGACCCTGACTATCGGTCCGTTAAGTTTTGTCGGGCTGATGGCACCCCATATGGCTCGGATGCTGGGTTTCCGACGCGCATTACCGCAGCAGGTGATGGCGGCATTATTGGGCGGCGGGCTGATGGTGGCGGCGGACTGGTGCGGGCGCATGCTGTCGTTCCCGAATCAGATCCCGGCAGGGCTGCTGGCAACCTTTATTGGTGCTCCGTACTTTATCTATCTGCTACGCAAGGTGTGAGGTAGCGGGGCGAAACGGTCTGTTGCCGTCAGCCCCGTGAGATTACAGTTTGGCGAAGCTGCGGCGGGCGGCATCGACCGTATGCTGAATATCCGCCGGGCTATGCGCCAGCGACATAAATCCAGCTTCAAACGCTGACGGTGCCAGATAAACGCCCTCATCCAGCATCAGATGGAAGAAGCGCTTAAAGCGCTCTACGTCACAGCGGGTGACGTCAGCATAGCGGGTCACGCTGGCGGCATCGGTGAAGAA
The DNA here is from genome assembly GCF_000026985.1 of Erwinia pyrifoliae DSM 12163. NCBI lineage: Bacteria > Pseudomonadati > Pseudomonadota > Gammaproteobacteria > Enterobacterales > Erwiniaceae > Erwinia > Erwinia pyrifoliae. Next base: position 993,162 of record NC_017390.1, read on the forward strand.
CAGTCCGAACATGCCGCCGACGTGGTTGACCACCAGCGGGATGCTTTCTGCTTTCGCTGCCGCCAGCAGGCCATCAGCCAGCTGGCTGGTCAGTTCGGTCAGGGTCGCATGCGTACCGGGCCGGGAGACTTCGGTCAGACAGGCAAAGCCCGCTGCCATCGCAATCGGATTGCCCGACAACGTTCCGGCCTGGTAAACCGGACCGCCGGGAGCCAGCGCCTCCATCACTTCGCGGCGACCACCAAATGCCCCCACCGGCATACCGCCACCGATGATTTTGCCAAGGCAGGTCAGATCCGGCCTGACGCCGTAATAAGCCTGAGCGCCCGCCAGCGCCACGCGGAAGCCGGTCATCACTTCATCGATAATCAGCAGCGCGCCAAATTCATCGCACAGCGCGCGCAGCCCCGGCAGGAAGTCCGGCAGCGGCGGTACGCAGTTCATATTGCCGGCCACCGGCTCCACGATAATGCAGGCGATCTCCTGCGGATATTGCTCAAAAGCGGCACGTACCGAGGCGAGGTCATTATAGGTGCAGGTCAGCGTATGTTTGGCGAAGTCTGCCGGTACACCCGGTGAGTTCGGCTGGCCGAGGGTTAATGCGCCCGATCCGGCTTTCACCAGCAGACAGTCGGCATGACCGTGATAACAGCCCTCGAACTTGATGATTTTGTCGCGATGGGTAAAGCCACGCGCCAGGCGGATGGCGCTCATGGTGGCTTCGGTGCCGGAGTTGACCATGCGTACCATATCCATCGTCGGCACCAGCTCGGTGACCAGCGCGGCCATTTTGACTTCCATCTCGGTAGGTGCGCCAAAGCTGAGACCACGTTCGGCCGCTTCGATCACCGCATGGCGAATGGCCGGATGGTTATGGCCCAGCACCATTGGCCCCCAGGAGCCGACGTAGTCAACATAGGCTTTACCGTCAGCGTCATACAGATAAGCCCCGTTGGCACGCTCGATAAACAGCGGCACGCCGCCCACGCCGTTAAAGGCTCGCACCGGCGAGTTGACGCCGCCGGGGATTAACTGCTGCGCCTGAGCGTACAGGTTTTCAGACTTACTCATGGAACCGCTCCTGATCATTAGGGTAAAAACGCGTCTATTCTAAGGGAACTTCGCCATCCGGCGAAAGGCCGCTGTGTTTCAGGCAAGATGTGGTCACCCTTATTTCACCACTGAGGAAGTATCATGCTGTGCTATCATCCCGTGAGGCATGCGCACTCAGGGCGGCAAAGCTTGATTGCTGTATCTGGCTATAAGATAATGGGCGCAATTATGGTCGAATAATGACCTTTCAGGCACCCGGCCTGTACGAATACTGGAGTTTGCAATGACTGACGATGTAGCCCTGCCCCTGCAATTTACTGATGCTGCGGCCAGTAAAGTCAAAAACCTGATTTCCGATGAGAACAACCCCGACCTGAAGCTGCGCGTGTATATTACCGGCGGCGGCTGCAGCGGCTTCCAGTACGGTTTTACCTTTGACGACAAGATCAACGAAGGTGATATGACCATTGAGAAATCGGGCGTGGCGCTGGTGGTAGATCCGATGAGCCTGCAGTATCTGGTGGGCGGATCGGTGGATTATACGGAAGGGCTGGAGGGTTCACGTTTTATCGTGACTAACCCGAATGCCAAAACCACCTGCGGGTGTGGCTCTTCATTCAGTATCTGATTGGCTTGCGTCAGCGATTCGGCATCTTTGCCGAATGGTTTGAGCGTAACGTAATGATTATTAAGAAAAGGCTTCCAGGTCGTAGCGACCAGGAAGCCTTTTTTTACCACTCAACGGTGACTAAGTTCTCCTGCCGCCCGGTTTTAGCATCGCGCTTTAGCAGGCTCTGGGTGATTTTTGGCCTTGTTTCAGTTTGTTTTGCACAGGGAATGGTAAGGGATGACGGGTTTTTGCCGTCGATACTGCACTCTGAGTAGATGACTAAAGACACGCCTATGCTGCCGGTGATGGTTGCAGCAAAGGCATGACCCGTTATCATCAGCCCAAGAGCCAGATAAACTGTTTTCATGCGGGTATTTCCTGGTGTTTTAAGTCAAAACAAGGCAGAAGCCTTGTATTTCAATAAGCGACAATGCCGCGGGTCATTGAGTTAACGACTATTTTTGGTGAATCTTTAATCGCTTTTAAAGATGATGCTTGCACGCTTCAGGCAGTTCAGGCCATTACAGCTGCCCGCTCATTTTTTGCGCAGCGCGCATCATACGCTTTCCGCCGCGATGGAGCCAGTTTTAATCCAGGTTTATGGTGGGTCATTTGCGCGCGTTAGCCAGCAGCGGGCTATCAGCCGTGGCGGGAAGGGTTGCCACGGCTGTCACAGAGCAGGGTATTAGCCCTCGGTCAGGCGGGTGAGCAGGGTTTCGACCATCAGTGATGACTGCTTCGCCGCCACGGCCAGGAACTCATCGAAGCTGAGATGTGATTCCCGATCCGCCACGTCGGAGATGGCGCGTACCACGACAAATGGCGTAGCAAACTGGTGGCAAACATGACCGATGGCGGTCGCCTCCATTTCAACCGCAATGGCCTGCGGGAAAGTGTTGCGTATGCGTGCCAGCGGTGCCGCGCCGTTGATAAAGGCATCACCACTGACCACCAGACCGCGCACCGCATGCAGATTCAGTTCTTCGATACACTGCTCTGCCGCCGTAATCAGCTTTTCGTCGGCTTTGAAAGCCGCCGGGCAGCCCGCCATCTGGCCTGCTTCGTAACCAAACGCGGTAACGTCGGCATCGTGATAGCGTACTTCGTCTGAAACGACGATATCGCCCACTTTCAGCGTTGCCGCCAGCCCGCCCGCTGAACCGGTGTTGATCACCACATCCGGCTTGCACAACTGCAGCAGCAGGGTGGTGCCCAGCGCCGCAGAGACTTTACCAATGCCCGATTTCAGCAGGGCAACTTCTACGCCATTCAAGGTACCGGTGTAAATTTCGCAGCCTGCCAGCGTCAGAGTTTGACGATTTTCGATCTTGTCACGTAGCAGCGTCACTTCCTGTTCCATTGCACCAATAATGCCTGCTTTCATAGGGATACTCTCTGAATTAGTGGAATTTGCCATTTATTTCGGCGCATAGTCTATCATGGCTGCTGAACAGAGATCTGCTCTGCGGCTTTCGTTGCGTCTTAAATCAGAGGGAACCAGAGATGACCGGGATCGACTTTCGCAGCAAAATTAACTGGCAGCGTTGCTATCGGCCCGACCGGGGAGCGAAAAACGAGCATGAGATTTTGCGCATCTTTGAGAGCGACCGTGGCCGCATTATCAATTCAGCGGCCATTCGTCGCCTGCAGCAAAAAACCCAGGTTTTTCCACTGGAGCGCAATGCGGCGGTGCGCACCCGTCTGACCCATTCGCTGGAAGTGCAGCAGGTCGGGCGCTATATCGCCAAAGAAGTGCTGACGCGGTTGCAGGAGGCGGGGCGGCTGGAAAGCCTGGGGCTGGCACAGCTGACCGCCCCGTTCGAAAGTATCGTCGAGATGGCCTGCCTGATGCACGATATCGGCAACCCGCCATTCGGGCATTTTGGCGAATCGGCGATTAACGACTGGTTCTGCCAGCAGCTGGACGCTGGCTGGCTGCCGAACAGCGGGCGTGAAGACCGCTGTGTTCCACGGGTACTGCATCGTCAGGATGACGGACTGGATCCACTGCGCGCGAAGGTTCGCCAGGATCTGGCGCACTTCGAAGGTAATGCCCAGGCGATCCGCGTGGTGCATACGCTGATGAAAATGAATCTGACCTGGGCGCAGGTGGGCTGTATTTTGAAATACACCCGGCCCGCGTGGCAGACCAGCCCAATCCCCGCCAGCCACAATTACTTAATGAAAAAGCCAGGATTCTATCTGGCTGAAGAAGAGTTTATCGCTAAACTCCGGGAAGAATTAGACCTTCAGCCGCACTGCCGTTTCCCGCTGACCTATATTATGGAAGCGGCTGACGATATCTCTTATTGCGTAGCGGACCTGGAAGATGCGGTGGAGAAAAATATTTTCACCGTTGAGCAGCTGTATCAATATCTCTTTCAAATCTGGCCCCACCATCAGCAGGACGATCTGTTTGCCAGCGTGGTCACCAGCGCGCTGGATAAGTCGCGTAGCCAGCAGACCCATTGCTATAGTGAAGATCAGTTCTTTATGTATTTACGCGTTAATACCGTGGCGCAACTGGTGCCTTATGCCGCCAGTCGTTTTATTGATAATCTGCCTGCAGTTTATCGCGGGGATTTTAACCAAGCGCTGCTGGAAGATAGCAGTCCTCACAGCCAACTGCTGAATATTTTCAAAAAAGTCGCGTTCCGTCATGTATTTAATCATCCTGACGTTGAGCAGCTGGAATTACAGGGCTACCGGGTGATCCGTGGTTTGTTAGATATCTACCGTCCGTTACTACTGCTGACGCGTGAAGAGTTCAGTGAACTGGCGGCGAGAGATTATTTGAAAGGATACCCGATTGAAACCCGGCTGTTCCATAAACTTTCTTCACGCTTTCGTCTTGCCTATAGCGAAGCCGTGGCGCAACTGGATAAAAATCAGCAGGAAGAGGAAATTTGGGAATACTATTATCGCGTGCGCCTGTTACAGGATTATATTAGCGGTATGACTGATTTGTATGCCTGGGATGAGTACCGACGCTTGATGGCGGTGGAGTAAATGGCAGTGCGCTAACTTTTGTAAAGATGAACAATATTTTTTTACTTATTCTTCATCTTGAAACATGAACTTAGCGCAACAATATCAATCTCATTATTCACAACCGACCTGACTGTTACTTTGTTGAATCACTTGAGAATCCGCCCAATGAAAAAGAATACGTTAGTTCTGAGTGCACTGGCTTTTAGCCTGGGTCTGGCGTTAAACCCCTTAGCGGCCAGCGCGGCTGAAACCGCCTCTTCGTCCTCTACAAGCAGCCAACAATTACCCAGCCTGGCGCCGATGCTGGAAACGGTAATGCCTTCAGTCGTCAGCATCAACGTGGAGGGTACGACACCGCGCAGGGCGCAGCAGTCCCAACAGTTTCAGCAGTTCCAGCAGTTCTTTGGTGGCAATTCACCGTTCTGCCAGGAGGGCTCTCCCTTCCTTGGATCGCCACTGTGCCAGGGTGGCGCGCCCGGCGGTAACGGTATTGATGGCCAGCAGCAGAAATTCCAGGCGCTTGGCTCCGGCGTGGTGATTGACGCGGTGAAAGGTTATGTGGTCACTAACAATCACGTTGTTGATAATGCAACAAAAATTCAGGTGCAGCTGAGCGATGGTCGCAAATATGATGCGAAGGTGATCGGCAAAGATCCCCGTTCCGATATCGCATTGATCCAGCTGAAAGAAGCGAAGAATCTGACCGCGATTAAGATCGCCGACAGCGACAATCTGCGCGTGGGGGATTATACCGTGGCTATCGGTAACCCTTATGGTTTGGGCGAAACCGTGACTTCAGGGATTGTTTCTGCCCTGGGGCGTAGCGGTCTGAACGTGGAAAACTACGAAAACTTTATCCAGACTGACGCCGCGATTAACCGTGGCAACTCCGGCGGCGCGCTGGTCAATCTCAACGGTGAACTGGTCGGGATTAACACCGCGATTCTGGCTCCGGACGGCGGCAATATCGGTATTGGCTTCGCCATTCCATCGAACATGGTGAAAAACCTGAGCGCTCAGATGGTTGAGTACGGGCAGGTCAGGCGCGGAGAGCTGGGCATCATCGGCACCGAGCTGAACTCCGAGCTGGCGAAAGCGATGAAAGTCGATGCTCAACGCGGCGCATTTGTCAGTCAGGTGTTGCCGAAGTCTTCGGCGGCACAGGCCGGAATTCAGGCGGGTGACGTTATTGTTTCGATCAATAACAAGCCGATCTCCAGCTTTGCCGCGCTGCGCGCTCAGGTGGGTTCGCTGCCGGTAGGCACCAAAATGGAGTTGGGCCTGATCCGCGACGGGAAGCCGATAACGGTTAACCTCGCGTTGCAACAGGGCAGCGCGGCGAAAGTGGACTCCGCCACCATTTATACCGGTATTGAAGGGGCTGACCTCAGTAATTACGATGTCAAAGGGGTGAAGGGCGTTAAAGTCGACAATCTGAAAGCGGGTTCTGCTGCGGCGCGTATCGGTCTGAAGAAAGATGATGTTATTCTGGGCGTTAACCAACATACGGTGACTAACCTGGGTGAACTGCGCAAAATCCTCGACAGTAAACCGTCGGTGCTGGCATTGAGTATTCAGCGTGGTGACAGCTCGATCTACCTGCTGATGCAGTAATCGCCGCTGCGCGAAAACCCGTTATCGGTGGTTGCCTAAGACAGATAAGAAAACGGTGCCAGCTGGCACCGTTTTTTGTCCGTTGCTATTAACGGCCGTTGCGGGTCAGTTTCTCCAGATCGGATTCAATTTCTGCGATCTTATTGGATACCACGCTTTGCAGATGATGCAGGTCATCCAGTATTTTGCGTTTCAGATCGACTTCAATGCGATCCTGCTGACAAATCTGATCAAGCTCATCAATCACATAGCGCAGATTCGGGCTGATTTCCTGCACTTCTTTGTAGCCCTGGCTGGTGTTATCTGCCACCACGGTTTTGCGCTGGCGTGGGTATTTGAATTTCACGCTTTTGGCGAAGAATTCGCCTTTGTCCTTACGGAAATAAATTTTCAGGATGTCGTGGCTGGCTTCCTGACGCAGGCTGTAACGGTCAATATCTTCAGGTGACGCAATGCCCAACCCTTTCAAATTGTCATACATGGTTCTGTTCCTTATGCGGGAGATTGTCGTTTTGGCTGCGTGTGGCAAATACGGGTTTGTACTGTGCTCGCTGTCCTTACGTACTGCGTGTACGTTCCGGCTGCGGTGAGCCTGGTCTTTGCTTAGCCCGGTCTTCCTGTACTGAGGTCAGTATAGGTTCAAAAGCAAAAAAACGAATCGGGGAGAGCGGCGTTGCGCAGAATGGCGCGGATTATGGACCAGATTGTGCACAATAGCATCACCCGTTGCGCAGGGTTAGAGAGGTTGTTGCAGGCAGGATTGTAAAGTTAGCGTGACAGAGGGAGACGGGCCACGCTGGTGGCCCGCAGACGGGATCAGTCGATGGTACGCAGTAGTTCGTTGAGGCCGGTTTTACTCAGCGTTTTGGCGTCCACTTTTTTTACAATCACTGCGCAATACAGGCTGTAGCTGCCGTCTTTTGAGGGCAGGTTGCCGGAAACCACGACCGAGCCAGCCGGAACGCGGCCGTAATGCACTTCACCGGTTTCGCGATCGTAGATTTTCGTGCTCTGGCCGATATAGACGCCCATCGAGATCACTGAACCTTCTTCCACGATCACGCCTTCAACGATTTCAGAGCGTGCTCCGATAAAACAGTTATCTTCAATGATGGTTGGATTCGCCTGTAATGGCTCCAGCACGCCACCGATGCCGACGCCGCCGGACAGGTGAACGTTTTTACCAATCTGTGCACAGGAACCCACGGTGGCCCAGGTATCGACCATCGAGCCTTCATCGACGTAAGCGCCAATGTTGACGTACGAGGGCATCAGTATGGTGTTACGGGCAATAAACGATCCCTGACGTACTGCCGCTGGTGGCACCACACGGAATCCCTCTTTTTTGAAACGCGCTTCATCGTAATGAGCGAATTTCATCGGCACCTTGTCGTAAAAACGACTCTCTGCACCTTCAATTACCTGATTGTCATTGATGCGGAAAGAGAGCAGGACCGCTTTCTTCAGCCACTGGTGGGTGACCCACTGGCCGTCGATCTTCTCGGCGACGCGCAGAGCGCCGCTGTCCAGCAGGGCGATAGCCTGATTGACCGCGTCACGAGTGGCCGTATCGGCGTTGGCCGGGGTAATATCAGCCCGATGCTCGAAGGCCGCTTCAATAACATTCTGTAACTGTTGCATAGTTAGTCTCTTCCTGGTTTTTGCCAACCGCTGTTGAAAAGATACGATCCCACCAGAGCGGAATCGGCGGTGGCGCGGTTAAAAAGTGAATATGGGTCACACTTTATCGTTTGGATTCAGGGCTTCTGTCAACCGTTGTTGCAGTACTTCGCGCAATTCTGTGTTCAGCGCACGTCGTTCGCTGTTGGCGAGAATAAACAAATCCTCGACGCGTTCACCGATGGTACTGATGCGTGCGCCGTGCAGTGACACGCTTAAATCGGCGAAGACCTCGCCAACGCGAGCCAGCAAACCGGGCTGATCGAGCGCGATCAATTCCAGATAAGTTCGTCTGTCGGTATGAGTGGGTAGAAAGTTCACTGCCGTTTCCACATTAAAGTGCTTCAGACGCGCTGACTGACGGCGGGTACGGGGTGGCTGCCAGTCGGTCTGACAGATGGCCTGTTCCAGCGCATGGCGCGTTGCCTCATGACGGTCGGTCGCCAGCGGGCTGCCGTCCGGCTCCAGCACGATAAAGGTGTCCATTGCCATGCCGTCGCGGCTGGTAAAAATCTGGGCGTCGTGGACGCTGAGATTACGCCGATCCAACTCCCCGGCGACGGCGGCAAACAGATATGGCCTGTCCTGGCTCCAGATAAAAATCTCGGTGCCGCCGCGTGTGGCCAGCGGGCTGACCAGGATCAGCGGTTTATCATGATCGTGAACCAGCAGGTGGCGCGCATGCCAGGCCAGCTGGTTCGGCGTGTGGCGCAGGAAATAGTCGGCGCGGCAGCGCCCCCAGATACGGTGCAGCGCCTCTTCGTCGATATTATCCATGCGCAGCAGCGCCAGCGCCTGCAGGCGATGGTGCCGCACGCGCTCGCGCAGATCCGGGCTGTTTTCCATACCGCGACGCAGCTGTTTCTCGGTGGCGAAGAACAGTTCGCGCAACAGACTCTGTTTCCAGCTATTCCACAGGGTTTCATTGGTAGCGCAGATATCCGCCACCGTCAGGCATACCAGATAGCGCAGCCGGTTTTCATTTTGCATCACTTCCGCGAACTGCTGGATCTCGGTCGGGTCCTGAATATCGCGGCGCTGCGCGGTGACCGACATCAGCAAATGGTGGCGTACCAGCCAGGCGACCAGCTGCGTTTCGCGCGAATTCAGGCCGTGCATTTCGGCAAACTCCAGCGCGTCCTGTGCGCCGAGGATCGAGTGATCGCCCCCGCGCCCTTTGGCGATATCATGGAACAGCGCCGCCATCAGCAGCAGCTCCGGCTGGGGCAGACGCGGCCACAGCTCCACGCACAGCGGATGACGTGGACGGATGCTTTCATCGGCGAAACTTTCCAGCTTCTGCAATACGCGGATGGTGTGTTCATCCACGGTGTAGGCGTGGAACAGGTCAAACTGCATCTGGCCGACGATACTGCTCCATTGCGGCATATAGACCCACAGCACGCTGTGCCGATGCATCGGCACCAGCGCGCGGCTGACGGCTCCGGGATGACGCAAAATCGCCATAAATAGCTCGCGAGCTTCAGCAATGGTGCAGAGCGGCCGTTTCAGATGACGGCGTGCATGGCGCAGATGGCGCAGGGTAGTCGAATAAATGCCGGTGATTTGCGGCGTGCGCACCATGGTATAGAACATGCGCATGATCGCTTCCGGCTGGCGGGTAAATAGCGTTTCGTCGCGCAGGTCGATTAGCGTACTGCGTAGCTGAAATTCGTCATCTACCGCACGCGGCTTTTCGTCAGCGCCCAGTGCGAGGATCGCCTCGTCAAACAGCTGCAACAGCATCTGATTCAGTTCACTCACGCGGCGCGTCACGCGGAAGAAATCCTTCATCATGCGTTCGACCGGTTCATTACCTTCGCCCTGATAGTTCAGGCGCCGGGCTACGTTGAGCTGGCGGTCAAACAGCAGACGGTTATCGTAACGTGCCAGGGAAAGATGCAGGGCAAAACGGATGCGCCACAGGAAGCTCTGGCACTCGTTAAGCTCATTGCGCTCCGCTTCGGTGAGAAAACCGAAACCGACCATCTCAGTCATTGAGGTTGCACCGAAGTGACGGCGTGCTACCCATAACAGCGTGTGGATATCGCGCAGGCCGCCGGGGCTGCTTTTGATGTCCGGCTCCAGATTGTAGCTGGTGCCGTGGTAGCGCTGGTGGCGTTCCTGCTGCTCGGCTATTTTGGCGGCGAAAAAGCGGTCAGATGGCCAGAATCCGTCGCTGAACACGTTTTTCTGCATTTCAAGAAACAGCGCCAAATCGCCGGTCAGCATCCGTGATTCGATCAGGTTCGTGGCCACGGTGAGATCGGAAAGCCCTTCAAGCAGGCACTCTTCCAGCGTGCGTACGCTGTGGCCCACCTCCAGCTTTAAATCCCACATCAGCGTCAGCAGTTCACTGGTGCGCCGGGCATCATCGTCGGACAGCGGTTGGCGGCTGAGGATCAGCACATCTATATCAGACAGCGGATGCAACTCACCACGACCGTAGCCGCCGACCGCCACCAGGGCGATACCCTCTTTTTCCGGGAAGGCAAAAAAACGCCACAGGCGGCGCAGCAGGCGGTCAATAAACAGGGTGCGGGCTGCAATCAGGCTTTCCGCATCCTGCCCGGCGTCGAAAGCGGTGGCGAGGTACTGCTGGAAAGTATCAAGGTGTTGCCGCAGCGTATCGCGGTTCAGCTCATCATCATCCCAGCGTCGCGGGGCTTTTGTCAGCTTTTTCAGGATGCTGACGTCCGTCACGTCTTTCTTCATTTCACCGCTCCGAAGAGATAAAAAAAGCCGGCGGCGGCCGGCTTGAGATTGCTGAACATATGACGCGATCCGTATCAGGCCAGCTGCGGGAAAGTTAGCCTTCGTGCGTCAGAACGGCCGGAATGGTGTCATCTTTACGCAGCGTCATAATTTCGCAGCCGTTTTCAGTGACCACAATAGTGTGTTCGTACTGCGCGGACAAGCTACGGTCTTTGGTTTTTACCGTCCAGCCATCTTTCATGCTGCGGATGCGGTAATCGCCGGCGTTGACCATTGGCTCAATGGTAAATGCCATACCCGGCTGTAACACCACGCCGCCATCATCGGCATCGTAGTGCAGCACCTGAGGCTCTTCATGGAAGCCCTTGCCGATGCCGTGGCCGCAGTACTCGCGTACCACGGAGAAGTCCTGTGCTTCAACAAACTTCTGAATCTCGCGGCCCAGGGTACGCAGGCGGATGCCCGGTTTGACCATGCGCAGGGCAAGATACAGGCTGTCCTGCGTCACACGGCACAGGCGCTCGCCCTGAATGGTTGGTTTGCCGACGATAAACATGGTGGAGGTATCGCCGTGATAGTCATCTTTGATCACCGTGACGTCGATGTTAACTATATCACCATCCTTAAGGATTTTATCGTCACTCGGGATGCCGTGGCACACCACTTCGTTGACCGAGATGCAGACGGATTTCGGGAAGCCGTGATAGCCGAGACAGGCGGAAACCGCGTGCTGCCTGTTCACGATGTGATCGTGACACAGGCGGTCCAGTTCTGCGGTGCTGACGCCGGGTACGACGTGTTCTGCAATCATCTCAAGAACTTCGGCGGCCAGGCGACCGGCCACACGCATTTTTTCGATTTCTTCAGGAGTTTTTATTGAAATTGCCATTCATTCGGTCCGCATTTGTCGTCATTTTCGACAATAATAATGAGAGTCGGGCAATGGTAGCAGTCCACCAGGACGCTGCCAATTGGAGTTTGATCTCTGAGCAGCCTCGCAGGGGACGACGGGCTGCAAAAGTAACAACAGTTGGCTTCAATGCCGGCTTTGTGGTATAAAGCGCGCCGACGATTCTTTGTACGTTGAATTTTATTGTCGCAGAGAAACGCATAACTCTCACTATGTGTAAATAACACACACGTATCGACACCTACGCCGGGGTGCCTTGCTGGTTCGAGAGAACCGACGGGTCGGTTGTATGGGATGCGTGGAGGCTTAACCCCAAACTATCTATAGAGGTAATCATGGCAACTGATTTAATTTCCACGCGTGATCTGGTCCAGGCCGGTGCACACTTTGGTCACCAGACCCGTTTCTGGAACCCGAAAATGAAGCCATACATCTACTGCGTTCGTAACAAAGTTCACATCATCAACCTTGATATAACGCAGCCAATGTTCGAAACAGCCTCGGATGAGCTGGAAGAAATTTCTTCCCGTGAAGGCAAGATCCTGTTTGTTGGTACCAAGCGCGCTGCAAGCGAAGCGGTAAAAGAGTACGCTTTGAGCTGCGACCAGTTCTACGTTAATCACCGCTGGTTGGGTGGCATGCTGACTAACTGGAAAACCGTTCGTCAGTCAATCAAGCGTTTGAAAGATCTGGCAATTCAGTCTCAGGATGGCACTTTCGACAAGCTGACCAAGAAAGAAGCGCTGATGCGCGCTCGTGAACTTGCCAAGCTGGAAAACAGCCTGGGTGGTATCAAAGACATGGGCGGCCTGCCGGATGCACTGTTTGTTATCGATGCCGATCACGAACACATCGCTATCAAAGAAGCAAACAACCTGGGTATCCCGGTGTTTGCAATCGTTGATACCAACTCAGATCCAGACGGCGTTGACTACATTATCCCGGGTAATGACGATGCGATCCGTGCGATTAGGCTGTACCTGAGTATAGTGTCTGCCGCTATACGTAAAGGTTGCTCTAAAGATCTGGCTCAGCAGGCTGAAGAAATCTACGCTGACGCTGAGTAATAAGGCTTGCTCTGATAAAGAGCCCCTTATCAATCAGATATCAATCTGTAACGAAGGGGCCTGAATTGGCCCCTTTATTTTTTCGACTTCGCTTTGCCGGTTGTGATAATCGGCGGGGCAGAATGTTTCTCCCAAGACCGACATTTGTGGTTAACGCCTGTGGGTATGACTGGCAGATGCAAGCTAACCGAGGATTAGAGAATGGCTGACATTACCGCTGCTCTGGTAAAAGAACTGCGCGAGCGTACTGGCGCAGGCATGATGGATTGTAAGAAAGCACTGACCGAAGCCAACGGCGACATCGAGCTGGCGATTGAAAACATGCGTAAATCTGGCGCGATCAAAGCGGCGAAAAAAGCAGGCAACGTAGCGGCTGACGGCGTGATCAAAACCCGCATTGAAGGCAACTACGGCGTGATTCTGGAAGTGAACTGCCAGACTGACTTCGTGGCTAAAGATGCCGGTTTCCAGGCCTTTGCTGACAAAGTGCTGGATGCGGCCGTTGCAGGCAAAATCACTGACGTTGACGTGCTGAAAGCGCAGTTCGAAGAAGAGCGCGTTGCGCTGGTCGCGAAAATTGGTGAGAACATCAATATTCGCCGCGTGGCTTCCCTGGAAGGCGACGTGCTGGGCAGCTACCTGCACGGCGCACGTATCGGCGTGCTGATCTCCGCTACCGCAGCGGATGAAGAGCTGGTTAAGCAGCTGGCTATGCACGTAGCAGCCAGCAAGCCAGAATTCGTTAAGCCAGAAGACGTGTCTGCTGAAGTGGTAGAAAAAGAGTACCAGGTTCAGCTGGATATCGCCATGCAGTCCGGCAAGCCAAAAGAAATCGCTGAAAAAATGGTTGAAGGCCGCATGAAGAAATTCACCGGTGAAGTGTCTCTGACCGGTCAGCCTTTTGTTATTGACCCAGCCAAGACCGTGGGTCAGTTGCTGAAAGAGAAAAACGCAGACGTGACCAGCTTCATCCGCTTTGAAGTGGGCGAAGGCATCGAGAAAGCTGAGACAGATTTCGCGGCGGAAGTCGCTGCTATGTCCAAGCAGTCTTAATGGTCCGACAAGAACCGCCAAACGGCGGTTCTTTTTTGTCTGCCTTCCGGCAGCGCATTTTCAGTCTCATCCCAATAGTATTTCTTTACTGCTTTTAGGATAATACCGCACGCAGTTAACACCCCTTTTCGACGATATCTTCCAGGAAAATAACCATGGCGACCAATGCAAAACCCGTATATCAACGTATCCTGCTGAAACTGAGCGGTGAAGCACTGCAAGGTGCTGAAGGTTTCGGTATCGATGCCAGCGTGCTGGATCGTATGGCTCAGGAAGTGAAAGAGCTGGTAGAGCTGGGCATTCAGGTGGGTGTGGTGATCGGTGGTGGTAATCTGTTTCGCGGCGCTGGTTTGGCGAAAGCGGGTATGAATCGCGTTGTCGGCGACCATATGGGCATGCTGGCAACGGTGATGAATGGCCTGGCCATGCGTGATGCGCTGCATCGTGCTTATGTCAACGCCCGCCTGATGTCCGCTATTCCACTTAACGGCGTTTGCGACAACTACAGCTGGGCAGAGGCGATCAGCCTGCTGCGTAATAACCGCGTGGTGATCTTCTCCGCCGGTACCGGTAACCCGTTCTTTACCACTGACTCCGCAGCCTGTCTGCGCGGTATCGAAATCGAAGCCGACGTGGTACTGAAGGCCACCAAAGTAGATGGGGTTTATTCTGCCGATCCGGTGAGCAACCCGGATGCCGTCCTGCACGAGCGCCTGACCTACGCTGAAGTGCTGGATAAAGAGTTAAAAGTGATGGATCTGGCGGCCTTTACCCTCGCGCGTGACCATTCTCTGCCTATTCGCGTGTTCAATATGAACAAGCCTGGCGCGCTGCGCCGCGTGGTAATGGGCGAAAAAGAAGGTACGCTGATCGCGCATTAGTATCCGTCTGCGGTTAGAATAAGGTATATTCTGCCTGTCAGAATTATCAATGAGTAATTTGCATTTGAACGGCTTCTGCCTGGCAGAGGCTGGTGGATCAAACAGAATCCAAGGGTTTCAACGTGATTAATGACATCAAAAAAGATGCAGAAACGCGCATGGAAAAATGCGTAGAAGCATTCAAAAACCACATCAGCAAGATCCGTACCGGTCGCGCATCACCGAGTATTCTCGACGGCATCATGGTTGATTACTATGGTTCTGCTACGCCGCTGCGTCTGCTGGCCAGCGTCACCGTGGAAGACTCGCGCACGCTGAAAATTAACGTCTTCGATCGCTCGATCGGTGCCGCCGTTGAGAAAGCGATTATGACTTCGGATCTCGGCCTGAACCCAAGTTCAGCCGGTAGCGATATTCGCGTTCCGCTGCCAGCGTTGACCGAAGAACGTCGTAAAGACCTGATTAAAGTGGTGCGCGGCGAAGCCGAGCAGGGTCGTGTCTCCGTGCGTAACGTGCGCCGTGATGCTAACGACAAACTGAAAGCGCTGCTGAAAGATAAAGAAATCAGTGAAGACGACGACCGTCGCGCACAGGAAGATGTGCAGAAGATGACTGACATCTTTATCAAGAAAATGGATGCCTCTCTGGCAGATAAAGAAACGGAGCTGATGGACTTCTGAGTTCGTCACTATCCGCCCAAACGCCGTACAGAATGCCGTTCGTATGAAGGGGCAGTCTGACGGCGTTTTGCATTTGTTAACTTGCCCGACCGCCGCCCGTCACGCTTTTTGTGGGGCGCCCGTGCCGGGTCATTATACTGAGCAAACGCATGAAGCAACTGACCATCCTTGGCTCGACCGGTTCAATCGGCACCAGTACGCTTGCCGTGGTGCGCGCTAACCCACAGCGGTTCGCCGTCAAGGCGCTGGTTGCCGGGCGCAACGTTGAAATGATGACCAGGCAATGCCTGGAGTTCCGCCCGGCATATGCCGCGATGTCGGATGAGCGAGCGGCGAATGAACTGCGGCTGCGTCTCAACGATCTCAATGTTGCCACCGAGGTATTAAGCGGTGAGCAGGCTGCTGGCGATCTGACCGCGCTGGATGATGTCGACCAGGTGATGGCGGCGATCGTCGGCGCGGCAGGATTATTACCTACCCTGGCCGCCATCCGTGCCGGAAAACAGGTGCTGCTGGCGAATAAAGAATCGCTGGTCACCTGCGGCCGCCTGTTTATGGAGGCGGTAAGCGCTTCGCAGGCCCAGCTGTTACCGATAGACAGCGAGCACAACGCGATTTTTCAGAGTTTGCCTGCTTCCCTCCAGCAGCAGTTAGGGTACGCTTCTCTGGAGAATAATGGTATTGAAAGCATTATTCTCACGGGGTCTGGTGGCCCTTTTCGTGACACGCCGTTGGCTGAATTGCGTCATATGACGCCAGACCAGGCATGCGCGCATCCGAACTGGTCAATGGGGCGTAAAATCTCCGTCGATTCGGCCACCATGATGAATAAAGGCCTGGAATATATCGAAGCCCGCTGGCTGTTTAATGCCACCGATGCGCAGATGGAAGTGATTTTGCATCCGCAGTCGGTGATCCATTCAATGGTGCGTTACCGTGATGGCAGCGTGATCGCCCAGCTTGGTTCGCCGGATATGCGTACGCCAATCGCTCATGCTATGGCCTGGCCACACCGCGTCAGTTCAGGTGTACAACCACTTGATTTTACACGGATGTCGGCGTTGACTTTCGCAGAGCCTGACTACGCACGTTATCCCTGTCTGAAGTTGGCGATTGACGCCAGCAAAGCCGGACAGGCGGCGACAACCACGTTAAATGCGGCGAATGAGATTGCGGTAGCGGCGTTTCTGGCGTCAGAAATCCGCTTTACCGATATCGCTGCGCTGAATATTGCGGTGCTGGAGACGTTGTCCTGTCAGGAACCGCGCAGCGTCGATGCGGTGATTGCCATTGACGGCGAAGCCAGAGCAGCTGCGCGTGCTTTATTGCCACGCTTTGCGGCTGGTCATGGCGGCGTGAGCTAACTCGCCGCCATTTGTGAGCGCTGGGCGGAGATGGTATAGTCTTGCCCCACCGTTCAGGGCTAATGACGTGGTTAAGCGGACAACGCCTATGCATTCGCAGCTTTTTTTGCGCCAGCCGGGTGAGATATTTCAGAAGCCGTTGAATTCTGAGTCAAGGAATTATTACGCGTTATGTCGTCCGAAAATCAATTAAAAACCGATGACCCGCAGGGGGCAGGCCCCCGCCATGTGGCCATCATTATGGATGGCAATGGCCGCTGGGCTAAAAACCAGGGCAAGCTGCGCATTTCTGGTCATAAAGCGGGAGTGAAATCCGTTCGTCGTGCCGTCAGCTTTGCCGTCAGTCGCAAGCTGGATGCGCTCACGCTTTATGCCTTTAGCAGTGAAAACTGGAATCGCCCACAGCAGGAAGTGCTGGCGTTGATGGAGCTGTTCGTCTGGGCGCTCGACAGCGAAGTGAAGAGTTTGCATAAGCATAATGTCCGGCTGAAAATTATCGGAGATATCAGTCGGTTTAATCGCCGATTACAAGGGTGTATTCGCCGTGCTGAAGAGATGACGCAACAAAATAATGGACTAACGCTCAACATTGCCGCGAATTATGGCGGACGTTGGGATATTATCCACGGCGTTAGAAAAATTGCAGAGCAGGTGCAGGAAGGGCTTCTTCGTCCGGATCAGATCGAAGAAGACACTCTGGGAATGCACCTCTGCCTGAATGACATGGCACCTGTAGATCTGGTAATAAGGACCGGGGGAGAGCATCGCATCAGTAACTTCCTGCTGTGGCAAGTGGCCTATGCAGAGTTTTGGTTCACCGATACTCTCTGGCCTGATTTTGATGAACACGTTTTTGAAGGTGCACTGAATGCGTTTGCACAACGAGAGCGTCGCTTTGGCGGTGCTACACCCGGTGGCGCATAAGCGCTCTGGGGGTAATCTTTGTTAAAATCACGGCTGATTACCGCGTTTATGTTAATTCCCATCGTTATTGCAGCGCTTTTTCTGCTGCCGCCGTTAGGGTTTGCCATCACCATGCTGGCGATAAGCATGTTGGCCGCCTGGGAATGGGGGCCGCTGGCAGGTTTTGCTGCCCGTTCGCAGCGCGTCTGGCTGGCGTTGTTATGCGGCCTGCTGCTGGCATTGATGCTTTTCACGCTCCCCGCTTACCAGCATTCGGTACATCTGCCGCAGATTGGTGACACCCTTTGGGCGGCGTCATGCTGGTGGATAGTGGCGCTGCTGCTGGTATTGTTCTACCCTTCTTCTGCCTCATGCTGGCGCAATTCGCGTCCATTGCGTTTAGTGTTTGGTTTGCTGACCATCGTGCCGTTCTTCTGGGGCATGCTTGCGCTGCGCCAGTATCACTATGAATCAGACCACTTTGCCGGTGCCTGGTGGCTGCTTTACCTGATGTTGCTGGTATGGGGAGCGGATTCAGGGGCTTATATGTTTGGCAAACTGTTTGGTAAACATAAACTGGCGCCCAGAGTCTCACCGGGAAAAACCTGGGAAGGTTTCGCCGGGGGGCTATTGACCTCGGCGCTGATATGTTGGCTGTTCAGCGAATTTGCTCCACTGTCTGTTCCGCTAGCCACGTTGCTGATTTGCTCGATTGCCGCCGCACTGGCATCCGTTCTGGGTGACCTGACCGAAAGCATGTTTAAACGCGAAGCCGGTATTAAAGACAGTGGTAATTTAATCCCCGGTCACGGTGGTATTCTTGACCGCATTGACAGCCTTACGGCTGCGGTCCCGGTATTTGCCTGGCTGTTGTTGCTGGTCTTTGGAACGTTGTAGGGAAACACAATGCTGAGTGTACTCTGGAGTTTTGCTGCTTTTGTCGTTGCACTGGGGATTTTAATCACCGTGCATGAGTTTGGCCATTTCTGGGTGGCTCGTCGCTGCGGGGTCAAAGTCGAGCGCTTCTCGATTGGCTTTGGCAAGGCACTTTGGCGGCGTTTCGATAAGCAGGGCACCGAGTACGTCATCGCCCTTATCCCACTGGGCGGGTACGTTAAGATGCTGGATGAGCGCGTTGCCAGCGTGCCGGCTGAAATCCGCCATCAGGCATTCAATAATAAAACCGTGCTGCAACGCGCAGCCATCGTTAGCGCCGGTCCGGTCGCCAATTTCCTTTTTGCTATCTTCGCTTACTGGCTGGTGTTTATTATCGGCGTGCCTGGCGTTCGTCCGGTTGTTGGCGAAATAATGAGCGGCTCGCCGGCGGCAGAGGCACAAATTGCCCCCGGTACGGAACTTAAAGCCGTTGACGGTATCGAAACGCCTGACTGGGATGCTGTGCGCATGGCGCTGATGGCGAGGATTGGTGAAGACGATACGCGTATCACCGTCGCGCCTTTTGGCAACGAGCAGACCAGTGAAAAAAGAATCGATCTGCGTCACTGGCAGTTCGAGCCTGATAAGCAGGATCCGGTGACATCTTTGGGTATTCAGCCCCGTGGGCCGCATATCGAATCGGTGTTGGTCCAGGTGCAGAAGAATTCCGCTGCAGGTCGGGCGGGTTTGCAAGCTGGCGACAGGATCGTTAAAGTCGGTGGTCAGCTTTTAAACCAGTGGCAGAGTTTTGTCACTGTGGTGCGTGATAATCCGGGAAAAAAGATAGCTCTTGAGGTAGAACGCGCGGGCAGTAGGGTGCAGTTGACGCTGATACCTGATGTCAATCCGCATAACAAGGCTGAAGGGTTTGCCGGGGTGATACCGCGTATTGTCCCACTGCCTGATGAATACAAAACGGTGCGCCAGTACGGGCCGTTCGCTGCAATCGGTGAAGCCAGCATGAAAACCTGGCAGCTGATGAAACTGACGGTGAGTATGTTGGGCAAACTGATTGTCGGCGATGTAAAACTGAACAATCTCAGCGGGCCGATTTCGATCGCCCAAGGGGCTGGGATGTCAGCGGAATATGGTTTGATTTACTACCTGATGTTCCTCGCTCTGATTAGCGTGAACCTTGGGATTATCAATCTGTTCCCACTGCCGGTGTTAGATGGTGGTCATCTGCTTTTCCTGCTGATTGAAAAAATCAAAGGAGGGCCGTTGTCCGAGCGAGTTCAGGACTTCAGTTATCGTATCGGCTCAATTTTGCTGGTGCTGTTAATGGGGCTTGCGCTATTCAATGATTTCTCACGTTTCTGATTTGCCCAGGCAAGTGATTCGTGGGAACCAGCTAGGAAGAATGCATAACAACGATGGCGATGAAAAAGTTGCTCATAGCGTCGCTGCTGCTTAGCAGCGCTACCGTATACGGTGCAGATGGATTCGTGGTGAAGGATATTCATTTCGAAGGCCTGCAGCGAGTCGCCGTCGGTGCGGCATTGCTCAGTATGCCCGTCCGCGTCGGAGACACCGTCTCTGATGAAGATCTCAGTAACACCATTCGCGCACTGTTTGCGACCGGAAATTTTGAAGACGTTCAGGTTCTGCGCGATGGCAACACGCTGATTGTCGAGGTCAAAGAGCGCCCAACCATTGCCAGTATCACTTTCTCCGGCAATAAAGCGGTGAAAGAGGACATGCTGAAGCAGAACCTTGAAGCCTCTGGCGTGCGCGTAGGTGAAGCGCTGGATCGCACCACCATCAGCACCATCGAGAAGGGGCTGGAAGACTTCTACTTTAGCGTGGGCAAATACAGCGCCAGCGTGAAAGCAGTCGTTACGCCACTGCCCCGCAACCGTGTTGACCTGAAGCTGGTCTTCACTGAAGGTGTTTCTGCCAAAATCCAACAGATTAACGTGGTGGGCAACAAGGCTTTCAGCTCGGATGAACTGATTTCGCGTTTCCAGCTTCGTGATGAAGTACCGTGGTGGAACCTGGTTGGCGATCGTAAATACCAGAAACAGAAACTGGCCGGTGATCTTGAAACCTTGCGCAGCTTCTATCTGGATCGCGGCTATGCCCGTTTCAATATCGATTCGACTCAGGTCAGCCTGACGCCGGATAAAAAAGGCATTTACATTACCGTTAATATTACCGAAGGCGAACAGTATAAGCTTTCCGGCGTGGCGGTAAGCGGCAACCTCGCCGGGCACTCCGCTGAAATCGAAGGGCTGAGCAAAGTCAAGCCCGGCGAGCTGTATAACGGCGCTAAAATCACCCGTACGGAAGACGACATCAAGAAACTATTGGGTCGTTATGGCTATGCCTATCCGCGCGTGCAGACTCAGACTGAGATTGATGACGCCAACAAAACCGTTAAGCTGCATGTCAACGCTGATGCGGGTAACCGCTACTACGTGCGTAAAGTGCGCTTTGAAGGGAACGATACCTCGAAAGATGCCGTGTTGCGCCGTGAAATGCGCCAGATGGAAGGTGCCTGGTTAGGTAACGACCTGGTTGAGCAGGGCAAAGAGCGTCTGAACCGTCTTGGCTACTTTGAAACGGTTGATACCGATACCCAGCGCGTGCCAGGTTCCCCGGACCAGGTCGACGTGGTGTACAAAATCAAAGAGCGCAACACCGGTACGCTGAACTTCGGTGTGGGCTACGGTACTGAAAGTGGCGTTAGCTTCCAGGCGGGTATCACCCAGGATAACTGGCTTGGCACCGGTAATACCGTTGGCATTAGCGGAACCAAAAACGATTACCAGACCTACGCTGAATTATCACTGACCGACCCCTACTTCACGGTTGACGGCGTCAGTCTTGGTGGCCGTCTGTTCTATAACGATTTTAAGGCCGACGATGCCGATCTGTCAGACTATACCAACAAGAGTTACGGTCTGGACGGCACGCTGGGCTTCCCGGTCAATGAAAACAATACTCTGCGTTTTGGTGCAGGCTATATACACAACAGCCTGTCTAATATGCAGCCACAGGTGGCGATGTGGCGTTATCTACGCTCCGTAGGGAAAAATCCGTCACTGTCAGACGACGAAGATTTCTCGACGGATGATTTTACCTTTAACTACGGCTGGACGTATAACACCCTCGACCGTGGCTTCTTCCCTACGGCGGGTAACCGTACCAACCTGAACGGCAAGGTAACGCTCCCCGGCTCGGATAATGCCTTCTATAAGGCGACGCTGGATACGCAGCAGTATCTGCCGCTCGATCAAGATCATACATGGGTGCTGTCAGGCCGTGGTCGCGTGGGTTACGGCGGTGGTTTGAGCGGTAAAGAATTGCCGTTCTACGAGAACTTCTACGCCGGTGGTTCCAGCACCGTACGTGGCTTCCGTTCCAATACCATTGGTCCGAAAGCGGCCTATTACAACAATGGTTCTTCCAACTGTTCCGGCAGTGATGTCACCCGAATTTGTAGTTCTGACGATGCGGTTGGTGGCAATGCAATGGCCGTTGCCAGCGCCGAGCTGATTACGCCAACGCCGTTCATCAGTGAGAAATACGTTAATTCGGTGCGTATTTCCCTGTTTGTTGATGCGGGCACCGTTTGGGATACCAACTGGGACAACACCGCAGCGACCAGCGCGGCAGGTATTCCTGATTACAGCAAACCGGGTAACATCCGCATGTCAGCGGGTATGGCGCTGCAATGGATGTCACCTCTTGGGCCGCTGGTGTTCTCATACGCCCAGCCGTTGAAAAAGTATGACGGAGATAAGGCCGAACAGTTCCAGTTTAACATTGGTAAAACCTGGTAATTCGGTGTTGCAAGGAAGCGGAGTAACAGGGTAGCGCACTGTTTATCGTGGCCTTGTTCTGGCCTCGATGAAGCGCAACACATGTGTCCGTGACACAAACGTTGATGGTAAGGAGTTTTATAGTGAAAAAGTTGTTGTGTGCTGCAGGTCTGGGTATTGCTCTGGCGGTTTCCGCTGGCGCTCAGGCTGCTGATAAGATTGCAGTGGTGAACGTTTCCAGCATTTTCCAACAGTTACCAGCGCGTGCGACCGTCGCGAAACAGCTGGAAAACGAATTCAAAGGCCGTGCCACTGAGCTGCAAGGTATGGAGCGCGATCTGCAAACTAAAATGCAGCGTCTGCAGCGTGATGGCTCTACGATGAAAGTCAGCGAGCGCAGCCGTGTGGAAAAAGACGTGATGGCCCAGCGTGAAGCGTTCTCTACTAAAGCTCAGGCATTTGAGCAGGATAACCGTCGTCGTCAGATGGAAGAGCGTAATAAAATCCTGAGCCGCATTCAGGACGCCGTACAGAAAGTGGCTGATAGTGAAGGCTACGATGTGGTTATCGATCAGAACGCGGTAGCTTACGTTGCCAAATCTAAAGACATCACTGCCGATGTTTTGAAACAGGTTAAATAAGTCATGTTTTCAATTCGACTGGCTGAATTAGCCCAGCAGTTGGATGCAGAATTGCACGGAGATGGCGAAGTCGCCATCTCCGGCATTGCTTCTATGCAATCCGCGCAAACTGGTCAGATAACTTTTCTTTCGAACAGCCGCTACCGCGAGCAGCTCGCAGCCTGTCAGGCTTCAGCCGTGGTGCTGACGGAAGCGGATCTGGACTTTTTCCCTGGCTCCGCGCTGGTGGTTAAAAACCCTTACCTGACCTACGCCCGTATGGCGCAGCTGCTGGACAGCACGCCGCAGCCGGCGAAAGATATCGCTCCGAGCGCGATAATTGATGCCACTGCCCGGCTTGGCAACCACGTATCGATTGGCGCTAACGCGGTGATCGAATCCGATGTGGTGCTCGGTGATAACGTGGCGATCGGCCCTGGCTGCTTCGTCGGCAAAAAGACCCATATCGGTGCTGGCAGCCGTCTGTGGGCTAACGTTTCTGTCTATCATGAAGTGCAGATTGGCCGCGACTGTCTGATTCAATCTGGTACGGTGATCGGTGCAGATGGCTTCGGTTATGCCAACGATCGCGGTAACTGGGTGAAAATCCCGCAGTTGGGAACGGTGATTATTGGCGATCGCGTTGAGATTGGTGCCTGTACCACTATCGATCGTGGCGCTCTTGATAACACCCAAATCGGTAATGGTGTTATCATAGATAACCAGTGCCAGATTGCGCACAACGTAGTCATTGGCGACAATACCGCAGTGGCGGGTGGTGTTATCATGGCTGGAAGCCTCAAAATTGGCCGCTATTGTATGATTGGCGGGGCCAGCGTGATAAACGGTCATATGGAAATTTGTGACAAAGTGACCGTCACCGGAATGGGAATGGTGATGCGACCCATCACCGAGCCTGGGGTATATTCCTCCGGTATCCCGCTTCAGCCCAACAAAACCTGGCGCAAAACTGCGGCACTGGTGATGAATATCGATGAAATAAGCAAACGCTTGAAAAACATCGAGCGCAAAGTCGGTAAAGACTAAGCGAACACGCACCAACGCTGTCCGGCTTTCATAAATAAAACATGCGAAGCAGGGAAAGCCTGGCGCACAGAAATGATTCGCGGCCTGCGGACGATCGACAGATTGTTGCAGGCCGTGTTATTGATGCCATCAGATTTTTTTAGGACAGGAAGAGTATTTTGACCACTAAAACTCATACTCTGAAGATTGAAGAGATTATTGAACTTTTACCGCATCGCTACCCGTTTTTACTGGTCGATCGAGTCCTTGAGTTTGAAGAAAGCAAGTATCTGCGTGCGGTG
This sequence comes from Erwinia pyrifoliae DSM 12163, assembly GCF_000026985.1. Classification (NCBI taxonomy): domain Bacteria; kingdom Pseudomonadati; phylum Pseudomonadota; class Gammaproteobacteria; order Enterobacterales; family Erwiniaceae; genus Erwinia; species Erwinia pyrifoliae. The sequence goes on from NC_017390.1 coordinate 1,017,331, forward strand.
AAAAACGTCTCGGTCAACGAACCGTTTTTCCAGGGGCATTTCCCTGGTAAACCGATTTTCCCAGGCGTGCTGATTTTGGAAGCGATGGCTCAGGCTACCGGGATTCTGGCTTTTAAGAGTGTGGGTAAACTGGCACCTGGGGAACTGTATTATTTTGCCGGTATTGACCACGCGCGCTTCAAGAACCCTGTAGTCCCTGGCGATCAAATGATCATGGAAGTCACCTTCGAGAAAACCCGCCGTGGGTTGACACGCTTTAAAGGCGTGGCAACCGTTGACGGTAAAATTGTCTGCGAAGCAACGATGATGTGTGCCCGCAGCCGGGAGGCTTAATTCGTGATTGATAGTACCGCCGTTATCCACTCAAGCTCGATCGTTGAAGTAGGTGCGGTCATTGGCGCTGGCGTTCAGATTGGTCCGTTTTGCGTGATTGGCGCGAACGTGTCGATTGGCGAAGGCACGATTTTGAAATCGCATGTTGTTGTCAATGGCCATACCCGTATCGGCAAAGACAATACCATCTGGCAGTTTGCTTCAGTAGGTGAAGCGAATCAGGATTTAAAATACGCTGGCGAACCCACGCGGGTTGAAATTGGCGATCGCAACCGTATTCGTGAAAGCGTCACCATTCATCGTGGCACGGCACAATCGGACGGGGTAACCCGGGTTGGCGATGACAACCTGCTGATGGTAAATGCGCACGTTGCCCATGACTGTGTAGTCGGTAACCGCTGTATTCTGGCTAACAATGCCACGCTGGCCGGGCATGTTATCATCGATGATTTTGCGATCATCGGCGGTATGACGGCGGTGCATCAGTTTTGTACTATTGGCGCGCATGTTATGGTTGGCGGCTGTTCTGGCGTTGCCCAGGACGTGCCGCCTTACGTGATTGCCCAGGGGAACCACGCCACGCCTTTTGGCATCAACCTTGTGGGCTTGCAACGACGCGGCTTCAGCAAAGAGGCGCTGCACGCTATCCGTGCCGCGTACAAACTGCTTTACCGCAGCGGTAAGACGCTTGATGAAGTTAAGCCGGAGATCGCCGACATCGCACAGGCGCACCCGGAAGTTCAGCCGTTTTACGATTTCTTTGCCCGCTCTAAAAGGGGCCTGATTCGTTAACCCATGCCAAAGCACCCCTTAACGATTGCCCTTGTCGCCGGAGAAACCTCCGGCGATATTCTTGGTGCCGGTCTTATCCGTGCACTGAAAGAGAAACATCCTGACGCCCGTTTTGTTGGCGTGGCCGGTCCGCTGATGCAGTCCGAAGGGTGTGAAGCCTGGTATGAGATGGAAGAACTGGCGGTAATGGGCATTGTGGAAGTGCTGGGTCGTCTACGCCGCCTGCTGCATATCCGCCGCGATCTCACCCGCCGCTTCACCGCGCTGCAGCCCGACGTTTTTGTTGGCATTGATGCGCCTGATTTCAACATTACCCTGGAAGGGCGGTTGAAACAGCAGGGGATCCGTACTATTCATTACGTCAGCCCCTCGGTTTGGGCCTGGCGTCAAAAACGCGTGTTTAAAATTGGCCGATCCACCGACCTCGTGCTGGCTTTTTTACCGTTTGAAAAAGCGTTCTACGACCGTTTCAACGTGCCGTGTCGCTTTATCGGCCACACTATGGCGGATGCGATGCCGATTGAACCCGACAGGCAGGCCGCGCGCCGTGAGCTGGGCATTGCGCCACAGGCCCTGTGCCTGGCGCTGCTGCCCGGCAGCCGCAGTGCCGAAGTCGAGATGCTGAGCGCTGATTTCCTGAAAACGGCAATGCTGCTGCGGGAAAAATTTCCACAGCTGGAAATTGTTGTTCCGCTGGTGAATCCGCGCCGCCGCACACAGTTTGAAGCGATTAAAGCCGAAGTGGCTCCAGATTTGCCAATGCACCTGCTGAATGGCAAAGGTCGCCAGGCGATGCAGGCGAGCGATGCGGCTCTGCTGGCCTCCGGTACCGCCGCGTTGGAGTGCATGCTGGCGAAATGCCCGATGGTGGTGGGTTACCGCATGAAACCCTTCACCTTCTGGCTGGCAAAACGGCTGGTGAAAACGGATTATGTTTCACTGCCCAATCTGCTGGCGGGCCGCGAGCTGGTGAAAGAGCTGTTGCAGGATGAGTGTCAACCGCAACGGCTGGCAGCCGCGTTAGAGCCGCTGCTGGCTGCTGGCGAACCCCGTGATGCGCTGCTGGCCACCTTCGCCGAGCTGCATCATCAAATCCGCTGGAATGCCGATGAGCAGGCGGCGGCAGCGGTACTGGAGCTGTGTCGATGAGCGAATTTATCTATCCTGAAGCCTGGCTGATTGCCGGGGTTGATGAAGTGGGCCGTGGCCCGCTGGTGGGCGCGGTGGTTACCGCTGCGGTGATCCTCGATCCTTCCCGACCAATTGTCGGTCTGGGGGATTCAAAAAAGCTGTCGGAAAAACGTCGGCTGGCACTGTACGATGAGATTAAAGATAGAGCACTCAGCTGGAGCCTGGGCCGCGCAGAGCCGGAAGAGATCGATCGGCTTAATATTCTGCACGCCACCATGCTGGCGATGCAGCGTGCGGTGGCAGGACTGCATTTGACGCCGGATTTTGTGCTGATTGACGGCAATCGCTGCCCTCAGCTGGCGATGCCGAGCCGGGCGGTGGTAAAAGGTGATAGCCTGGTGCCAGAGATTAGCGCTGCTTCTATCATGGCTAAAGTCACGCGCGATCGTGAAATGTGCGAACTGGATCAGCAGTATCCCCAGTATGGCTTTGCCCGGCATAAAGGCTACCCGACGGCTGTGCATATGGAAAAGCTGGCGCGGTTTGGCGTAACGCCTCAGCATCGCCGCAGTTTTGCTCCGGTACGCAATGCGTTGCTGGATGCCGAACTGGCCGCTGCGGCTACCCGCACGCTGTAATTCTCCTCCTTAGCGTTAACAGGAACACAGATGGCCGAACCTCGTTTTATTCATTTACGCGTTCACAGCGACTACTCCATGATCGATGGGCTGGCGAAAACGGGCTCATTGGTGAAATACGCGGCAAGCATGGGTATGCCGGCCATCGGCATCACGGATTTTACCAACCTGTGTGGGCTGGTGAAGTTTTACGGAACGGCGCACGGCCAGGGCATGAAGCCGATTATTGGCGCAGATTTCAACGTTAGCAGTGAAGCGATGGGCGATGAGCTGACGCAAATCACCGTATTAGCCGCCGATAATGATGGCTATCAGAACCTGACGCTGCTGATTTCACGCGCCTATCAGCGGGGTTACGGGCCGGCGGGGCCGACCATCGATCGTGACTGGCTGGCTGAACATCAGCAGGGGCTGATCCTGCTCTCCGGCGGTCGTCGTGGCGATGTCGGCAAAATGCTGTTGCGCGGTAACCCTACGCAGGTTAACGAGTGTCTGAACTTCTATCAGCAATATTTTCCCGATCGCTATTACCTTGAGCTGATCCGCACCGGGCGTCCTGATGAAGAGACGTATCTGCACGCGGCGGTAGAACTGGCGGTCGCGCGGGGTGTGCCTGTTGTCGCCACCAACGAAGTCTGCTTCCTGGCCGAATCAGACTTTGATGCCCACGAGATCCGCGTGGCGATCCACGACGGTTTCACCCTTGACGATCCCAAGCGCCCGCGCCATTACAGCCCGCAGCAGTATCTGCGCAGCGAGGAGGAGATGTGCGAGCTGTTCTCGGACATTCCGGAAGCGCTGGAAAACAGCGTGGAAATAGCCCGTCGCTGCAACGTCACCATCCGTCTTGGCGAATATTTCCTGCCGCAGTTCCCGACCGGCGAGATGAGCACGGAAGATTTCCTTGTGGTGAAATCGAAGCAGGGCCTGGAAGAGCGTCTGGAATTTCTGTTCCCGGATGAGAAGTTGCGTGCCGTGCGCCGTGCTGAATATGATGAACGTCTGGATATTGAGCTGAACGTTATCAATCAGATGGGCTTCCCAGGTTACTTCCTGATCGTCATGGAGTTCATCCAGTGGTCCAAGGATAATGATGTTCCTGTCGGACCAGGACGCGGTTCAGGGGCCGGTTCGCTGGTGGCCTATGCGCTGAAGATCACCGACCTCGACCCGCTGGAATTTGACCTGCTGTTTGAACGTTTCCTTAACCCGGAACGCGTTTCGATGCCCGATTTTGACGTCGACTTCTGCATGGAAAAACGCGACCTGGTGATTGAGCACGTTGCGGAGATGTACGGCCGCAAGGCGGTGTCACAGATTATCACCTTCGGTACGATGGCGGCGAAAGCGGTTATCCGCGACGTCGGGCGCGTATTGGGCCATCCTTATGGCTTTGTCGATCGTATCTCCAAATTGGTGCCGCCCGATCCTGGCATGACGCTAGAAAAAGCCTTTGCCGCCGAACCGCAGCTGCCGGAAATTTACGAAGCAGACGAAGAGGTAAAAGCGCTGATCGATATGGCGCGCAAGCTGGAAGGCGTGACGCGTAACGCCGGTAAACATGCCGGTGGCGTGGTGATCGCGCCAACGCAAATCACCGATTTTGCCCCCCTGTACTGCGATGAAAACGGCGACCATCCGGTCACCCAGTTTGACAAAAATGATGTGGAATATGCCGGGCTGGTGAAGTTTGATTTCCTCGGTCTGCGCACGCTAACCATTATTGACTGGGCGCTGGCGATGATTAACGCCAAGCGTGCAAAGAGCGGTGAAGCGCCGATTGATATCGCTGCGATTCCGCTTGAAGATAAAAAAAGTTTCGATATGCTGCAACGCTCGGAGACCACGGCGGTATTCCAGCTTGAATCGCGCGGCATGAAGGATTTGATAAAGCGCCTGAAGCCTGACTGTTTCGAGGACATGATCGCGCTGGTGGCGCTGTTCCGCCCGGGGCCGTTACAATCCGGCATGGTGGATAACTTTATCGACCGTAAGCACGGGCGCGAAGAGATATCCTACCCGGATATTCAGTGGCAGCATGAGTCGCTTAAGCCGGTGCTGGAGCCGACCTATGGCATCATCCTGTATCAGGAACAGGTGATGCAGATAGCCCAGGTGCTGGCCGGTTACAGCCTGGGCGGGGCGGACATGTTACGCCGTGCGATGGGTAAAAAGAACCCGGTGGAAATGGCCAAGCAGCGAGGCGGCTTCGAAGACGGGGCGAAAGCACGCGGCGTAGACGGCGAACTGGCGATCAAAATTTTCGATCTGGTGGAGAAATTCGCCGGGTACGGCTTTAACAAATCGCACTCTGCCGCCTATGCCCTGGTTTCCTATCAAACCCTGTGGCTGAAAGCGCATTACCCGGCGGAGTTTATGGCGGCGGTGATGACGGCCGATATGGACAACACCGAAAAGGTGGTTGGCCTGGTGGATGAGTGCTGGCGGATGGGGCTGAAGGTACTGCCGCCGGACATTAATTCCGGCCTGTACCAGTTCCACGTCAATGACGAAGGCGAAATCGTTTACGGCATCGGCGCGATTAAAGGGGTCGGTGAAGGTCCGATCGAAGCGATTATCGAGGCGCGTAACGAGGGCGGTTATTTCCGCGAGTTATTTGACCTCTGCGCGCGTACCGACACCAAAAAAATGAACCGCCGGATGCTGGAAAAATTAATTATGTCCGGTGCGTTTGACCGTTTAGGTCCGCACCGTGCTGCGTTGATGAGCGCGCTGCCGGATGCGTTAAAAGCCGCCGACCAGCACGCTAAGGCAGAGGCGATTGGCCAGGTGGATATGTTTGGCGTGCTGGCAGAAGCCCCGGAGCAGGTGGAGCAGTCCTATTCAGACGTCAAACCGTGGCCGGAACAGATTCAGCTGGACGGCGAAAGGGAAACCTTAGGGCTTTACTTAACCGGCCACCCGATCAACCAGTATCTGAAAGAGATTGAGCGCTATGTCGGTGGACAGCGCCTGAAAGACATGCACCCGACCGAGCGTGGTAAAATGACCACCGCCGCCGGTCTGGTGGTGGCGGCCCGCGTGATGGTAACTAAACGCGGTAACCGTATTGGCATCTGCACGCTGGATGACCGTTCTGGTCGCCTGGAAGTGATGTTATTTACAGATGCGTTAGACAAGTTCCAGCATATGCTGGAGAAAGACCGTATTCTGATCGTCAGTGGGCAGGTCAGCTTCGATGACTTCAACGGCGGGCTTAAAATGATGGCCCGTGATATGATGGACATCGATGAAGCACGCGAAAAATATGCGCGCGGGCTTGCTATCTCGCTGACGGACAGGCAAATTGATGACCAGCTTTTAAACCGTCTCCGTCAATCCCTTGAACCTTATCGTTCGGGGACAATTCCGGTACATCTCTACTATCAGAGAGAAGATGCGCGGGCAAAGTTGCGCTTTGGTGCAACCTGGCGCGTGTCGCCGAGCGATCGTTTGTTAAACGATCTGCGGTCGTTGATAGGATCGGAGCAGGTGGAACTGGAGTTTGACTAAAACAGGATTATTATGAGTCTTAATTACCTGGATTTCGAACAGCCAATCGCAGAGCTTGAAGCGAAAATTGATTCGCTCAAGTCGGTTGGCCGTCAGGATGAAAAACTGGATATTAATCTGGATGAAGAAGTTCAGCGTCTGCGCGATAAAAGCGTGGAGCTGACGCGTAAAATCTTCTCCGATTTAGGTGCCTGGCAGATCGCGCAGCTGGCGCGTCATCCGCTACGCCCGTATACGCTGGACTACGTGCGCAACGTGTTCACCGATTTCGACGAGCTGGCGGGCGACCGTGCCTATGCCGATGATAAAGCTATCGTTGGCGGCATTGCACGCCTTGAAGACCGTCCGGTGATGATTATCGGGCATCAGAAAGGGCGTGAAACCAAAGAGAAAATCCGGCGTAACTTCGGTATGCCCGCGCCGGAAGGCTACCGTAAGGCGCTGCGCCTGATGGAAATGGCCGAGCGTTTCAACATGCCGATCATCACGTTTATCGATACGCCGGGAGCCTATCCGGGCGTGGGCGCAGAGGAACGCGGCCAGTCGGAAGCGATCGCCCGCAATCTGCGCGAGATGTCCGGCCTGAAAGTACCGGTCATCTGTACCGTTATCGGTGAAGGCGGTTCCGGTGGCGCGCTGGCGATTGGCGTGGGTGACAAGGTCAATATGCTACAGTACAGCACCTACTCGGTGATTTCACCGGAAGGCTGCGCCTCTATTCTGTGGAAGAGTGCGGACAAAGCGCCGCTGGCGGCCGAAGCGATGGGCATTATTGCTCCGCGTCTGAAAGAGCTGAAGCTGATTGATAGCGTGATCCCGGAACCATTAGGTGGTGCACATCGCGATCCGCTGGCGATTGGCGCGTCAATGAAAGCACAGCTGCTGGCCGATTTGGCAGAGCTGGATATGCTGACTAAAGAAGAGCTGCTGGATCGTCGCTATCAACGCCTGATGAGCTACGGATACGCCTGATAGCTGATTCTGCTTTATTAAGGGCCGGACAGTGAACTGAACCGCATATGTTGGACTTCAATCTGACATTTGCCGGTACGGTTTCCTGTCTGGCCCTTTTTGTTTCGGTGTCCCTGCTGCCCGGTTATCCTTATGTTGCTGCCAGACGCCGCGTGTGGATCAGGCAAAACTCTCTGGAGAATGTCATGAATATTATTGCCATCATGGGCCCGCACCACGTCTTCTACAAAGACGAGCCTGTCCGTGAGCTGGATGTCGCATTAAAACGACAGGGGTTTCACACCGTTCATCCGCAGGGTGCTGAGGATTTGCTGAAGCTTGTCGAGCACAATCCGCGCATCTGCGGCGTGGTGTTTGACTGGGATGAGTACAGTCTTGATCTCTGTAGCGAGATCAACCAGCTGAATGAATATTTGCCGCTTTACGCGTTTATCAATACCGATTCGACGATGGATGTCGGCGTTAACGAGATGCGCATGGCGATCTGGTTCTTCGAGTATGCGCTCAATGCCGGTGAAGAGATTGCCCAGCGCATTCGCCAATATACCGATGAATACATTGATACCATCACGCCGCCGCTGACCAAAGCGCTGTTTAACTACGTCAAAGAGGGAAAGACAACTTTCTGTACGCCAGGGCATATGGCGGGTACGGCATTCCAGAAAAGCCCGGTGGGCAGCCTGTTCTATGATTTCTTTGGTGCCAATACGCTGAAGGCGGATATCTCGATTTCGGTTAGCGAATTAGGTTCGTTGCTCGACCACACCGGCCCCCACCTTGAGGCGGAGGAGTATATAGCGCGCACCTTTGGCGCGGAACAGAGCTATATGGTCACCAATGGCACCTCCACCGCCAACAAGATTGTCGGTATGTACGCGGCAGCAGCAGGCAGTACCGTGTTGATAGACCGCAACTGCCATAAATCCCTGACCCATCTGCTGATGATGAGCGATATTATTCCCGTCTGGCTGAAGCCAACGCGCAATGCGCTGGGTATTCTTGGCGGCATCCCGAAGCGCGAATTTACCAAAGAGAGCATTGCGCTCAAAGTGGCACAAACGCCGCGCGCCAGCTGGCCGCTACATGCGGTGATCACGAATTCGACCTATGACGGGCTGCTGTATAACACGCAATACATCAAAGAGACGCTGGAGGTACCGTCGATTCACTTCGACTCGGCATGGGTGCCTTACACTAACTTCCACCCGATCTATCGGGGATTGAGCGGTATGAGCGGCGAACGTACGCCGGGTAAGGTGATTTACGAGACGCAGTCCACACACAAATTGCTGGCCGCGTTTTCTCAGGCTTCGCTGATCCACATTAAAGGCGACTACGATGAACAGACCTTTAATGAAGCCTATATGATGCATACCACCACTTCGCCGAACTACGCCATCGTCGCCTCTATCGAAACGGCAGCGGCGATGCTGCGCGGTAATTCAGGCAAACGTCTGATTAACCGCTCGGTAGAGCGTGCGCTGCATTTCCGCCGCGAAGTACAGCGGCTGCGTGAAGAGTCAGACGGCTGGTTCTTTGATATCTGGCAGCCGGACGGGGTTGAGGAGCCGGAATGTTGGGCGATCCAGCCCGGTGACGAGGAGTGGCACGGTTTCCGCGATGCCGATGCCGATCATATGTACCTCGACCCGATCAAGGTGACGATCCTGACGCCCGGTATGAGCGAGATGGGCGAGATGGCAGAAGAGGGCATTCCGGCGGCGCTGGTGGCCAAGTTCCTTGACGAGCGCGGCGTGGTGGTGGAAAAAACCGGGCCGTACAACCTGCTGTTCCTGTTCAGCATCGGTATTGATAAAACCAAAGCAATGAGCGTATTGCGCGGACTGACGGAGTTCAAACGCGCTTACGATCTCAATCTGCGGGTAAAAAACATGCTGCCGGATCTGTACGCAGAGGATCCAGACTTCTACCGCAATATGCGTATTCAAACCCTGGCACAGGGCATTCACAGCCTGATCCGCCAGCACGATTTGCCACGCCTGATGCTGCAAGCCTTCGCCATGCTGCCGGAAATGAAGTTAACGCCGCACCAGATGTTTCAGCAGCAGGTAAAAGGCAATGTGGAAACGGTTGATATCAGCCAGCTGATTGGGCGCGTGTCGGCCAATATGATCCTGCCTTATCCGCCCGGCGTGCCGCTGGTGATGCCGGGGGAAATGATCACTGCGGAGAGTCGTCCGCTGCTCGATTTCTTACTGATGCTGTGTACCATCGGCAGACATTATCCTGGCTTTGAAACCGATATTCACGGTGCAAAATTGACCGAAGTGGGGCAATATCTGGTGCGGGTGCTGAAGCACGATGGCGAAGTGCAGGCTGCCGGAAATGCGGTGGTTTAACATTGTCGGGTATTAATCAGGAGCTAATATGTCAGCTTTGGCATTAAAAAAAGTGCATCATATCGCGATTATCGCCCGTGACTACCAGGTCAGTAAGGCGTTTTACTGCGATATCCTCGGCTTCAGCCTGATGGACGAAGCATATCGGGCGGAGCGCGGTTCATGGAAAGGGGATCTGGCGCTGAACGGTGATTACACCCTCGAACTGTTCTCATTCCCTGTGCCGCCTGCGCGAGCAACTCGGCCGGAAGCCTGTGGTTTGCGCCATCTGGCGTTCAGCGTCGATGATATTGCTGCTGCCATACGTCATCTGGAAAAGCACGGCATATGTTGTGAAGCGCTACGCAGCGATCCGTTGACCGGCAAGCTTTTTACCTTTTTTAACGACCCGGATGGTTTGCCGTTAGAGCTGTATCAGGCATAAAATAACCCCCGGTTAAACCCGGCCCGCTTGCCGGGTTATTCATGTCTGGAGCGCCATGTCTGCCATTTCCCATCTTGAACATGCTCTTGCCACGGAGCGCGCCGTGCTGCTGGCCTACAGCGGCGGTCTCGACTCCAGCGTACTGCTGCATCAGCTGGTGCAGCTGCGAGAGCAGCGCCCGCACCTGCAACTGCGCGCCGTACATATCCATCATGGACTGAGCCAGCTGGCCGACGATTGGGCGGCGCACTGCCAGCAGCAGTGCGATCGGTGGCAGGTGCCGCTGGTGGTGGTCAGGGTGCAGGTCGATGCCAGGGACGGGGGGATTGAAGCAGCAGCACGTCAGGCGCGTTATCGTGCGCTGCGTGAGCATCTGATAGCGGGGGAAACCTTGCTGACCGCGCAGCATCTGGACGATCAAAGCGAAACGCTGCTGCTGGCGTTAAAACGTGGTAGCGGCCCCGCTGGCCTGGCAGCGATGCCACAGGAACAGCGACAGGGAGAACATCGTCATCTGCGTCCGCTACTTACGCAGAGTCGTCAGCAGCTTGAAAGCTGGGCGCAACGCTACCGGCTTAACTGGATTGAGGATGACAGCAATCAGGACGCGCGCTATGACCGCAACTTCCTGCGTTTACAGGTCATGCCACTGCTCAACCAGCGCTGGCCGCATTTTGCCAGCGCGGTGGCGCGCAGCGCGCAGCTGTGCGGCGAGCAGGAGCGCCTGCTTGATGAGCTGCTGTCCGAATCGCTTGATGCGCTGGTGGATGAATCTGGCGCGTTATGCTTTACACCGCTGTTAACGATGAGTGATGCCCGGCGTTCTGCGCTGCTACGGCGCTGGATAGCCCGCCAGCACGGCCGCATGCCCTCACGCGCTGCGCTGCAACGGATATGGCTGGAGGTTGCCTCTAGCCGTGCGGACGCAGAGCCACGCCTCAGAATTGGCGGCAATGAAGTCCGGCGGTTTCGCGATCGTCTCTACTGGCTACCGCAGCTGCTGCCACTGGGGGCGAGCCAGCTGGCGTGGCCCGCGCCGTGGCAGCCGTTGACGCTGCCGGACGGTTTGGGACAGCTACATCAGTGTTCACCGGGGATCGCGCTGCGCTATCCGCAGCCGACAGAGTGCGTCAGCGTGCGTTTTCAGGCTGCGGGGGCTTTTCATATCGTCGGCCGGGCCGGTAGCCGTTCGCTGAAAAAGCTGTGGCAGGAGCACGGCATCCCCCCGTGGCAGCGTGAACGCATTCCGTTAATTTTCTATGGCAATCGTCTCATTGCCGCCTTGGGCGTATTTGTGACCCGTGACGGCTGTGCACAACAGGGCGAAAATGCCTGGCACATCGACTGGCGTCGATAAACCCATTCGTGGAGAGTCATGATGAAACAATGCCTGATGGCACTGCTGCTGCTCGCTTGCAGCCAGCCGGTGCTGGCTAACGGTAATAGCCATGCAGGACAGGAAAAGTCCGCATGCTGTGTCGCCTGCTACGGCGCAGAAGGTAAAGCCGCCGCGCCGATTTACCCCCATCTTGCCGGGCAACATGCCCCCAGGCTGGCCCTGGCATGACGGGCTGACAAAAGCGGCGCGCGCGGCGGTGGTCAGGCCGAGGCGATGAAAGCCTTTATTGCCGGAATGAGTGACGAAGATATTGACGATTTAGCGGCTTACTACGCGGGGCAGAAACCTTAACGAAGGGGCGGGATTGGATCCTGTGTGGAGCGCGGGGGAAGCTGGGCTGGGGCGGATCGTCGAACCGCCCGCTGGCTGCGAGGCTAATCAGGTTCGCTGACCACCACCGTACCGAGTTGGGGGTGGCTAAAGCTCAATATATGATCAAGGCGCAGATCCCGGCACGCGCCGGCAACCTGAATACTAAGGTACTCCACGTTCTTACGTGACAGGATACCTTCTGCCCGTGCCTCCAACTGCTCGCTATTCTTCAATACCAGCGTCAGTAGCCATTTGTTCTGGCAGGCGAGCTCCAGATTGTCATAATCATCACAGTTGATCGGTTTGTACACTTCATTCGTCAACATAGTTGCTCACCTTTAACATTGTGGCAGCAGATGCCGCCTGTTCCCTGATAGAAGAGTGTAGCTTTGACTTGTTGCTACCTCATTGAGTGCTTTCATGCGTCAGGCATGTTTCCCAGCTCGCCACTGCCTTGCCCGGCTTTTGTCCAGCGAACATCATTAATCATACGCTTGCATTTGCACCTCCTTGAGAGATCCCTCTGGCGTTAATCCGACTATAGCACAGCCCTTTTGGGTAAATCAGCCCGTTATCGGGTGATTTACGACGTCTTAAGAGTACAATGGCGCGCAACTAAGATAAGGATCCTTATGGCACTGAAAGCAACGATTTATAAAGCCACGGTTAATGTCGCGGATATGGACCGTAACGTATTTATTGACAATACCTTGACCCTGGCGCGTCATCCTTCTGAAACCGCAGAACGAATGATGCTGCGCCTGCTGGCCTGGATGATACATGCCAACGAACGCCTGGCCTTCACGCGCGGGCTGAGCGCTGAAGACGAGCCTGAGGTCTGGCAGCTCAACGACCACAATGGCATCGATCTCTGGATAGAACTCGGTCTGCCGGATGAGCGCAGGATTAAAAAAGCCTGTAGCCGTTCGCAGCACGTCTGGCTGTATGCGTATAACGGACGGGCAGCTCAACCGTGGTGGCAGCAGCAGCAGAACAAACTGGCGCAGCACGATAATCTGACGGTGCGTTATTTGGACGATCAACAGCTCAATGCTCTGGCGCAGCTGGCTTCACGCTCAATGACCCTACAGGCGACCATCCAGGACGCGACCGTCTGGCTTTCTGATGACAGCCATCACCTGGAAATTCAGTTCGAGCAGTGGCAGGAAGGCGGGAAAAACAGGTGATAGTGTTGCCACGCGGGATCGTTGTTCCTGATGCCGAAATAGAGCTTTCTGCTATCCGCGCGCAGGGAGCCGGTGGTCAACATGTGAATAAAAGCTCGACGGCTATCCATCTGCGCTTTGATATTCGCGCTTCCAGCCTGCCGGACTTTTACCAGCAGCGGATGCTGGCGGTCAGTCACCATTTAATTACCCCGGAAGGGATGGTAATTATCAAAGCCCAGGAGTATCGCAGTCAGGAAATGAACCGTGATGCCGCGTTAAAGCGTCTGGAAAATCTGATTATCGAACTGACCACCGTGGAGAAAAGCCGTCGGGCAACGCGTCCGACGCTGGCGTCGAAAAAACGCCGTCTGGAAGGTAAGGCGCGTAAGGCCTCGACCAAATCACTGCGCGGCAAAGTTCGTGGCGATTGAGTCAGTTACCGCTGTTCATCTGATAACGATAAAGTTCTGGCGGTGAGGCCAGAACTTTATCATGGGTTATTGCCATCAGGGTGCTGCTGGTTTGAATGATTAAGCGCAACAGGCTTGCTCATTGTTTACCGCACCTGGGACAGTTGACGGTTAGGAAAACAGGTGCATATGCATATAGAAGTGCAAAATATAATAAGTGGCATAGGAAAGGCCCATATACAGTCCCAGCGTAAACAAGAAGCCGAAAGTATTACCGGTTGCGGTGACGCAAAGTGGCTTTTTACGCGGGATAAACAAGATAGCGACCAGCGGGATAATAAACAGGAAGTGCCCGATGAAGTCGATCATGCCAAAAGGAATAACGGCTACCGTCACAAAGAAGCCCATTACCCCGATCCCGGCATAACCTGCCGCCCTGCCGCTATAAATATGCCAGGCACAGCAGAACTCAACAAACCCACTGGCGCGGATAAAGAACGACCAGTCCATTCCCATCGTCAGATAGTTATGTTCGGTCAAAAGCTGATGGAACAGCTCAGGGTGCATGAACTTCTCTATCGCGCCCCACAGGAAAGAATAGGCAAGAGTAAAGCGAACCAGCTCCAGGGACAGTCCACGGAAAACCTCCGGCTTCAAGGTCTGCATAATCAGATAGACGCCGGTACCGATAAACACCAGATAATCCAGCATATGGAATAATCCATACAGTTGGATGGCATAGCCATACAGGAACAGGATTGCCACCCCGGCAATCAGGCTGGTACGTTGGTGAAAAGCGGTTACGGCAATCAGAAAATGAACATAAACCAAACCGGGGTTTTCAATCACCAGCTCCGGGGTCAGGATGATGCTGGGGAAAAATACTGCCAGAGTCAGGAAGAATGCCGAAGTACCATAACGCATCACCTTGGGTACCATCTCCTCCAGGGAGGCCAGGCGCGGCTGCCAGCGGCTCACATCAACCGGTGAGGGGATTTTTCTGTCCAGTACGGAAGACAGGAAAATAACCAGCGTGGATAAGAACAACAGCCCCAGAAATTCCGTGGACTGCATCATTTCCGTCAGAGGCACAGGCTCTCTTGTCGTATCGTAATCAACAAACCATTTTACATGTGCTAAAGCGTCGACGGGCATAAAAAGTGCCAGCAGACTCATTCCAGTGAAGCGTTTCATCGTTCTCTCAATTTGACTATTTTAGGGGGTAGCGGGCAGGAATTAAAACGGTAATTTTATTCATGTCGCTAACTTAGGCCTTTCTGATTGCGGATCAGTATATTGAATGGCAGGCGGGTTTTTTGCGGATTTTAATGAGTTCAAATATCAATAATGAATTTTAATACCTTATATTTTGGCATTATGGATTAATAGCGAGATAATCGTCTGAAGTGTCGATTATCTGACGCTTTAATAAGGCTAAGGCAGCAGGTGTGGGATTAGCAAAAAGGGGAGCGGCAATCGTCAGGCCGGCCTGTCAGGGACAAACAAAAACCCCGGTTGCTGGCTAACCAACGACCGGGGTCATGTCAATAATGCAGGCCAACTGTCTGTTGCAGAAATTATTGCGCCAGTTCTGCCACCAGGAAGTCAACGATTTCGTTGGTTTTCATCATGCGTTTCTCTCCTGCCCGGCGGGATTTGTACTCAACCTCTTCGCTGTCAAGATTACGTTCGCCAATCACGACAGTATGGGGAATACCAATCAGCTCCATATCAGCGAACATCACGCCCGGACGCTCTTTGCGGTCGTCCAGAATAACGTCAATACCTTTAGCACGCAGCTGGTGATAAAGCTCTTCAGCCAGCTCTTTGACACGAAACGATTTCTGCATGTTCATCGGCAGAATGGCCACCTGGAAAGGCGCTAACGCCGGAGACCAGATAATCCCGCGCTCATCGTGGTTTTGTTCTATCGCGGCAGCAACGATGCGGGTGATACCGATCCCGTAGCAGCCCATAGTCAAAATCTGGTTACGCCCATCTTCACCCTGTACGGACGCTTTCATCGCTTCAGAGTACTTGGTGCCAAGCTGGAAAATATGGCCTACTTCGATACCGCGTTTGATCTGTAGCGTGCCTTTACCATCCGGGCTGGCATCGCCTTCAACTACGTTACGAATATCTGCGATACGGGGCAGCGGCAAATCGCGATCCCAATTAATACCGCTAAAATGCTGGCCATCAACGTTGGCTCCGGCGCAGAAATCACTCATTGCCGCCACGCTGCGGTCGGCCACAATGGGCATGTTCAGGCCAACCGGCCCCAGTGAACCCGGCCCCGCATTAACCTGTGCGCGGATCTCTTCATCGCTGGCGAAAGTCAGCGGAGCGGCCACGATGTCGATCTTCTCAGCTTTAATTTCGTTCAGCTCGTGGTCACCGCGCACCAGCAGAGCAACCAGCGTATGGCCACTCTCTTTGGTTGCCTTGACCATCAAGGTTTTAACGGTTTTTTCAATTGGCAGATTAAACTGCTCAACCAGATCGGCAATGGTTTTTGCCTCTGGCGTGGCGAACTGTACCCGTTGCTGCGTGGCATCGGCACGGCCGCCTGTCGGTGGCAGAGCCTCGGCCATCTCAATATTGGCCGCGTAATCTGATCCGGTAGAGAACACAATATCATCCTCACCACTCTGCGCCAGTACCTGGAATTCGTGGGATGCGTTGCCGCCGATCGAGCCGGTATCCGCCTGCACGGCACGGAAATCAAGCCCCATGCGGCTGAAGCTCTGGCTGTAAGCGCGGTACATGGCGTCGTAGGTTTCCTGTAAGGATCCCTGGCTGGTGTGGAATGAGTAAGCATCTTTCATGATGAACTCACGCGAACGCATTACGCCAAAGCGTGGGCGTACCTCATCGCGGAATTTAGTCTGGATCTGGAACAGATTCAGCGGCAGCTGTTTATATGAACTCAGCTCATTAC
This sequence comes from Erwinia pyrifoliae DSM 12163, assembly GCF_000026985.1. NCBI lineage: Bacteria > Pseudomonadati > Pseudomonadota > Gammaproteobacteria > Enterobacterales > Erwiniaceae > Erwinia > Erwinia pyrifoliae. Next base: position 1,033,725 of record NC_017390.1, read on the forward strand.
GGATCAAATCGGTGATCACTTCTTCATGCGTCGGGCCGAGCACAAAAGGACGGTCGCTACGGTCAACCAGACGCAGCAGTTCCGGGCCATACTGCTCCCAACGCCCACTCTCCTGCCACAGGTCGGCTGGCTGCACCACCGGCATGGAAATTTCAATGGCGCCGGCGTTGTTCATCTCTTCACGCACGATGTTTTCCACTTTCTTCAACACGCGTAGACCCGTTGGCAGCCAGGTATACAGGCCAGAGGCCAGTTTGCGGATCATCCCGGCGCGCAGCATCAGCTGGTGGCTGATGACTTCAGCGTCGGCAGGGGTCTCCTTCAGAGTGGAGAGCAGATATTGAGTAGTACGCATGAGTTAAGATTCCATATAAACGGAAAAAGAGCCAAAAAACGTGGACGCTAGTGTAGCAGCGTGTTCGTGGAGTCAAAAGATGCCGGGAGAAATTAACGTGGGTCTATGGCAATCACTTCGCTGCCTGCAGGCGTGACGTGCCAGCGCACATTGAATTCCAGCAGCGATGCAGCGTACTCGCGCCCGCTTTCTTCGCCCTGGCGATATGCGGGGCGAGGGTCCTGCGCCAGTGTTTGAGTAATGAAACGCTCAAGATACGGATAGCGCTGCTGATGTTGCGCCAGCTGAAGCCTTGCCTCTGCGCTAAAACTGACCGGCATATCAGCAGCGGGGGCCTGCCGGGCAAAGCCTGCGCGGGCTTCGGGCAGCGCTTCGGCAAAGGGCAAATAAGGTTTGATATCGATAACCGGGGTGCCGTCCACCAGGTCGAGGCTGCCTAATTGCAGAATGACCTGCTGCTTTTCGCAGCGAATGCCTTTTAGCTCAACCAGCGACATCCCCACCGGGTTAGGGCGGAAGGTGGAACGAGTAGCGAAAACGCCCATGCGTGCGTTGCCACCTAAACGCGGTGGACGAACGGTAGGACGCCAGCCGCCTCCCATCGTCTGATGAAAGATAAACAGCAGCCACAGATGGCTGAAATCCTCCAGGCCTCTTACCGCCTCCGGGTGATTGTATGGAGCCTGCAGATGAAGCTCGCCGCCGCCGTCTTCAACCAGCCTTGGCTGGCGCGGAACGGCAAATTTCTCCTTCCACGGGGAGTGGATCACCCCAATCTGGGCGAAGAAAAAATCACTCATGGCTTACTGACTTTGAGTGCTGAACCCTGGCATATCGCCTGACGGAAGCAACCCTGAACGGCACTGACAATTTCGCACCTGTGTACCAGCACCGCGTTGGCTTTCAAGCCTGATGCGCGCAGCTGCATGCGTTTACGTGCGGTAGCAAGGTTAGGCGGAGAGTCCTGTGTGCTGATCTGGCAATCATCACCATACACTTCTCCGAGATCGCGGAAAGGCATGCTGACCAAATCGGTAGCATCGGTATACAGTTTTACCGGGGCAGGGCGCGCAGTGGCCTTAGTCTGGGTTAACTCGGTTTGCGCTGTCGGTGGAAAAGGCGTTACAGGCTTATAAGGCCGCGTCAGTAACGAACACCCTGTCAGCGTCATTGCTAACAAACAGAGCGGTAAAACACGCATGGGGGAAATCCTCATTCGGAAAAGTGGCGTTATTGAAGCAAGCTGGAGCGGAAATAACAAGCAGATAGCGTTCAGATGGGGTCGTATAGCAGGAACAAATCGTCGCGGGCAGCGGCTGCTGCCCGCATTAAGCTGTTACCAGCCTTTTACTGCGCCACCGTTAAATACTTTATTTGCAGCGTCATTGACTTCATCAGACTGATAAGCCTGAACGAATTTTTTCACGTTTTCCGCGTCTTTGTTATCTTCGCGTGCCACAATGAGGTTAACGTAAGGCGAGTTCTTGTCTTCAACGAAGATGCCGTCTTTCGCCGGAGTCAGATTAATCTGGCTGGCGTAAGTGGTGTTAATCACCGCCAGGGCAATCTGCTGATCGTCCAGTGAACGTGGCAGCTGTGGCGCTTCCAGCTCTACCAGTTTGAGGTTTTTCGGGTTTTCAACCACATCCAGCGTGGTTGGCAGCAGGCCAACGCCATCTTTCAATTTGATCAGACCGACTTTCTGCAGCAGCAGCAGGGTACGCCCCAGATTGGTGGGATCGTTAGGAATAGCAACCTGGGCACCATTCTGGAGTTCATCCAGTGACTTGATTTTTTTCGAGTAACCGGCAATAGGGTAAACGAAGGTATTACCGACAGAAACCAGCTTGTAGCCACGGTCTTTGATCTGCTGGTCGAGGTAAGGTTTGTGCTGGAAAGCGTTAGCATCGATATCGCCTTTGCTCAACGCTTCATTGGGTAATACATAATCATTGAAGGTCACCAGTTCAACGTCCAGACCATATTTTTCTTTGGCCACTTTGGCAGCGATTTCAGCAACCTGCTGCTCGCTGCCAACGATGACACCGACTTTAATATGGTTCGGATCTTTCGCTTTCTGATCGCAGCCCACCAGAGCCAGGGTTCCAATCAGCGCACCTACAGCAGCAAATGTTTTAAAGTTAAAAGACATATCCCTTCCTTAAATTGAGAGAATTACTGTTGTGTTTATTTGTGGCTGACCGCTCGAACAATGCGATCGCCGCAGAACTGAATTAAATACACCAAAACAACCAGCAGGACCAAAACCGTGTTCATCACCGTGGCATTGTAACCGATATAGCCATACTGATAGCCAATCTGGCCCAAACCGCCAGCCCCGACGGCGCCACCCATTGCTGAGTAACCGACCAAAGTGATTAACGTAATAGTAGCGGCATTCACCAGGCCTGGTAGCGCTTCCGGCAACAGAACCTTGCGGATAATTTGCAGTGGGGTTGCTCCCATGGCGCGGGAAGCTTCAATCAGGCCGCTTGGCAGTTCGAGCAGGGCATTCTCAACCATACGCGCAATAAAGGGGGCTGCGCCAACCGTCAGTGGAACGATGGCCGCCTGTAGCCCGATTGATGTGCCGACGATTATCCGGGTAAACGGGATCATCCACACCAGTAGAATGATAAACGGGATCGAACGGAAGATATTCACTGCGGCTGACAGCACGCGATACAGCCTGGCATTGGCGACGATCTGCCCCGGGCGGGTGACATATAAAAGAACGCCGACCGGCAGGCCGATAACAAAGCCAAAGAAGCCAGAGACAAAGGTCATCATCAGGGTTTCCCAAACGCCGCGACCCAGTAACCACAACATTGCCTCAGACATAACCCAGTACCTCTACCTTTACATGGTGATCTTGCAAAAACGCGATGGCAGCCTGTATATCTGCCGCTTCGCCGTGGATTTCGGCCAGCATAATGCCGAACTTCACGCCTCCGGCATAATCCATCTGCGCGCTAATAATGTTGTTGTTGACGTTAAAACGACGAGCCGACTCCGACAGTAAAGGGGCATCGACTGACTGGCCGGTGAACTCCATGCGTAATAATGGCACCTTAGACGTGATGATTTCAGACGTCAGCCGTTGCTGATAATCCTCCGGAATATCCAGATGCAGGGTCGACTGAATAAACTGCTGTGCCAGTGGCGTTTTGGGATGAGAGAACACTTCGCTAACAGTATCCTGCTCAATCAGCTGACCATTACTGATAACGGCAACGCAGTCACAAATACGCTTCACCACATCCATCTCATGCGTAATCAACAGGATGGTAATACCCAGGCGGCGGTTGATGTCTTTCAACAGTTCAAGGATAGAACGGGTGGTGGCGGGATCCAGAGCGCTGGTCGCTTCATCACATAACAGCACTTTAGGGTTGCTGGCCAGCGCACGGGCAATCGCCACGCGCTGCTTCTGACCCCCTGACAGGTTGGCAGGCCAGGCGTCGTGTTTGTCTGCCAGACCGACTAAATCCAGCAGCTCGGTAACGCGAGTTTTAATCTCGCCTTTAGTCAGATTGCCCAGCTCCAGCGGCAACGCGACATTTCCGGCAACGGTGCGTGAGTTCAATAAATTGAAATGTTGGAAAATCATCCCTATCTGACGGCGTGCCAGCGTCAGTTGGCTCTCTGAAAGGGTAGTGAGATCCTGGTTATCAACCATAATCTGACCAGAAGTGGGGCGTTCAAGCAGATTGACGCAGCGGATCAGGGTACTTTTACCCGCGCCAGATGCACCGATCACACCATAAATTTGCCCGGCGGGTACATGCAGGCTGACATCCGCCAGCGCCGTGATAGTGCGCATGCTTTGCTGAAACACTTTGGTGATATTTGAAAGTTTAATCATTGAGTTATTTATTATTGTGATGGGAATGAGCCGTGGAGTTGATGAGAACCGCCCCCCGCACTGATGAAACTAAGTGGATGGTAAGGCATCCAGACGTCTAAATCAATCGAAGTGATGTAAACGGGCGTTCTCTCTTTTCAGGCAATCATGCGATACTCTATGGCAAATTATGTAGCAGGAGTTTCGACGTGGCTGATAAGGTCCCCGCAATTTTTCTCGATCGTGATGGCACAATAAATGTCGACCACGGTTATGTCTCTGAAATCGACAACTTTGAGTTTATCGACGGCGTCATTGACGCGATGCGAGAGCTAAAGCAAATGGGCTATGCGCTGGTGCTGGTCACCAACCAGTCAGGCATCGCGCGCGGGATGTTTAGTGAAGAGCAGTTTATGCAGTTGACCGAGTGGATGGACTGGTCGCTGGCGGATCGCGATGTCGATCTGGACGGCATCTATTTTTGCCCGCATCATCCTGAAGCGGTGGTAGAGCAGCTACGCCAGTCGTGTGACTGTCGTAAACCACAGCCGGGTATGCTGCTTACCGCACAGCAGGAATTGCACATCGACATGTCTGCTTCTTATATGGTGGGCGATAAAATAGAAGATATGCAGGCGGCGGCAGCGGCGGGTATTGGTAAGAAAGTGCTGGTACGCAGCGGCAAGCCAATCACACCAGAAGGTGAAAATGCCGCCGACTGGGTGCTTGATAGCCTTAAAGATCTACCTGCACGCATCAAACAGGGCTAAAAAACAGCATTTAGCATAAATTTACAGCGGACAGGAAAAAAGTTCAGGTTTCCGCTTGCGTTCCCGTGAGTCATCCCTATAATGCGCCTCCATCGACACGGAACAACGGCTTNCAGGCCACGGTGTTGAGAGGTTCAGGAAGTTCTGAACCGCCGGAAAAAACCTCTGAAAAAGAGGTTGACTCCGAAGGAGGAAAGCGTANTATACGCCACCTCGCGACAGGAAGCTTAAGGCACTGTTCGCANCGCTCTTTAACAATTTATCAGACAATCTGTGTGGGCACTCGCAGGATTGATATCAGCGCCGCAAGGCGCAAAAAATATCAAGCCTCATGAGTGAACACATAATGACATTCATTATGACGTTTTACGATTGAGCATCGCTGTCACTGGTTNCAGCAAATCGAACTTTTAATTGAAGAGTTTGATCATGGCTCAGATTGAACGCTGGCGGCAGGCCTAACACATGCAAGTCGAACGGTAGCGGGAAGAAGCTTGCTTCTTTGCCGACGAGTGGCGGACGGGTGAGTAATGTCTGGGAAACTGCCCGATGGAGGGGGATAACTACTGGAAACGGTAGCTAATACCGCATAACGTCTACGGACCAAAGTGGGGGACCTTCGGGCCTCACACCATCGGATGTGCCCAGATGGGATTAGCTGGTAGGTGGGGTAACGGCTCACCTAGGCGACGATCCCTAGCTGGTCTGAGAGGATGACCAGCCACACTGGAACTGAGACACGGTCCAGACTCCTACGGGAGGCAGCAGTGGGGAATATTGCACAATGGGCGCAAGCCTGATGCAGCCATGCCGCGTGTATGAAGAAGGCCTTCGGGTTGTAAAGTACTTTCAGCGGGGAGGAAGGCGATGGGGTTAATAACCCTGTCGATTGACGTTACCCGCAGAAGAAGCACCGGCTAACTCCGTGCCAGCAGCCGCGGTAATACGGAGGGTGCAAGCGTTAATCGGAATTACTGGGCGTAAAGCGCACGCAGGCGGTCTGTCAAGTCGGATGTGAAATCCCCGGGCTNAACCCGGGAACTGCATTCGAAACTGGCAGGCTAGAGTCTNGTAGAGGGGGGTAGAATTCCAGGTGTAGCGGTGAAATGCGTAGAGATCTGGAGGAATACCGGTGGCGAAGGCGGCCCCCTGGACNAAGACTGACGCTCAGGTGCGAAAGCGTGGGGAGCAAACAGGATTAGATACCCTGGTAGTCCACGCCGTAAACGATGTCGACTTGGAGGCTGTTCCCNTGAGGAGTGGCTTCCGGAGCTAACGCGTTAAGTCGACCGCCTGGGGAGTACGGCCGCAAGGTTAAAACTCAAATGAATTGACGGGGGCCCGCACAAGCGGTGGAGCATGTGGTTTAATTCGATGCAACGCGAAGAACCTTACCTGGCCTTGACATCCACGGAATTTTGCAGAGATGCGGAAGTGCCTTCGGGAACCGTGAGACAGGTGCTGCATGGCTGTCGTCAGCTCGTGTTGTGAAATGTTGGGTTAAGTCCCGCAACGAGCGCAACCCTTATCCTTTGTTGCCAGCGATTCGGTCGGGAACTCAAAGGAGACTGCCGGTGATAAACCGGAGGAAGGTGGGGATGACGTCAAGTCATCATGGCCCTTACGGCCAGGGCTACACACGTGCTACAATGGCGCATACAAAGAGAAGCGACCTCGCGAGAGCAAGCGGACCTCATAAAGTGCGTCGTAGTCCGGATCGGAGTCTGCAACTCGACTCCGTGAAGTCGGAATCGCTAGTAATCGTAGATCAGAATGCTACGGTGAATACGTTCCCGGGCCTTGTACACACCGCCCGTCACACCATGGGAGTGGGTTGCAAAAGAAGTAGGTAGCTTAACCTTCGGGAGGGCGCTTACCACTTTGTGATTCATGACTGGGGTGAAGTCGTAACAAGGTAACCGTAGGGGAACCTGCGGTTGGATCACCTCCTTACCTGAAGATACCTTCCGGCGCAGTGTCCACACAGATTGTCTGATAGAAGTAACGAGCAAAGTCACACCAGAGTCCCCATCGTCTAGAGGCCCAGGACACTGCCCTTTCACGGCTGTAACAGGGGTTCGAATCCCCTTGGGGACGCCATACCGGTAACGAAGTGAAAGACGTTATCAACCGTATCTCAAAACTGATTCCACCTTAACGGTGAGTCACGTTTGAGATATTTGCTCTTTAATAATCCGGAACAAGCTGAAAATTGAAACGACGTGTCGTATTCATTCGCCGTAATAAGAATGAAGCTAACGATANGTTCGAGTCTCTCAATGCCTGCAACTGACAGACGTCTTTCGGGACGCTTGTGGGTTGTGAGGTTAAGCGACTAAGCGTACACGGTGGATGCCCAGGCAGTCAGAGGCGATGAAGGGCGTGCTAATCTGCGATAAGCGTCGGTAAGGTGATATGAACCGCAACAACCGACGATACCCGAATGGGGAAACCCAGTGCAATCCGTTGCACTATCATGTCATGAATACATAGTGGCATGAGGCGAACCGGGGGAACTGAAACATCTAAGTACCCCGAGGAAAAGAAATCAACCGAGATTCCCCCAGTAGCGGCGAGCGAACGGGGAACAGCCCAGAACCTGAATCAGTTTGTGCNTTAGTGGAAGCGTCTGGAAAGTCGCGCAGTAAAGGGTGACAGCCCCGTACACAAAAAGGCACCTGCTGTGAGTTCGANGAGTAGGGCGGGACACGTGACATCCTGTCTGAATATGGGGGGACCATCCTCCAAGGCTAAATACTCCTGACTGACCGATAGTGAACCAGTACCGTGAGGGAAAGGCGAAAAGAACCCCGGCGAGGGGAGTGAAACAGAACCTGAAACCGTGTACGTACAAGCAGTGGGAGCACCTTCGTGGTGTGACTGCGTACCTTTTGTATAATGGGTCAGCGACTTATATTCTGTAGCAAGGTTAACCGTATAGGGGAGCCGCAGGGAAACCGAGTCTTAACNGGGCGTTAAGTTGCAGGGTATAGACCCGAAACCCGGTGATCTAGCCATGGGCAGGTTGAAGGTTGGGTAACACTAACTGGAGGACCGAACCGACTAATGTTGAAAAATTAGCGGATGACTTGTGGCTGGGGGGTGAAAGGCCAATCAAACCGGGAGATAGCTGGTTCTCCCCGAAAGCTATTTAGGTAGCGCCTCGTGAACTCATCTCCGGGGGTAGAGCACTGTTTCGGCCAGGGGGCCATCCCGGCTTACCGATCCGATGCAAACTGCGAATACCGGAGAATGTTATCACGGGAGACACACGGCGGGTGCTAACGTCCGTCGTGAAGAGGGAAACAACCCAGACCGCCAGCTAAGGTCCCAAAGTCATGGTTAAGTGGGAAACGATGTGGGAAGGCCCAGACAGCCAGGATGTTGGCTTAGAAGCAGCCATCATTTAAAGAAAGCGTAATAGCTCACTGGTCGAGTCGGCCTGCGCGGAAGATGTAACGGGGCTAAACCATGCACCGAAGCTGCGGCAGCGGACGTATCACCCGGGCACATTCACGGTAGTGGATAACGATTGACGGAGCGCAGCGACGTCAATGCGCCCATNAAAGTCGAGTGGGCCTCGGGATACGTCCGTTGGGTAGGGGAGCGTTCTGTAAGCCGTCGAAGGTGGACNGTGAGGTCTGCTGGAGGTATCAGAAGTGCGAATGCTGACATAAGTAACGATAAAGCGGGTGAAAAGCCCGCTCGCCGGAAGACCAAGGGTTCCTGTCCAACGTTAATCGGGGCAGGGTGAGTCGACCCCTAAGGCGAGGCCGAAAGGCGTAGTCGATGGGAAACGGGTTAATATTCCCGTACTGGGTGTTACTGCGAAGGGGGGACGGAGAAGGCTATGTTGGCCGGGCGACGGTTGTCCCGGTTTAAGCGTGCAGGCTTGAGTTCCAGGCAAATCCGGAACTCTTTAAGGCTGAGGCGTGATGACGAGGCACCACGGTGCTGAAGTGACAAATGCCCTGCTTCCAGGAAAAGCCTCTAAGCATCAGGTAACGACCAATCGTACCCCAAACCGACACAGGTGGTCAGGTAGAGAATACCAAGGCGCTTGAGAGAACTCGGGTGAAGGAACTAGGCAAAATGGTGCCGTAACTTCGGGAGAAGGCACGCTGGCGCGTAGGTGAAGCGACTTGCTCGCGGAGCTGAAGCCAGTCGAAGATACCAGCTGGCTGCAACTGTTTATTAAAAACACAGCACTGTGCAAACACGAAAGTGGACGTATACGGTGTGACGCCTGCCCGGTGCCGGAAGGTTAATTGATGGGGTTATCGCGCTGCGAGAAGCTCTTGATCGAAGCCCCGGTAAACGGCGGCCGTAACTATAACGGTCCTAAGGTAGCGAAATTCCTTGTCGGGTAAGTTCCGACCTGCACGAATGGCGTAATGATGGCCAGGCTGTCTCCACCCGAGACTCAGTGAAATTGAACTCGCTGTGAAGATGCAGTGTACCCGCGGCAAGACGGAAAGACCCCGTGAACCTTTACTACAGCTTGACACTGAACATTGAGCCTTGATGTGTAGGATAGGTGGGAGGCTTNGAAGCGTGGACGCCAGTCTGCGTGGAGCCAACCTTGAAATACCACCCTTTAACGTTTGATGTTCTAACCTGGCGCCGTAATCCGGCGTGGGGACAGTGTCTGGTGGGTAGTTTGACTGGGGCGGTCTCCTCCCAAAGAGTAACGGAGGAGCACGAAGGTCAGCTAATCACGGTCGGACATCGTGAGGTTAGTGCAATGGCATAAGCTGGCTTGACTGCGAGAGTGACGGCTCAAGCAGGTGCGAAAGCAGGTCATAGTGATCCGGTGGTTCTGAATGGAAGGGCCATCGCTCAACGGATAAAAGGTACTCCGGGGATAACAGGCTGATACCGCCCAAGAGTTCATATCGACGGCGGTGTTTGGCACCTCGATGTCGGCTCATCACATCCTGGGGCTGAAGTAGGTCCCAAGGGTACGGCTGTTCGCCGTTTAAAGTGGTACGCGAGCTGGGTTTAGAACGTCGTGAGACAGTTCGGTCCCTATCTGCCGTGGGCGCTGGAAGATTGAGAGGGGTTGCTCCTAGTACGAGAGGACCGGAGTGAACGCACCGCTGGTGTTCGGGTTGTCATGCCAATGGCATTGCCCGGTAGCTAAGTGCGGAAAAGATAAGCGCTGAAAGCATCTAAGCGCGAAACTTGCCTCGAGATGAATCTTCCCTGGGTCCTTGAGACCCCTGAAGGGACGTTGAAGACGACGACGTTGATAGGCCGGGTGTGTAAGCGCAGCGATGCGTTGAGCTAACCGGTACTAATGACCCGTGAGGCTTAACCTTACAACGCCAGAAGCGTTCTGGGTTGTGTTGAGNGACGAAGAGATATTTTCAGCTTGAACCGGATAAAGAATTAGCGGGAACGAAAGATTTTTTGCTGATGCAAGGCGGCAAGTGCAGTAAATGAAGGAGCATACTGAGGTATGTGACTGAGTTTACAAGCGCGGCCAACGCGGCATCAGTGAAAAAGATTCGTTTCGTGCACCAGAATTTGCCTGGCGGCTTTAGCGCGGTGGTCCCACCTGACCCCATGCCGAACTCAGAAGTGAAACGCCGTAGCGCCGATGGTAGTGTGGGGTCTCCCCATGCGAGAGTAGGGAACTGCCAGGCATCAAATCAGGCAAAAGGCCATCCTCCGGGATGGCCTTTTTGCGTTATCAGTTCCACCCATTTGATAACCTACCTGCTTCTGTTAGTGACCTCTTCCCCCAGGCAATAGTCAGCGCTGGCTCACAAAAAACACTTTCAATACCTTTAAAATAAATTCATAACAAACAGCGGGTTGAGTTAACTGGTACATTGATCGCCTTTGGTGCTTAGCAAAGCAGGGAATTAATCACGAGGTGTATCTAATGGCAGAGTCCGTGACCAAAAACAACACGCAGTTGCAAGGCTCGATGACCACCCGTCAGCGTATCTGGGCCATTGTCGGGGCCTCTTCAGGTAACCTCGTAGAGTGGTTCGACTTCTACGTCTACTCGTTCTGCTCGCTTTATTTTGCCCACATCTTTTTTCCCAGTGGTAACCCAACCACCCAGCTATTACAGACGGCGGGGGTCTTTGCCGCAGGGTTTTTGATGAGGCCAATAGGTGGCTGGATTTTTGGTTATATCGGTGATAAACACGGGCGGAAAGCCTCGATGTTGATCTCAGTCTGCATGATGTGTTTTGGTTCGCTGGTGATTGCCTGTCTTCCTGGTTACAACACGATTGGGATTTGGGCGCCGGCGTTGTTGTTGCTGGCTCGTCTGTTTCAGGGACTCTCTGTTGGCGGGGAATATGGCACCAGTGCGACCTATATGAGCGAAGTTGCAGTCGAAGGGCGCAAGGGTTTTTATGCCTCTTTTCAGTACGTTACCCTTATTGGCGGGCAGTTGCTGGCGCTTTTAACCGTGGTGGTACTGCAGCAGGTATTGTCCGATCAGGAGCTGCGTGACTGGGGCTGGCGTATCCCGTTCGCGCTGGGAGCTTTGCTTGCCGTGGTGGCGCTCTATCTGCGGCGCTCGCTGAATGAAACATCGGATAATAAAACCCGTGCTCATAAAGATGCCGGGTCGCTAAAAGGACTGTGGAAACACCGCCGCGCTTTCATTATGGTTCTGGGCTTTACCGCCGGAGGCTCTCTCAGTTTTTACACCTTCACCACCTATATGCAGAAGTACCTGGTCAATACCGCTGCGATGGATCATAAAACGGCCAGTGCGCTGATGACCGCAGCGCTGTTTATCTTTATGCTGCTTCAGCCATTAATAGGTGCGCTGTCAGATAAAATTGGCCGCCGCTATTCGATGTTAATTTTTGGTGCTCTGGCTGCTGTCTGTACCGTGCCAATCCTGACGATATTACAGAACGTGACCAGTCCGGTGCTGGCATTTATGCTGGTGATGCTGGCGCTGGCGATAACCAGTTTCTACACCTCAATTAGCGGGATCCTGAAAGCGGAGATGTTTCCACCGGAAGTCAGGGCGTTAGGGGTGGGATTATCCTACGCGGTGGCAAACGCGCTGTTTGGTGGTTCAGCAGAGTATGTTGCCCTGTCACTGAAAGCCGCCGGCAGTGAAACCAGTTTCTTCTGGTACGTATCGGGGATGGGGGCAATCGCTTTCCTTGTCTCACTAATGTTGCATCGACGCGGGCAGGGCTTAAAACTGTAATTAACGGCTCATATTCCATAATGCGTAGCCGGTGGCAGCACCGGCTACATCCCAGCTTAAATCCTTCCAGCTCCAGCCTGTTCCCCCGGCGCGGCTGTCGTACAGCTCTTTTGCCACACCAAGGCTGATGGAAAATAACACGCCGAAGCCAGCGCTGCGGCTCTGGTTCCAGTTCTGGCGTTCACCATAAGCATTACCCGCTGCGGCAAAAAAGGCTGAAGAGAGGAAATGCTGGGCTTTATCCTGGCCGGTCCACTCATCCTTCGCCAGATGAGTGCAGCCACTGCAACATAGCAGGGTAATAAGCAGGAAAATGCGCACACAGCCCCTCAGAAGTCCGTTACTGCAAGGTTTGAAAGCAATACAACCGGTCAGAGAATACGGCTGATGAGTCGATCTATACGGATACGTCGAAGACGGCGGATTAATTTGCGCACCTTTACCGGATATTCCGCAATGCTTTCCAGATCGTGGAAATGCTGCACGCGGGTAGTATGTTCGCGGATCAGACGGAGTTCCCGATCGCGTTGCGCGGCCAGCTGTTGCAGCGGATCGTGGATCAGCACCGCATTTTCCAAATCCAGACGCCAGGCGCGCGGGTTCAGGTTATTTCCGGTCACCATCATCCATTCGTCATCCACCCATAACCCTTTCAAGTGGTAGCTGTTCTCGCCGTCCTTCCACAGACGTACGGTTAGCTGCCCGCTGTTAACGTAATATTGCAGGCGGCTGAGAAAACGGCGCAGGTTGATTTCATACAGATAAGGCAAGGCGCTGATGATCTTAAAGGGCTGATCTTCGGGGATGTAGAAGTCATTGGCGGTTTTGTCGCCGACGATGATTTCCACCTCTTTGCCCCGCCGCAGCAGCCAGATAATATTGCGCACCAGAATAGCCGGCAGGTTGAAATAAGGGGTACAGATCGTCAGCTTCTGCTCGGCACAGGGCATCAAATGATAGATGGTCTTGTTAAGCAGGCTGCGCTTTCCCAGACCCACCAGCGGAGTGACGGACAACTCTTCATTGCTGGCAACACCGTTAAATTCGTAGTCGAAGCCGCGCAAATCCTGACGGAACTGGCGGGTTTCGTTTTTGATTTCCGGGCTGGTTGGGCGTTCAAGCCGGTTGAGATGATGCACCGCCTCGGCCTGAATCAAATTCGTTTCGATCCAGTCAAACAGGGTATCGGCCAGAACCCGGTTGCCGATCAGCTGATAGCGGTCGTAGCGGTACTTGTCTTTCTGATGCAGATAAACATCATTGAAGCTGGCACCGGTATACAGCACGGTATCATCAATGACGGAGCCTTTTAAATGCAGAACGCCCAGCGCTTCGCGCGTATTCACCGGAATACCATAAACCGGAATGTCAGCATCAGGATGCTGGCTGGCCATTTCGCAATACCAGTCGGCGTTAGTCACACCCGCTGCGGCACCGATACGGCCACGTTGAGCACGATGCCAGTCGACCAGCACGCGAACGTCCAGCTCCGGTCGACGTTGTTTAGCGGCATAAAGTGCAGAAAGGATAGCGCGCCCCCCTTCATCGTTTTCCAGATACAGTGCCACGATGCAGATACGCCGGGTAGCGGAGGCAATTTTTTCCAACAGCGTCTCACGGAAATCTGTCGGTGAAAACAGCGTACGGAAATCTGCCGCTGACTGCGGAATTTTTGGCAGCTGCGCAAGGTGCTGTTGGTGTTTATTGCGTTTAAATTTTGACAACATCACAGTGCGTTGCTTCCCTGTTCATATAATGACTCTGTGCGATAAAATCATGATTCTAACCGCGAATAATACCATTAGTTAGCCCGGATGGTAGCAGATTTACTTCTGACGATCTGCCTGATCATCCCGCAATGGTAGCGTAAGCCCGACGATGCCGTCTTCCAGCTGGATATCGATATTGAATCCTAACTTGCGCGCCAGTGATATCATGCCCTGGTTGCCCGGCATGGTAATCCCGTTCAGCTGCTGTAAACCATGCTGACGCGTATAGACAATCATCTTCTCCAACAGACGGCGGCCCAGGCCCAGGCTCTTCAGGTCGGATCGCACCAGCACAGAAAATTCCGCATCGATATTATCAGCATCGGAGATGGCGCGGGTGACGCCGATAATCTCATTAAGGCCATTGTGCTGGCGCACCGCGACGATAGCCATTTCCCGATCGTAGTCGATTTGCGTCATGTTCGCCAAATCGTCATGGGTGAATTCATTTATCTCACTGAAGTAGCGATAATAGAGGTCTTCTTTTGTCACCCGGGCAATAAACTGCTGTAGCAGCGGTTCGTCTTCCGGCAGGATCGGGCGGAAAAGCGCGCGCTGGCCATTTTTCAGCTGGACGGCCTCTTCCAGCTCTTGGGGATAAGGGCGTATTGCCAGCCGTGCCTGCGCAACGCCGTGGTAGTGCGCCAGCCGGAGCGTAACGTCGAGTAAAGTAAAGCCGCCAGCGCTGGCCAGTAGCGGATGGATATCAAGACCAACAATTTCCGGGCAATCGACAATCAGGTTTGAGACCTGCACCAGCACCTGGCTAAGCCCATCCAGATCCAGCGGTTCCAGCGTGCTGCGGCGGCGTATTTTTCCGCTGGCAACGCCCTGTTTAACCAGATAGCGCGCCAGCGTCATATTGAGCGGCGGCAGGGCGATCGCGGCCTGGCGGTCGTCCTGCCAGGGCATGCCAGCTTCCCCCAGCATAATCACCGGCCCGAATAGCGGGTCCTGTTCTACCACGATACGCAGCTCATGCCCCCCGGCGCGGTTTGCCATGCTTTGTACCATCAGTCCGTCGATGCGCGCCTGCGGCCATGCCACACTGACGCGGCCGATGATGGCATCTACCGCCTGCTGAACTTCATCGGCCGTTCTCAGGTAAAGCATCACCCCCTGTACTTCCGATTTATACGGGATATCCGGCGAGCGTAGTTTCAACGCCACCGGGTAACCGATCTGTGCGGCAATCTTCACCGCCTGCACGCTATCGCTGGCAATCCAGGTGGGTAGCGTATTCAGCCCGTAAGCCTGCAAAATCGGCTGCACCTGGTGAGTATCCAGTGAAGTGATGCCGCTGCTGAGCGCCTGATGGATCAAACGATGGGCATCGCTGGTGTTGGCGGTCAGATTAAGCGGTAACGACGGCGTTTCACGCAGTTGCTTCTGGTTGCGGCGATATTCCACCATATGCATAAAGGCGCTGATCGCGCCTTCCGGGGTACGGTAAGTTGGAATTCCGGCTTCATTAAACAGCTGGCGCGCCTCCTGTGAGGAGAACTCCCCACACCAGTTGGTTAGCAAGGCGATCTGCTGCGCGCGCGGATGCTGTTTTACCCGATCGATGACTTTACGCGCCGTAAGCGCAGGGGGCGCTACCGTGCTGGGGGCGTGGATGATCAACAGCGCATCGAGGTCCTGGCTGTTAAGCAGCATCGACAGCGCCAGCAGATAACGCTCTGGTGTTGCATCATCTTTGAGGTCGAGCGGGTTACCCGGCACGATCCCTTCAGGCAACAGCGGAGCTAATGAAGTTAGTAAAGGCTCACTCAATGTGGCGAGCTTACCGTTGCGGGCATATAACGCATCAAGCGCTAATGCTGCCGGTGCGGCTCCGTTGCAGAGGATCATCAGCCGCTCTCCGCGCAGCGGGCGCATATGACTGAGCGTTTCCACCGCCGAAAATAATTCATGGGTGTCCTGAACGCGCAGCAGGCCAGCACGCTGAATGGCGGCATCCCAGGCGGCATCCATACCCCCCTGGGTGTTTAGCAGGCGCTGGGCCTGCGGGCTACGGCCGCTTTTAATCACCAGAATCGGTTTATTGCGTGAGGCGCTACGCGCGGCAGAGACAAAGCGTCGCGCGTCGCTAAGATGTTCAAGATAAAGCAGAATAGCGCTGGTTTTTCCATCGCGGGCGAGGAAGTCCAGCAGGTCATCGGCATCAATATCCAGACTGTCACCCAGTGCGATAAACCACGAGAACCCCAGCTGGCGCTGCTGCGCCCAGTCAAGAATGGTGTTGGAAACCGCAGACGACTGCGAGATAAAAGCCAGCTTTCCTTGCCTGGCGGGCACCGGCGAGAAGCTGGCATTCAGTCCCTGCCAGGGGGCGATCAGGCCGAGGCTATTCGGGCCAAGCAGGCGAATTTGCCAGCGGCTGGCACAGGCTTTCAGTTCTGCCAACTGATTGGGCGGGGCAGAGAGGACGATGCAGGCTTTGCAACCGCGCTCAGCCAGCGCATGCAGTAATTTCAGGTTACGCCGCGCATGGGTACAGAGAATTGCCAAATCCGGTAAGAGTGGCAGGCTGGCGATATCTGGCGAGGTTAGCACGCCACATACCGCCTGGTATTTCCGCGTTACCGGCAGCACCGGGCCACTGAAGCCACCGGCCAGCAGATTACGCATCATGACATACCCGGCGCGCTCCGGCCGGATGGAGGCTCCGATCACCGCAATTGTTTTGGGTTTTAACAGGGCTTCTAGTCCACGCTGGCTCATTGTTGCTCCCTCAGTAAATAGTGTTCTGATTCTACTCCGGGGTGGGCGAAGATGCTGTGTTGTACATCAGCTAACGAGCAGCAGGTGGTGATTCATTCTCAGCGGATGGGTGCAGCGGATGATGCGGCTTGCCGGCCTGATAACGCTGGCGAAACAGATCGAAGTGGCTGAATAACGCTTCCCCCGCCGCGCTATCGCCCGCCTGCAGCAGCAGTTCTGCCGCCACTTCAGCCGTGCAGTGCTGGCCAGCAGCGTGGGTCATGCGCAGTTGATAATTTGACGGGCGCGTCAGATTGAGCGACATCACCGGCAGCGAGTCCAGCCAGGGACTTTTACGGAACATTTTACGTGCTTCCGTCCAGGTTCCATCCAGCATGATAAACAGCGGGGGCTTGCCGTCGAGCGGCGGTGAGTTCAGTACCGGGCGGCCGGGGTCGGCATAGGATGCAGGAAAAACCACCATCGGTTGATAATCCGCATTCTTCACTGCCTGTAGCAGCCCGGCATCCGGCTCGGTGCGTGACCAGCCAAATGCCAGGGTATCAGGCAGAATATCGGCAATCAGCCGCCCGGTATTACTCGGTTTCATCGGCTCGCTGTCAAACATCACCAGACAAAAACGGCTGCGTGCCTCACGCGGGTTAATCGTGGCGCACAGGCAGTTTTTATGCGGCAGCAGGCAGCCCTGACAGCGACTAATGCGATGACCACGGGCAAGGAAAGGGCGGGTGGCGCGGGCGAGTCGCCAGGTGCGCAGGCGCAGAACAGCGTTATCGTTCATTATCAGTCATCAGCGAAAACTGCCATTCTAACGGATTCTGACCTCAGCCGCCCGCTCAGATGCTTACAGGTTTTCATCCAGCCAGGCTTCGAAAGGCGCTTTAGGCATCGCTCCGCTCAGCACATCGGCTACCTGGCCCTGCTTAAACAGCATGATGGTTGGAATACTGCGAATACGGAAACGGGCGCTCAGCGCCGGTTCAGCTTCCGTATTCACTTTCAGAAAGCGTATTTTACCACTGCGTTGCCGGGCGACCGACTCATAGACGGGGGCAAAGTTCACGCAGGGGCCGCACCAGGGCGCCCAAAAATCGATAACCACCGGCAGGTCGTCCTGCAGGTATTTATCCAGCGTCTCGCCGGTAGCATTCACTACCTGCCCGTCAAACAACGTGTCACCACAGCGGCCGCATTTAGCACCGTGCGCAATGCGTTCAGCCGGCAGGCGATTGGTTGCCTGACAGGATGAGCAAACCGTATTCATTTCTTCACCTCGTTTCAGGAGTAAGTGATTGCTTACTGCGTTTACCGAACATAAGCCAACAGTATGCGGATGGGTGATGAGGGTCACAATGTGATTCGTTCAATAAGTATAATAGGTAAACTCGCACAGCTGTTGATGCTGATACACGGAAAACGGGCGCATTTATTGGAAGTTGATAGCTAACTACCGCGACATCAGGTAATCTGCGCGCTTCGCGCTCAGCCCAGGTGGAGGAAAAATGAACGACGAATTGAAAGGTAAGAGCAACAAGGTCAAAGTGATGTATGTTCGCGGCGATGACGAAAACAGCAAAAGCGGTAAAAATCCGCGCACCGGCAAAGGTGGTTATCGTCAGGATGGTGAACGCCGTCCCGCGCGCAATGCAGACAGCAAGCCACGTGGCGGGCGCGATCGCGACGAAGGGCGTTCTGACTCTCCGTGGCGTACCGTATCCCGTGCGCCGAATGCCGCTGCGGCGGATGACAAACCCGATCACTGTGGGATCAGCGGGAAAAGCTTTATCAATCCTGAGCAGCTACGCCGCCAGCGTATGGAAGAGACGCGCGTCTACGGTGAAAATGCCTGCCAGGCATTGTTCCAGAGTCGCCCGGAATCTATCGTTCGCGCCTGGTTTGTGCAAGGCGTCACGCCACGCTTTCGGGAAGCATTAAAGTGGATGGCGGCTAACCGTAAGGCATATCACACCGTAGATGACGCCGAACTGCAAAAGGCATCCGGCACGGAACACCACGGCGGCGTCTGCTTCCTGATTAAAAAACGTGTTGGTATGCCGGTAAGCGAATGGCTGGCACAGGCCGGTCAGAAAGACTGCGTGGTGGCGCTGGAGGATATCGGCAACCCACATAACCTCGGCGGCATTATGCGCAGCTGTGCGCACTTTGGCGCAAAAGGTTTGCTGGTGGACGATGCGTCTCTGTTGGAGTCAGGTGCTGCGGTGCGTACCGCAGAGGGCGGCGCGGAGCATGTTCGGGCCATCAGCGGCGAAAGTTTTGCTGCCGGACTGGATGCTTTCCGTCAAGCGGGTTACACCATTGTGACCACCTCCAGCCACCAGGGCGTCCCGCTTTCCACGGCGGAACTGCCGGCTAAAATGGTGCTGGTGCTGGGGCAGGAACGTGACGGTCTGTCGGACAGCACTTTCCGGCAGGGCGATCTCAGCGTCTCTATCAGTGGCACCGGCAACGTAGAAAGCCTTAACGTTTCGGTAGCGACCGGCGTGTTACTCGCTGAATGGTGGCGTCAGAACGCGTAACGCGTTGACAAATAAAGGGAGCGATGGCTCCCTCAAACAGGGCGGATCGGCTATCCGCCCTGTTTAATGCGCGCCGCCGCCGCCGTTACCCGCCGAAAACGGTGGCCGGGCAAACCACACCAGCACCAGCAGGATAAGAAATACCCCGGCAGACGCCCAGAAAATTTCATTGGCTGAAATGATCAACCCCTGATTGGTGATTTGCTGTGCAATCCAGGCCGATGCCCGATCGTGAGTCAACCCCGCCTGTTCCAGCTTCGCGTATATCTCCTGACTGTTCACACTGTAAGGCGTCACCGACTCCGTGAGCTGGCTGTGGTGGATCGATTCGCGATTGCTCCACATAGTGGTGGTAATCGACGTGCCAATCGAACCAGCCAGCGTGCGGGTAAAGTTAGACAGGCTTGAAGCTGCGGCCAGGCGCTCCGGCGGTAATCCTGAAAGGGTAATGGTAGTCAGCGGCATAAAAAAGCACGCCACGGCAAAACCCTGTATAAACTGCGGCCACGCCGAAGCGCCAAAATCCATACCGGGTTCAAAGGTATAAGCACGCCAGTAGAAGCATACCGCATACATAATGAAGCTAAAGGTGACCAGTCGCCGCATATCCAGCTTATGGGAAAAACGGCCAATAATCGGCGACAGGATCACCGGGATAATCCCCACCGGGGCTGAAGCCAGCCCGGCCCAGGTCGCGGTGTAGCCATATACTTCCTGCAGCAGCTGCGGTAACAGTACGATGGAGCCGAAATAAAGCATATAAGCGAGGCTGATAGACAGGCAGCCAATGGTGAAGTTACGCGATTTAAACAGCGACAAATCCACGATCGGATGGTCATCCGTTAGCTCCCATACCAGTAGCACCGCCAGGGCTACCACGGCGATGACGGTTAACGTAATGATCTCCGGTGAGCTAAACCAGTCCAGCTCTTTCCCGCGATCGAGCATCACCTGTAAACAACCGATGCCGACGACCAGCAGTACCAGGCCGACGGTATCGATAGGGCGGATCGCCGTGGGCGTCTCGCGATGGCGCAGCGTCTGTAAGGTGAGGATCACCACCGCTACGCCGATAGGCACGTTGATAAAGAAGATCCAGCCCCAGTGGTAGTTATCACTGATCCAGCCGCCGAGGATCGGGCCACAGATGGGGGCAACGATCACCGTCATTGCCCATAGCGACAGCGCGAGGCTGCGTTTCGCCGGGGGATAATTGTTTAACAGCAGGCTCTGCGACAGGGGGATCAGCGGGCCGGCAACGATCCCCTGAATGACGCGGAAGAAAATAAGCATCGTGAGGTTTTCAGACATGCCGCACAACCATGACGCCACGACGAAGGCGATGGTTGACCACAGAAACAGCTTCACTTCGCCCAGCCGTTTAGCCAGCCAGCCGGTTAGCGGAATGGAAATGGCGTTCGCCACGCCAAAAGAGGTGATCACCCAGGTGCCCTGTGAGTTTGAGGCTCCAAGGTTGCCGGCA
This sequence comes from Erwinia pyrifoliae DSM 12163, assembly GCF_000026985.1. Taxonomy (NCBI): domain Bacteria; kingdom Pseudomonadati; phylum Pseudomonadota; class Gammaproteobacteria; order Enterobacterales; family Erwiniaceae; genus Erwinia; species Erwinia pyrifoliae. The sequence goes on from NC_017390.1 coordinate 1,054,402, forward strand.
ATGGTCGGGATGGCCACGTTAGCAATGGTGGAATCCAGTACCTGCATGAAAGTGGCCAGTGACAGCGCGATGGTCATTAAAACCAGCGGCATACCCGTAAGCGGTTGACGCGCCATATCATTCCCCGCTGATTTAGCTGGCATTAGCGCGAATAATATCGGCGATAAGTCGGTTCGCAGGAGCCAGATCCAGCACCAGCGCATCACTGGCGTAAGCCGGTTTACTGTGCACGCTGGTGGCAAGCACCGCTCCTTCACTGCTGCGGGTATCTATTTTCACCCGCGTCGACAGCCCGATGCGCAGCGGATGTTTTGCCACTTCCTGTGCATCGAGGGCGATACGTACCGGCAGGCGCTGTACCACTTTGATCCAATTACCGGTGGCATTTTGTGCGGGCAGCAGCGAGAACACGCTCCCGGTACCCATATCCAGCCCAACCACTTTACCGTGATAGACCACGTCATCACCGTAAATATCGCTAAGCACGGTGGCCGGTTGGCCGATACGCACACCAGCCAGTTGGGTTTCCTTAAAGTTTGCGTCTACCCAAAGATGATTCGCCGGGACAATAGCCAGTAGCGGCGTGGTGGTGCCAATCTGCGAACCGACCTGTACGCTACGGCGTGATACATAGCCATCAATCGGGCTGACTACGCTGGTGCGCTGCAGAGTAAGCCAGGCATCGCGCAGTTCGGCGGCACTCTTTTTCACCGCAGGCTGGTTTTCCAGCGTGGTATTGAGGATCATCGCCTGATTGGCATTGTACTGCTGCATCGCCACATCCAGCTGCGCTTTGGCAGTGGCTACCGCATCCCGCGCGTGCTGCAGGGCCTCTTTACCAATCAGATTTGCCGCCCCCAGCGGCTCGCGGCGGCGTAAATCCGCCTGTGCCTGTTCCATCGCGGTCTTTTGCAGCTCTATCGCCGCCTGATGCTGTTTACCGTTAATAATCAGCTGATGTGTCTGACGCACACTGGTGGCTAATGCCGTTTGCGCTTTCTCAAATGCCTGGCCGGCATCGGTGCGATCAAGGGTGACCAGCACATCCCCTTTTTTAACGAAATCCGTGTTGTCAAACCACACTTTGTTGACGCTGCCCGCGACCTGAGCCATCATCTGCACCTGATTTCCGGCAACGTAGGCATCATCGGTTTCCTGATAGTGACGTAATACCAGTAACCACCATGCCAGATAAGCAATGCCAATCATCACCAGCAACAGGGCCAGAAAAATCAATGTCGTTTTGCGCGTCTTATTCTTCTTTTCCGGCTGCTGTGGCTTCTGCGCCGCCGCACTTGCGCCCATGATATCCTCCTGAATTCTTGCCCACCCGTGCTGCTGACATCATGGCGGCTATCGTCTGAGTTTAAAATGCCAGCGGGTTAGCGCTGGCATAAGGGAAAATGACGGGGAGTAAGGTAGCGATTTGCGACTCGGGTTGTGTCGCACAATATGCTATTGAGTGGCTAATTAACGTGACAGGGAAGCGACGACTTCTTCTTCATCCATTTGATCTAAACGATTCAACAGTTTACGAGTAATGACTTCCAGTTGCGCCTTTTCGGCTTCGCTCAATGCCGACCACAAAAGTTGCAGGCATTGATGCTGCGGTGGCAGCAACTGGCGCAGGAATTCGTCGCCTTTTGGCATCAGGTGCAAATGCAGGCAGCGGCGGTCGTTGTCACTTTCACGGCGCTCGATCCAACCGCGTTTTTCCAGCTCATCAGCGATACGCGTGGCGTTAGTGCGCGAAGAGCCGAGGGCAGCGCTAAGCTCAGACGGTTGGATACTGTGGTCTTCCTGTGCATCCAGCGTAATCAATGCCATAAACAGCGTCTCGTTAATTCCCTGTGCTTTCAGCATTTTATTGCGGTTTTCCAGCAATTTACTCTGCATGTGCATACACAGGCGCGTCAGCATAATCTCCTGCAATGGGAAATCTTTATGGCGGTTCGCACGAAAATTCAGCATCTGTTCAATGGGAGTAAATGAACTTTCCATTATAAATGAACCTCACTAGTTGCAACGGGTATAATAATGATGGTGATTAATGGGTAATGCGACTTTACCGTCGGTGAGATTTTCACATTGCCGTAGTCATCATCCGTAGTTTCACGGTCATTCCATAACCCAGGCCACTAAATAGCCACGAAAACAATGCTGTGCGTATAATGATAAATCATAACAGGAGAGGCGGAACCTGAAAGGTCCGGCATCATCCGGTCAGGAAATGATGGCTGGTTTGCAATACCCAGTAAAACGTGGATGAGAGCGATATCATTACCATACATAGGGGATCCCTCTGACGGGGAAATAACTACGATGACAAATGGCTGATTTGCAATCACCAAAAAATTTTACTGAAAAACATAACCATCTTTAATAAATTGCGCCTAACCATAACAGAGCGGGAATTGTCTTAACAGGCCGTAAAATCTAAAAAGCGCCAATTATGATTCAAAAAATCACTCTGTTGCGGCTTCCTGGTGATGGCCACGCCACCAGATAATCAAATTACACAGGGTTAACAGAACGCCAGCAGTACAGACCCCATACCATCCTGCTGCCTGAAAAGCCGATGCCGACAATAATGACCCGGCCGCTCCGCCAGTAAAGTAACTGGTCATATAACCGGCAGTGAGTCGGTTACGTGCTTCCGGCATATGGCGGTAGATCACGCTCTGATTGGTGATATGCACGCCCTGAACCGCAAGGTCGAGCAAGATAATTCCCATAATCAGCGCCGGCAGAGAGTGAGCGCCCAGTGCGGTAATGCCCCACGATGCCAGTAAAAGCAGCAACCCTCCGCTGGTGGTCAGCCGGGCATGGCCTTTATCCGCCAGTGCACCGGCATGACGAGCCGCCAGCGCTCCTGCCGCCCCGACCAGGCCGAGCAAACCAATCTCGCCCACTGAATAGTTCCACTGCGGCGAAGACAGCAGAAATGCCATGGAGGTCCACAGCACGCTGAAGTTAGCGAACGCCAGGCAACCGGTGATGGCCCGGGTGCGCAGCACGGGATGACGCGCATACAGGGTGAAAATGGATCCCAGCAGCTGGCGATAATTGAGCGTTAACGACTGCTGATAGCGCGGCAGATAGCGCCACAGCGCCAGCGCCATCAAAACCATCAGTAAACTGGCTATCCAGAACACGCTGCGCCAGCCGCCCAGCTCTGCCAGCCCACCGGCCACGGTTCGCGCCAGCAGGATCCCCAGCAGCAGACCGCTCATTACGGTGCCAACCACCTTGCCACGTTTTTCCGGCGCGGCGAGCGTTGCCGCCAGCGGCACAAGGATCTGCGCGACCACTGAAAACAACCCGGTCAGCACCGTACCCAGCAACATAAGCGGAAGCGTTGAGGACATAGCGGTGATCACCAATCCCCCCGCTGCCAGCAAGCTCATCGACACAATCAGGCTACGACGTTCGAGCATGTCACCCAGCGGTACCAAAAAAAGCAGCCCGGCGGCATATCCCAGCTGTGCCGTGGTGACAATAAATCCCGCTTGATGGAATGAGAGGCCGAAAGTATGGGCAATAGTGGCCAGCAGCGGCTGCACATAATAGTTGCATGCCACGGAGAGGCCGGTGGCAATTGACATCAGCGTCACTAAAGCGGGTGTAAGAGCTTGATGGGGGGATTTCATAAAAACCAAATATGAGTGTAAGAAATGTCCTATAGACTAATAATAACCTAAAAAACTATTTCACTCACATGATAATTAACAGGACAAACCAGATTGACGGCATCAACCGTCGAACTGCAGGCTGACCAAAAGTTGTTGGTCAGCCACTATAGCGTCAGCAGGTTGCCGCATGCGGGGGCGACAACCCACCTGTCGGTTATTTCCCGGCAGCCAGCGCGTCTTTCACCCAGCCATCAAACTGTGCCTGATGCGCTTTAATCCAGCCATTGACATGCGCATTGATATCCGCGTCGGAAGACTGGCCCTGATGCATACGCGAGTTCTGCGCGTTGATATCCGCTAACGGCAGCTTCATTTCGGCAAACAGTTTTGCCGCCGCCGGGTTTTTCTGCGCCCACTCTTTGTTCGCCACAATGTGCATGGAGTTAACCGGGAAGCCGTAGTTGGCACCGTTTGCCAGCTTGGTATCGACATTTTTCTGCGCGCCCGGCATGGATGAGAACGGCACCTGCAACCACACCACGTCGCGACCCGGAACCAGCACATCGCTTACCCAGTAAGGTGTCCAGGTGAAGTACAGCACCGGTTTGCCGCCTTTGAAGCGGGTAATCGTGTCGGCGATCATCGCCGAGTAGTTGCCCTGGTTATGCGTAACGGTATTGCTAAGCCCGTAAGCCTTGATCTGGTGGGTGATCACATCATCACAGCCCCAGCCCGGCGTACAGCCGGTCAGGTCGGCTTTGCCGTCATCGTTGGTATCGAACAGTTTGGCCAGCTTAGGATCTTTCAGCTGTTCGATATTAGTGATGTGGTACTTGTCTGCGGTTTTCTTATCAATCAGATAACCCTGGGCGGCGCCCTGCACGTAGGCTCCATGACGGTAGAATTTGGCGTCGCCGCCCGCCGCCTGGTACATATCATCGTGCAGCGGTCGCCAGTTGGTGGCCATAAAAGTGGTATCACCGGCAGCAATTGAGGTGTAGGCGACGTTGTAATCAACCTCACTGGGATCGTCAACGGTATAGCCCAGTTTTTCCAGTGCGCGGCTTACCAGTAGCGTCTGAAACGTCTCTTCGGTAATGGTACTTTGAGCGGGCTTCACGGTAATGCCCCTACCCGGCAGATCGGCGGCAGAAACCTGGGCGGCGGCCAGCGTGATGAACGCGGCGGCCAGCAGTGCTGTCTTGCGCATAGCGATTCCTTAATGTTTGGTCGAGCGGAGGTTGCGGGCGGCACGGTGGCGTGCCGCCAGAGAATTATTTTATAAAGGGGCGGGTCAACAGACCCAGCGGGCCGCTGGCGTACCAGCGACGGTTGCCGCGACTGCGTTTGTCTCTACCCACTGACTGCGTGAGTCGGTCAAGGATGATCGCCAGAATAACGATGCCGACGCCGCCGACGGTAGCCAGCCCCATGTCCAGGCGGCCGATACCGCGCAGCACCATCTGGCCGAGACCGCCTACGGCAATCATCGAAGCGATAACCACCATCGACAGCGCCAGCATCAGCGTCTGATTGACCCCGGCCATAATGGTTGGCATCGCCAGCGGCAGCTGGACTTTAAACAGCATCTGACGCGGGCTGGCACCGAAGGATTCTGCGGCTTCCACCAGGTCAGCAGGCACCTGCTTGATACCCAGGATAGTCAGACGCACAATCGGCGGCAGGGCAAAGATAATGGTTACCACCACGCCCGGCACGTTACCGATGCCAAACAGCATCACGATCGGCACCAGGTAGACGAATGCTGGCGTGGTTTGCATTGCATCCAGCAGCGGGCGAATAATTTTCGCCGCGCGCTGACTGCGTGCCAGCCAGATGCCCAAAGGCAGGCCAATGACAATGCAGAACAGCAGGGCGGTCAGCACCAGCGCCAGCGTCACCATCGCCTGAGACCATGCGCCGATAGCGCCAATTGCCACCAGCGACACCAGCGTGGCGACACCCATACTGAGGCTGGAAAGCTGCCAGGCTATCAGGGCAAAAACGATAATTGCCACCGGGGCCGGCATGCCCAACAGCAGCTGCTGAAAGGCACTAAGGATATAATCTATTGGCAGTCGGATCCCCTGGAACAGTGGACGAAAGTGGGTGACAACCCAGTCAATCGCGGTGGTCACCCAGCTGTCGAGCGGGATCAGCGTTTTATGGAACGGGTCGAGGATATTAAAATGCTCCACCTGCGGTGCCGGGGCGCTATTCAGCCAGTCGCCGCTTCCTGCCGCGTCGTGTGAAGCGCCAGAAGAAGCCCCCCAGGCATCGCTGCTGCCGGTAGCAGAGTCGGCTGCTGGCTGGCTGGTTGTCGCGGCATTCGGCGCTCCCCATGGGTCGCTGCTGCCGCTGGTGGCCTGACTGGCATCAGCCGGCGCGCTCTGATTTGTGGTTGCAGAGTCCCACTGGTTACGGGTTTGTTCACTCATGGCTGGCCTCCGTCACGATCTAATGCTTGCAATAACATACCTTTGGAAATAATGCCGACGTACTGCCCCTCGTCATCGATAATCGGCACCGCGCACGGAGCCTGTGCGACATGGGAAAGCAAATCGTTAAGCGTGGTATCAGCAGGCATCGCCTGGGGGCTGTCCAGCAGCGCGCGATCGAGCCCCGCTCCCTCTGCCAGCGCAGCCTTCAGCGAGTCGACGGAGACGGTGCCGACAAAGCGTTGTTTTTCCAGCACGTAGCCGTACTCACGGTCGTTATCCTGCAACAGTTTGATTGCCGAACGTGGGCCAAGTCCCGGCGCTTTACGGATCAGCGCGGCAGCACTGCGGCGGGCGATGTCCTTCGCACTGAATACGTGGCTGATATCCACGCCACGGAAGAAGGTGCGCACATAGTCGTTGGCGGGGTTATTGAGGATCTCATCCGGCGTACCGACCTGTACCACTTCACCACCCTGCATGATGGCGATGCGGTCGCCAATACGCATCGCTTCATCCAGATCGTGCGAGATAAAGACGATGGTCCGCTGGTGGCGCGACTGCAGTTTGACCAGCTCATCCTGCATTTCGGTACGAATTAACGGATCGAGCGCAGAGAAGGCTTCATCCATCAATAATATATCGGGGTTAATGGCTAACGCGCGGGCTAATCCGACACGTTGACGCATGCCGCCGGAAAGTTCATCCGGGTATGCATGAGCATAATTATCCAGACCGACCTGGCGCAGTGCATCAAGCGCTTTTTCCTGACGCTCTGCCATGGGTACGCCGGATAATTCCATACCAAATGCGGCATTATTCAATACCGTCATATGTGGCATTAACGCAAATGACTGGAATACCATGCTGATTTTATTTCTGCGCACCTGTCGTAATTCGCTGTCCGATATTTTCGCAATATCTTCACCGTCAATGATGACCTGGCCACGGGTAGGTTCTATCAGACGATTGAGAAGGCGAACCATAGTGGATTTACCGGAACCGGATAACCCCATGATGACAAAAATCTCGCCTTCTTCAATGGCCAGACTGGCGTCTTTAACGCCAAGAGACAGACCGGTTTTCTGCAGCAGCGCTTCTTTAGTGATCCCTTTTTCAATATATTTAAACGCGCGGTCGGGATTATCGCCAAAAACTTTATATAGATTCTTAACTTCGATTTTAATAGCCATGCATTAATTTATTTCCCGGTTAAAGTTGATTTTCTTATGTTGATTCTTCTTTGTAATTAAATATTATCGGCCTATACCGTAGCATACTGAGATTCTGAGGCAACCCTCTGCGGGCAATTAGAATACATTCATCCAAACGAGCGGCTCGGCTAATGCCAGTGTGGGTAAGGGATTGCAGCGAGTTACACGAGGAAAAAAAAGGGGTTATTTCTCCAGGAATTTTCTCTCTGAAGAGCCAGATATTGTTCTGATGGTTGTCCGCTGCCGGAAAATAACCGTTAAGAAATGGTCATATTTGAGTCAACAAGAATGCAAAATCTTACTGAAATAGAAAACCAGCAAAATAGCCAGGAATGAAAATTGGCTGCCGGTGGCAGCCATCGCTCAACGGTTTAAAAGTCCCAGTCTTCGTCCTGGGTATCTACCGCCTTGCCCATCACGTAGGAGGAGCCTGAACCGGAAAAAAAGTCGTGGTTTTCATCGGCATTGGGCGACAGCGCGGCGAGGATTGCCGGGTTGACATCGGTCATATCGGCGGGGAACAGCGCCTCGTAACCGAGGTTCATCAGCGCCTTATTGGCGTTGTAATGCAGGAATTTTTTGACGTCTTCCTGCCAGCCCACGCCTGCATACAGCGCTTCAGTGTAAGCAAGTTCGTTTTCATACAGTTCAAGAAGCAGTTCAATGGCAAACTGTTGCAGTTCCTCTTTACGCAGCGGCGTCTCTTTTTCCAGTGCTTTCTGGTACTTATAGCCAATGTAATAGCCGTGCACCGCCTCATCCTTGATAATTAGCCGGATCAGATCGGCGGTATTGGTCAGTTTGCCCCGGCTGGACCAGTACACAGGCAGGTAGAAACCGGAATAGAACAGGAACGACTCAAGGAACACGCTGGCAATTTTCTTTTTCAGCGGGTCGTTGTGGTAATAATGTTGCAGGATAATCTGCGCTTTACCCTGTAATGGCGCGTTATCTTCGCTCCATGCATAGGCGGCATCGACATCGCTGGTGTTGCACAGCGTTGAGAAAATCGAGCTGTAAGAACGTGCGTGCACCGCTTCCATAAAGCTGATATTCGACATCACCGCTTCCTCATGCTGCGTCAGCGCATCGGCCATCAGCGCCGGAGCGCCCAGGGTATTTTGAATGGTGTCCAGCAGCGTCAGGCCGGTAAACACGCGGATAGTCAGCTGTTGCTGTTCGGCGTTGAGGGAATTCCACGACGGAATATCGTTGGAAAGCGGAACTTTTTCCGGTAGCCAGAAGTTGCTGGTCAGGCGATTCCACACTTCCAGATCTTTATCATCTTCAATCTTATTCCAGTTAATTGCCTGAATTTTCTTTAGTTTCATAGTGATATCTTGTTATCAGGCCAGCGATATCTGACCCGCGATGGAAAGAGAATTACAGCGAGCAGGAGACACAGCCTTCGACCTCGGTGCCCTGCAGGGCCATCTGACGCAGACGAATGTAGTACAGCGTTTTAATGCCTTTCTTCCAGGCGTAAATTTGCGCACGATTGATATCGCGCGTGGTAGCGGTATCGCGGAAGAACAGCGTCAGCGACAGCCCCTGATCGACGTGGCGGGTGGCTTCGGCATAGGTATCGATAATCGCTTCCGGCCCGATATCATAGGCATCACGATACAATGCCTGATTATCGTTATTCATAAACGGGGCAGGATAATAGACGCGGCCAGTCTTACCCTCTTTACGGATCTCAATGCGCGACACAATCGGGTGAATACTTGAGGTGGCGTGGTTGATATAGGAGATCGACCCGGTCGGCGGGATCGCCTGCAAATTCTGGTTGTACAGCCCGTGCTGCATCACCGCTTCTTTTAGCGCCTGCCACTGCTGCTGCGATGGGATAGCAATCCCGGCGTTGGCGAACAGCGCGGCGACCTGAGCAGTACGTGGATGCCAGCGTTGCCCGACATACTGGTTAAAATATTCGCCGCTGGCATAACGTGAATCCGCAAAGCCGCTAAAGGTGGTAGCACGTTCACGCGCCAGCTGGTTTGAGGTGCGCAGGGCGTGGTAAGTCACGGTGTAGAAATACATATTAGTGAAGTCCAGGCCCGCTTCGGATCCGTACTGAATACCTTCCCGCGCCAGGTAGCCGTGCAGGTTCATCTGCCCCAGGCCAATGGCGTGTGACTGCGCGTTGCCCTGTTCGATTGAAGGCACCGAATGGATATGGCTTTGATCGGATACGGCCGTCAGTCCGCGCACGGCGATCTCCACCGTGCGGGCAAAATCGGCAGAATCCATCGCATGGGCGACATTCAGCGAGCCGAGGTTGCAGGAAATATCCTTGCCGATGCGGCGATAGCTCAGGTCATCGTTATATTCGGTTGGGCTGTTGACCTGCAGAATTTCCGAGCACAGATTACTCATATTGATACGCCCGGGGACAGGATTCGCCCGGTTCACCGTATCTTCAAACATGATATAGGGATAACCGGACTCGAACTGGATCTCCGCCAGCGTCTGGAAAAATTCACGCGGGTTGATAAAGGTGCGGCGGATACGCGTATCGGCCAGCATCTCAGGGTACTTTTCGCTCATGCTGATATCGGCGAACGGCAAAGCATAAATTCGCTCAACGTCATACGGTGAAAACAGCGCCATCGGCTGGTTATCTTTGGCCAGCTGGAAGGTGATATCGGGGATCACCACGCCGAGCGACAGGGTTTTGATGCGGATTTTCTCGTCGGCGTTTTCGCGCTTGGTATCAAGGAAGTGCAGGATATCCGGGTGGTGCGCATGCAGATAAACCGCTCCCGCCCCCTGACGCGCCCCCAGCTGGTTAGCGTAGGAGAAAGCATCTTCCAGCATCTTCATCACCGGGATCACGCCGGAAGACTGGTTTTCAATGCGCTTAATTGGCGCACCGGCCTCACGCAGATTAGACAGCAGGAACGCCACGCCGCCGCCGCGCTTGGAGAGCTGCAGCGCCGAATTGACCGCACGACCAATCGATTCCATATTGTCTTCAATTCGCAGCAGGAAGCAGGAGACCAGCTCACCGCGCTGCTGCTTACCGCAGTTAAGGAAGGTGGGCGTTGCCGGCTGGAAGCGGCCGCTCAGAATTTCATCCGTCAGCGCCAGCGCCAGCGGCTGGTCACCTTTGGCTAACGTTAATGCCACCATACATACGCGTTCGGTAAAGCCTTCCAGATAACGTTTGCCATCAAAGGTTTTCAACGTATAGCTGGTGTAAAACTTCCATGCGCCGAGGAATGTCTGGAAGCGGAAGCGGCGTGCAGCGGCCTGGGCGAACAGCGAACAGACAAACTCGAACGGATAGGCATTCAATACGCAAGCTTCGTAATAGCCTTCGGCCACCAGAAACTGCAGGCGCTCGGCGATGGAGTTAAACTGAACGCTGTTGGGGATGACGTGTTGAATAAAGTACTGGCGCGCGGCTTCTCTGTCTTTTTCAAACTGAATATGGCCATTGTCGTCGTACAAATTGAGCATTGCATTGAGCGCGTGATAATCCGCCGTGCCCGCCGGGGCCTCTGGGAATGTGCTGTCTGTCGCTGCCAAAATTCAGTTACTCCGTGGTAGACGTTAGCGATATCTTCAGAGGTACCCATTAGCTCAAAGCGATAGAGATAGGGTACCTGGCATTTTTGCGCAATGATTTCGCCAGCCAGGCAAAAAGCCTCGCCAAAGTTACGGTTACCAGCGGCAATCACGCCGTGGATAAGCTGACGATTATTGATGTTATTAAGAAACTGGATCACCTGTTTTGGCACCGCCCCATGACGCGTGCCGCCGCCGTAACTGGGCACCACCAGAATATAGGGTTCAGTGACCTGCAGCTGCTGCGCGCAATCCAGCGGAATACGGCGTGACGGCAGGTTTAAGCGCGCGATAAAACGGTGGGTGTTTTCTGACAGGCTGGAGAAGTAGACCAGCAAAGCCATGCGGTTACCCTCGCACCGTTGCGGCATGGCTTAGCGCAAGAATTTTGTCCGGGCGAAAGCCGCTCCAGTGTTCTTGCTCAGCCACCACCACCGGTACCTGGCGATAACCTAACGATCTCAGCGTCTCGGCATGTGCCGGTTCGTGGTCGAGGTTGATCAGTTGATAATCAATCCCTTTCTTGTCCAGGGCATTTTTTGTGGCGTTGCACTGGACACAGTTATCTTTAGTGTAAATAATAATGCGCATGATTCGCATTTACCTTTTTGGCCGGGAGGTTATTCATTTTGGCTCCCACTCAGTGGGTGTGATTTACCAGTAATACACATCATATAGCGTATTTTTCTTGTTCTAAATACTAGATATAGCATCTGCGGATTGCAACCATACAAATTTCAGGTCATCAGGTTTTTCTTGCACCATCCCGACCAAGTGCTTCTGGCACAAGCCTTCAGCGTGGAAAAATAAGCGAAAAAAATCTGCGTTAGCTTGTGGCTGCCGGGCCGCAGCCGGTGAATACGGCATCGGCGCGCCCGCAATAAGCACGGCAAAAATTACTTCCTGAAGCGTTTTCAGTATCGATGCCGTTGACGTCATGCAGCCAAATCCCCCAAATATTTGTTACTTTGTGCGGAAATCGACTATCAGTTACAGGACTGGCTCAGATTGTGCCGCCTGAGGGGCGGCGTTTATGGATTATTCCGAAAGCCCAGGAGGCAAAGCCTGTTGTAAGGTTCACGGGTTTGCAGACTGAGAGGAACAAGCATGTATTTACGGCCTGATGAGGTAGCGCGCGTTTTGGAAAAAGTGGGGTTTGAAATGGATACGATAACCACCAAAACCTACGGTTATCGTCGCGGTGAAGACTATGTTTATGTCAACCGTGAAGCGCGCCTTGGTCGTACCGCGCTGGTCATCCACCCCACGCTTAAAGAGAGAAGCCAGGCCATCGCTACTGCGGCCTCAGAGGTGAAAACCTGCGATCACTATGTCCGTTTCCCGATGTATCTGGCCGGTGAGGCCAACGATCACTACGGTATTCCCCACGGTTTCAGTTCCCGCATGGCGTTGGAGCGTTATCTGGAGCGCATGTTCGGTTAATGTCCCCCTCCTTCGATTTCCTGAATCGGAGGGACTGAAGTGGTTTACTGAATTTGGCCATCTGAACAGAGGTGATATGCTCACCTCAGAACAACACAGGTGCTCCAATGAAAAGAAGAAATTTTAGTCCTGAATTCAAACGTGAATCCGCTCAGTTGGTTGTTGATCAAAACTACACCGTCTCTGATGCCGCTAAGGCTATGGATGTCGGTCTTTCCACGATGACAAAATGGGTCAAGCAACTGCGTGATGAGCGGCAGGGCAAAACACCAAAAGCCTCTCCGATAACACCGGAACAAATCGAAATACGTGAGCTGAAGAAAAAGCTACAACGTATTGAAATGGAAAACGAAATATTAAAAAAGGCTACCGCGCTCTTGATGTCAGACTCCCTGAACGGTTCTCGATAATCGGGAAACTCAGGGCGCGTTATCCTGTGGCCACTCTCTGCCATGTGTTTGGGGTTCATCGCAGCAGCTATAAATACTGGAAAAATCGTCCTGAAAAACCAGACGGCAGACGGGCTGTGTTACGAAGTCAGGTACTTGAGCTACATGGCATCAGCCACGGTTCGGCCGGAGCAAGAAGCATCGCCACAATGGCAACCCAGAGAGGCTATCAGATGGGGCGCTGGCTTGCTGGCCGGCTCATGAAAGAACTGGGGCTGGTCAGTCGCCAGCAGCCGACTCACCGGTATAAGCGTGGCGGTCATGAACACGTTGCTATCCCGAATCACCTTGAGCGACAGTTCGCCGTAACAGAGCCAAACCAGGTGTGGTGCGGTGATGTGACCTATATCTGGACAGGCAAACGCTGGGTATACCTCGCTGTTGTTCTCGACCTGTTTGCAAGAAAGCCAGTGGGCTGGGCAATGTCGTTCTCGCCGGACAGTAGACTCACCATGAAAGCACTGGAAATGGCATGGGAAACTCGCGGTAAGCCCGCAGGAGTGATGTTCCACAGCGATCAGGGCAGTCATTATACGAGCAGGCAGTTCCGGCAGTTACTGTGGCGCTACCGGATCAGGCAGAGTATGAGCCGGCGTGGAAACTGTTGGGATAATAGCCCAATGGAACGCTTCTTTCGGAGTCTGAAAAACGAATGGGTGCCAGTGACAGGTTACGTAAGCTTCAGCGATGCGACTCACGCCATAACGGACTACATCGTTGGATATTACAGCGCACTCAGGCCGCACGAATATAATGGTGGGTTGCCACCAAACGAATCAGAAAATCGATACTGGAAAAACTCTAACGCGGTGGCCAGTTTTTGTTGACCACTTCACAAAAAGGAGCTTAAAGGCATGCGCACTCAAAATACACGCAGATTATTTCCCATTTGATGGCTGAATAACCCGCTAATTAACCGTTGTATTCCGCCGCTGGTATGTACGGGTAAATAATGAAAACTTACCCGGTCAGGCTTAGACTGTCAGCATACAGGACTCAGGCAGGAATAATGATGAAACGGCCGATCGCAGCGCTGATAGCGGCGTGGATGTTAACGGGGTGTGCAACCATCGTCTCCAGCGAGACGCAGGATGTCACGCTGCAAACCCAGCCCCCCGGGGTGAAATTTGTGGTGCAGGACGAGAGCGGTAAAGCGGTAGCAGAAGGCTATACGCCAAAAACCGTGACGCTGGAAAAGTCTAACGGCAACTACTTCGGTAAGAAAAAGTATCTGGTCATGCTGGAGCGTGCCGGCTATGTGCCGCAGACGCTGCCGCTGAAAGAGAGCGCGAACCTGTGGTATTTGCTGGGCAATATTCCACTGCTTGGGTTCCCTGGCTGGCTGGTGGTTGACCCGTTCTATGGCGGGATGTACAAAATAGAGCCTCCGCGCCTGCAGGTCGTGATGAGCCGGGTCGGCGCTCGCGGAGCCTGATGATTAAACCAGGCCTGGCCGGATTTCCGGCCAGCTTACTGTGCGGTGGGTTGTACCATGCCCTGTGCGGGTTTGTAACGCTCCAGAAACTGTGGCTGGAAGATGCACATACGGATGGTGTTACGGTATTCACCGTTAATAAAGAACTCGTGGATTAACTCGCCTTCCACCTCAAAGCCCAGCTTGCGATAGATGTGAATCGCCTTTTCGTTCTCTTTATCGACAATCAGGTAAAGCTTGTAGAGATTCAGTACCGAGAAGCCATAATCCATTGCCATCTTGACCGCCTGACTGGCCAGTCCTTTGCCCTGATGACTGGGGGCGATGATAATCTGAAACTCCGCCCGGCGGTGAATATGATTAATTTCCACCAGTTCTACCAGCCCCGCATTGCTGCCGGCATGCTCCACCACAAAACGCCGCTCGCTTTGGTCGTGAATGTGCTTGTCATAGAGATCTGACAGCTCCACAAAAGCTTCATAGGGTTCTTCAAACCAGTAGCGCATCACGCTGGCGTTATTATCCAGCTGGTGGACAAACCGCAGATCTTCCCGTTCCAGCGGGCGCAGTGTAACGTCGTGGTCAACAAATTTGGCACACATAACTCTTCCTGTTTGCAGATGCTGTATTGCCCGCCAAGTATAGTGTTTTGCCGGCAGCAAAAAAACGCGCCGGACGGCGCGTTGAGCTGTTGGCGTCTTTATCGTGCGCCTTGCCGGCGATCAGAAGTTATAGCCAACCACCAGGTAGTAGCCGAAGCCGGTGGATTTCACGGTGAAATCCCCGCCGCCGAAGTTCTGTACCACGCCGTCGTTCCACTGTCCGCCGTTGTGGAAGTAACGCGCAACAAACGAGTAGTGCCAGTGGTCGTAGCCGAGAGAAAGAATATGACTGGAGGCGATGGCATTGCTGGTGCGTGCCGGCCGGGCGTTATCGCCAAGGTTGGAACCCCAGTCAAAGTTGGTGAAGCCAATATAGCTCAGATTACCGCCCCACAGGGTGGTGAGCGGCACAAGGTATTTCACTTTGAAGCGGTAGCCGTCCCAGCTGTCCTCGTTAGTTGCGCCGTAGTTTTCCCACTGATATTTCGCATACAGGTTCAGCGACAGGCCAATGTCAGAATGGGTATCGATGTCGGTGCCCAGCCCCATATACCAGGTATTTTGGCGGTTGGCTTTATTATCGCCCATATCGTAGACGTAGTTGTTGGCGAAATACCACTCTTTGAACGGGCCAAAGCCCAGCTGGGTGCCGGTCAGTTTATCGATAGAGAAGCGTGGTTCGATCTCCATAAAGAACGGGGAACCGTCATCCCACGCGCCTGTGTCATTACCGTTGCCGGTGCCAAAGAATTTCGGCACATCGATATAGCCGTAAAAATCAAACCAGTCTTTATGCGCAAAGGCTTCGTATTCAAGATACACATCGTTACTCAGCTTGGGTCCGAAGCGGGTGTGATAGCTGCCCACCACGTTAACGCTCTGATGCCACCAGTCTGAAACGTATTCGGCGTTACCGGTTTCAGCGGCTGAGGATTGCGTATAAGAGAGCGCGGCCAGCGCTCCGGCGATCATTATTTTATATTTCATTCGTGCTTTTCACATGCTCAGTGACCTGTCTGGCAGCTATCGTTCAGGTCGGGTTGCCGCTTCTACAGGCGAAAATGGGTGGTTACAGCTGTGGCGAAAACACCCGCTTAAATGCTGCGGCAGTGTGCCGCTATCAGCGCTCTAGCAAATAGGTATCACTCGCGCTTGTCAAAGTCTGTTTCATTTCAATTTAGTTAAAGTGTGACTTTAATCACAAAAAAACCATGCAGAGTGAACTTTATCGCTATGGTGCTATTGAGAAGATTTTTTCTCAGGGTAAACGGTTGCCTGGTCATGAATGGGCAAATCGCGCCGCTTTAGTTACTGACCCTATCGATCTGGTTGCGCACCGAACGCGCTAAATAATAAGGTTTTCTTATAAAATAAAGGCCTGGATTGCTGACTGACAGCCAGCCGCCGTCGCGATGGGCGCGCCGACTTGGCCCGTTACTGCTATCGCGCGCTGGTGCGGTAGTTGACGGTCAGATGATTATTGAGGATGGTGAGTACCGGATCCAGTGGTCCCCGCGTCACCGTGGTATAGACAAAGCGGAAAGGGCCGTCGGCGGGAAATGACGACGGCAACGCCTGCTCACCGGACAGCGCGGGCAACGCCATACAGCGCCCCCGGCTGCATAACGTTATTTTCAGGCCAGGCGGTGGAGCGCTGTCGGGGGTAATGCGCCATGCTACCCGTGCGACCACGGCCGATGTGGGAAGCGGCCCGCCAGGCTGTAGCTGGCGACTGGTGATTTCCTGCTGACCGCGAGCAATCACGCCGCCGAAGCTCTGACGGCTCCAGGAACCGCTGTGGCTGGCGTGCACGGCAAGCGGCAGGATCAGCAGCAGGGCAGGCAGCACGCTTTTCACGACTGGCCGCCTATCATCCAGGTCATGCGCACATTACGCTGGCTGTTTATCTCCTGACTTGACAGCACCACCAGCTGCGGGAAGATGCGCCGCAAATAGCGTGACAGCATCAGGCGCAGAGAGGGGTTAACCAGCAGCACCGGCGGGGCTCCAATGCCTTCCTGATGTTGCAGAGCCAGTCCGGTCTGCTTCATCAGGTTTTCCGCAATACCCGGCTCAATGGCGCTGCCGCTTTGTGTGGCCTGCACCAGCAGTTGTTCCAGTGACAGATCCAGCCCAATCACCTGAATGTCGTCATCAGCGGTAAACCACTGATGGGTGATTGAGCGCGCCAGGCGCACGCGCACGCGGGCGGTTAATTCATCGGCATCACTCTGCGCGCTGGCAAATTCGGCCAGCGTGTCGATGATGGTGCGCATGTCGCGGATGGCAATACGTTCGGCCAGCAGGTTTTGCAGCACCTTATGCAGCGTGGTCAGCGAGATCACGCCAGGTATCAGGTCTTCGACCAGCTTAGGTGACTGTTTGGTCAGCTGGTCAAGCAGCTGTTGCGCTTCCTGGCGGCCAAACAGCTCTTCGGTATGGATGCTGATCAGATGATTCAGATGGGTGGCGACCACCGAACTGGGATCGACCACGGTATAGCCCAAAGTTTGTGCCAGCTCGCGCTGCACTTCATCGATCCACAGAGCGGGTAAGCCAAATGTCGGTTCCACGCAGGCCGTGCCCGGTACGTCACCTTCCGCACAGCCCGGGTTGATCGCCATAAAGCGTTCCGGTATCACTTCGCCGCGACCGATCTCAACGCCTTTGAGCAAGATGCTGTAGGAGGTGGGAGAGAGATCGAGGTTATCGCGAATATGCACCGGCGGCGGCAGAAAGCCCATCTGCTGGGCAAACTTTTTACGGATACCGCGCACGCGCGTCAACAGCTGGCCCTGCTGTTCCTGATCGACCATCGGGATCAGCCGGTAGCCGACCTCCAGCCCGAGCACGTCCTCCATCTGCACGTCAGACCAGGTGGCTTCATTGACCTGTGCCGCTTCGGCTTCGGCCCGCGCTTTATCTTCCGCTAATTCCGTCGGGCTTCCGGGACGTGCGCCTGTCTGGCCTTCACGGCCGCGCAGCCACCAGGCGATGCCCAGCAGCACGGCGGTAAACAGTAAAAACACCATGTTTGGCATGCCGGGGATCAGACCGAGCAGGCCGATCACCCCCGCTGCCAGCAAGATAACGCGTGGCGAGCTGAACAGCTGGCCGATCATCTGCTCGCCAACATCCTGCTCGTTGACCACACGCGTGACCACCACGCCGGCAGCGGTAGAGATCACCAGCCCCGGGATCTGCGCGACCAGGCCGTCGCCGATGGTCAGCAGCGTATAGGTTTCTGCCGCCATTCCCGCCGACATATCATGCTGCATAATACCAATCATCAGACCGCCCAGCACGTTGATCACCATGATCATCAGCCCGGCAATCGCGTCACCGCGCACAAACTTACTGGCACCGTCCATCGAACCGTAGAAATCGGCTTCCTGCGTGACTTCCTGGCGGCGGCGCTTGGCTTCCTCTTCGCCAATCAGTCCGGCGTTGAGATCGGCATCTATCGCCATCTGTTTGCCCGGCATCCCGTCCAGCGTGAAGCGAGCACCCACTTCGGCGATGCGCCCGGCACCCTTGGTGATGACCATAAAGTTAATGATGATCAGGATAATGAAGACGATAATCCCGATGGCAAAATTACCCCCTACCAGGAAGTTACCAAAGGCTTCAACAACGTGGCCAGCGGCAGCGGTTCCGGTGTGGCCATCCATCAGGATCACACGCGTTGAAGCCACGTTAAGCGCCAGGCGCAACAGCGTGGAGAACAGCAGCACCGTCGGAAATGCCGAGAACTCCAGCGTCTTCTGGGTGAACATTGCCACCAGCAGGATCATGATCGACAGCACGATATTGAAGGTGAACAGCAGATCCAGCACGAAGGCTGGCAGCGGCAGGATCATCATTGCCAGGATCGTCATAATCAGCACAGGGCCGGCGAGAACTTGCCACTGCGTGTCTTTCATCTTCGGTAAACGTAACCGGGCGGCTAGATTGGCCATCACTCTTTACTCTCTTGGGCAAAATCCAGTGCTTCAGGCACCGGAAGGTTTTCAGGGGTGTTTGGCCGTTGTCCATAGCCTTTACGCCAGCGCCTGAGGCTATAAACCCAGGCAAGGACTTCCGCCACCGCATGATATAAATCGGCCGGTATCGGCGCGCCAATCTCACAGTGGCGATAAAGTGCTCGCGCCAGCGGGGGCGCTTCAAGCATCGGAACCTTATGGTTTTCAGCCAGTTCGCGAATGCGTAAGGCAACCAGACCGCTGCCTTTCGCCACAACTTTGGGTGCGCCCAGGCTGCCGTCTTGATATTTCAGCGCCACGGAGTAGTGGGTCGGGTTATTCACTATCACGTCCGCATCCGGTACATCGGTCATCATGCGTCGCTGCGCCATGGCGCGCTGCATCTGCCTGACGCGCCCTTTAATTTGCGGGTCGCCTTCCTGCTTCTTGAACTCATCTTTGATTTCCTGGCGGCTCATGCGCAGCTTTTTCCAGTGGCTGTACAACTGGTAAATCACGTCAAAAGCGACCATCGGGATCAGCGACATAATGACCGCCAGCAGGCAGCCAAGCAGCAGGCCGCTGATATCGGTTAATGCCATACCGAGCGGTTCAAAAATCAGCCGGATAAACTTCTCTTTATTCAGCAGCAGATACAGACCACCGCCGAGGGTGGCCAGCAGCACTTTCAGAATGGCCTTCACCATTTCTGACGCCATCTGTGCTGAAAACATGCGCTTGATGCCGCTAAGCGGATTGAGCTTTTTCAGCTTCGGCGCTAACGACTTTCCGCTCAGGATCAGGCCACCGATCAGCGGCGGCGCGCTGACAGCCGTCAGCAGCAGACCGAAGACAAACGGCATGATGGCCTTAAAGGCCTGACCGAGCAGGGAAGAGCTACGCTGCAGCATCTGCGCCGGGTCGAGGATCAATAGCCGGTCAAAAATCATCGCGTTGTGCAGCAAACTCTGTAAACTGCGCACCAGATTACCGCCGGAGCACAGCATCAGCCCCCAGCCGACCAGCAGCATCAATAGCGTGGTCAGCTCCTTAGAACGCGGGATCTGTCCTTCTTCGCGCGCCTTGGCAATCCGACTGGGCGTGGGGGCTTCGGTTTTTTCGTTATCACTTTCTTGCGACATAGTGGCGTATCAGCTCACTCAGAAGCCAAGCGATTCCAGCAAATCATCCACCTGCTCCTGCGAGGCGACGATGCCTTCGGCGGTAGAGTTGATTTGCGGACCATTTTTCAGCTGCGCTTGAGAATCGTCGCGATCGGGTTCTATCTCCTGCATATTTTCCAGCAGCACGCAGATCAGCTCTTTTTCCACCAGCTCAATCACATTCACCAGGCCTTGCAGAACTTGCCCGGTCAAATCCTGGAAGTCCTGCGCCATCATGATCTCGGTCAGCTGCTGATTGGTTTCCCGGGTAACCTCAGGTACCTGTTGCAGATAGGCGCGTGTCTGTATCACCAGCTCGCGTGCGTCCTCAAGCGGCTGTGGGTTGGCAAACCATGCGTCCCAGTTGGCCGACAGGGCAGTCGCCTGGTTGCCCAGCTGCTCCTGAAGCGGACGGGCAACCTCGACGCAGGTTAATGCGCAGTTTGCAGCCTGCGAGGTTTTATCTACCACATAGTCAAGACGGTCGCGGGTATTAGGAAAGGCACCGGCCATCTCCTTGAGCACCTGTTCGAGACCGAGGTTTGCCATGCTGTTACGCAGCACGCGCGTCAACTGCCCGATACGTGAAAAAATATCTTTGAAGTTGTCGGCGCTATTATCAATTGTCATTGGCGTTGACCGAGTTTTTCGAATATTTTGCCCAGCTTCTCTTCAAGCGTGGCAGCGGTGAAGGGTTTGACGATATACCCATTAGCACCGGCCTGAGCGGCGGCAATAATGTTTTCGCGTTTTGCCTCGGCGGTGACCATCAGCACCGGCAATGTCATCAGTTCAGGCTCCTGACGAATGGTTTTCAGCAGCTGAAGACCATCGATATGCGGCATATTCCAGTCGCTCACCACGAAATCAAACGATGAGGTGCGCAGTTTGTTCAGCGCATCCTGGCCGTCTTCAGCCTCTTCGATATTTTTGTATCCCAGGTCCTGCAACAGATTGCGGACGATGCGTCGCATGGTGGCAAAATCATCAACGACCAGGAAACGTAGGTTTTTATCCATTTAGATTGTTTTCTCAAAAATCCTCCTGACTCGGTGGAGGTGTACCGCATTTACTTTGGTGGCTTTGCCCGACCTTGTCGGCTGCAACGTGCGATCAGCCGTTGACTGATATCCTGCAAATCGATGACCTCTGCTGCCGCCTGTAGGGCAATGGCCTCACGCGGCATGCCAAACACCACACAGGTTCGTTCACTCTGCGCCAGCGTCCAGGCGCCTGACTGGCGCATCGCCAGCAGGCCTTTGGCTCCGTCAGCGCCCATGCCGGTCAGAATGGCACCGACGGCATAATGGCCAGCCCCGGCGGCAACGGAGTGAAACAGCACGTCGACCGAAGGCCGATGGCGGTTCACCGCCGCATTGCGGTTAAGGCAGATTTGATATCCCTTCTCCAGGCCAGCGATCTGCATATGCCTGTCGCCGGGAGCAATGTACACGGTGCCGCTCTCCACCGGCTCGCCGTCCACGGCTTCTTTCACCCGCATGGCGCACAGCGCATTCAAACGTTGGGCAAAAGACAGGGTAAAACCGGGTGGCATATGTTGTGCAATCACCACTCCGGGGCTATTGGCGGGCATCCGTGTCAGTACCTGGCGCAGTGCCTCGGTTCCGCCAGTCGATGCACCAATAGCGATGATCGTTTTTACGCCAAAACGCGCGGTGCCGAGGCTGTCTGCCGATATCGGCAGGCGATAAGGCATCGTCGACTTCGCCGCGAGACGGATTTTTTCCGCCGCCTGTACTGCCCAACTGCTTAACTCCGCAATCTGGCTGGCATCCGGCTTGGCGATAAAATCCACCGCTCCCATCTCCAGCGCGTTCAGCGTGCTCGCCGATCCCTTTGCCGTCAGCGATGAGATCATCACCACCGGCATCGGGCGCAGGCGCATCAGCCGGGAGAGAAACTCCAGGCCGTTCATTCGTGGCATATCGATATCGAGCGTCAGCACGTCCGGATTAAATTTTTTTATCAACTCGCGGGCGTTAATCGGGTCGGATGCGGTTGCCACCATTTCCATATCATGTTGCTGATTCACCACTGCGCTGATCATATTGCGCATCAGCGCGGAATCATCGACGCACAGCACTCGTATCTTGCTCAACTTCAGCTCTCCGTTAGCGCATAAGCTGCCTGTCCAAGCAGGCGGAACGGGCTTTGGCGATGGTTGAAATGCTCCGAATGGCCGACAAATAACAGTCCATCCGGCTTCAGCTGCTGTGCAAAGCGCTGGATCAGGCGGATTTGGGTCGGCAAATCGAAATAGATCATCACGTTACGACAAAAAATCGCATCAAACGGACCGGGAACCTGCCACGATTCGTCCAGCAGATTCAGTCGCTGATAGTGGATCGCCGCCAGCAGCTCACGCTTGGCCCGTACCCGATCGCTGTTTATTCCGATGCCGCGCAGAAAATATTGTCGCTTCTGCTGCGGGCTGAGAGTGTGTAAATCCGCCATGCGGTAGACCCCGGCTTTGGCCCGGTTCAGCACGTCGGTATCAATATCCGTTGCCCAAACTCTGGGGCCACCAATGGCCGGACCAAGACAGGCATCCAGCGTCATGGCAATAGAGCAAGGTTCTTCACCGGTTGAGGCTGCCGTACACCAGACGCGGTACCCGGCACCGTGGCTGCGGGCATGCTCTTCCAGCATGGGAAAATGGTACGCCTCGCGAAAAAAAGAGGTCAGATTAGTGGTTAACGAATTAACAAATATCTGCCATTCTTCACTGTCCAGGCTGGATTCAAGAATATGAATATATTCACTAAAACTGTCTAAAGATAATTCCCGCAGTCGCCGGGACAGGCGATTAAATATCATGTCCCGCTTCTGTTGGCTAAGGACAATTCCCGCCCGCTGATATATCAGCTGACTGATTTTTTCTAATTCCCGGTCGGTCAGTGCATCCGACGAGTGGCTTAAACGCGCAGAGCTACGTAGATTCTCATTTTTCATGCAAAACCTTTATGCAGGCATATTCATCACTTCCTGATAGGCGCTTAGCATTTTATTACGTAACTGAACGCCAAAGCTGAAAGCAACGGATGATTTCTGTAGGGACAGCATCACATCATTCAGGCCAATATCGCTGCTACCGGACATCCAGCTCTGGGTTTGCGCTTTTGCCGTTTGTTGAGATTTATTGATTTCATTAATGCTATTAAACAAAGCATCAGAAAAGTTTGGGCCGCCACCCAGGCTTGTTAACTTTCCGTTAGAAAGAAATTCATCAGGCGCAGATATTTTTTGTGCCTGCGAATGCATTTGCCCAATCACATTGTGAATTGAAGATGACATTATTTTTTCCCGGATAATAAATAAATCAGAATGTAGCAAGTTTTGTGCAGCTTTATGTGGGTGTAGCTTAACATGCGGTGATTAATGGCGAAAAACCCGAAAAGCCGACAGAACATCGAGCTTATTTATCCTTAAAAAAAACTCCACTCAGAGGATAATACCGACCTCAAAATTTATCCGAAAAAACTTCGTCGGCTGCTGCCTTGCTTTTTAGCAGGTTTGTAAGCAGTTATTCGCTGCGTGATTTCTTGTTACAGGATTACGGCATGAGTGCCACAACAGATGATTTAAAAAACAATCCCGCAGATAGCGTCAAGGCGGCGATGAACTCGTTACGCAATAACCCTAAGCTGATGCTACTGATCGCTGCTGCTGCGGCGATTTCGGTCATGATTGCCCTGATGTTTTGGGCCAAAGAGCCGGGATATCGCGTCCTGTTCAATAATGTCAGCGATGAGGATGGCGGTGCCATTGTCAGCCAGCTATCGCAGATGAACGTCCCTTACCGCATTGATACGCCGGGGGGCGCTATCATGGTGCCGGAAGCTCAGGTTCATGAAGTGCGGATGAAAATGGCACAGCAGGGGTTACCGAAAGGCGGCTCCGTTGGCTTTGAACTGCTCGACCAGGAAAAGTTCGGCATCAGCCAGTTTAGCGAGCAGGTTAACTTCCAGCGGGCGCTGGAAGGTGAGCTGGCGCGCACCATCGAAAATCTTGGCCCGATCCAACATGCCCGCGTGCATCTGGCCGTGCCCAAACCGTCGATGTTTGTGCGCGATCAGAAGCAGCCTACGGCTTCGGTCAACGTGACGCTGGCGCAGGGTCGTACGCTGGATGACGGTCAGGTGACGGCCATTACGCATCTGATCTCCAGTGCGGTATCCGGGCTACCGGCGGCGAATGTTACCCTCGTCGATCAGCGCGGCAACCTGCTGACGCAAAGCGGCACGGGCGCACTGCAATCTTCGCAGGTGAAGTACACCAATGAGATTGAAGCGGATTATCAGCAGCGTATTCAGCGCCTGTTGGCACCGCTTGTCGGGGACAGCAATGTGCGTACTCAGGTGACGGCACAGTTGGACTTTACCCAGCAGGAGCGTACCGACGAACAGTACCAGCCGAACGCCGAGCGGGAGAAAATGGCGATCCGTAGTCGCCAGTCAAGCCAGGCCGCGCAGGGCAACGGCCGTGGTGCCGGCGGTGTGCCGGGCGCGCTGAGCAATCAGCCACCAACGCCGGCAACAGCGCCGCTGACCAAACCGCTTAATGCGCCAGCAGCGAACGGCAAGAATGCGAACAATGAGAAAACCCCGGCCGCTGGCGAGGTAGCTCAGCCTTACAACAACCGTAATGACGAAACGACCAACTATGAGCTGGATCGTACCCTGATCCATACCAAAACCAGCGTTGGCCATATTCAGCGTCTCTCTGTCGCCGTGGTGATCAACCATATGGCGCAAGGTGCTGAAGGTAAACCCGGTCCGTTGCCTGCTGCCGAACTGGCGCGCATTAATACACTGGTCAAAGAGGCCATTGGCTACAGCGAGCAGCGCGGTGACAGCATTAATATCGTCAACTCACCGTTTAACGGCGTAGCCGAAGAGGTGATGCCGCCGCTCTGGCAGCAGCACAGCTTCCAGACGTTGATGATGACGCTTGCCCGCTATCTGGTGATTGCCATTATTGGCTGGGTGATGTGGCGCCGGCTGGTACAGCCCGTCTGGATCCGCCATCAGGACACCACCATCAAGCGCCTGGAACTGGAAAAAGAAGCGCGCAAGCTTGCGTTGGATGAGAAAAACAATGCGGCAGAAATGACCGCCCATGCCAAAGCAAAACGCCGCACCGATACCGAGATTAATGGTCAGCAACTGCGTGAACTGGCAGAACAGGAACCACGGGTTATCGCCCTGGTTATGCGTCAGTGGCTGAACAAGGAACACAAATCATGAATGCTTGTGACAAATGCGCCATCGTCATGCTGACGTTGGGCGATGAGCTGGCTGCTGAAGTTTTCAAACACCTTAATGCGCACGAGGTGAAGCAAATCAGTAGTTCAATGGTGAATATGGCTGGCTTTACCCACGATCAGATGTCTGCGGTACTGGAAGACTTCAGCCGCGATTCTGGTGAGTATGCGGCACTAAGCCTCAATACTAACGACTATCTGCGCAACGTGCTGGTGAAAGCGCTGGGCGAAGAGCGCGCGGCATCCCTGCTGGAAGATTTGCTGGATACCCATCAGGGCACCAACGGTATTGAAACGCTGAACTTTATGGAGCCGCAGGCGGTATATGACCTGATCCGTGACGAGCATCCGCAGATCATTGCCACCATTCTTGTGCACCTGAAACGTAACCAGGCGGCTGACGTGCTGGGCAAATTTGACGATAAAGAGCGTAATGACATCATGCTGCGTATCGCCACCTTCGGCGGCGTACAGCCTGCCGCTCTGCAGGAGTTGACCGAAGTGCTGAACAACCTGCTGCACGGTCAGAATCTCAAACGCAGCAAAATGGGCGGGGTACGACCGGCGGCCGAGATCCTCAACCTGATGAAATCACAACAGGAAGAAGCGGCGATTGATGCAGTTCGCGAGTTCGACGGCGAGCTGGCGCAGAAGATCATCGATGAAATGTTCCTGTTTGAAAATCTGGTCGAGGTCGATGACCGTAGCATCCAGCAAATTCTGCAAGAGATCGAAAGCGAAACGCTGCTGGTGGCGCTGAAAGGTGCCAATATGGCATTGCGCGATAAATTCTTCCGCAATATGTCGCGTCGTCAGGCAGACCTGATGGCCGAAGATCTGGCCTCGCGCGGGCCGTTGCGCCTGTCGCAGGTCGAAGCACAGCAGAAAGCCGTATTGCTGGTAGTACGTCGTCTGGCAGAAGCCGGGGACATTCTGA
Organism: Erwinia pyrifoliae DSM 12163; assembly: GCF_000026985.1. Taxonomy (NCBI): domain Bacteria; kingdom Pseudomonadati; phylum Pseudomonadota; class Gammaproteobacteria; order Enterobacterales; family Erwiniaceae; genus Erwinia; species Erwinia pyrifoliae. The sequence goes on from NC_017390.1 coordinate 1,080,534, forward strand.
TTGGGAGCAGCGACGATGCCTACGTCTGATCAAAGCAGTAAGCCACAATGGCGCAGCTGGCAGCCGGATAACTTGCTGGAAGCGGTCATTCCTCAGCATGATCCCCTGCCGACCATGGAAAGCGGCACCTCTGACGCGCAGACACAGGCCGAGCTGGCACGTTTGCGTAAACAGGCTGAACAGCAGGGCTATAACCAGGGCGTGACGCAGGGAAAAGAAGAGGGCAGGAAACAAGGCTACGATGCCGGCTACCAGAGCGGGCATCAAGCGGGAGTTGCCCAAGGGATCGCCGAAGCGCAAGCCGCGCAGCAGGTGCAACTGAAGAGCATCGAGGGCTGGATCACCTCTTTCAAGTTGTCGCTGGATAACCTCGACAGCCTGATCCCCAGCCGGCTGGTTCAGCTGGCGCTGCAGGCGGTACAGGATCTGCACGGTAGCGAACAGGTGACTAACGGCTCCGTACTGCTGGCACAGATTAGACAGCTTATCAGGCAGGATGCTTTGCTGCAGGGGAAAGTGCGGCTGGTGGTTCACCCCGATGACCGCGAGATGATCGAATCAATCCTCGGCGATACGCTGAAGGCCAGCGACTGGGAAGTGCAGCTTGATGCGCAGATGTCACCCGGCGGTTGCCGCATCCTGACGGCAGACGCGGAGCTGGACGCCACGCTGGAAACCCGCTGGCAGACTCTGTGCCAGCTGGCGCGTGAGGAGCTGTCCATATGACCCGCCATCTGAAAAGCTGGCTGGACACGATTGAACGCACCGAAGCCAAAATGGGCGCAATCCCGGCGTTTCGCCGTTATGGCCGCCTGACTCGTGCCACCGGCCTGGTGATGGAAGCCGTGGGGCTGAAGTTACCCATTGGGGCAATCTGTGTCGTAGAGCGCCACACCCGTGACGGTATTATGCCGGTCGAAAGTGAGGTGGTGGGTTTTAAAGACCAGCTGCTTTATCTGATGCCGCTGGAGCATGTGGATGGCGTGCTGCCAGGCGCGCGCGTGTACGCCCCGGATGGTGACAACGACGAGGGTAAACAGCTTCCGGTCGGGCCACAGCTGCTTGGCCGGGTGCTGGATGCGCAGGGGCGCCCGCTGGACGGACGTCCGGCACCGTTAAAAACCCGCTGCGCCAGCCTGTTCACCCAGCCGATTAACCCGCTGCACCGCGATCCGATCAAAAGCGTGCTCGACGTTGGCGTACGCGCCATTAACGGCCTGCTGACCGTCGGGCGCGGGCAGCGTATGGGCCTGTTTGCCGGTTCCGGAGTGGGTAAAAGCGTGCTGCTGGGCATGATGGCGCGTTTTACCGATGCCGATGTGATCGTCGTCGGGCTGATCGGTGAGCGTGGTCGTGAAGTCAAAGATTTTATTGAGAACATTCTCGGTGCAGAGGGGATCGAACGCGCGGTAGTGATCGCAGCACCTGCCGATGTGTCGCCTGTTTTGCGCATGCAGGGTGCGGTCTACGCGACCCGTCTGGCAGAGGATTTCCGCGATCGCGGAATGAACGTGCTGCTGATCATGGACTCTCTGACGCGTTTCGCCATGGCACAGCGTGAGGTGGCGTTGGCAATTGGTGAACCGCCGGCAACCAAAGGTTATCCGCCATCGGTGTTTGCGCGCCTGCCGGCGCTGGTTGAGCGTGCGGGTAACGGCGTTGCCGGGGGCGGTTCTATCACCGCTTTTTATACCGTTCTCACCGAAGGCGACGATCAGCAGGATCCGATTGCTGACTCTGCGCGCGCCATTCTCGACGGGCATATTGTGCTGTCACGGCGTCTCGCCGAGTCCGGCCACTATCCGGCAATCGATATTGAAGCCTCGATCAGCCGTGCGATGACCGAACTTATTCCGCACGCGCAGTACCGCAAGGTGCAAAGCTTCAAGCAGCAACTTTCATCGTATCAGCGCAACAGCGACCTGGTGAGCGTGGGGGCTTATGTCAGCGGCAGCGATGCCTTGCTCGATCGTGCCATTGCGCGTTACCCGCAAATGGAAAGCTTTTTGCATCAGTCGATCCATGAAAGCTGCGGCTATGCAGAAGCCGTTAGCGCACTCTCTACGCTGCTGCCTGACGTAACCTGATAAACCGGAGCCTGGCATGAAGGTGAAAAATCCCATGACGAGGCTTTGTGAGATGGCCGAAGAACAGTTAACAAAGACCACGCAGGCGCTGGGAGCCGTACAGCAGAACTGGCAACAGGCGATCGCCCAGGAACAGCATTTACAGCGTTACGAGCGTGAATATCAGCAGTCGCTACGCAGCGGCATGCAGACGCGTGGGATGAGCGTGGCCGATTTGGTCAATCACCAGTCGTTTATTTTATCCCTTAATCAGGTGCTTAAGCAGCAGGGGCAGCATGTTGCCCACTGCGAGCAGGCCGTGGCGCAGGCGAAGCAGAACTGGATTAACGACAAACAGCGGCTCAATGCTTTTGAAACGCTGCTGACGCGGCGTGAAAACGTGCGCATACAGGCGGACAGCCGCTATGAGCAGAAATTGATGGATGAGTTCGCGCAACGTGCCGGGCAAAAACGAGAAATACGATGAATATTGATATCAACGCCCTGCTTACTGGCGAGGTCGTCGGCAAGGTTAAAGGGCTGAGACAGGCTGCGGTACCGGCGGGCTTGTTTCACCGCATTATGGCAGAGATGCCTGACGGGCATCCGCTGTTGCCGGACTGCGCGCCGGGCGATCTCCCTGAAACGAACGTCGCGCAGGAGATAAGCACGGAGCTGGCGGAAACCCTTTGCCCGCAGCAGAGCGACGAATGGCCACCGGAAAATCACATAGCGGATGAAGACCCCGGCGCGTTGCTGGCCCTGCCGGTCATGCCGGAAGGATGGGAGAAAAGCCCGATCTGGCAGCTACAGCAGGTGGTGATGCAAAACGCGTCGGGCAGTGACGGGGGCGCGGAGACGCTGGCGGCGGATGAGATATCCGGTAGCAAAGCGCATAACCCGTTGCCGCAACTGCCGTTAAGCCTGAAGTTGAGCGACAGGCAGGACGGCACCGCCCCACCGGTGCTGCCAGGCGTTAATCCGCTGGATGATAAATCGCAGCCTGTGACCGCTGTACTACGGGAGACCGGGTTGACGGAAGTGGCCACCCCGGCCGACGCGCCGGCTCCGGGCGCGCACCTTGACGCTGGCGTGCCGCGCCAGCTACAGGCCGCCGAGCTGGCAGCGCGAACGGCGGCGCTGCCCGCACCGGCGACGGCACACAATTCGCATCCGGTCGGATCGGCTGCCTGGCAACATTCGTTGAGCCAGCAGCTGGCGATTTTCACCCGTGACGGCGTGCAGAACGCCGAGATCAGGCTGCATCCTGAAGAGTTGGGATCCCTGCAAATTAGCGTGCGTATGCAGCAGGATCAGGCGCAGTTACATATTATCAGCGAACATCCTCAGGTGCGCCAGGCGCTGGAAGCGGCTCTGCCTCAGCTGCGTAGCGCGCTGGCAGAGTCCGGCCTACAGCTGGGACAAGCCAGCGTCAGCGCTGACGGCTCATCTTCTACCGACGCTAACGCCCAGAGAGGTTCTGGGGGGAAAAGCGCCGAACACGGCGAACAAGGTATTGATGACGAAGATAATAATGAGCGGCTAAGCGTGACGCAGACTGCGTTGCCCGTGTCGGGGATTAATACCTTCGCCTGATGTGCCTAAATGGCCACGGTAATGCAACCTCATCACATAATTAGCCTGCTGATTAAGTAGTCTACAATATGCGCCTTATCTGATTTGAAATAACGCTGACGCGGGTTCTAATGACAGGATTGAGTTAATGAGTAACAAAATTAAAAAAACATCTGGCGGCGGCTCGTTGCGTACGCTGGTGTTTACCTTCATGTTTCTGGTGATGATGGCGACCTGCGGTATTGCCGGATATGCCGTCTGGGAAATGAGTAAATCAGCAGGCCAGTCAGCTCAGCAGAATGCGGGATTACAGGCAGAGGCAACGGTTCATGCAGATCCGCTCTATCAGTCCCTGAATACCTTCACCGTCAGTCTGAAACCGACAGAAAATGAAAATGATCGCGTGCTGTTTGTCGGGCTGTCATTACGTATGGCCGACAAGCAGTCATTATTGACGATTGAGAAATTTCTGCCGGAATACCGCAGCCGTCTTCTTATTCTGCTGGCGAAATCAAGCTACGAAGAACTGGCTACCCATGAAGGTAAGCAGTTATTAGTAGAAAAAATTAAACATGAAGTGACCAAGCCTCTGGCAGCTAATCAGTCGGTAAAAGTCGCAGACGTGTTATTTAATGAATTTATTCTGCGGTAATGACTATGTCTGATAATTTTTTATCCCAGGCTGAAATTGATCATCTGCTTAACGCTGACGGCGGTGACGATCGTCAGGTTGAAGAGCAGTCCGGTTCTGTCACTCGGGAAGCGCAGCCCTATGACCCGCATACCCAGCGGCGGGTGATCCGTGAACGTCTGCACTCGCTGGAAATTATCAACGAGAGATTCGCCCGACAGTTTCGTATGGGACTGTTTAATTTACTGCGTCGCAGCCCGGATATTACCGCCGGGAATATTAAAATTCAGCCTTACCACGAGTTCGCACGCAATCTGCCGGTGCCAACCAATCTGAATTTGCTGCACCTGAATCCGCTGCGCGGCACCTCGCTGATGGCTTTTTCCCCCGGCGTGGTATTTATGGCGGTGGACAATTTATTTGGTGGCGACGGGCGTTTTCCCACCAAAGCGGACGGGCGTGAATTTACCCCGACTGAACAGCGGGTCATTCATCGCATGCTGACGATGGCGCAGGAGGCGTATGAGTTTGCCTGGAGCACGATATTTAAAATCAAGACCGAATACATTCGTTCTGAGATCCAGGTCAAGTTTACCAACATTACGTCTTCACCGAATGATGTGGTGGTAACGACGCCGTTTTCCATCGAAATCGGTTCGCATCAGGGTGAGTTCAATATTTGCATTCCGTTCAGCTCCATCGAACCGTTACGCGAGCTGTTGAGTAACCCGCCGATGGAAAACTCCGGCCAGGAAGATACTCAGTGGCGTGGCCTGCTGGTCAGCCAGATGCGGGAAACCGAGCTGGAGCTGGTGGCAACGTTCCCCGACGTGCCAACCCGTCTGACTAACGTGATGAAGTTTAAGAAAGGGGATGTCATCCCACTCGATAAGCCAGAGCTGATCGCCGCCAGCGTGGGTGGCGTGCCGGTGTTTACGGCAAAATATGGCTCAGTTAACAATCAATTTGCTCTGAAAGTAGAGCAGATGATCCCTTCAGCATTACATTCGTTAAATAAGGAATAATTTCCCCATGAGCGACAATAAACTCTCGTCGGGTTCAGCTGTAAATGACCTGGGGGCTGAGGCGATGAGCGAACAGACCTCAGAGGGAATGACGCAAGCTATGTCCGCACCACATATTTCTGATGAATTAAATTTAATTCTCGATATCCCGGTAAAAATGACCGTAGAGCTGGGTCGTACCAAAATGACCATTAAAGAGCTGCTGCGTTTAAGCCAGGGTTCGGTCGTTGCGCTGGATGGCCTGGCGGGGGAACCGCTGGATATCTTAATTAACGGCTATTTAATTGCCCAAGGGGAAGTGGTGGTGGTTTCCGATAAATTCGGTATTCGTATCACCGATATTATTACCCCTTCTGAGCGTATGCATCGCCTGAGCAGATAATGAAAACCTCGTCGTCAATCATTCATTCCGCACCCACGGGCGGATCGCCCGCGTCTGATTCCGTGCTGCTTACGGTATCTGGCGCGCTGGCGTTAATCGTGCTTTTTATGGTCGCGCTGGCCTGGCTGGCCCGTCGCAGTGGCATAACCCGCCGCTTTAATGACGGTCATAGTCTGATAACCGTGGTGGCCACTAAATCGCTCGGCACGCGCGAGCGAGTGGTAGTGATTGACGTCGAGGATCGTCGTCTGGTGCTGGGGGTGACGGCAACGCAGATCGCCTGCCTTAGCAGCATGGAAAAACCCGCTCAGGCAGAACAGGATATGCAGGCGAAGCCCGTCGCTGATTTCCCGGCGTTACTCAGCAAACTGCGCCAGAAATATGGCAAAGGGGGGGCGCTATGAAGCACCGTACCTTGCTGCGCGCGCTGTTGCTGGTCGCGGGCATGCTGTCTGCCGTTGGCGCGTTGGCGGCCAACAGCGACATCACCCTGGCCAGCCCGCAGGGCAATGGCGGCTGGACTTTGCCGGTGCAAACGCTGGTACTGCTTAGCTCGCTGACCTTTTTACCCGCAGTATTACTGATGATGACCGGTTTTACCCGCATCATTATTGTGCTGGGGCTGATGCGCAATGCCCTCGGCACGCCAACGGCTCCGCCCAATCAGGTGCTGGTTGGTCTGGCGCTGTTCCTCACCTTCTACGTGATGTCGCCGGTATTCAATCAGATATACCAGCAGGCCTGGCAGCCACTGCAGGAAGACAAAATCACCATGGAAGTCGCTCTGGAGCAGGGCGTAAAGCCGCTGCGTGCCTTTATGCTGGATCAGACGCGGGAAAATGATTTGGCGATGTTTGCGCAAATTGCCAAAGCCGGTGAATTTAAAGGCCCGGAAGAGGTGCCGCTCGGCATTCTGGTGCCGGCCTTTGTCACCAGCGAACTGAAAACCGCCTTCCAGATTGGTTTTACTATCTTTATTCCGTTTCTGATTATCGACCTGGTGGTCGCCAGTATCTTGATGGCGCTCGGGATGATGATGGTGCCTCCGGCGACCATCGCCTTGCCTTTCAAACTGATGCTGTTCGTGCTGGTTGACGGCTGGCAGCTGCTGATGGGTTCGCTGGCACAGAGCTTCTACAGTTAGGTAACGTTGATGACACCTGAAAGCGTAATGGCCCTTGGTATCCAGGCGATTAAACTCGGCCTGATGGTGGCCGGGCCGCTGCTGCTGGCGGCACTCGCCACCGGCCTGATTATCAGTATTCTGCAGGCTGCCACGCAGATTAACGAAATGACTATGACCTTTATCCCGAAAATTCTGGTGATTATCGGGGTGGCGGTGGTGCTGGGGCCGTGGATGATGCGCAATTTTATTGAATATACCCGTTTGACGCTCACCAACATTCCGTTCGTTATTGGCTGATGGCTTTCTCCCTTCCGCTGCCGCAGATATACGATCAGCTCGGTCACTACTTCCTGGTGATGGTGCGCATTGCCGCGCTGCTGACCGTCGCCCCGGTGTTCAGTGAAAAAAGCGTCAATACCCGCGTGCGCGTTGGGCTGGCGCTGCTGATAGCTGCCCTGATTGGCGGCAATATCCCGGACAGTCATATTGCACTCTATTCGTTTCAGGGCGTTTGGGCCGTTGGTAAACAGCTGCTGATCGGCGCGGCCTTAGGGCTGTCGATGCAGCTTTTATTCGTGGCGGTGCGTATGGCGGGCGAAATCATCGGTATGCAGATGGGGCTGTCCTTCGCTACCTTCTTCGATCCCAGCGCCGGTAACGTTCCGGTGATTGCCCGCTTTCTTAATCTGCTGGTGACGCTGCTGTTTCTGGTATTCAACGGTCATCTGTGGCTGATTGCACTGCTGGCAGAAAGTTTTCACCAGCTGCCGGTTGACGCTGCCCCGCTGCATAACGGCGGCTTGTTCCTGCTGGTGCAGCAGGCCGGGCTGGTGTTCCGCGAAGGGTTGATGCTGGGGCTGCCGATTATTTCGCTGCTACTGTGCATTAACTTTACCTTAGGATTACTGAACCGCCTGACCCCGCAGCTCTCCATATTTGTCATTGGCTTTCCTTTAACGCTCACCGTGGGCATGGTGGCACTGTCGCTTATTTCGCAGACGCTGGCGCCCTTTATCGAAAAACTGATGGCCACCGTATTTGACAATCTCACCGCGCTGATATCGGCGCTGGCCTGAATAAGATAGCCCCTTATTTGTTGCTATTTTTGTCGGCTTATTGGTAATTAGCCCTGTTACTACGGGTGTTAGAATAACCAAAATCAATTCCATTTCTTTAATTAGCCGCAAGGCATTTATCGCGGCTGAACGCAGCCAGAGAAATATTAATCAGGATCCCTCGTGAATACTTTATATGCTTCCTGGCATTATTCCCCGGCGGCCATTGCCTCGGCCGCGTGCCTGTATCGTTTTACCAGCGTGGATATCAGCACGGCCTCTGTTTTAGAAGTGGGCTGTGCAGGTGGCGGCAATTTACTCCGTCACGCAGCGGCTTATCCGCAAAGTATCTGCGTGGGTATTGATATTGATGCCGGACGCATTGCTGAAGGCGTACGCCAGACGCAGGAAGCAGCGCTGAATAATCTGCACTTTTACTGCCTGGGATTGCAGGATCTGTTGTCCATTGAGGTGGGGAAATTCGATTATATTATTATCCCTTCCATGTACAACATGCTGGACGCTCACGCACGCAGCGCGCTCATTAACTGGTGCCGGCGCCAGCTAAGCCCGGATGGCGTGATCGCCCTGTGCTGGAGCACCCAGCCGGGAGCGCGCACGCAGCAACAGCTGCGCCAGGCGATTGCTTACCACTGCCGCCCTGCACAGACGGAACCGGAGTGGCTGGCCAGCGCCAGGGGGATGCTGTCGTTTATAGAAATGAGCGAGGCTGACGGCGCGCTGAAACAGGCTGCGGGCAGGGCGCTGACGTTAACCGATGCCGAACTGCTGGGCCAGTTCCTGGAAGACAATCAGGATGCTTGCCTGCTTAGCGACTTTGCCGTACGCGTCAATGCGGAACAGCTGCAGCTGCTGGGGGATGTGGTGCCGCAGTACGAGATGGCAGAGTACTATGGCGATAAGGTTGCCATGCTGCAACAGGCCGTTGCCCCTGCCAGCGACCCTTTACAGCTGCGGCAGTACCTCGATTTTGCCGTGATGCGCAGTGAGCGTTTCAGCCTGCTGGTGGCACAGAAATCAGCGCAGACCTTTAGCGATAAGCCTGACCTTAACCAGCTGGCAATTATGCACTGGGCGGCCAGCTGTATGCCGGGGGATGATGAACATGTGCGCATCACCCGCTATGGCGAAAAAGTGGACGCCAGCCATCCGGCGATCCGCCGCATTCTTGACTGCCTAAGTGCCGCCTGGCCGCGCAGCCTGAGCACGGAGCAGCTTATTCGGCTAACCCTGGAGCCGGAAAGCCCTGACGATCATCGCGAAGTCATGCTGGCCGCCTTGCAAACGCTGTTTATTAATAAACAGCCGTCGCTGTATCTGAGCAGCACGCCCTCCCCCTACAACAGTGCCGCCGCGCAAGAGTTGCAGCCGATCTGCACCTACAGCGAAGCCGAGGCAGGCGATGCAGCCCTGTGTGTGCGTACCAACTGGTGGGGGGAGCGTCTGGCTTTTAAGCAGCAGGAGCATGCGCTCTGGCAACGTGGACTGACCATTGAAAATGAACAGGATGCCAGACTCGCCCTTGCCCTGGCCGGTAAAGGTCTGCTGAGCGGTGATGCATTAAGCTGGTCGCGCTTCTGGCAGCGTATCTATTCCTGTGGCGATCAGGCCCTGCTGAACGGCTGTATGCGCGCTTATCTGCTGGCGACCAGCGCCGAAAGCGCCGGGGGAATGCTGACCAGCGCACAACAGCAGGTGGTACGCGCGGCAAAACTTGTTGAAACGGTTAATCCTAAAAAAGCGCGCAAGGCCGAAGAGCTACTCAACGCGGGCTACATGACTCAGGCTAAAGAAGCTATTACCGCACTGCTGGCAGAGCATGCGGACGACGCTACTTTCCTGCTGCTGGCTGCGGCCACCTTTAACAAATGTGGCGACTACGCTACGGCATCAAGCGTGGCGATGAAAAGACTCGCCCTGAACGGCGATTGCCTGCCGGCCATCACTCTGCTGGCGAGCATCGTCTCCAGTCAGGACAGCACGTCGCCGCTGGCGAAAATCCTGTTTCATCATCTGCTAAAGCTGGACGACGCCAATAGCGAACTGTGGCTGAAACTCTCCGGTCTCTACAATTCGGCGCACGACCTGGCGCGGGAAGAGCGCTGCCTGCAGAAGGCGATACAGCGGGATGCGGATAACGCCATCAATATGTTACGCATGGCGACGCTGTACAGTCACACCGGGCGGCTGGAAGAAGCCAAAGCGCTGTGCCGGAAGGCGCTGAAGGGGCAGTTATCGGCCTTCACCCGCGCGAATGCTCAGGCAATGTATGTATTTATCCTGTCGCACGATGCGGCGCTGACGGCAGAGGAAAAATTCCTTGCCCACCGCCAATTCGGTCAGTTAGCCCAGCGCTGGGCGCGCGCCGTGATGCCGACAAACAGGCTGCAGCAACCGCGCGATGAGCGCGAGAAAATTCGTATTGGCTTTGTCTCCGGGGATTTGAATTCTCATCCGGTGCATCATTTTGTCTGGCCGGTATGGAAAACTCTGAACCGCGAGCGCTATGAGCTTTATGCCTATGCCACGGGCAAAGAGGATGCGGTGACCGAAGGTTATCAGTCCTCCGCCAGCGTATTCCGCCACGTTGCCGCCCTGAATGCCGTAGAGCTGGCGCGCCAGATTAGCCAAGACGGCATTGATGTACTGATCGACCTTTCTGGTTTTACCAACGGTAACCGGCTGCTGAGCTTTGCGCTGAAGCCGGCCCCGATCCAGATGTCGTGGATTGGCTTTGTCGGCACCACCGGCCTGCAGGAGATGGATTACTACATTGTTTATCACGGCATGGCGGAACCCGGCGAGCTGGACAGCATCTTCAGTGAAAAACTGGTTTCCCTGCCTTCAGCGAAACTGTTTGAGTACTATGCCACAGCGCCCGCTATCAATCCGTTACCCGCACTGAAAAACGGCCACCTGACGCTGGGCAACTTCAACCGTCCGCAAAAACTGACCCCGGAACTTCTTGATTGCTGGGCAAACATTCTGCTGGCGCTGCCGGATGCCCGTCTGCTGTTTGGTTTTATGGCCGACCAGCAGATGAGCGATCGCTACCTGGCGGAAATGACCCGGCGCGGCGTAAAGCCTGAACAGCTGGCATTTCGCAGCAAACAAAATTTTGCCGCCTACATGGCAATGCATCAAGAGGTTGATATCCTGCTGGACAGCCATCCTTACTCGGCGGGCACCACGGCGCAGCACGCCGTGTGGATGGGCGTGCCGCTGATCACCGCCATTGAAGGTTCCGCCGTCTCACGCACCACGGCGATGGCGATGAAAACCCTTAATCTCGACGAGTTTGTCTGTCACAGCCTGGATGAGTATGCGCAAAAGGTGATTGCATGGAACTCCCGCTACCAGGCGCTTGATGCGATTCGCCGGTCAATGAGGGCGCGTATCGCGCAGCGTGAAAATGCGCACAGCCACAACGCGTATTATTTTGAGCAGATGATTGATGCGGTCTGGCAGCGCCATCTTGCCGGGCAGCCGCCTGCCCCCCTGTCGATTGCCGACGCGCACCGCTGGGATAAGCCAGATGCAATCTGATAAAAAAATCTACGTTACCCGCCCGCTGATGCCACCATTGGAGGAGTTTGTTCCCTATCTGGAGCAAATCTGGCACAACCAGCAGTTAACCAATAACGGCCCCTGCCACCAGCAGCTGGAGCAGGCGCTGGCGGACTATCTTGGCGTTCAGCATATCAGCCTGTTTTCCAACGGCACCCTTGCACTGCTGACTGCCTTGCAGGCTTTGCGCGTCAGCGGGGAAGTGCTGACCACGCCCTACTCATTTGTCGCCACCGCGCACTCCCTGCTGTGGAACGGTCTGACTCCGGTGTTTGTCGATACCGAGGCGGACGGTTTTAATATCGATGCGGAAAAGCTGGAGCAGGCCATTACCGCGCGTACCACGGCGATTATGCCGGTGCACTGCTATGGCGTTCCCTGCAACACGGCACGTATCGGGCAGATAGCCGATCTCTATGGTCTGAAGGTGATTTATGACGCCGCCCACGCCTTTGGCGTGCAGCAACAGGGGCGCAGCGTGCTGCTGGAGGGCGATCTCTCCGTCGTCAGTTTCCATGCCACCAAGGTGTTTAACACCATTGAGGGCGGGGCGATTATCAGTCATGACGCCAGCATGAAGCGCCGTATCGACCTGCTGAAAAACTTTGGTATTGCCGATGAAACCACCGTGGTGGCAGCGGGCATCAACGGTAAAATGAATGAGCTACAGGCGGCTTACGGGCTGCTACAGCTTAAGCATATTGACTGTGCCATCGCCCAACGCGCCGCCAGCGACCAGCAGTACCGCCAAGGGCTGGCGCAGATCGGCGGCATATCCGTGCCGGCTATCCCCGCCGGGATTAAATGGAATTATGCCTATTTTCCCATCGTGGTCGAAGCAGAATATGCACTTAGCCGCGACCAGTTGTATCAGGCGTTGATCGCACACAATATTATACCGCGCCGCTATTTCTACCCGCTGATCAGCCATTTTCATATGTATAAAGATGTGCCAGGGGCGCAGGCGGAAAACCTGTTAAATGCGCACCGGGCGGCCGGGAGGGTTATTTGTCTGCCGCTCTATCCGGGGCTGGAAGAGGAGACGATCGCGCGCATCGTGCAGATTATCCGTTATCATTCGGCCAACGCGTGATCCACCGGCGGCTGAACCGCCGCCGGGCGGGTTACAGCAGTTTCTCAAGGCTTAACGGATTGCGTTTGCGATTTTTGATTTTTTTTGCCGGTGACCCGAAGTAGATTGACCACTCCAGCGTATCTTTGGTGACTAATGCGTTGGCACCCACGGCGGTGCCCTCGGCGAGGCAGATGCCCGGCAGCACGATCGACTGTGCGCCAACTATCGCGTGACGGCCAATGACCACCGTGCCGCTGGTGACGTTAGTCAAATGTGCCGGCACCATTGGGTTAGTCATAAACTCACCGCTGTAATCATCGCTTTTGCTATAGATTTTAACCCCCTGGGACAAACCGCAAAAGTCATGCATTTCCACCCCGGCAGCGGCGAGGATCGTGCTGTATCCACCGATATGAATATGTGAACCCATGTTAAGGCATCCTGCCGTTGGCGCAATGATGGTGGAAAAACCATCTATTCTGACATTGCTGCCAATACTGATATTAGCCAGGCCAACAATGGTGCAGTTGCGTGCAATACGCACGTTGGTTCCTGCCGTTTTGATGCCAAAGTCTTTCAGTTCTTCTTCGGTGTAATAACCGGGATTAAACCTCTTCATCTTGTTGATTCCCGTTATGAAGCTAAAATATCGCGCTATCTTAGCGGTTTTTATCCCCCGGCATTGTCCTGGTCAGCGCTCGGCGATTGCGCTAATTCAGCGTAATAACGCCCGATCCTTTAGTTTATGCACAGCGTGCGTGCGCTGCTGGCACTGCCAATGGCCAGCGCTTTACCGTCCAGCAGATAAACCGCGTTGATACTGGTTTCACCAGGAACGATATGCGGGAAAACATATTTCACCACGTCTGCATTGCTGCTTTGATCGCCCAGCCTGCTGCTTTGCTGAAGCACGGTGCTGTGCAGTCGGTTGCCGCTGATGGTGGTGCTGAGCGTGACTTCCCGCAGCACCGCGACAGGATGGAGCGACCTGCCGCCGTTAACATAGTGGTTGATACTGCCGGTGTAGATCACGCGCCGTTGCGTCAGACCTTCACGATAAAAACGGTAAATGCCGCGCGTCAGCGTCCAGTTCTTGTTATCACTGATTTCATACCAGGCCTGTGGGGCAACGCAGCTGGCCTTCAGCGGAAAGAACATCATCTCTTTCAGCAGAAAGGCCGCAATCGGCAGTAAAAACCCGCCAATAAACAGCAGAACGGTGGGCGACTTAACGGTATGTAAAAGAGTACGATTCACAGTTGTTCTCCGAGTCCCGCAGCGGGGTGACGCAGGCTATCAGGCCCAGATGAGGGCTGGATTTGCCGGTCGTTATATAGAGATAACGGGCATGTTCCGCATTGATATCCCCCTCCTTATTTAGCGCAAACTGCGTATAGAGTTGCAGCGTCTGGATGACCTGTTGTTTCTCTGGCTGAGCTTTCTCGGGTACCCAGACTTCACTCTGGGGAGGCGCTTTTCCATCGTACCAGCGGATATAATGTACCGGCACGGGATCGATGGTCAGCAGCCAGCCGGTCACCGCCACCGCGCAGCTGCCCAAAACCAGCCCCGCCCCGCCAGCCGCGATGCGTCGTTGTAACCGGGAGCGGGGGGCGATAACGGGCAACGCATCGCCCCCCGCTGCGGGCAGGATGCGGGCAGCCTGTACGCCACGTTTTGCTGCGGAAAGATCCGTTGCGCCAGGCCGATCCGCGCGTACGATCAGCCGGTATCCGCTGCGCGTCACGGCGATCAGCTGGATGCGCTCGTCCACCTTAAGTGTGACCAGCGCCCGGCGAATTTTGGTGATCATCACCCGCACGCTGTTGTCGGTGACCTCCACCCCGGCATGTCGCCAGCCAATATCCATTAGCTGCTCTTGAGATAGCACCTGTTCTTTCGCCTGTGCCAGCGCCGCCAGGCAGCGGCAGGCAGCGGTCGGAAGCATCACGCTTTTTCCGTCATGAGTGCGCGATAGCGATCGTGTGCGCCTGTCCAGCCTGACCAGGTCACCGATGGTAATATTGTTATCCATTGTATGGACTCATCTTATTAGTACAGGTGTCAGTGAGTTATAGATTAAATGGTCCGTGCAGATTATCCCTGATCGGCATGAATGATAGACTTATTGTTTACAGGGTAATAGCGGGCAGGTTCGCGCATGCCTTACCCCTATTAATGTATTTGTTAAAAGGGTGCTGAATAGCATCCTGTAACGGGCTAAAAAACCCGTAAAAGACTTTGTTTATTATGCACAATTTTTCGCGATATGTCGTGCTAGTTACCCGTATCATTATTATTCTTCATTATTGGAGAGGTCATTTTATGCGTGATGAATAAGCGATATCGGCGGGAAAGGTTTAATTCAGCCTGAGCGAAGAAGAATAATCTGACCAGGACGATAATTTGCTGGCGGGATGATTTCGACAGGGAATAAAAAAGCCCTCCCCGAAGGGAGGGCTTTAGCCCGGAATGAAGGCAGGGCGTTAAATCAGCGCAATTAACGCAACAGGCTCAGTACGTTCTGAGGAACCTGGTTTGCCTGTGACAGGACGGTGATACCGGCCTGCTGCAGGATGTTTGCACGGCTCATGGCAGACACTTCTGCAGAGAAGTCAGCATCCAGGATGCGTGATTTCGCTTCAGTCATGTTGTTCACGGTGGTGTTCAGGTTGCTGATAATAGAGTTGAAACGGTTCTGTACCGCACCCAGACCTGAACGGAAGCTGTCAACCTGTGCCAGCGCGGAGTCCATAGTTGCCAGCAGGCCGCCGCCGCCGTTAGCCAGCTCGCCCACTTTCTGCATATCCGCAGCTTTCAGGTCAGTGCCTTTAGTGGCTTTGATTGCGCCAGCATTATCAGCCAGGGTCATCTCTGCGCCAGTTTTCACGCCAGACGCATCGGTGTGAACCGCGTAGTAAGACACTTTGCCCGCATCATCAGTCAGGCCGATAAGCTCCATGTTAGCGACGGAAGAAGCATCGCCACCCATTGCGGTAGCAATTTCGGTCATATCCTGTTCGGTCAGTTTATGCGCCGCGCCGCCAAGATCGATTTCCTGACCGGCTTTCAGCACTTCGCCTTCGCCTTTCAGCTTGCTTGGGCCGTTAACCAGGATATCGGCATCGACTGCGCTGAGTTCTTTACCGGCAGTAGCTGAAACCAATTTGCCTGAGCCATCACCTTTAAGAGTGACTTCGGTTGCTTTGCCTTTCGTGGAGTCAAAGGCATAGTAAGTTTCTTTACCCGCTTCAACAACGCTGTACAGAGAAACGTCACCCTTAGCTGCACCAACGGCTTGTTCAATTTCAGTCATTGCTGCGGGATCAAGGGCAATATCTTCTCCGCCAATAGTGACAGTGCCAGTAACAGGAGTACCTGCCGCATCCAGCGTAGGCTTAGCACCAGAGCTGGCCAGCGCGCCGGTCACGTCGTAGCCATCCAGGCCCAGTTTTTCCAGGTCCATTGCCGGCAGGTCGATGCCGATAGTCTGGCCATCTTTCGCGCCGATCTGGATCTGCAGCTGAGAAGTAGAACCGTCCAGCACGTTTACGCCGTTGAAGTCGGTGTCTTTAGCGATACGACCAATTTCAGCCAGACGCGCGGTGATCTCTTCCTGTACGGATTTCTTATCAGATTCTGAGTTGGTGCCGTTCAGCGCCTGCTCGGTCAGACGACGAATGTTCAGCAGGTTGTCGTTGATTTCGTTCAGTGCGCCTTCAGTGGTCTGCGCCAGAGAGATACCGTCGTTGGCGTTACGTGCCGCCTGAGTCATGCCTTCGATGCTGGCAGTGAAACGGTTGCTGATGGCCTGACCGGCAGCATCATCTTTCGCACTGTTGATACGCAGACCAGAAGACAGACGCTGGATCGCGGTGCCCAGAGAGGCCTGGGATTTGTTCAGGTTAGTCTGAGCCATCAGACTCAGTGCGTTAGTATTAATGACCTGGGCCATATTCATATCCTCGTAGATTGGTTGGGCTTAATTAAGCTTATGCGTCCGTTGTTGCGCATAACTTATCTATCGGTGGGAATGAAAAAGGACTGAAATTTTTTTAGCGTATTTTTCAAAATATGAGAAATAGAGTCAGATTTGTCGCTAATTCTTCTATTTAAAATATCGCCTTTCCTTTATTGCATCATTAAATGTGAGAACAGGTAACAAAACTACTTATACCCGTCAATGCGTATTGTTGACTACGCGATAAAAAATTAAACTAAAAAACAGAACATCCGATTTCTATAATGACGATGATAAATTGCATATGATATGCAGGAGAGAAAAATGGCTGGATTTGCAATACCAGGACTGGGTTCTGGCGGCACCATCGATTTTAGTTCGATGCTCGATCAAATAAAAATGGCTGAACAGCAGAAGCTGGTTCCTTATGACAAACGTAAAACGGCCTATACCGGCCAGGTATCGGCGTGGGGAAAAATCTCCAGCTCGCTGTCGGCACTGAGCGACAATATCAGCAAGATGGGCGAGGACGGCTTCCACGGCGTCAACGTCAGCACCAACAAGGCATTTAAGGCCACCGCCAAGGCGGGCGCCCAGCCGGACAGCTACGAAATCTACGTTGAGCAGCTGGCGCGCGCGCATAAAATCGGCACCGGATCGCAGGCCGACAAAACCAGCAATCTGGGCGATCAAAGCGTGGATACGCGAACGCTGAAAATCACCGTGGGCGACGGCGAGCCGATGGAAATCGAGCTGGCGAAGGATCAGACCTCGCTGGAGCAGATCGCCAAAAAGATTAACCAGGAAAAAGGCGACGTCACGGCCTCGGTGCGACCGACCGAAGAGGGCGGCTTCACGCTGGTGATGACCTCGAAGAAAACCGGGGAAGAAGGGCAGATCGCCGTGGAAGTCAGCGGCGATGACGCGCTGGCCGGAGTGCTGGATTTTGACCCCAATGTGCAGCCAGGAGCGGGTAGCAACGCGATGTCCACCGTTACCGAGGCGCAAAACGCCATTATGGTGATCGATGGCACCCGTCTGGAGCGCAGCAGCAATACCATTAACGATGCCGTTGAAGGGGTGACTCTGGAATTGCAGCAGGTATCAGAGAAAGACAAGGATGGCGAGTATGCCTATGAAAACCTGTCGATCACCAGCGATACCAGTAAATTCAAGGATGCAATCGAAGAGTTTGTCAAACTGTATAACGCCTTTATCAGCGCGTCCGACAGCGCCAGCGCGTGGAATGCACCGACTGACGACGCCGAGGGCGAGGCGAATCCCGGCAACGGCCCGCTGATGGGTAACGGTACGCTGCGCCGCCTGACCAACGATATCCGTTTCATTACCGGCAGTGATAACAGTCAGCTGAGCCAGGTGTTTTCTTCTCTGGCGAAGCTGGGGATCGAAGTGAAAGTCGAAGATGCCGGCACCGGCAAGCTGACGATTAACAGCAGCAAGCTGGAAGAAGCGGTTAAAAACAATCCTGACGAGATCGAGGCGCTGTTCCTCGGCAAAGGGGAATCTGAAGGCATCGCCGACAAGTTACAGGAGATGATCAAAACCTACATCGGCGATAAGGACAGCATTCCTAAAACCACCGGCATCATCGGACAAACCACCAAAGGGCTGGAAGAGCAGACCAAACAGGTCAGTGCGCGCATGAGCCAGGTGCAAAAGATGATCGATGCCACCGTGGAGCGTAACCGTAAAGACTTCGAACGCCTCGATCTGGCGATGAATAAGATGAACAACATGAGCAGCCAGCTCTCTTCCATGCTGGCCGGACTTTAACGCTATAAGACGCCGGGCGCGGCTGCGCGCCCGGCAGGAAAACGCACTATGTATACCCGATCAGGCCAGAACGCCTACGCGAAAATTTCGCTGGAAAGTCAGCTGGCTGGCGCCACGCCGCATCAGCTGATCACCATGCTGTATGAGGGGGCTATCAACGCCATGCTGCGGGCGAAAATCTATTTTGAGCAGGGCAATATTCCACGCCGTGGAGAGATGATCTCGCGCGCGATTAATATCATCGACAACGGCCTGCGCGCCGGGCTAAATCATCAGGTCGGTGGCAACATTTCCGCAGAGATGGAGAGCCTGTACGAGTATGTTTCGCGCAATCTGCTGCTGGTTAACCTGCAACAGAACCCCGAACCGCTGCCGCAGCTGATTGAACTGATGACCAATATGTCCAATACCTGGAAAGAGATAGAGCCGGCGAAAAAGCAGGTGAAACATGGATAAGACGCTGATGTCCGAATTGCAGCGCATCAGCCAGCTGCATGATGAGCTGATGGTGCTAAGTTGTGAAGGCCATTGGGATGAGTTTATCGCCGCGTTGGATCCCTGTGCCGACCTTCTCCATGAGGCCATGCAGCTGGATAGCAGCGCCCTGAGTCCGGAAGAGCTGGCTGCCGCCCGCGAGCTTATGACCACTTTGCAGAACAATGAAGCGCTGATGGTTCAGCGTATGCGCGCCAGGCTTGACCAGCTGCGTGAAGAGATGTCGGGGCTTAACAAAGGTAAGGCGGTCAGCAACGCCTACGCCGCCCCGTTTACCGCCAGCATTCGTTGAGTTGCCCTGTCCTTTTTATTCCCCGCGCTGCCATGACTTTTGCTGTTCTCAATCTCCCAGCTGCTCACCGGTGTAAAATCCTGGTGATGCGCTGTCTTATTCCCGCTGCGGTGATGACCTTTATTAACGCGAATTTCAGGCAAAAAAAAGCCAGCGGCTAGCTGGCAAAAGGGCACAATAATTTGTAGGAGAGGCTGGGGTTACACGCTGATACGATAGCTTCCCCCCACGGGGGCAGAGTGCGATTCTCCCGTCGAGCCATAGAGGCTGTTGTTACCCCCCACGGTGGTGACGATCTGCTTCATCTGCAGATTGGTCTTCATATGCATATTCAGCAGCTCTTCAACTTTAAGGTTGAGTTTCTTGGTACTTTCAACTTTCTCACTCAATTGCTGCCAGCAGGTGAATAGTTTTACCTGCTGACGGTAGGGTGCAGAAATATGCATTTCTGCCTCTTCCTTACGGCGCAGTTCATCATAATAATGAATGGTCGATAACAGTTGGCTTTTATTATCCGTTAATATCTGTAGCGAAACGGGGTTAATCTGCGGGCGGCTTAAATGATTGAACTCTTCAATCATTATCCCTTCCAGTTCGCCGAGCGACGTTTTCATTTGAGACAAGATCGGATATAGCTTATCCATAACAAACTCAACTCATTCATTAATTAAATTGAAAAATATCCATCACCAGCGCACGAGCGATTTTTTGCGGATCCAACGGCAGTTCACCGGCATCTAATGCGGCACGAATTTCAGCAACACGTTGTTCATCTATATCGTTGCTGCTGTCGTTTTTCATCTGTTGTACCAGGCTGCTTAATCTCACCTGGGTTTTGTCATCCCCGGAAGTGTTGTGGGCTACGGGGTTGCCGGCGTCCTGATTCAGCTGACGGCCGCGCATATCACGGACGGCAGCAATAGCATTAGCGGCGGCGGCCGGTGTGGTACGGTCAATACTCATTTTATCCTCGCCAAATAGTCTTTATTTATTCTGTGTATACTTTTCTCATCGGCGTGCGAGGAAAAAACTAAAATTATTGTTGCAGTAAAATCTCAACCTGGCCGTCATGGGCCACTTTACCACTGATGGTGCGCCCGGTTCGCGTCTGCACTTTCAGCATATCGTCAACTGACGCGTTGGCGAGCGCCTTACCCTGGCTGCGAATACGAAAGCCGTCGCCCTGGGTGATAATATCCACCATTTGCCCGGCATGCAGCAGCCACTGTTGGCGCAGCTGATTTTGCACAATCGGGCTACCGACATTGAGCGCGCGCGTGGTGGTTTGACCAACGATCTGGTTGATGTCAAACAGGATGCCGGCTGGCTGATGATCCAAGCTACCGGTATGGGATTCAATATCCTCGGCGCGGATGACGCTGCCCACCGGCAGATTTTTCTTTGCCACCCACCAGCTGCCGTGTGCGCTGATCTGAATCTGTAAATAGTGGCGGCGTGCGCCGCACTGGGCGATCACGCTGCGTTTGCCGGTCAGCCTGGTATCATTACCGGCCAGTGACAGCACCGGATCGGGGCAGATCGCCGCCAGCTGGCGGGCGGGCGTCAGCAGTTTCGCCAGCTGAACCACGTTACCGTCATGCTCCTCTCCCTGTCTTTTCTTCAATAGCTCATCGATTCTTACCGACAGACGTTGCTCAATGCCGGAGGAGGTATGTGGAGTGGCATACAGCGTCGAACTCCAGCACAGCGCCAGGATCAGATAACGATAACGAGAAAACATATTTAAGCGTGCCTTACATCTGTTAATAGCTTGCGGATAACTACGAATAAGCGATCTGATTCCTGTCGCTGACGGTATAAATTATAACCTGGTATGAGAAGATGTTATTGCACTAAATGCCAGCGCTTTTGCAGCTAATTTAAAAGCTAAATTCTCTATTTTATCTAACTGTGTTCTTATTCCCTTAAATACGCCTGTTTGTGTTATTTCCTTGCGGTGTAATATTTTCCCCCTGCTGGCTAAAATGTGACGGTTAATTTACAGGCGCGAGAACAGATATTCATGATTAATAAACTTGATGATGCGTTTCTCTTTCAGCAGGAGGCGTTGAGTTTACTCTCGCGTCGGCAGGAAGTGCTGGCATCTAACATTGCAAATGCGGATACCCCAGGCTACATGGCACGGGATATTGATTTTTCTCAGCAGCTTAAAAATACCCTGGCGAATCAGTCGATGGCTAAATCGCCCGTGTCACTGTCTTTAACCGCAGAAAAACATATTGAGGGAAAAGGCAGGCTGTTTGATGACGCGAATTTGCTGTATCGCACGCCGGATCAGCCGAGTGCGGACGGTAATACCGTGGATATGGATCGTGAGCGTATTGGCATGGCCGATACCAACGTGAAATATCAGTCTGGCCTGACATTCCTCGGTGCTGATATTAAGAAAATGATGAGCGTGCTGGCTTAAGGAGCATCGTAACCATGTCGTTATTTAGCGTTTTTGATATTTCAGGCTCGGCGATGGCGGCGCAGTCAAAACGACTCAACGTCAGCGCCAGTAATATGGCCAACGCTGACAGCGTTGTCGGTCCGGATGGGCAGCCTTATCGCGCCCGTCAGGTGACATTTGAAGTCGATGCCGCCGCTGGCAACGAGATTGGTGGCGTTAAGGTGGGCGAAGTGGTGGAAAGCAGCGCCCCGGATCGTCTGGTATATGAGCCAGGTAATCCGCTGGCAGACCAGCAGGGCTATGTGCGCATGCCCAACGTCAACGTAGTGGATGAAATGGTCAACACCCTTTCCGCCTCCCGCAGCTATCAGGCCAATGTCGAAGTGATGAACTCCGCCAAAGCCATGATGTTAAAGACCCTTTCACTGGGTCAGTAAGGATAATCAATGTCAGTTTCACCCGTTAACAATACCCGTGGCCCTGGTCAGGTTGATATGGGGAGCAGCGCTGCCGATATTTCCGGCAGCTTTATGACGCTGCTGATTGCCCAAATGCAGAATCAGGACCCGACTAACCCGATGGATAACAACCAGCTGACGTCGCAGCTGGCGCAGTTTAATACCGCTGCCGGGGTCGAGAAACTCAACGACTCAGTTGCCATTGTGGGCGGCATGCTGGTGCAGATGCAGGAGATGGGTGCTACCTCCTGGGTGGGGCGCGAAGTGATGATCGCAGGCGATGCCAAAGTTACCTGGGGTAATGCCGCAGAGCCATATGCTGATGCCGGTAAAGAGCTGAACTTCAATCTCAGCGGCGACGCGGAGACGGTCACGGTAACCCTGACCAATGATAACGGTGAAAGCTATACCGCAGAGCTGAAGGATGCTAAGCCCGGGGTGAATAAGTTCAGTCTGAGCGATCTGGAGAACTTCCAGCCGTCGTCACCGCCAGCAGGCAGCGAGTATACCGTCACCTATTCTGCCAGCAATGCCGGGGGAGAAGCGCCAACGGTCACCGGGCTTGTCCTCGACAAGGTTGAGTCGGTGTCGTTTGACCAGGGACGTGCGGTGCTGCACCTTGCCAGTAAAGGCACCACCGCCATTAATGACATTTTTGTGATTCAGTAACTCTCTTTCAAACCTTACTTTCTGGACATTTATTATGAGCTTTTCACAAGGCCTTAGCGGACTGAACGCCGCAGCCAGCGCGCTGGACGTGGTGGGTAACAATATCGCCAACTCACAAACTTTTGGTTTTAAAGCCGGATCTATCGGTTTTGCGGATATTTTCGCCGGAGCACAGGGCATGGGCGTTCAGGTTGCGGGGAGTAGCCAGAATTTCAAAGACGGCGGCCTGACCGGCACCGGCCGTAACATGGATATGGGCATTAATGGCAACGGTTTTTTCCGCCTGATGGATGAAGCGGGCCAGGCCTATTACAGCCGCAACGGCCAGTTCGATACCGATGTTAACGGTTATATCACTAACCTGACTAACGGCCTGCGCCTGACCGGCTATCAGGCGACCGGTACGCCACCTGCCATTCAGGCGGGTGCCGCCGTTGCGCCGATCCAGATCGATAAGACCGGGATGCCGCCGGTCGCCTCCACCAGCGGTAAGCTGAATGGCAACCTGACGGCCAGCGCCGAAGTGGTGACTAAAACGCCTTTCGACCACACTGATGGCGAAACCTTTAACTCATCCAGTCAGATTGAAGCCTTCGACAGCCTCGGCAATCGTCACACCATCGATATCTATTATGTGAAAACCGCAACGGGTGAATGGAAAGCCTATGCCAACGACGCCAGCGCGCCGGTGACCAGCGGTACGCCGCCCAAGTCTGAATACACCGAACTGGATATCAAATTTGATGAAAATGGCAAGCTGACCAACGATGCGGCCAGCAGCATTCTCAACGTCAAGAGCGCCGGCCTCAACGGTGCGACCCCGCTGGATCTTCAGCTCGATCTCTCCGGCATCACGCAGCATGAGTCCGATGCCTCGACGTTTGAACCGGTGAAAACCGACGGCCACGCCGCCGGTAACTATGTCAACTTCCAGATCGGTGATAACGGTGAAATCACCGCTAACTACGACAACGGTGAAAAACAGCTGATCGCTCAGGTGGTACTGGCGAACTTCGCTAACCCCGGCGGTTTGCAGCAGAACGGCAATAACACCTGGGTGGAATCTCCGCAGTCCGGCGGTTCCATCATCGGAACGGCCGGCACCGGTAGCTTTGGTAGCCTGACCGGCGGTGCGCTGGAGAACTCCAACGTCGATCTGGGTAGCGAGATGGTCAATATGATTGTCTACCAGCGTAACTACCAGTCGAACTCGCAGACTATCAAAACCCAGTCTGAGATGTTGCAGACCCTGGTTAATCTGCGCTAAGGGCGGTCATAAATGGATCGCGCTATCTATACCGCGATGAGCGCCGCGAATGCGGCGCTGAATCGCCAGGCGGTAACGTCTAACAATATGGCCAACGCCGCAACCACCGGTTTCCGCGCTCAAATGGCGGCGTTCCGCGCGGTACCGGTTGAAGGGGAAACCATCGCCACGCGCGCGCTGGTGGTCGACAGCACGCCGTACCATGATGGCAGCATGGGCCCGCTTAATCACACCGGTCGCAGCCTGGACGTTGCGCTGCCGCAGAACGGCTGGCTCGCCGTAGCCATGCCTGACGGCACCGAAGGCTATACCCGTAACGGTGCCATCGAGGTGGATCGTGACGGGGCGCTCAGCGTCAACGGCTATCCGCTGATGGGCGACGGCGCACCATTGACGGTTCCACCGCAGTCGGCGGTCACCATCGCGCCGGACGGCACGCTGACGGCGCTCGGTGCCGGCGACGACCCGACCACCGTCACGCCGGTCGGACGCCTGAAGATGGCCAACGCCAGTATCCAGGATTTACTGCACGGCGATGAAGGGCTGTTTCATCCGAAAGCGGGTGACTCACTGCCGGTTGACGCCGGGTTGCGCCTGAGTCCGGAAACGCTGGAAGGCAGCAACGTCAGTCCGGTGAAAGCCATGACGGAGATGATCGCCACCGCCCGCAGCTTCGATATGAACATGAAAACCATCCGCACCGCCGATGAAAATGCCAAGCAGGCTAATCAGTTATTAAGTGTGGGCTAAAACCCGTACGGGAGTCATAAGATGATCCGCTCTTTATGGATTGCAAAAACCGGTCTGGAAGCACAGCAGACCAATATGGACGTTATTTCCAACAACCTGGCCAACGTCGGCAGCACCGGCTTTAAACGCCAGCGTGCGGTATTTCAGGATCTGCTCTATCAGACCATGCGCCAGCCTGGTGCACAGGCATCAGAACAGACGACCTTGCCGACCGGTATGCAGTTAGGTACGGGTGTTGCCACGGTGGCGACTCAGCGTATGCACACCCAGGGATCGCTGACGCAAACCGGCAGAGATTACGATATGGCGATCCAGGGTAAGGGCTTCTTTCAGGTGCAGCTGCCTGACGGCACCACGGCCTATACCCGCGATGGATCGTTCAGCCTGAATGAAAATGGTCAAATGGTGACGGCGGAGGGCAACCCGGTACAGCCAGATATTACCGTACCGGCCGATGCGCAGAAGTTGACCGTCGGCGAAGACGGTATTGTCACCGCCACCGTGCCCGGGCAGGCAGCCCCGCAGCAGATTGGTCAGTTGACGCTGGCGAACTTTATCAATGATGCCGGCCTCGAAAGCCTGGGTGGCAATCTCTACGTAGAGACTCAGGCATCCGGTGCACCAAATGAAGCCACTCCCGGAATGGATGGAGCGGGTCGCCTTAAACACCAGTACATCGAAACGTCTAACGTCAACGTGGCGGAAGAGTTGGTGACGATGATCCAGGTTCAGCGCGCCTACGAAATCAACAGTAAAGCGGTTTCAGCTTCCGATCAGATGTTACAGCGTCTTGCCCAGCTGTAATCTTTACCTTTACCCGCCGACGGATGATGCCGGGCGGGTTGTGGACCCTTTAGTCATAAATGATATGAATAATTCTTGTTCTGTTTCTCATCACGGCTGGTGCCGCGTCGCCGCCATTAGCGCGGCTCTTTTGCTGACTGGCTGTGCGCATATCATGCAGCAACCGCTGGTTCAGGGACCCACTTCTGCGACACCATTACAGATGGCTCCGACCGGTGCCAGCGGCTCGCTGTTTCAGAGCGGGCAGGCTATGAACTATGGCTATCAGCCGATGTTTGAAGATCGCCGACCGCGTAACGTCGGCGATACATTGACCATTCTGCTGCAGGAAAACGTCAGCGCCAGCAAAAGTTCGTCCGCCAGTGCCAACCGTAATGGATCCGCCGGGATGGGGCTTGAAGTCGTACCGTCATCCGTCAGCGGTGCGCTTGGCAATGGCAAGCTGGATTTCAACGCCGAAGGTCAATCTGATTTCGCCGGCAAGGGCGGCGCTGCGGCGCGTAACACGTTCACCGGCACGATTACCGTCACCGTCAACCAGCTGCTGCCAAACGGTAACTTGCAGGTAGTGGGTGAAAAGCAGATCGCCATTAACCAGGGGACGGAATTTATCCGCTTCTCCGGGGTGGTTAACCCCCGCACCATCAGCGGCAGTAATACCGTGTCTTCGACGCAGGTTTCAGATGCGCGCATCGAATACGTCGGCAATGGCTATATCAATGAATCGCAGAACATGGGCTGGTTACAGCGCGTGTTATTGAATATCTCACCTTTCTGAAATGATGATGAAAAAACAAACCCTTTTAATGTCCGTTAGCGTGCTGCTGTGCTCTCTGCTGGTGGCACTCCCCAACATGGTTCGGGCCGAGCGTATACGCGATCTGACCTCGGTGCAGGGTGTACGCGCCAACACGCTGATGGGCTACGGCCTGGTGGTGGGGCTGGACGGCACCGGCGATCAGACCATGCAGGCTCCCTTCACCGGACAGAGCCTGAACAACATGCTCTCCCAGCTGGGGATTACCGTACCGGCCGGAACCAATATGCAGCTGAAGAATATTGCAGCGGTGATGGTCACTGCCGAACTGCCGGCATTTTCCCGGCCTGGTGACCGCATTGATATTGTCGTCTCTTCGCTCGGTAACGCTAAAAGTCTGCGCGGCGGTACGCTGCTGATGACGCCATTGAAAGGCGCGGATACCCAGATTTACGCCCTGGCACAAGGTAATGTCCTGATTTCCGGCGCAGGCGCGCAGGCGGGCGGCAGTCGGGTTCAGGTTAATCAGCTTAATGGCGGGCGCATTAGCGGTGGGGCAACCGTCGAACGGGAAGTGCCTAACGATTTTGCTAAGCAAACGGCGTTGCGCCTGCAGCTCAACGAGACCGATTTTTCGCTGGCCCAGCAGATTAGCGATGCCATTAACCGCCGCTTTAGCGGCGGTGCGGTGCCTGAAGATGCGCGCACCGTACGCCTGTTCGGCCCGACTGACGGGCCGTCACGCGTGCGCTTTCTCGCCAATATTCAGGACATACCGCTGCATGTTGCCGTGCAGGATGCCAAAGTGATCGTCAATTCGCGTACTGGATCGGTGGTGATGAACCGTCACGTTACCCTCGAATCCTGCGCCATTGCGCACGGTGGGCTGACCGTTGAGGTGGCGCAAAACAATCTTATCAGTCAACCGGATACGCCACTGGCAGGCGGTGAAACCGTGGTGGTGCCGCAGGCACAAATCTCGGTACGCGATAGCGGCGGCGCGCTGCAGCGTGTTAACAGCAGTGCGGATCTGAATAACGTGGTTCGCGCGTTAAACGGACTGGGCGCAACCCCTAACGAGCTGATGTCGATTTTACAGGCGATGAAAAGTGCTGGCTGTCTGCGGGCGAAGCTGGAGATTAACTGATGAGCGCTAACCCACCGTTCAGCACTGCCGCATGGGATCTCCGTTCGCTTGATGCGCTCAAACTGAAGGCGACCAATAACGCACCGCAGGCGCTCAAGGCTGCGGCGCAGCAGATGGAAGGGCTGTTTGTGCAGATGATGCTGAAAAGTATGCGTGACGCCAGTATCAAAGACGACGCGCTGCACAGCCCGGCAACGGATATGTACACCTCGATGCACGATCAGCAGCTGGCTCAGGATATTGCCCAAAAAAGCCAGCTCGGTTTTGCCGGGATGATCGTGCGTCAGATGGGCGGGGAAAGCGCATCGCCAACCGCGAACATTGCCGCACCTGCCGCTGCATCCTGGTCGTCGTTACCCGATGGTTTACGTCCTCCTTCGGCGAAAACGGCGGCGGTACCCCCGTCATCGCCTGTGGCTATGTCGACATCATCACCGACCCACTTAGCCTGTGCACAGGGCAGCAGCTCGCAGCCGTTTATTCAGCGTCTGCTGCGGCCCGCATTGCAGGCGGCGCAGAGCAGCGGTATTCATCCGCATCTGATCCTGGCACAGGCAGCGCTGGAGTCTGGCTGGGGGAAACGCGAGATCGCGGCCAGCGACGGCAAACCAAGCCACAACCTGTTTGGTATTAAAGCCAGCGCTGACTGGCAGGGGAAAACCACGGAAATTACCACTACGGAATACCGTGATGGTAGTCCACATAAAGTGAAGGCGGCCTTCCGTGTCTATGACTCCTATAGCGATGCGCTGACCGATTACGCCAGGTTGCTGACCAATAATCCACGCTATCGCCATGTAGCACAATCCACTTCTGCTGAACAGGGTGCACACGCGCTACAGGCCGGGGGATACGCCACCGATCCGGCTTACGCCAGCAAACTTAAGAATATTATTCAGCAGGTAAAAGGCAGCATCAGTACCGGCATTCAGGCTTATAAAAGTGACCTGAACGATATTTTTTAAGAAAGTTTTAGTTAATTTCCTAATGACCGATGAAGTAATTAAGAACAGTGGAATTCAGATCGCCCGGCATTAACCTCCGGGTGGTGCACTCAGAATCAGGTGGATAAACGATGAACCTTTTTAATATCGCCAGAAGTGGCCTCAGTAGCTCACAAGCAGGATTAAGCGTTATCGGCAGCAATATTAATAATGCCATGAACGGGCACTATAGCCGTCGCGATATTCTGTTGGGCGAATCCGGTGGCATGATTTCGGGTAAAGGCTTTTACGGTTTCGGCGTGCAGGTTAACGGCGTGCAGCGCGGCTATGATGCCTTTATTAACAATGAGCTGCGCGGCGGAATTACCGCCTGTGCCGGCCACAAAACCCGTTATGAGCAGCTGGCTGAAATCGACAATATGCTCGGCAACGATGAAACCAACCCTTCCGTTTCGCTGAATAAGTTTTTTTGAGGCGTTAAAAGAGATGGAAAAGGATCCGAGCGCGCCCGCCGCCCGTCAGTCGGCTTATAGCACGCTCGGTTCACTGACCTATCAGTTTAACAGCAGCAGTGAGCGCCTTACCGGACTGGAAAAAAGCACCAACACGCAGATTAAGCAAAGCGTTGATGATATCAACAGCTGCACGCAACAGCTGGCGAAGCTGAATGAAAATATCGAAAAGATCGTCTCGCAGCACGGTACGCCACCGGCCGATCTGCTGGACGCGCGCGACGGCCTGCTGGAAGACCTGAGTATGCAGACTGGCATCAAGGTCAATGAAGACAAGCTCACCGGGCGGATGGACGTGACGCTGGCCGACGGCCGCCCGCTGGTTTCTGGCACACGGGTCTATCAGCTGAAGGCAGAGGCCAGCGCGGAGAATCCCAATAAAACCGTCGTTTCCTACATCGATGCCAGCGGTAATGCCACCCGGCTTGACGAAGAGCGCATGACCGGCGGCGCGCTGGGCGGCCTGTTTACCTTCCGCAACGAAGATTTGAGCAAGGCGCGCAATGAGCTGAACCAGATGGCGCTGAAGATGGCGGGGCGCTTTAATGAAGTCAACGGCCAGGGTTATGACCAGAACGGCAACCCGGGCGGCGATCTGTTTAACGTTCCCACCCCTGAAGCGCTGGCCAACCGCAATAACGGCGGCGATGCCAGCATTGATGCAAGATTAACCGCACCTTACACCGACGTGAAAGCGGAGGACTACACCATCACCTTCACCAACGGTGACTGGGAAGTCAAAGGGGCAGATGGTCGCGTGGTGCCGCATACGGTTAACGCCGCCGGCGAACTGGAATTTGATGGTGTCAGCCTCGGCGTCAGTGGCACGGCAGAGGAAGGCGACAGCTTTATGCTGAACCCGGCGGCAGGCGTGGCGGAAAATGTCAGCGTGGCTGTTGACAACGGCGAGGCGATCGCCGCCTCCGATTCCAGCGATCCAGAGGAAGTCTCGAATAACAAAAACCTGGCAAAACTGCTGGGGATTCAGGATGAAAAGCTGATCGGTAAAGCAACGTTGACCGAGTCCTATGCCAGCCTGGTCAGTGGGCTGGGTTCATCAACCAGTGCGTTAAAAGCCGATTATGCGACGGCAGGTAGCGTGTTGAACGAGCTGACCACCAAGTGGCAGTCGGTGGTTGGCGTTAACCTGGAAGATGAGTATGTGACCCTGAGTATGTTTGAAAAGTATTACCAGGCGAATGCGCAGGTTCTGCAAACGGCCACCACGATGCTGGACACGCTGTTAGCCATTAAGTAATTGCCCCGCGAAAGAGGAAGAATGATGCGCCTAAGTACGCAATATATGTATAAGCAGAACATGGAGAGCATGTCTGCACAGATGACTCAAAACCACGGCTTGTTCAGCCGTATCAGCGCGGGCAAAACCCTGTTGGCCGCGTCCGACAATCCCGGCGGTGCAGCAGATGCCGTTATTCTGCAGAATGCGCTGGCAAAAATGGAGCTGTATAAAGATGCCCGCTCCGGGGCGCGCAGCGGCATGGAGCAGGAGGATTCTACCCTGAGTTCCGTTGGAAAATTGCTGACCAAAAACCTCAGCGAGAAGCTGGTTGCCGCGATGAACGGTACCCTGTCGGAAGAAGACCGAGCCGTGCTGGGGCAGGAAATTGAAGGTATCAGTAAAAATCTGCTGGACCTGGCCAATACCCGCGACGGCAGTGGTCGCTATGTCTTCTCCGGATTTAAAACCGGTACTGCCGCGTTCGATGAGCAGGGTAACTATCAGGGCGGGGATACCGCTATTCATCAGACGGTAGCCGATGGTAGCGATATGCAAATCAGCCATCTCGGTAGCGATATTTTTATGAGTGGAACCAGCAGCGACCTGTTCAAGAACCTGCAGAGTGCGGCCAGCGAGCTGACCAAATCGCCGCTTGATGAAGAACAGCTTAAATTAGCTCTGGGTGCGGCGAGCAAAGCGGTAGATGCCGGTATTGACCGTCTGGGCAAGGTGCAGGCCGATCTGGGGACTCAATTGCAACAGCTTGACGCGCTGGATATTCAGGCTGATAACGATTTCAACTCCATCGTCGGCAAACTGCAGAGCGTGCTAGGAGCAGACACCAGTACGCAGATTAACTTAATTCAGCAAACAAAAATGGCTGAAGTGGTTATGGAAGCCTCGATGAAAGTATTTCAGTCGATGCAAAAGATGAGCCTGTTCAGATCTTAATTCTTATCTTCCGTGTAGCACTTACCCGGTAATGAGGCAGCATGCTGACAGCGGACAAAAGCCTGTTATCAGCATGCTTAATGGATACTATGTTTAAAAATTTGAAAATTAACACCACGGTCAGCCTGATTATTGGCCTGTTCGCTATCACGCTGCTGTTGACCACCAGCTTCTTCGCGATGAACGGTTTTGTGGCCAACAAGCACCTTAACCATATTGTTGCCGCCGCCTCCAGTGAGCGACACGTAGGTGATGCAGCTTATAATATCACTGCCGGCATTGCGCATATTAACAGTGAGATGCTGCAAACTGCGTCAGGTAAGCCCCTTTCCCAGGACATGGTGCATGCCACCGATGACATACTTGGTAAGGCACGTCAGAGCATGGATGATTTCATGGCCTCGTCGTTTAACAGCCAGGAGGAGCGTAAAGCGGCAGCGGAGATCCTGACCGTGTTTAATCGGCTCTATGCGATGGCGGTGAACAAAAAGCAGTTTGTTAACACGCCGGCACGCTATACCGGCTCACTGGAAAGTGAAGTGGAGATGCGTGACCTGCTGCGCACAAAGCTAAGAGGCTATAACGAAGCCTCAAACCACGTCAGTAGTGCCTATATTAATGAGGCTGAAAGTGATAATAAGAAAATGATCGCTATCAGTATTATCGTTGTGATAGGCGCGCTGATGATGTGGATATTCGTGCGCTACTGGCTGAAACGTACGCTGGTACAACGCCTGGAACTGACCGTAAACTCACTACAAACCATTGCTGCAGGCGATTTAAGTAAAAAAGTGCTGGCCGGTAACCATAATGAAATTGGCATAATGCTAAGAGCGCTAGAGCAGATGCGTAATGCGCTGACGGGCACCATTGTCGGTATTCGCAAAGGCGTGCTGGGCATTCACAAAAATGCCCGTGAAATCGCTACCGGTAACAATGAGCTGTCATCGCGTACCGAACAGCAGGCGTCGGCGCTGCAGGAAACGGCAGCCAGCATGGAACAAATCAAAACCACCGTGCGCCAGAATGCCGATAATGCCCATACCGCACGTCAGCTGGCTGAAAGCGCCAGCGGCAATGCCCGTAGTGGCGGTGATGCAATGCATAATCTTGAGGAAATTATGCAGAAAATCAGCACCAGCTCACGTCAGATTGCCGATATCAATGGCGTGATTGACAGTATTGCTAATCAGACCAATATTCTGGCACTGAATGCTGCGGTAGAGGCTGCCCGTGCCGGCGAGCAGGGACGCGGTTTTGCCGTGGTAGCCGAAGAGGTGCGTAACCTGGCAAAACGCAGCGCCGAGGCGGCGAAAGAGATCAATCATCTGATCAACACCTGTGTATCTACGGTGGATGCCGGCTCGCGTCAGGTGGTACAGGCCAGCGGCGTGATGCAGGAAATTGTCTCTTCCGTTACTCAGGTTACTGAGATTATGGGAGAAATCACTTCAGCCTCTGACGAACAGAGCGCGGGGATTAACCAGATATCCCAAGCGGTTAACGAGATGGATTTAGTGACACAGCAAAATGCTGCGATGGTTGAAGAAGCTGCGATGGCTGCCGGCGAGCTGGAGATGCAGTCTGATGCCCTTGAGAACCTGGTGGCGCAGTTTGTGCTTAATGAAAACCGTGACAGTACCCCGGTAGAATTAACCCGAGCTGGGCAGGTCAATGATTATAAAACCGCAGCGATGCATGTGGATAACGACCAATGGGAAACCTTTTAACTCCCGGTAATGCCATTATTTGTGGTGGTAATTCATGGCGTGAATTTAACGCACTATTTATCGGGTAATCAAAGTAGCGGATTAGGCATTTTTATAAAGGTTTTTTGCACTATTTAAATTCCACGTTTCATCGGATAATTTCAGTTGATATTATTGGGTGAGAGCATTAGCGTGAGCGGAATTTATACCCCGGGTGGCATTGAAGATAAGACGATATTATGGGGGAAATATAACCATATTGTCCGTCAAGAGGCATTACGCTTACAAAAGCGTCTGCCGGCCAGTGTGGAACTTGATGATCTTATTCAGGCTGGCTCGCTAGGTTTTTTGTCCGCAATTGATCATTTTGACCCGACCAAAGGGGTAACGCTCAGCGCTTTCCTTGCCCAACGTATACGCTGGGCATTAATGGATGAATTGCGTGAGCGTGACTGGGTGCCAAGACGGGTACGGAAACATGCCAGGGAAGTGACGGCGGTTATTCAGCAGTTGGAGCAAAATAAAGGCGGTGAGGCATCAGAAGCAGATATTGCCACAGAAATGGGCGTTTCTGTCGGTGAATTGCAGCAGATGCTAGCAGATACCAATAGCAGCCAGATTTATTCGCTTGATGAACTGCAAGAACAGTTTGCTGATTCGTATGAAACGATCGATGAAGGGAATGAAGCATTAAATCCTGTACATCAGGCCGTGCAGGAAAACCTGGTGGGTAAGATTGCAGAACATATCAGTGTAATACCTGAAAGAGAGCAGAGGATCCTGCAACTTTACTATCAGCAAGATCTGAATATGAGAGAGATTGGCGCAGTTCTCAGCCTGACAGAGACGCGGGTCAGTCAGTTACACAGTCTGGCGATAAAAAGAATCAGGGCCAGAATGGATGCCTTGAACGGTTGTGAGTGAATTTTTGTTATTAGTCGAATGAATTAGGGTGTCGATTTCAATAGAAAGCAGGGTTTTCATTTTTGTTCACCTTTAACATGATTATGTTGCGATTTAATAAGAAATAATCCTTTTAATTTGTTTTAATTTTTCTTTTAATCAATCAGTTATGTGTCTTTCAGGCAGGTGGTGCTTTTGGATGTATTGTGATTGAAAACCGGTATGGTTAGGATGCTTCCTCGATTTTGATGCAGCCGCAGTCGACAGGGAAATCAATACATTCATATTTTGTTGCGCCTAACCCATTGCAAGGTTGGTCGCCGTGAGTATCAATGCAAAAAGGCTTTGTGTCAGTATCTGGTTGCCGGTTTTATTTTGGATATCTTTTACATAATGACATGGCCGGTTCGTACTGAGTGATATTAAGAGAATTAGATAATGCCTAGTTTTGATGAGCACCTGCAGAGTATTCATGATATTAATTTGTCATATTTACTGCTTTCACAACAATTAATTCGTAAAGATAAATTTGCTGCTGGCTTTCGCCTTGGATTGTCTGAGGCGACGATTGATAACCTGAAAGCACTTTCATTACCTCAGCTGATGAAACTGGCTGCAACTAATCAGCTGATTTGTCGTCTGCGTGTTGATGATGATATTGCTATTGAAAATCTGACCAAGGATTCACGAATTGAAGCTTTACAGCAAATTCATACCGGGATCCTTTTGTCGACAGATTTGCTTAATAAATTAAGCTGTCAGCAAAATACTTCATCCGGAGGCCAGTCATGAGTGATAAGAGCCTGCTGAATGAAATTCACGAAGTGAATATTGCTATGGAATTGATTAACCTCGGTGCAAGGATGCAGGTTCTTGAATCGGAAACGTCAATCAGTCGTCGGCGTCTGCTGCGTTTATATAAAGAATTACGCGGCTGCCCGCCGCCTAAAGGCATGCTGCCTTTTTCCGAAGACTGGTTTATGTCTTGGGAACAAAATATTCATTCTTCAATGTTTTATAATATTTATCTCTATTTGCAGAAAGCTGAAAAAGGGCGGCCGATTAAAACCCTGATGAAAGCCTACCGGCTTTATCTTGAACAGTGTTATCCGCGCTCGTCAGAAAAACCCGTATTGGGATTAACGCGTGCGTGGACGCTATTACGGTTTGTCGGCTGCGGAATTATTTCGCAGAAGTCTTGTGCTGTATGCAAAGGGGGCTTTGTGGTGGCGACGGAATTTATCAAGAATCCGTTTACCTGCAGCCTGTGCAGCCCGCCTTCACGGGCGCTGAAGAAAACGCAGGTCAACAACCATGAGTACGTCAGTTCGTACCCTCAGCAGTTGACTGCATCTGCCTGAACAACGTTGCATGGCAGTCAACGGGCCGGTTTTCCCTTGCAGGCAAAGACGTCGGCACGGGACATAAACGATAAAAAGGAGTAAGTGTGTTAGTAGTCATTGGCTATTTGGTTGTTATTGCGACTGTTTTTGGTGGTTTTGTGCTTTCCGGTGGCAGTCTTAGCTCATTATTTCAGCCGGTTGAGCTACTGATTATTGGTGGGGCAGGTGTTGGCGCCTTTATCGTCGGTAATAATATGAAGTCGTTGAAGGCCACCGGCAGAGCGCTGGTTCGTCTTTTCTTCGGTCGTAGCTACAGTAAAGTCGTTTACATGGATCTGATGGCTATGCTGTTTCTTCTGCTCTCCAAGAGCCGTGTTCAGGGCTTGATGTCGTTGGAGAAGGATATCGAAGATCCGGCCAACAGCGATATTTTCAGTGCCTATCCGCGTTTACTTTCTGACCCGACGCTGATCAACTTTGTGCTGGATTACTTCCGTCTGATGATCAGCGGCAGTATGAACGCCCACCAAATTGAAGATTTGATGGACGAAGAAATTGAAACCTGTCAGGAAGAACTGGAAGTTCCGGCACAGAGTCTTAATACCGTCGGTGACGCCTTCCCGGCCTTTGGTATTGTGGCGGCAGTCATGGGCGTGGTGAACGCGCTGGGGGCGGCTGACCGTCCCGCTGCCGAACTGGGCATGCTGATTGCACATGCCATGGTGGGTACTTTCCTCGGTATTCTTATCGCTTATGGCTTTGTGCTGCCGCTGGCGACGGTATTGCGTCAGAAGAGCAGCGATCAGGTCAAAATGCTGCAATGTATTAAGGTCACCCTGCTCTCCAGTCTCAATGGCTATGCGCCGCAAATCGCGGTCGAGTTTGGCCGTAAAACGTTGTATACCAGCGAGCGCCCCTCCTTTGAAGAGCTGGAAACCCACGTACGTGAGGTCAAAAGCAATGGGAGTTTCAAAAATCAGTCTGGGGATGCTGCTGAATGAAGGCAACCACTCCCATTATCAGGCAGCGCAAGCGCAAGCATAAAAAGCATGCTCACCATGGCGGGACATGGAAAATCGCCTATGCCGATTTTATGACGGCAATGATGGCCTTTTTTCTGGTGATGTGGTTGCTCGCTTCCTCTTCCGATATGCAGCGCGAAATGATCGCCGATTATTTTCGTATGCCGATTAAGCCGACGATGGGACAGGGAAATAAGACCAGTTTCAGCGAAAGTGTCATCCCCGGCGGCGGCGATGACGTGATAAGGCAAGAGGGTGAAGTTTCCAAATACCAGGTCGACAAGCTGGACAAATTTAAGAACGTGGAAAGTTTGAAAAAGGTCAAAACCCATCTGGAAGCGATGATCGAAAGCGATCCGCGTCTGAGCAACTTTAAATCCAACCTGCTGCTGACGCTGACGGATGACGGCCTGATGATTCAAATTACCGACAGTCAGGAGCGGCCAATGTTCAAGACCGGCAGTGAATCGCCTGAATCGTATATGAAAGGCATTCTGCAGGCGCTGGTCCCTTTACTGAAAGAGCTGCCTAATTCGCTCAGCCTGACCGGGCATACCGACTCGTTGGCCTATGCCGGTGGCAGCGGTGGCTACAGCAACTGGGAACTCTCCACCGGGCGTGCCAACGCGGCACGACGTGTGCTGGTTAACGCCGGACTGGGTGATGATCATATTTTACGCGTGATAGGTACCGGTAGCCGCATGGGACTGACGGATATCAGCGCGGATAACCCGATGAACCGACGTATCAGCATTTTGGTGCTGAGCAAGCTCAAGGAACGGCAGGTGCTGGAGGAAAACAGCATTCTCCAGCAGGCGGACACGGCCCTCCCACTGGGAACCAGCGTGAGCGCGGTTCAGGGATATTCAGATGGATCTAAATGATTTTTCACAAGTTTTCTTCTCAGAAGCTGAAGAGCTGTTGTCCGATATGGAGCAACATCTGCTGCTGCTGGACATCGCGCGTCCTGATATTGAGCAGCTGAATGCGATTTTCCGTGCGGCCCATTCACTGAAGGGCGGTGCGGGCACCTTCGGATTTAGCGTGCTGCAGGAAACCACGCATCTGTTAGAAAATTTACTGGATAAAGCCCGCTGCGGTGAGATACAGCTGAGCCGCGATATGGTTAATCTTTTTCTGGAAGGTAAGGACATTATGCAAGCGCAGCTTGAAGCCTATCAGTCGTTGCAGGAACCAGATGAAGAGAGTTTTCGCTATATTTGTGCGGCGCTACAGCAGATTGCTTTGTCGGAAAAAGGCGAACTGTCGCAGCCGGTAGTGCAACCTGCCACGCCATCTGTAACACATGCCCCGAAAAGCGATGGTCGCCTTACCGTCACGCTAAGCGGTATCAAACCGCAAGAGCAGCCGCTGCTGCTTGATGAGCTAGCTAACCTCGGAACCGTTATCAGTCAGCGGCCTGTCGGCAGCGGCATTGAGGTGGAACTCGAGACCTCGGTACTCGGCGATGAGATCGGCGCGGTGCTGTGTTTTGTGCTTGATGAAACCCAAATTGATATTCGCCCGTCGGCTGCCGTCAGTGCGCCGATCGAACCCGATGCGGTCGCACCTGCACAGATCCCGGCAGTGTCTGCGGCAGCGGAAGTTATCGTCAATGCTAAGCCTGAGATGGCGAAGCGTACCACCGGAACGGAGTCCGGCAGCATTCGTGTCGCTGTAGAAAAAGTTGACATGATCATTAATCAGGTGGGTGAGCTGATTATCACCCAATCGATATTTTCCCAGCTGACCGAACAGCTTGACCCGGCCAAGTA
The DNA here is from genome assembly GCF_000026985.1 of Erwinia pyrifoliae DSM 12163. Lineage (NCBI taxonomy): Bacteria > Pseudomonadati > Pseudomonadota > Gammaproteobacteria > Enterobacterales > Erwiniaceae > Erwinia > Erwinia pyrifoliae. Next base: position 1,118,263 of record NC_017390.1, read on the forward strand.
CGGCATGTTGCTCAGCAGCGTGGCGCAGTTGGAACGTAATGCGCGCGAGCTGCAGCAGTCGGTGATGTCGATCCGCATGATGCCAATGGATTACGTCTTTAGCCGCTTCCCGCGCCTGGTTCACGACCTTGGCGCCCGGCTGAATAAAGACGTTGAGCTGACCCTGCTGGGCGGTGCCGCCGAACTGGATAAGAGTCTGATTGAACGCATTATCGACCCGTTAACGCATCTGGTACGTAACAGTCTCGATCATGGCATCGAGGAAAAAGACGAACGTCTGCGTAAAGGGAAAAGCGCCACGGGCAATCTTACGCTGTCGGCAGAACATCACGGCGGCAATATCGTTATTGAAGTCAGAGATGATGGTGCCGGCCTGAATCGGGAAAAACTGCTGGCCAAAGCGCGATCGCGCGGCACCCAGATAGCCGATTCAGCCAGCGACGATGAAGTGTGGATGCTGATATTTGCTGCCGGTTTTTCTACGGCAACTAACGTCACCGATGTTTCCGGGCGCGGAGTCGGTATGGATGTGGTGCGGCGTAATATTCTGGCAATGGGCGGACATGTGGAAGTCTGTTCGGTCAAGGATCAAGGCACCACCATCCGTATTCTGCTGCCGCTGACGCTGGCCATCCTTGACGGCATGTCCGTCAAGGTGGGGGACGAAATCTACGTGCTGCCGCTGAACGTGGTGATGGAATCGTTGAAGCCCAGTGCAGATATGCTTTATCAATTTGTTGGTCAGTCACGGCTGGTGCAGGTACGCGGTGAGTATCTGCCGTTAACGGAACTGCGCCAGGCATTTGATGTGTCTGGTGAGGCTGCATCTGAAGACGGCATCATCGTTATTGTACAGAGCGGTGGCTGCCGCTATGCGCTGTGGGTCGATCAGCTGGTTGGCCAGCATCAGGTGGTGGTGAAAAATCTTGAACACAATTATCGCAAAGTGCCCGGTATCTCCGCCGCGACCATCCTGGGCGATGGTAGCGTGGCGCTGATTCTGGATGTCATTGAACTGGCCAGCCTGAGTCATCAATCCGATCGTTTAGAAGGAAAGAAATCATGACCTTAAACGCTGGCAATCATCTTGCCGTATCCGATGCCGGTCGACAAAAATACCTGGTATTTCGCTTAGCGAATGAAGAGTACGGCATCGATATTTTGAAAGTGCAGGAGATTCGCGGCTGCGACAGGGTTACGCGTATTCCCAACGTGCCTGAATTTATCACCGGTGTCACCAACCTGCGCGGCGTGATTGTGCCGATTGTCGATTTGCGCGTGCGTTTTGACCAGGTGGTTGAGACCGAAAATGCCGCTGCTGTGGTTATCGTGTTGAATCTTAAAGATCGCGTGTTGGGCATTATGGTTGATGGCGTTGCCGACGTGCTGTCACTGGATGAAAGCCAAATCAGGCCGACGCCGGATGTCTCCTCAGTGATGGCCAGCAGCTATCTTGAAGGGATCGGCGTGATAGACAAGCGCATGGTCATTTTGGTGAATATCGAAATGCTGCTCAGTCGCGAAGAGATGCAGGTGGTGGGATCGCTGGCAGATGCCATGGCGAAATAAACAACCCGGCACGCAGGGGGGAGCGGCAGAAAACCAGCACGGTGGGCTTTCTGTCAATGGGGTATTTCAAGGCATCGTTCACCGGGTTGATATGCCTCATGCCGGCCTCAAACGCAATGTCTTTCCCGACTAACGGCCATTTTTCCCTTGTCGGGAGCGGAATATCCGGCTGCGTTTTTACAGAACATTGAAGACATCCGGCATATACCCGACCCGCATTACCCGCCCGCCGTCCCGGCACAAGGGAGCCTGGCGTGATAGGGAAATCAACACGCTGCACAAGATAACGACTGGCCCCGTTCGCGATGCTTTTTTTCAGCAGTCCGGGCGGGAAAGCGAATGGCAGGTTAAGCAACAGGTAGCATTATGATTGGCATTTATTCTTCCGGCATCTGGCGTATTCCTTATCTGGCCAACTTTTTGCGTGAGCGTTGCCACAAAGTTGCGCTGCGCCATGCCCTACCCGCAGAGGTAGATGCAATCGCCGTATGGGGCTATCGTCCATCCGGTAAAAAGGAGGTTCGGGCTGCCCAATCCGCCGGTAAGACCCTGATGCGACTTGAGGACGGTTTTATCCGTTCGCTGGGACTGGGTGTAGAAGGCGCGTCGCCATTTTCCATGGTCGTTGATCGTCTTGGCATGTACTACGATGCAGGACGCCCCAGTACGCTTGAACGTTTGATTCAGGACACGCCAGGTAGCAGCGTGCTGGTAGCGGAAGCGGAAGACGCCATGCGTACCATCGTTAACGAAGATCTTTCCAAATTCAATCACGCTCTGCCGTTTAAACGCACAACGCCGATGCCGTCTGACGTGGTGCTGGTGGTGGATCAAACCGCTGGCGATCTGTCAGTCAAGTGGGGCGGTGGCGGAGCGACCGATTTTACCCGCATGGTGAATGCAGCGCTGAGCGAAAATCCTTACGCGACAATCTGGGTCAAGGTTCATCCTGATGTACTGAGTGGTTCTAAGCAGGGCTATTTGGGGGCGGTAGAGTTGGATGAACGAGTCCATCTGTTCACTGAAGATGTCAGCCCGCAGTCTTTGCTACGCGTGGTGACTAAAGTCTATGTTGTCACCTCGCAGTTAGGTTTCGAGGCGTTGCTGGCGGGTAAACCGGTAGTGTGTTTTGGTCTGCCGTGGTATTCCGCCTGGGGGCTGACCGACGACCGCCATTCTGGAGCCGCCTGCCTGGCGGAACGACGGGGGCGCGCCTCACTGACCGCGCTGTTTACCGCCGCCTATTTGCGGTATAGCCGTTATATTCATCCCGCAAGCGGGCAACCGGCGAGACTGACCGAGGTCCTTGAGTGGCTGGTGCGTGAGCGCCGGCACGGCCTGCAACGTGTCGGGCATCTATGGGCGCCCGGGCTTCCGCTGTGGAAAGCGACGATGGTGAAGCCATTTTTGCACACGCGTGATAATCAGTTGACCATGGCCAGGCGTTGCCGACCGGCAGAAGCCTGCGTGGTTTGGGGGATCAAAGGAGAGCATCGCTGGGGCAGATTGGCACAACAGCGCGGTATTCCCGTCTGGCGCATGGAAAATGGCCTGCTGCGTTCCAGTGGACACGGGGCAGCTCAGAAGCCGCCGCTGTCGCTGGTGCTTGATAAACAGGGCATTTATTACGATGCGCGTCGCCCGAGCGATCTGGAACAGATGCTGAATAACAGTCAGCTGTCAGCGCAACAAGCGACAAGAGCGCAGCGGCTTCATCAGCGGCTGGTGGAGCAGCGCACCGTTAAACAAGACGTTGACCATTTTCAACTGCCCGCCGCCGCCGCTAATCGCCTAGCGATACTGGTACTGGGCCAGGTGGAAGACGATATTTCGCTTGCCACCGGCGCGCTCGGGGTGCGTACCAATCATGATTTATTGCACCGCGTGCGAGAAAACTATCCCCAGGCATTTATTTTTTATAAGCCACATCCGAACGCGCTGGCGGGGGATCTGAAGGGGGATATTTCACCTGATGCACTGAGCCGCCTGGCGGATTTCGACGCGCGCGACGTCGATATTATCCCGTGCATCATGCAGGCAGATGAAGTGCACACCATGACTTCACTGTGGGGATTTGAAGCGCTGCTGCACGGAAAACGTGTTCATTGCTACGGATTGCCTTTCTATGCAGGCTGGGGGCTAACGGACGATGAATTACCCTGCGCCCGCCGCACGCGCAAACTGACGCCAAACGATCTGATTTATCAAGGACTGATCGCTTATCCCACCTATCTTGATCCACATACCTATACGGTGATTAGCCCTGAGGATGCGGTGGCAATACTAGTCGAAGCGCCGCATGGCAGGCCGTGCACCATGAAAAAAATTCGCCGCAGGCTCAGGCACTATTTCCGCCAGCTAATGATGTTTATCAAGCTCAGGCTGTTCTGATAACCCGCCCGGGAACAGAAAATCCGGCAGCAGGGATATCTGCTGGATGAACGGAATATTTGGCAACAGAGGCTAAATTTTCCGATCGAAATCCTGCGGCAAACAGAGGGAATAAGAATCTTAACTATGCCTTCAAGAAAATACATTTTTATTGGCTTTGCTATTTTTATGTTGGCCATAACGATCGGCACCAGTCATGACCCAACCGATAAAGAGCAACTGAAAGCGTCATCGCAGGATATCGACCTGCAAATTGGCGTTATTCTGTCACTGATCGACCCGATTAATCACGGGCGTACCAGTCAGATGTATCTGGAGAATTATCTGGAAGAAATTGATTCTGGCGATTTCGAGCGTGCAGCAGAGTCACTTACCCTGGCAAAATCCCTGCTGGTAAAGGCCGATGCGGCCTTTACGGCATTTATACAGACGGAGTTACTGCCGGGGGAAGAGAAACTAAAAGAGTGCTACCGGTCGAGCTATCTTGAGCTGCGCCAGCAGGGGATGGGGCCGCTAATGGCATCCGCAGAACGCCATGACCGGGAGGCGTTTTCTGCCGCGTTGTTAACGGTGGCCAAACTGAGAGCGAAATTCGAAAAACACCTCAGCGGCGAGCTTATGCTGCATGAACGTTATTCCCAACAGTTAAATGCCAGCCCCGGCGATAATTATTTTTTTGGTATCATTATGGGGCTGCCCTATTTTGAACCGGTGAAAGGTATAAATTATGTCGCGCCGCAGATATAGAACAGAAATGCCGGATATAACGGCTGTTTGATCCTCGCTCCCTCAACTCACAGCATAATTGGATATCAACGGGGTTTGGCTGTATTTAGTGGTTCTTCTCTCATGTCCGGCCTGAAGCTTCGGCTTATTTAGCCGGACAAAGCAACACAGAACGGATTTATTGAAAGCTTTAATTGACGTTTTCGAGATATTGTAGTGGCACAGTACCAAACCTAACAGATCATCGTCGCGGCTGATAATCGCAAAAGAATTACCAGCAGCTACGCACGATGCTTCAATCCACTCAACGCAACCTTTAGGTTGATATAACTTCTATTATAAGTGATGTTTTAAATCGAAATAAGAACTGCTCCAATAGTTTTATGAAGGTCGAAAGAAACGGTTTTCGAATTTAATTCAAAATAGCCACTAAAACTTGCAGGCGCTAAATTAAAATTATTTTACTTTTTCCTGGCGGGTCAGCATATATTTCTCCTTTTGAAAACTGTCAAAATCTTACATTGCTAATCAGCCAGGTATATTTAAACTATAAACCACCTTGACTGAAAGTGGTGAGATTTAAATTATTGGAAGTTTTCAATTATCTTTTGATTGTAATCATCTATATAATTTTGCAGTTCGTTTCTATTAACCAAACGGACCTTTGCTGACTCTGCAAGTTCCTTCGCCGAGTTTGTGAAATATGAGTTTGTAACAACCATTGCTTCATCACAAGAATAAAATGTTTTGGCCGAGATGGCCTGCTGCACTGCTGAGTTGCCAACTGAACCAGAATAATTTTTTGCCTGAATTACAATGCTTTTGTCAAAACGTTTTACAAATAGATCTGCGCCTTGATCTTGTGTTCTCTTGGTTTCTTTGACGTCATACCCGAGAGTCTGGAAAACTTTAACTAAGAAGTCTTCAAACTCGAAACCATTCATAGAATCGACCGAATACATATTAATATATTTTTCCGGGTTAAAGTGTTCAAGTCGGGTGGCAAGTCTTTCAACTAATATGTCAAAGTAAATATTTTCGCAGACGGATATGTATTTTCTAATATAATCAAATGATAATAACGGAACACCAGGCATTTTTTCAGCATCTTCATTAAACTCTAAAGAAGAGAAAGCTATTCTATTACTCCAGGTGAAATATAAAAACAATGAAAGATCAGATCTAAACGTTGTTCCTGCTTCTTCTATCCATGATTTCAACGATTCAGTAAATGTCGGTTTGATATGCCTTTTTATCTCTTTCGCAAATCCGTTATACAAAGCGTTGAATGATGTAGTAAGCAAAAGTTTGTCCAAAAGCATTGGTAGTTCTTCTAACTCATTAAATCCCTTTCTAACAAGAACCTCACGGAACAGCACAAAATCAGAATAAGTACTCTTATCTTTTGATGAATCATTTTCTGATTGCTTATCGTGCGAAAACTTAGTTGTATAAATGAAGTTTGTAAAATATGGATCTTTGAACGCTGCATATTTATCTAAAACATCTTGCAAAAGCTGATTTAGCTGGGATTGTTCTTTCTTTTTCCCAAATAAATCTTTCAAAATGCCTTTTGATTGGTACTGAAATTCTGGATAAAAGGAAGGGTTGATAGGTATCATTTGTTCTGAAGTTATGGGCGCTGGCGTTTTCGTACCCCATGCATTTGTTGCCGTTGTAACGCCGCCAGAGCACCAAGGACAGTTGATCTCAAAAGATGTTTTATTGCATTAATAACATAGATAAATCATAATCTTAACCCCATTTTAAGCTGTTAAATCTATCGATTATTTTAGGTGTTATCAGGAGACGCCCGAAAATAGTAGCCTTGTAGTTTTCATTCGCGATCTCCTTGAGCGGCTTAACAAAGTAAGCCGCTAAATTATTAATTTAAGCGATATGAAACATGGGCTCTATGTAAACAATCTTATTATCGATTTCCATTTTTTCAATTATTGAGGAAATAAGGTTTTTCAAACTACCGCTTGTAGCCTTGAACCCCATGGCTCTAGATAAAGAATTCACTAGCTCATCTTGGGTAGCACCAAAGCTCTTATTGATAATATCAATAATTCCTGCCTCCATTTCCTTATTCGATATGTTTTCAGACTTCCTTAATCCTGCAGATTTAACATATGTCCTGTCTCTCAATTTTATGGAATGACTATTGTGGTATATAAAATCATCTTCCAAAGAAATTGCATCATTTGAGATTGTAATTTTTATAGCGTCTTTGACAATTGATTCAATACGAGCCCCCGCACGTTGTAAACCCCATGCGGATCTTATGCGAGTGATTACTTCATTCACATGTATCGGGGCTTCAATAAGAACAATCTGTTCGACTATCTTGGCGAGTATTCCCACTGGGGTTTCATGAATCTGGACTCTTGTATCAACGTCAGGAACAGCCTCAAAATATGCCACGGCTTCGTTGGAGCTGTCTTCAATCGTCTGTAAACCAATTTCTGTGACAGTCTCTCTTTCTACTGTCACTATCTCGATAGGTACAGCTCTCGAACGAGATAGCGAAGTTTCAGAACGATTTTCGAGCTCCTTCTTAGCCGCCTGGATAGCAGAGAGAGTTTTCTGAAGTTGCTCTTCAGGACGCTGGAACCAGTCAGTACTCCAAATTCTGTGAATGATCCATCCATGATCTTCAAGCACCGCCTGACGTAGACGATCTCTTTCTCTCGAAGACCGGGAAGAGTGGTAAGTCATTCCATCGCATTCAATCCCAATCAGGTAGCGGCCCGGCATGTCAGGGTCGGCAATGGCTAAATCAATGAAGAAACCTGCGATACCGACCTGAGGGTTGAAGTGGTCAACAAAAACTGGCCACCGCGTTAGAGTTTTTCCAGTATCGATTTTCTGATTCGTTTGGTGGCAACCCACCATTATATTCGTGCGGCCTGAGTGCGCTGTAATATCCAACGATGTAGTCCGTTATGGCGTGAGTCGCATCGCTGAAGCTTACGTAACCTGTCACTGGCACCCATTCGTTTTTCAGACTCCGAAAGAAGCGTTCCATTGGGCTATTATCCCAACAGTTTCCACGCCGGCTCATACTCTGCCTGATCCGGTAGCGCCACAGTAACTGCCGGAACTGCCTGCTCGTATAATGACTGCCCTGATCGCTGTGGAACATCACTCCTGCGGGCTTACCGCGAGTTTCCCATGCCATTTCCAGTGCTTTCATGGTGAGTCTACTGTCCGGCGAGAACGACATTGCCCAGCCCACTGGCTTTCTTGCAAACAGGTCGAGAACAACAGCGAGGTATACCCAGCGTTTGCCTGTCCAGATATAGGTCACATCACCGCACCACACCTGGTTTGGCTCTGTTACGGCGAACTGTCGCTCAAGGTGATTCGGGATAGCAACGTGTTCATGACCGCCACGCTTATACCGGTGAGTCGGCTGCTGGCGACTGACCAGCCCCAGTTCTTTCATGAGCCGGCCAGCAAGCCAGCGCCCCATCTGATAGCCTCTCTGGGTTGCCATTGTGGCGATGCTTCTTGCTCCGGCCGAACCGTGGCTGATGCCATGTAGCTCAAGTACCTGACTTCGTAACACAGCCCGTCTGCCGTCTGGTTTTTCAGGACGATTTTTCCAGTATTTATAGCTGCTGCGATGAACCCCAAACACATGGCAGAGAGTGGCCACAGGATAACGCGCCCTGAGTTTCCCGATTATCGAGAACCGTTCAGGGAGTCTGACATCAAGAGCGCGGTAGCCTTTTTTAATATTTCGTTTTCCATTTCAATACGTTGTAGCTTTTTCTTCAGCTCACGTATTTCGATTTGTTCCGGTGTTATCGGAGAGGCTTTTGGTGTTTTGCCCTGCCGCTCATCACGCAGTTGCTTGACCCATTTTGTCATCGTGGAAAGACCGACATCCATAGCCTTAGCGGCATCAGAGACGGTGTAGTTTTGATCAACAACCAACTGAGCGGATTCACGTTTGAATTCAGGACTAAAATTTCTTCTTTTCATTGGAGCACCTGTGTTGTTCTGAGGTGAGCATATCACCTCTGTTCAGATGGCCAAATTCAGTAAACCACTTCAATGCATTGTTGATTGAGCTATGTCATCATAAGAATGAATGGCTTTGAATTTTTGTTGCGTGCTGGATAATAAATTCAGAACTTCAATGCGATCAGGAACTGACAATCCAGCATTCACAAATATTTCGTTGTATACTGAGTCGATAGTACTGAGCGAATCAGATTTTTCGGCCAAGGATCTCAACGGAATATTTTTTACAGAGTAACAGTTATCAAAATATTCTTCTGGTGAGCTTCCCAGAGAGTTCCACAAAATGTGGCTTTCATTGAGCACTTCATCTGTCAGTTTTTTGAGTTGACTAACCTGATAAATCAAAGCATCTTTATTGGCAAGACGGCTCGCAATAATCCTTGCTTCAGAGTTAATTCCACCCAGAGTTTGCATCCATTCAACAAGAGATCTTAAAAGCTCACTGTCACTGTTTTCACCTCGCCAGTCAGAACTGAATGCAGACTGGCCGAAGTCATTCAACTCGTTAATTGATTTTTTAAGTTTCTGTGCCTTAAGTAAAAGCTTGAGCTTCTCAATTTGCTGCGGGATCGTTAAACTTTGGTCACGTATTAAGGAAAGAGCCAACTTTTTCGATTTTCTCCATTCGCCATTGAGTATTTTAAAAGCACCAGTTTTGTTTACCAGGCAATTTTTGGCGATTTCAACATCTGTTTCCCAGGCATTTTCAATGAAGGTAACGTTAACTTTTTCTTTGTATATGCTAAGTTGCTTTATATCTGTAACCAGGTTTGCAGCTTTTTCAATGCCCCCTTCCCATACAGTGGCAATGAATGCCTCCGAGCTAACATTGGGAGCATGAGTGATACTTTCTCCCAGCTCAATAAGACTTTTAATTTCATTTAGATTTGAAAACCCTATTTTTGATCCTAATTCTTGCTGTAATTTCGAAGCCTCTTTCAAGAGCTTAGGTGCAAGTGTTTTGATTTTATGCGTAGCAGTAAAAGCATTAATATTAAAATCTTTAGGAAGTTTATTATAATCTTCTACAAGGTTAGTAACCTCGATGTGGAATTTTTCTGCATTTATCTGACTTTCAACTTTACTGCGAAGTTCTTTAAACGAGAATCCTTCTTCAATTAAGGATTTGATATCATCTTGTGAGCTATCCCATAGTGATGAGATTAATGATTCAGATGATATTTTGGGTGCTGAGTTTATTAATTCAGCAATTCGGATGAGTTCCTGCAAGTCATTGATTTTTTCAACGCAATAGACTTCATTTGTAACTTTTGAGAGGTTAGACGTTCCCTCAATAGTATTCATAAATTCAGAGTCTAAATTTCTTAATGAAGATGTCAGTCGTTCAACTTCACTCGGAAGTATCTCAGTCCTGCCAATACCTTTCCATGGGTGAAAATCAGGAATACCGATATCGCTTATTCTTTCAATTAACTCATCTATGAGTGCGTGTCTTTTATCAAAATCGTCGTTAGTCCATAGTTCGTACCCATTTAGGTTATAATCATTTGGATTATAACCTGATTGCCTGAGTCGTATCAGTTGCGCCATAACCTTATATGGCGTTACCCCACAGGGCATATAGGATTTATGAATTCTTTTGGGGTGAGTATTAAGAATATCACGACTTTCTGTGAGATTATTGATTAACGTATCTGGAAACTCTCCCCGAGGTGAACCGAGTTCCCAAACACGTTTAAGCTCTTCAAGAAATGCTCTTTTATTCGTTTTATTGCTATGCAATTCAATGCAAGCATCTCCAATCCCAGCCTGGTCCAGCCTGGTCCAGCCTGGTCCAGCCTGCGCTTAACTACTTCAAGTGCAGCCATTTTTTCAGCAACAAACAATACCTTTTTACCGTCTGCTATAGCTGCAGCAATGATATTTGCGATAGTCTGAGATTTACCGGTTCCCGGGGGGCCTTGGATAACTAAACTCTTACCATTACGTACTTCTTGAATGGCAAGAGTCTGTGAGCTGTCACTATCCAAAATATGTAGCATTTCGCGGGGAGGAATCACTGAATCAATAACAATGTCGTCAGACATTAACTCCCCGCCAGAAAAGCCAGTTTCTAAGAGGCACTTAATTGCTTCTTGATCTGTAATTTTTGAACCTGAGGGCCAGTTATCTGGATCTAAATCTGTATACATCATGAATTTGGCGTAAGAAAATAAACCTAAATTTACTTCATTTTCTAATACTTCCCAATCTTCTTTCAATGAAACAGCTTGCTTAATTGAAACGAAATAATCCTTTAAAGAAAACTCATCATCAATATATAGGGCGGGAAGACTAATTTGATGAACACGACTAAGGAATGTTTCGAGGGAAAGATTGCTAATAATGTCTTCATCCCTGACTTTTATTTTGAAACGCTCACCTGCTTTGGCTCGCATTAACTCAACTGGTAATAATATTAGAGGTGCATAGCGTATATTTGCTTTATTATTAGGATCTATCCACTTTAGTAAGCCCAAAGAAAGAAACAGGATATTTACGCCTTGTTCTTCTTCAAGAGTTTTTGAGTCATAATATAAATCTAATAACTTTTTTTGTAATGTCTTTGGTGTGAGCTTAGTCTGAAGCTTTGTATCCGTATGGTTTGATTCTGAGTCTTCTAAGAAAATAATATTTTCAGAGTCAGAATCCATATCATTGGGTTCATCGCTTTCATCTGTTTTTTTATCTTCTTTTCCATGGAGAAAAGTAAATAGTTTACCTTCTTCAAAAAGCATTTTGAACAGGATGTCAGAACGTTCATTAACAATTTCTAAAAATTTTGTTTTTTTTGATTTTGGTATGTTAAGTAAACGATTTCTGGCTGTCAGATCGAGGAGTTCTGCTCGCGCCTTTTCAAGTTTCTGACTGAGTGATAGATTTGAGTTTCTGTAAAGTGAACCTTCATTATCGTCCATTACGCATGACCTTTGAATTAATATTTTATTTATTTATCAGTGCTTTATGCTTTGATGATTAAGTTACTAAAGATTTTCTATACATATTAGAATATTTCCGTGTAAATATTAAGATTTTTCTTATAAATTTTTGTGCTTTGTTTTTTAGTTCAATTAAATCAATTATTTAATGATTTATGTGAAAGCTATTTTTTTTTGTAAATTATTACTAATAAGATAAATTGATGTTACTTTTTGGTGAGATCAAAAACTGCACGTCAGCAGAGGACATTGCTAATACCAAATTATTCTAACCTCATAGGCAGCAATTTTATGGTTGGTGGGGTAGTTGCGTCACCGTAGCGTATGAAAAGTCCAGACTTATGATGAGGAAGCGAATGGAAGCTTTTTGATTATCTGCAGATGGAATTTCCAGATCTAACACCTGATGCAATCAAAGTTCACCTTGCGCAAGTTAATGATTACAATGAGGATCTTTTGGTTAAATTTCGAGAATGCACTTTCGACGACTGGCAGTGTAGGCAGAAGCGACTGGAGTTTAACCGCATAGATGTTGTTTCACTTTTCAGCATCGCAGGCACTGAAACCTGGCTGTTTGCGGGCGCATTCCAATAGACAGGCAACGCGGGAAAGAGGGCCTATCCCAACCGCGAGGAGATGTACTGTGTTGCCGGATAAATACCGCCGTGGCCGACCTGCCCACGTACGGTTATCGACGGGTATGGGCGCTGTTGCGGCGGGAGTCTGATCGTGACGGACAGCCTGTTGTTAACGCAAAACGGGTGTACCGCATGTGCACACACCATCTGCTTCTCGAGCGTAAGCCTGCTGATAACCATCGGAAGCAGGCCCATAAAGGACGCGTGGCGGTGGCTGAGAGTAACCGATGCTGGTGCTCAGACGGCTTCGAGTTCCGCTGCGACAATGGCAAAAAGTTGCGGGTGACCAACTCGCCCTATCCCTGATAAATAAGCGTCTGAATTGATCTTTTGTCAAATGCACGCTGTGTATTTGCAAGCGTCACAAAGACCTTACCCGAACGTCTCTTCCGGCCACTGCCATTTACCCATGATAACCCGGGCTAATGAATCGTAGCTACTCTGAATTTAATCAGGCTGAATGGGTGGGTGTACGGGGGGGGGGGATAAATTGTTTCGCTTACTTACAAATAGAAAACCCCAGATCGTAAAATCTGGGGTTTTTCTAAATGTACGTGGATTTGACGTGCATGTTTTTGTCTTTTTGTGGTCTGCTTTCTGTCTGGTCAGTGTCCATAAGTAACTGATTTTATAGTTACTGTCTGGGTGCAGTCCTGCTAAAAGTGGTGGAGCTGGCGGGAGTTGAACCCGCGTCCAGAATTACTACGCCGTCGGCACTACATGCTTAGTCCAGTTATTACATTCACCGGTTAGCTGCGAACGGACACGCCACTAACAAACTAGCCTGATTGGATTTAACGCTTCAACCCCAGGCAAGGTATCCACGCGATCTCTTTTAGTTTTGACCTCTCTTGATCCCCGTCCTAAGAGCGGAGGCTAGGGAGAGAGGGAACCTTCAGTGTATTAAGCTGATTAAGCAGCTGCGGCGATGAGTTCATACTCACCGTCGTTAGCTACAGATTCGTTATACTTTAGTTTTGCAACTATTTTTTTGCGGCTTTTAACGAGGCAAACCGCCCCTCGGCATGCTCCTAGGGCTTCGCAAATCCTGTCGAATCCAGAATCAGCCCCAAGTACTGTCGTGCACTATATCATAAAAAGCGGGCGCTGCACCAGTATGTTAGCGGTTGGCGTGCTTCATAATACGTGCTTTGTCTAATTTCCATTCGCGATCTTTAATATCATCGCGCTTGTCGTGCTCTTTCTTACCTTTCGCCACGCCGATCTTCAGCTTGGCCCAGGCATTTTTCCAGTACATCGATAGCGCTACAATGGTATAGCCATCACGGTTGGCCTTGCCGAATAGCGTATCCAGTTCACGCTGCTTTAAAAGCAGCTTACGGCTGCGGGTTGGGTCGCACACAATGTGTGATGACGCAACGCTCAGCGGCTGGAAGGTGGAACCGAACAGGAAGGCTTCGCCATCGCGTAGCAGGATATAGCTGTCGCTGATGTTGGCCTTGCCGGCACGGAGAGATTTAACTTCCCATCCCTGTAGCGAAAGCCCGGCTTCGAACTCTTCTTCAATAAAGTATTCGTGGCGGGCGCGCTTATTCATGGCAATGGTAGCGGAACCGGGTTTATGTGCTTTTTTCTTTGTCATAGTGCCCGTTAGTGTACATGAAGCGGTGATTAATGGCATCCCCGTCACGGCGGCCGCGAGGGAAAAAAAGCTATTTTAGCAGAAGCTTCGCAGTAGAGAATTTTTGTTTGATAACGGTCGATGGTATTATCAGGCGGTTATGAGAAATGACAGGAATCGATATGTCCCAGATTAGTCGTTCTGCGCTGGTCCCGTTCAGTGCTGAGCAAATGTTCCGCCTGGTTAACGATGTAGACAGTTATCCGCAGTTTCTACCGGGCTGCGTAGGAAGCCGGATTCTGGAAGCCTGCCCCGCTCAGATGACCGCCGCAGTGGATGTCTCTAAGGCAGGGATAAGTAAAACTTTCGTCACGCGTAACACGCTGACTGATAACCAGAGTATTGATATGCAGCTGGTCGACGGTCCGTTTCGCAAACTGAGCGGCGGCTGGCGTTTTACCGCACTGAGCGAAGAAGCCTGTAAGGTAGAGCTGAACCTGGATTTTGAGTTTACCAACATGTTGGTGGAATTGGCGTTTGGTCGGGTGTTCAAAGAGCTGGCCAGCAGCATGGTGCAGGCATTTACCCAGCGCGCAAAAGAGGTTTACAGTGTCTGATATCACTGTAGAAGTGGTGTATGCACTTCCTGAAAAGCAGTATATCTACAATATTAAGGTTCCGCAGGGTAGCTCTGTAGAGCAGGTGATAAAAGCCTCAGGGCTGTTGCAGCTGCGCCCGGAGATCAATCTGCAGGAAAACAAGGTGGGCATTTTTAGCCGGCCAGTAAAGCTGAAGGATGAGGTTAATAGCGGCGACCGCGTGGAAATATATCGCCCGCTGATAGCCGATCCCAAAGATCTGCGTCGCCAGCGCGCCGAGCGTGCGGCAAAAAAATAAGGCGCTTCATGCGCCTTATCTGCTCCAGCCCACCAGTAACGACCGGTTAAACGTCTTCCCGATTGACCATATGTACCAGGCTGTGCGAAACAGCAGGTCGGTTCTGCTGGTCTTAACCTCGTTCAGACCTTGCAAGCAGGGGTTAACCTGCGTTGTTGCTCAGAGCCGGCTTATTATCAATGTTGGTCAGCGTGCCGCTTCTGTCAAAAGTCAGCGTTAACGTTTGCTGCTTAACCTGCTCATGGCCTGGCTGCTGACGGAAGACGTAAAACCACTGGTTACTCCCAAACGGGTCATGCATCATCGGTGTGCCCAAGGTGTAAGCAACCTGCTGCTGTGTCATTCCGGCATGAATTTTTGCAACATCGTTGGCAACCAGGTAATTGCCCTGGTTGATATCCGGGCGGTAAACCACTCGCTCCAGAGTGGAACACCCGGCGGTCATCATCAGAAGAACCACCGCAGCAGCAGTCAGCGTTTTACAGCGCATAATCAATGTTTATTCCTTTGTGGCTATATTCGTATCCCCTGAATGCCTGAAACCGCAGCGTCAGGTCTTCCGGGGCTGTCAGTAGGCAGCGACAACTCCAGCTTCAGCTGCCGATGATAATAAACCTTTCCGCAGTTTAAAACCTCTGTGAAGCAACGATATGACCACAAACCGCTAATAAAGTGCAATGGTCAGGCAGCTAAAAGCTCTCTGGCGTTCGCCAGCGTGTTGCGTGTCACCTCGCTCCCGCCCAGCAGACGTGCCAGTTCCTGCAGGCGCGAGCGCTTATCCAGCGGCTGCATACGGGTTTCGGTCATCTCACCGTCGGTTTCTTTACTAACGTAGAAGTGCTGATGACCGCAGCCCGCGACCTGCGGCAGATGTGTAACGCACATGACCTGCGTAGATTCGCCCAGCTGGCGCAGCATTTTGCCGACCACGGCAGCCGTTGGACCGCTGATGCCCACATCCACCTCGTCGAAAATCAGCGCCGGGGTATCCATTTTACGTGCGGTGATCACCTGAATTGCCAGCGCGATACGGGACAGTTCCCCACCCGATGCCACTTTCGCCAGCGGCTGGACTGCCTGACCCGGGTTAGTGCTGACGCGGAAATCAATGCGGTCGGCTCCTTCAGCAGTCAGGTGGTCCGGGTTTAATTGAATGTCGATGGTAAAGCGGCCGTGTGGCATCGACAGCATATGCATACTGTCAGTGATAAGACCGCTCAGTTCTTCAGCGAAGTGAACGCGGCGCAGATGTAGCTGCTCTGCACAGCTAACGGCGGCGGAATAGTGCGTGTTAACGGCCTGGCTCAGTTGGTGCTGGTCGCTTTCCTGCTGGTCCAGCAGCTGTTGCTCGGCCAGCAGCTGCTGATGGAAGCCGGGCAGCTCTTCCGGGCTGATATGATGCTTGCGCGCCAGCCCAATCTGACGTGAAAGACGCTGTTCCAGTTCGTGCAGGCGGTTAGGGTCAAGGTCAAGACGATCGCAGTAGTGGCGCAGTTCGTCACTTGCTTCGCCTATCTGGATAGCGGCTTCTTCCAGCATAGAGAAAACGCCACTCAGTTTATCATCCATCTCGATCAGTTCGCTCATCAGCTGGCGTGCGCTGTACAGCTGGCTTTGCAAATTGTTATCTTCGCCATCTGCCAGCATCAGCAGCGTCCGCTGGCTGGTGGAAAGCAGCTGTCCACTGTTGGCCAGACGCTTGTATTCCTCATCAATCTGTTCATATTCGCCGCTGGCCGGGGCAAATTCATTCAGCTCTTTCAGCTGGTAGTGCAACAGTTCACGTCTGGCCTCACGTTCTTGCGATTGCTGCTGATGCTGGGCAAGGGCGCGGCAGCTCTGGTGCCACTGACGATAGTGCCGCCCCATGCTTTGCATTAGCTCAGGTTCTGCGGCATAGGCATTAAGCAGCGTTTTCTGGTGTTCGGATTTGAGCAGTAGCTGATGGGCATGCTGACCGTGGATTTGAATCAGAGTCTGGCCCAGGTCTCGCAGTTGTGAAAGCGGCACTGCGGTACCATTGATGAAGCCGCGTGAGCGGCCATCGCTGCCGATCACCCGGCGCAGCAGGCATTCATTGCCGTCATCCAGCTGATTGTCGAGCAGCCAGCGCTGGGCTGATGGGGTATCTTTCAGCGAGAAGCGGGCACAGATATCAGCTCGCGATGCTCCCTGACGTACCATATCTGCTTCGGCACGCCCCCCCAGACAAAGACCCAGCGCGTCGATGGCGATGGATTTACCCGCACCTGTTTCGCCGGTGATGGCAGTCATACCGCGCTGAAAATCGATCTCCAGCTCGCGCACGATGGCGAAATTACTGATGGTCAGTTGTGACAGCATAGTTGCCTTCCTGTATGAAAACACAGATATGGTTTTACATACAGTATATACTGGTTTTATAAACAGTAAACAAACCAGGCGATTTTTTAGAATAATTTTTTTGACCAGCCGAGCTTTGAACTTAGCGTATTGAAATAATTGTAATTTTTCGGATGAATTAAATTGAGGTGGTAATCACTGCGGCGGATAAGCACATCCTCACTCTGCTGAATAGGCAGCGCTATCTGGCTGTCGCAGCTGATCTCAAGGTCGTTGCGCATATGTGAAAAACGCAGGCGGATGGTACTGCTACTGTTAATCACCAGCGGACGCGCTGACAGGGTATGTGGGAACATTGGCACCAGCGCAATGGCATCCAGCGACGGCGTCAGGATTGGCCCCCCGGCAGAGAGTGAATAGGCGGTGGAGCCGGTCGGGGTCGAGATGATCAGCCCGTCAGAACGCTGTGAAAAGGCGAAGTTTTCATCGATATACACTTCGAATTCAATCATATGTGCCACTTTGCCCGGATGCAGCACCACTTCGTTTATGGCAGTACCGATGCGGGGCGTACCGGACTGGCGGCATACTTGCGCTTCCAGCAGAAAACGGCTTTCAACGAAATAGTCGCCTTCCAGCACGTCGGCCAGCTGCTGCAAGGCATTATCCGGGTCTAAATCGGTGAGGAACCCGAGATTGCCACGGTTGATGCCAATGACTTTTATATCGTAGCGCGCCAGCACGCGAGCGGCACCCAGCATATTGCCATCGCCGCCGACCACCACTGCCAGGTCGGCTCTGCGGCCGATTTCTGCTAATGTACCGGTTTCAACGCCTTCCAGCTTTAATTCACGCGCTATCTGCTGTTCGATAATCACCTGATAGCCTTTCTTCGTTAACCAGCGATACAGCATTTCATGCGTGGTGAGCGCGGTTGGATGGCGTGGATGGCCAACGATCCCGATACAGCTGAAAGGGTTATTCATGTTACTGACATTCCTTACGAGGTAAACTCCCCCGACAATGTGGCTGGTTCCCTTGAAACCGCGATTCTGATCCCCATAATAAGCGAACCAGCGAGATGAATATGCACAAACGCGGAGAAATTCATGAGTAGTAAAGAACAGAACACACCTATCGAGCAAGTCTCAGACGAAATTGAGATGGAGCAGGCACAAAATCAGGACGCGGAGACGGCAGCAGAAGTGGTGGATCCGCGTGATGAGCGTATTGCTCAGCTGGAGGTCCAGCTTGCTGAATCACAGAACGGCGTGCGTGATGCACAGCTGCGCGCTCAGGCCGAAATCGAAAACATCCGTCGCCGTGCCGAGCTGGATGTGGAAAAGGCGCATAAATTTGCGCTGGAGAAATTCTCTAACGAACTGCTGCCGGTGATTGACAGCCTGGAACGTGCGCTGGAAGTGGCGGATAAGTCTAATCCTGAACTGGCCGCCATGATCGAAGGTATCGAGCTGACGATGAAGTCGTTGCTGGGTGCAGTGCGCAAGTTCGGCGTTGAAGTGGTGGGTGACACCAACGTGCCATTCAACCCGGAGCTGCACCAGGCGATGTCGATGATGGAATCGGAAGAGGTCGAGCCTAACCACGTTATGATGGTGATGCAGCGCGGCTATACGCTTAACGGCCGCCTGCTGCGCCCGGCGATGGTCGCAGTGGCTAAAAGTAAAAGCTGATCCTTACAGCCAGACGCTCCCGACATCAAATAGCCGCTTCAAGCGGCTATTTTTTTATCCGTAAGCCGCTTTTGATGGCATCAAACCATTGATGATGCGCCCGCAGGCGCATTGCCATAACCGCACCGTGAAAGGGAGCGCACATATAAGGCTACTGCGGCGTGAGTTGTGGCATCCAGTCGATCGGCGTTTCACCCTGTTCACTCAACCAGCGGTTGGTTTTAGAGAAGTGAGCGCTGCCAAAAAAGCCGCGATGTGCGGAAAGGGGCGAAGGATGCGGGGCCTGCAAGACATGGTGGCGCTTGCGGTCAATGATGCTGCCTTTCTTCTGAGCATGAGATCCCCATAACAGAAACACCACGCCTTCACGGTGTTGGTTGATGGCGGCGATCACATTATCAGTAAAGGTTTCCCAGCCGAACTTAGCATGCGAATGTGCCTGACCGGCTTCCACCGTCAGCACCGTGTTGAGCAACATCACTCCCTGGCGCGCCCAGCTTTCCAGAAAGCCGTGGTTTGGGCGCTCAAAGCCGGGAATATCGGTCAGCAGTTCTTTATATATATTGACCAGCGATGGGGGCACCGCAACGCCGGGGAGCACGGAAAAGGCCAGCCCGTGCGCCTGATTGGGGCCATGGTAGGGGTCCTGTCCCAAAATCACCACCTTCACTGCGCCTAATTCGGTAAGGCGGAAGGCGTTGAAGACATCCTTTTGTGGGGGAAAAACGGTCTTACCGGACGCGCGTTCAGCGGCGACCATTGCTAAAGTGTCCCTGAAATAAGGTTTCTCTTTTTCCTCAGCCAGCACGTCGTGCCAGGTCATGGTATTAACCATTATCCTCTCCTTAATCTGTCAGAGTGCGTAGCTTATCGCGCTTTGCCTGCATGTAATAACGAAAAAGAGGGAAAGTTTGCACAAGCGAATAAGCGGTTAAGGGCGTAAAAATAGAGGCAAAACAGAAAGTTGCTTTTTTGGCTGCTGGATGGCAAAAAAGGCGGGTGCGATGCGTCTGTGCTAAAGCAGGTTACCGTGAGGATCCGCTGATAGCGGTAAGCGATTCAGGGCAGATTAAATGTCGCGAAATTCCCCTGGAGGTTGCATATCGGCTGCGCGTGGCAGGCGGTCAGCACCTTAATGCCAATTTTCTTAGCCGGGAAGGGCTGGAAGAAGTGGTGAAACATCCGGAGATTACCCCGCAGCTAACCCTACGCGTATCTACTATGTGGTCCGTTATGTTGTCCGTTTTCATGCACTGACGCCGGAACAGTAGCGTGACGTGCATATCCGTGCCTTTACGGGCAGTCTGTAAGGTTGAAACGGGGATGATAACTGAGCGGGTGTTGAATAACTCACCAGCCGTTTTTATATCTGATTATCCGATCTGATAAACCCAATAATGTCCATCCAGTACGGCGGTAAGCAATAGGGTGTGTTTTTATTACTGACTCACTGAATGATGACTCGGGGCTGGTTGTACCCGGATAATGCGGATGAAAAAACGGCACCGCGACTTGCTGGCTGGACAACGTTTGCGGTGCCGTTAATTAAGGCAAATAAGCCAACGCTCAGGCTATTCAGCTGGGTCCGTTTTAGCGCTGGCAGGCTGACGGCGTTTACCAATGTTTTTTCTGTTGCGATGGCGCTCTTTCACGCGTGGTTTCTCTTCTGCTTTTTGTTTATTTTTCTGTTCTGTGCGTTTAGCCAGCACTTTCTTCGATGGCTTACCTTTCAGCTTTTCGCTGGGCGCACGCGTGGTCGGGCGCAGTTCATCAATGACGCGCGCTTTTATCGGCTCTTTAACGTAGCGGATGATTTTACCCAGCAGCAAATTGTCATGCGCTTCCACCAACGAGATGGCGATGCCTTTTTTACCAGCGCGCCCGGTGCGGCCGATGCGGTGCAGGTAGGTATCGGAGGTGACCGGCATATCGAAGTTAATCACATGGCTGACATCATCGATGTCGATGCCGCGTGCGGCGATATCGGTGGCTACCAGCACGTTCACCCGGCCGTCAACCACGCGCTTAATCGCCTCGTTACGTTTGGCCTGTACCAGTTCCCCTTCGAGATAGCTGTTGTTAATGCCTGCTTCACGCAGCCAGCCACAGACTTCATGCACGCGCTCACGCTTACGCACAAACACCACTGCACGCGTCACTTCCGGCTGTTTCAGCAGATGCAGTAACAGCGCGGTTTTGTGTTTGATGTCATCCGCACGGTAATACCACTGCTGGATTTTTTTGCGTTCGCGCCGCGCCGGATCGGCTTCTATTTCAACCGGCTCATTGAGAATACGCTCGGCGAAATCTTTGATAGCTTCGCCTTCCAGCGTGGCGGAGAACAGCAGCGTCTGTTTGCGCCAGCGGGTTTCAGCCGAGATGGTTTCGATATCCTGAGCAAAGCCCATATCCAGCATCCGGTCGGCTTCATCCAGGATCAGCGTTTCGACGGCGCGACAATCGAAGTTTTCTTCCTTGATGTACTGCAGCAGACGTCCGGTGGTGGCAACGACCACGTCCTGGTTTTCGCTGAACACCTCAGCGTGGTTCATAAAGGCCACGCCGCCGGTGATGGTGGCAATATCCAGGTGGGTGTGTTTTGCCAGCTCGCGTGCCTGGTCGGCGACCTGCATAGCCAGTTCACGGGTTGGGGTCAGGATCAGAATGCGCGGCGGACCTGACTTCTTACGCGGGAAATCGAGCAAATGTTGCAGTGCGGGCAGCAGATAGGCCGCAGTCTTGCCTGTACCGGTTGGTGCCGAACCCAGAACGTCACGACCCTCCAGTGCTGGCGGGATAGCCTCGGCCTGGATAGCCGTAGGGCGCGTGAAGCCTTTCTCCTGCAGGGACTGCAGCAGGCTCTCGTCTAGTTCAAGTTCGGAAAAAGTGGTTACAGTCATGGTCTACCTCAGTTTGGGGCGCTGATTATAGACAGATTAAGCGCGATCTTCATCTGTTTGTGTGGAGTTAATGACTTTTCCTTCATCAGAGTTTGTCCTATGCTAGCGCCGTTTCCCTTTCAGGTCAGTCAAATGTCACCACAGAAAGCTATTCTTCGCCCCAACGGATTTACCTTCAAACAATTTTTTGTCGCTCACGACAGGTGTGCGATGAAAGTGGGCACCGATGGCGTGCTGCTGGGCGCGTGGGCTCCGGTTGCCAACGTGCAGCGCGCGCTGGATATCGGTAGCGGCAGTGGACTGATTGCGTTAATGCTGGCGCAGAGAACCGCCGACCGGGTGCACATTGATGCCGTAGAACTGGATGAAGCGGCCGCTTTGCAGGCGCAGGAAAATGTGGCGGCATCACCCTGGCCGGATAAAGTGCGCGTACAGCAAGCTGATATCGTTGAATGGACGCAACGTTGCGAACACCGCTATTCACTGATCGTCAGTAATCCTCCTTATTTCTCTCCGGGGTCGCAATGCGCGTCGCCGCAACGAACTGCGGCACGCTATACCACGGATCTGACACATGAGGTGCTGTTGGGCTGTGCCGAGGAACTGATTGACGAAGACGGTTTCTTCTGCGTGATCCTGCCTGAACCCGCAGGGAATAAGCTGGTGGAACAGGCATTGCAGCGTGGCTGGCATCTGCGTTTTCGCACCGATGTAGCCGACAATGACACGCGGCCGCCTAATCGTGTCCTGCTGGCACTGTCCCCCCAGCCTGGCGAACAGCTGCTGGACCGCATGACCATCCGTGGCCCGGATCAGCACTATTCAGAAGAGCACTGTAGCCTGACGCGCGATTTCTATCTGTTCCGCTGAAGGGGGCGCAAAATGGTTGGGCGTGCTTCCCCCGCTGTAAGCGGATAGTCAAGAATGTAGTGCAGTCCCCGGCTTTCTTTACGTTCCATGGCGCAGCGCACCATCAGCTGCGCCACCTGCACCAGATTGCGCAGTTCCAGCAGAGCGTCACAGACGCGGATGTTGGCGTAATACTGGTCAATGTGCTGTTGCAGCATGGTGATGTGCCGCAGGGCGCGCGCCAGCCGTTTGCTGCTACGAACGATGCCGACACAGTCCCACATCAGTACGCGGAGTTTATGCCGGTTATGCTGAATGACCATCTGTAGATCAGCGCCGTCAACCCGGCTTTCGTCCCAGGCGGGTAGATTGTCGACCAGGGGCAGGTCAGGCAGACAACGCTGAATATCGTCTGCCGCTGACCAGCCATAAACCAGACATTCCAGCAGAGAGTTTGATGCCAGGCGATTAGCGCCATGCAGGCCGGTATAACTCACTTCTCCGATGGCATACAGCCCGTTAACATCGGTACGTCCCTGGCGGTTCACCATCACGCCGCCGCAGGTGTAATGCGCAGCAGGGACAATCGGTATTGGTTGGCGGGTCAGGTCGAAGCCCAGCGTGAGGAGTTTCTGGCAGATAGTCGGAAAGTGGGCGCGAATAAATTCGGCCGGGCGATGGCTGATATCCAGATACATGCAGTCCGCGCCGAGGCGCTTCATTTCATGGTCGATAGCGCGCGCCACGATGTCACGCGGTGCCAGCTCCTCACGGTGATCATAAGCGGGCATAAAGCGCGAGCCGTCCGGGCGCGTTAACACCGCTCCTTCGCCGCGCAATGCTTCGCTTAGCAGAAAATGGCGGGCCTCCGGGTGGAACAGGCAGGTTGGGTGGAACTGGTTAAATTCAAGGTTAGCCACCCGGCATCCGGCACGCCATGCCATGGCGATACCGTCACCGGAGGCGACATACGGATTGGTTGAATACTGATAAACGTTTGCCGCCCCTCCGGTGGCCAGCACCACTGCGCGTGCGCGGCAGGTTGCCACCGCTTCGCGCTGGCAATCCCAGATCCACGCCCCGACCACCCGGTGTTCGCCAGGCAGGCCAATGTTGTCGGACATCACCAGGTCGATGGCGTTGCTGCGTTCAAGAAGGGTGATATTCGGGTGGCTAAGCGCCTGGTTCACCAGCGTGGTTTCCACCGCTTTACCTGTGGCATCGGCGCTGTGCAGAATGCGCCGATGGCTGTGACCCCCTTCACGCGTCAGGTGGTAGCGATGCGGGCTGTCGGCGCAGCCAGCCTTGTCGAACAACACCCCTTTTTCAATTAACCACTGCACGCAGTAACGCGCATTGCTGGCGATAAACGAAACTGCATCACGTTCGCACAATCCGTCACCGGCGATAAGCGTATCTTCAATATGGGATTCGATGCTGTCGGTTTCGGCGAATACGGCAGCAATACCGCCCTGGGCATACCGGGTCGCCCCCTCGTGTACCGGGCCTTTGCTCAGTACGATAACCCGCTGCTTATCTGCCAGGCGCAGCGCCAGTGACAGCCCGGCAGCGCCGCTACCGATGATTAATACATCACAGAAATAATCGGAGGAAAGTGTCATATTGTTTAACTTACTAAACGCGTCATGCGCCGAGCTTAGCACGCAAATTCGTGAAAAAAAAGAGACTAAGGCGAAGGAATAATGGGTTTGGTTAATGTCAGGCTGCGGGGGGGATGAACCGGATGACCGCTGGGAATAGTGAGGTAATTCGGTGTTGAGTTTACCATCCTAAACTCTGGTGGGGCGGAGTGATTATAAGGTGAAATAAGAAGCGTGTTGCGTTACTCTGCGGGCGTCATCAGGCTTGTGCGCGGATCATAACCGTGAGCAACGTCAGTACAAATCAGCGATAATGCATAATAAAGCCAGCAGGTTTGTCTGCGTCACATGATGACAACACTTAATTAGGGCGTAATGGAACTTTCAGCATGATACCGACTCATACCGCATGCTTGCTCGAAAATAGGAAGTCAACACTGGGATGGTGGTTACGCGTGGAACAAGATTGGGGGAGACCTTACCTCAGATGAGCGAGCAGTTAACGGATCAGGTTCTCGTTGAACGAGTACAGAAAGGCGATCGGAAGTCATTTAACTTACTGGTAGTGCGCTACCAGCACAAAGTGGCGAGTCTGGTGTCCCGTTATGTCCCGTCAGGAGACGTGCCAGATGTGGTACAAGAGTCGTTTATTAAAGCCTATCGTGCGCTGGATTCATTCCGGGGTGACAGTGCTTTCTATACCTGGCTCTATCGCATAGCCGTCAATACGGCCAAAAATTACCTGGTTGCCCAAGGGCGACGCCCTCCAACCAGCGATGTCGATGCTATCGACGCCGAAAACTTCGAAAGCGCCGGTGCGCTAAAAGAAATATCGAACCCTGAGAATTTAATGTTGTCTGATGAGTTGAGAAAGATAGTTTTTCGTACCATCGAGACATTACCCGAAGATTTGCGTATGGCCATCACCCTGCGTGAACTCGACGGCCTGAGCTATGAAGAAATAGCCGTTATCATGGATTGCCCGGTGGGTACGGTTCGTTCCCGTATTTTTCGTGCCCGAGAGGCTATTGATAACAAAATTCAACCACTTATCCAACGCTAGCGATAGCGGATACAGGAAGGGTATAGAGCCATGCAGAAAGAACAACTTTCCGCTTTAATGGACGGTGAAACGGTGGACAACGAGCTGATATCAGCGCTGTCCGGTGATATCGCGCTGCAGAAAGATTGGGAAAGCTATCACCTGATCCGCGATACTTTATGTGGTGATATCCCCGCCCGGCTTGATTTCGACTTGGCTGCTCGCGTTGCCGCCGCCATCGAAGCTGAACCCGCGAAAAACATCACCCAACTTATCCCTGAAGCGCAGCCGGTGCCTGAACAGGCAGCCGCTGCTATGCCGTTCTGGGCAAAAGTACGTCCGTGGGCCGCTCAGATTACGCAGATTGGCGTTGCGGCCTGCGTTTCCCTTGCGGTGATTGTTGGCGTGCAACAGTACAACCGGCCGGTTGCCGTGCAGTCTTCTGATGCGCCGGTGTTTAACACGCTGCCGATGATGGGACAGGCTTCACCAGTGAGTCTGGGCGTCCCGGCCGATAATGCTAACGCCGCCGCAACCAGTGCCAATCAGCAGGTGCAGGATCAGCGTCGCCGCGTCAATGCCATGCTGCAGGACTATGAACTGCAACGCCGGCTGAATGCACAACAGCTGCAGTTAGAAAGCCCTAATCAGCAGCAGGCCGCCGCTCAGGTTCCCGGTAATCAGTCGTTAGGAATGCAATCGCAGTAATGAAGCCGCTTTGGTATGCCGTCAGCCTGATGGCTGGCAGCCTGATGTTCTCATCTGTCGCCCCGGCCGCACCTGTGCAGTCCGGGGTGCTGTTACAGCAGATGAAACAGGCCAGCCAGTCTCTCAGTTACGAACTTGCCTACATCAATGTCTCTCGTCTGGGCATTGAGTCTGTGCGTTATCGCCACGCCATCATTGACGGCACGGTGTATGCCCAGCTATTGCAGATGGATGGCCCGCGACGGGAAATCATTCAGCGCGGCAACGAAGTGAGCTATTTTGAATCCGGTCTGGAGCCTTTTGCCATGCAGGGCGACCATATCGTTGATTCACTGCCTTCGCTGATTTACGCCGATTTCCGTCAGCTTGCTACGGACTATGATTTTGTCTCTGTTGGCCGCACGCGTATTGCCGATCAACTTTGTGAAGCCATTCGCATTGTGCCGCGTGACGGCACCCGCTACGGCTACATCGTCTGGCTGGACAGCGAAAGCAGACTGCCTCTGCGCGTCGACCTGCTCGATCGTGACGGTGAAACGCTTGAACAGTATCGTGTGGTGAGCTTTGCCGTCGATGATGGCGTGGGCAAAATGATGCAGGAGCTGAAAAACGCCAAATTCCCTGCGGTGCTGTCGTTACCGAAGGGCAACCCGGTCACCTTTAACTGGCAGGTCGGCTGGCTGCCGTCTGGGATGAAAGAGCTATCACAAAGCCGTCGCCAGCTCCCGACGCTCAACCGACCGGTCGAGTCGCGCCTGTTCTCCGATGGGCTGTTTAGCTTCTCGGTCAACGTTACGCTGGCAGATAAAACCAGTTCGCCGCAGCTGCTGCGTACCGGTCGTCGTACCATGCAGACCGAAGTGCGTAATAATGCGGAAATCACGGTGGTCGGCGAACTCCCGCCGGCTACGGCCAAACGCATTGCTGACAGTATTACCTTAGGAACCGCGCGATGATGAAAGAATGGGCAACGGTGGTGTCGTGGCAAGATGGTATTGCTACGCTGCACGCCGAAATGAAGACGTCCTGTAACAGCTGCTCCGCCCGAAAAGGTTGTGGCAGTCATATGCTGGAGAAACTGGGGCCGAAAAATGCGCATGTGATGAAAATCGCCAGCGCTAAGCCCCTTATCCCCGGTCAGCGCATTGAACTGGGCATTGCTGAAACCAGCCTGCTCGGTTCAGCGTTTTTAGTGTATATGACCCCGTTGATTGGGCTGTTTACCTTGGGCGGCGTGTTCCAGATGCTGTTTCACAGCGATCTGGCGGCGGCCAGCGGTGCGCTGTTGGGCGGCATCGGTGGTTTTATTCTCGCTAAAGGCATTTCAGGTTTACTGGGGCGTTCCGCTTCGTTTCAGCCGGTGATCCTCAGCGTGGCATTGCCGCCAGACGCGCTGCGTATTTCCAGCGACGGCTGATAATACCTGTGTTACCCGCCGGGTGCATCAGCCTGTGCGGGTATGTTCATTCTCATACTTCCCGGCACCCACCTTCAATTACCCTCATCAACTAAGCGCCCGGCAGCCTGTTCAAAGCCGGCGGAAACCCGGCAAAACATCATTTTTGCGATATTGTCATCCTCAACGTTAAGGCTGAACCCGCCCCTGATAAGAGCTTTGCCTATTCTGCGTCGCCAGGTTTTATCACTTTGGCATCAACTTTTCTTAAATGAGTCAAGGTAGCGCTTGGTAAATTATGCCATCGATGTGTTTCTTATCAGATATCAGCTATTTCGTTCGTCTCAAGTCAGGTGGGAGAGAGCGTTATCAAAGCTGAAGGCATTTTTTGCAGCTCAGTCTGGCAAAGCGTAGTGGATACGCCGCTAAGTGAGAGGGATCCGACAGTGAAGATCGAAACCGCACTCAATTATTTCAACCCGAAAGGGCAGGAAATCACCGATGATGCCCGTACGCGCGCGCCTGACCGCCTGAGCGCCAGCGAGGTGATGGCCGCCCTGGCGATATGTCAGAGCAGGGCGGGGTTTGGCGTCAGCGTCTGGATCGGCAAAATGGGTATCAGTCAGCAGGGCGGCGACGAGGTTATCAGCCAGCTGACGCGTTATGCGGGCAAATCCGCTCCGGCCCTGCTCAGAAAAGCCGCAGGCGGCAAAGTAGCCCAGTGCATGAGGATTCTGGCCACCTTTGCCTGGCACAATTACACACGTTCTGCGGCCGATCGTCAGGTCTGTGGTACCTGCATGGGGAGCGGAGTGAACTTCATGTCGACAGGCGTCAAGCTGACGGGTGAAAACGTTGCACCTTGGGCTAACGGTCGCAGGCCGTTGAAATATCAACAGCAGCCTGGCAACAGCTGCGCAACCTGTCATGGCACAGGCACGGTCAGTATACGCTGTCGCTGCAGCGGCAGCGGGCGCGTACGGGATATTGCGGCATCGAAACGGCAGGGGATGCCGGTGGAGAAAATTTGCGGATATTGCGGTGGACGTGGATTCAGGCGTGCACCGTCGTCGCGGGTTTTCAGCGCGATCCGTTGTCAGGTGCCGCAACTGACTCAGTCATCCTGGTCGCGTAACTGGAAGCCGTTCTACCTGCAGCTGATAGCTAAATGTGAAGCTGAAGCTGCCCTGGCTGCCGCTGAATTTCGCAAAATTACTGCTTAACAGGCGAAACATTGATCGAACCGGGGTGAAATTTGCATAAAAATGGATAATCATCGATAACAGAGTGGGATTTCAATATCAAACTCATCCCGGCCCGACATAAGGCTCCGCAAAACGCGGAGCCTTTTTGCTTTCTGGCATTCTGTCACCGTCTGCCCCGACTTGGTTCGGGGCTTTTTTGTGCCTGAAATTCACCACTCCGTCAGCGGCAGCCAGGCAATGCACCCTGTTGCCGCTGCTGCAAACTGCCTCGTTAATCACTGCCCTTTAAAAGGAAATTAATCATGATAACCACCAACGGTAAGTTAATATCGGCTGCCATTGCACTTGCTTTCTCAACTCAGACGTTGTCGATTGTCACGCCGCCAAGGACGGCCCACGACATTACGGAAAATTACTATAATCATTCGAAAAACTGCGGCAGCGAAAATAAGCCTGCCTTTTTGTGTTCCGGAGTCTTACTGCGCGCTACTGCCATTTCGGATAAATATCATTCATGGGATCCCAGTCCGCAGTCATTAAAAAGTGGCGGTGTGTCCTTTTCTTATCTCCGGGAGGATGCAAAGTTTACGCGTCTGGCGTATGGCTACAAAAATGGCATGATTTTCTACCCGCATAATAAGGCTCCATCGGATAAATATCAGATTGAGGTGCTGTGCGCATTCCCGGTGGATGCGGACACGGTTAACAGAAAGAACAAAGGCTGTGGCTTTCACGCCTCTTACCCCGGTTCAAGTAAGTCCTGCCGGACGATGGGCATCCGCACTGCCCATGACTGGTACCAGCACTACAAAAGCATCGATCATCCTGCACGCCAGCACCAGTGTGGTTTCGACACGCAGGAAAGTGCGTCTAAAAATGGTGATTACTTTCTCCAGTCACTGAAGGCCAGGCGATTGATGGGGAATGAATTTTTGACGATTCAGAACGAACTGAGGTTGGCTCGCTGGCCGTCAGGTGCGCCCGGAAAACTGCCTCTGCAGGCATTTTTTTATATCGACGGGGGGTTGAAGAATGCTCAGCACGACCAGCGCGATTTTTATCAGCAAACGGGCATGATCGTACCGATTATCAGGTTAACGTTACCGAGGTCATTATCCTCTGACGCAACGTTCAGTTACCGGGCGGGCGATCAGGTGATTAACTAAATAGCGGGCTGTATCAATGGCGAATATCCTCGCGGAATGGACTGTTGCGCCCGCCAGGCTTCTGCCAATGTGACTCAGTCACCAACATGAATAGCCTGCCGTTTATCGGCAGGCTGACCCGTTGGTCTTATGATAAACGCTAATGCGCCATTACTTTATGCCCTTGTTGCCTTGTATTCTTTCGTGAGCGCAGCGAACAGTGTAATATGCTGGCACATTGATGGTGGGTGCAATGAGAGAAATGTCCAAAGTCGTGTCCACTACGCAGAAACGTACGATTTAACTTGCGAAAAAAAATCATATAAATGAAGCATATAAGAAACTTTTCAATCATCGCCCACATCGATCATGGCAAATCAACGCTTTCTGACCGTCTGATCCAGATCTGCGGCGGCCTGACCGAGCGCGAAATGGCAGCACAGGTGCTGGACTCGATGGATTTAGAACGCGAGCGTGGCATCACGATTAAAGCGCAAAGCGTCACACTCGATTATCACGCGAAAGACGGTGAAACTTACCAGCTCAATTTTATCGACACGCCTGGCCACGTAGATTTCTCATACGAAGTTTCCCGCTCGCTGGCGGCCTGTGAAGGTGCACTGCTGGTTGTTGATGCCGGGCAGGGTGTGGAAGCCCAGACTCTGGCTAACTGCTACACCGCGATGGAAATGGATCTGGAAGTTGTACCGGTACTGAACAAAATCGACCTGCCGGCGGCGGAGCCGGACCGCGTGTCGCAGGAAATTGAAGATATCGTCGGCATCGATGCCACTGATGCGGTACGCTGCTCGGCAAAAACCGGCGTGGGCGTACCTGACGTGCTGGAACGTCTGGTACGGGATATTCCGCCGCCGGAAGGCGATCCGGAAGGCCCTCTGCAGGCGCTGATCATCGACTCCTGGTTTGATAACTATCTGGGCGTGGTTTCGCTGGTGCGTATCAAAAATGGCACCATGCGCAAGGGCGAAAAAATCAAGGTGATGAGCACCGGCCAGAATTATAACGCCGATCGCCTGGGGATTTTCACACCAAAACGTGAAGATACTGACGTGCTGAACTGTGGCGAAGTGGGCTGGCTGGTCTGTGCAATCAAAGATATTTTGGGCGCACCGGTGGGCGATACGCTGACGCTGGCGCGTCATCCGGCGGAAAAAGCGTTGCCGGGTTTCAAAAAGGTCAAGCCGCAGGTTTATGCCGGTCTGTTCCCGATCAGCTCTGACGACTATGAAGCTTTCCGTGACGCGCTGGGCAAACTGAGCCTGAACGACGCTTCTCTGTTCTATGAGCCAGAAAGCTCCACGGCGCTGGGCTTCGGCTTCCGCTGCGGCTTCCTTGGCCTGCTGCATATGGAGATCATCCAGGAGCGCCTGGAGCGCGAGTACGATCTTGAACTGATTACCACTGCGCCGACCGTGGTGTATGAAGTGCAGACCACCGACGGGCAAACTGTCTACGTTGACAGCCCCGGCAAGCTGCCGCCGCTCAACAACATCGAAGAGCTGCGCGAGCCAATCGCCGAGTGTCATATGCTGTTGCCGCAGGAGTATCTGGGCAACGTCATCACGCTGTGCATCGAAAAACGCGGCGTGCAGACCAATATGGTTTACCACGGTAACCAGGTGGCGCTAACCTATGAGATCCCGATGGCGGAAGTGGTTCTTGATTTCTTCGACCGCCTGAAATCGACGTCACGCGGCTATGCCTCACTGGATTATAACTTTAAACATTTCGCCGCCTCTGACATGGTGCGTGTTGATGTGTTGATTAACAGCGAGCGCGTTGATGCACTGGCGCTGATCACCCACCGCGATAACTCACAGTACCGTGGGCGCGAGCTGGTAGAGAAGATGAAAGATCTGATCCCGCGTCAGCAGTTTGATATCGCCATCCAGGCGGCGATTGGCAACCACATTATTGCCCGCTCAACGGTCAAGCAGCTGCGCAAAAACGTGCTTGCCAAGTGCTATGGCGGTGATGTGAGTCGTAAGAAAAAACTGCTGCAGAAACAGAAAGACGGTAAGAAACGCATGAAGCAGGTGGGTAACGTCGAGTTACCACAGGAAGCGTTCCTTGCCATTCTCCATGTCGGTAAAGAGAGTAAATAAGCCCGTTTTCGGGCCGAGAGGGAATTGGAATGGCTAATATGTTCGCCCTGATTTTGGCGATAGCAACGCTTGTTACCGGCATTGTCTGGGGCATCGACAAAGTGAAATGGGCGCCGGCTCGCCGGGCAAAACGTGCTGCGGCGCGCGCTGAAGGGATAGCAGAAACCCAGGCTGAGAAACAGCCAGGCTGGGTAGAAACCACCGCGTCGGTGTTTCCGGTTCTGTTAGTCGTTTTTGTGGTACGGTCGTTTATTTATGAGCCGTTCCAAATTCCTTCAGGATCGATGATGCCGACAATGTTGATCGGTGATTTTATTCTGGTAGAGAAGTATGCCTATGGCATCAAAGATCCGATTACGCAGACTACGCTGATTGCCACCGGGCGCCCGAAGCGTGGCGACATTGCGGTATTTAAATACCCGAAAGACCCGAGCCTGGACTACATTAAGCGCGTGATCGGCCTGCCGGGCGACCGCATAACTTACGATCCGCTGGGCAAAACAGTATCGGTGCAGCCTGCTTGCGCCGAGGGTCAAAGCTGTGCAAACGCGCTGCCGGTGACCTATTCTGACGTGCGGCAAAGTGACTTTATTCAGACTTTTAGCGGCTTTGACGGCAATGAAGCCGGCAATGGCTTCTACCAGATGCCGCAGAATGAATCGATGCCGGGTGGACTGCGTTTAGCGACCCGTGATGAAACGCTGGGTGACGTGACGCACCGTATTCTGATGGTGACCCAGGCGCAAAGTCAGCCAGGTTCGTACTATCAGCAGCCGGGGCAGCCGCAGTCGAGCTGGACAGTGCCACAAGGCATGTACTTTATGATGGGCGATAACCGTGATAACAGTGCTGATAGCCGTTATTGGGGCTTCGTACCTGAACGTAACCTGGTTGGCAAAGCGACCGCGATTTGGATGAGCTTTGACAAGCAGGAAGGGCAATGGCCGACTGGCGTTCGCCTGAGCCGCATTGGCGGTATTCACTAATGTCTGCCTGTGGCTGACATTGATTTAGGGTGGCCTGTAAACCTGACAGGCCACTGCACACGAAACAGAAAGTGTTGGTGTACTGGCTCAGCCCTGTTCCCTGTGCAGCATAATTGACGCATTCAGAAATTGGTAACGCATGAACCCCATCGTAATTAACAAGCTTCAGCGGAAGTTGGGCTACACTTTTACCCATCAGGAATTATTACAGCAGGCGCTCACTCACCGCAGTGCCAGCAGTAAGCACAATGAAAGACTGGAATTCCTCGGCGACTCTATTCTAAGCTACGTGATTGCCAATGCACTTTATCAACGCTTCCCACGCGTGGATGAAGGCGATATGAGCCGTATGCGCGCTACGCTGGTTCGCGGTAATACGCTGGCTGAAATGGCACGGGAATTTGACCTGGGCGAATGTTTGCGCCTGGGGCCGGGAGAACTAAAAAGCGGCGGTTTCCGTCGTGAATCGATTCTGGCTGACACCGTTGAGGCGTTGATTGGCGGGGTATTCCTCGACAGCGACATCCAGACGGTGGAACAACTGATCCTCAGCTGGTACGCCAGCCGTCTCGATCAGATCAGTCCAGGCGACAAACAAAAGGATCCAAAAACGCGTCTGCAGGAGTTTCTGCAGGGTCGCCATCTGCCGTTGCCATCTTATCTGGTGGTACAGGTTCGGGGCGAAGCGCACGATCAGGAATTTACTATTCACTGCCAGGTAAGCGGCATGGCAGATCCGGTTGTGGGAACCGGGTCGAGCCGCCGTAAAGCTGAGCAGGCAGCGGCCGAACAGGCGCTGACTAAGCTGGGAATTGAATGAGCGAACAAACCACCCATTGCGGCTTTATTGCTATTGTAGGCCGTCCGAACGTTGGAAAATCCACTTTGCTGAACCAGCTGTTGGGGCAGAAAGTTTCCATCACCTCGCGTAAGCCACAAACCACGCGCCACCGCATTATGGGCATCCATACCGAAGGGCAATATCAGGCCATTTATGTTGATACACCGGGCCTGCATATGGAGGAGAAACGGGCAATTAACCGCCTGATGAACCGTGCGGCCAGCAGCTCGATTGGCGATGTTGAAATGGTGATCTTCGTTGTGGAAGGCACGCGCTGGACCGCCGACGACGAAATGGTGCTGAACAAGCTGAAAGACGGCAAAGTGCCGGTGCTGCTGGCGATCAACAAGGTTGACAACATCATTGACAAAAGCATCCTGCTGCCGCATTTACAGTTCCTTGGCCAGCAGATGAACTTTATGGACGTGGTGCCGATCTCCGCTGAGAAAGGCAGCAACGTCGATACCATCGCCAGCATTGTGCGTAAGCGGCTGCCGGAAGCGGAACACCACTTCCCGGAAGATTACATCACCGATCGTTCGCAGCGCTTTATGGCGTCTGAAATCATCCGCGAAAAGCTGATGCGTTTCCTCGGTGCCGAGCTGCCGTATTCCGTGACCGTTGAGATTGAGCAGTTCGTCACCAACGAGCGTGGCGGTCTGACCATTAACGGCCTGATCCTCGTGGAGCGCGAGGGACAGAAAAAGATGGTGATCGGCAACAAAGGCGCGAAAATCAAAACCATCGGTATTGAAGCGCGCAGAGATATGGAAGAGATGCTCGAGGCGAAAGTCCACCTTGAACTGTGGGTCAAAGTGAAGTCCGGCTGGGCGGATGATGAACGCGCCTTACGTAGCCTGGGCTATACCGACGACCTCTGATCCCGATGGAAGGCTGGCAACGCGCATTTGTCCTGCATGGACGCCCCTGGAGCGAAACCAGCCTGCTGCTTGACCTGTTCTCCGAACAGCACGGCCGGGTGCGGGTACTGGCCAAAGGCGCCCGCTCGAAACGCTCCAGCCTGAAAGGCGCGTTACAGCCCTTTACGCCGCTGCTGGTGCGCTGGAGCGGTCGTGGCGAAGTGAAAACCCTGCGCGCTGCCGAGCCGGTATCGCTGGCGTTGCCGCTTAGCGGCAACACGCTTTACTGCGGCCTGTACGTTAACGAACTCCTTTCCCGCGTGCTGCAACATGAAACGGCCTTCAGCGAACTGTTCTTCGACTACCTGCAATGCATCCAGACGCTGGCGGCTGATCCCGCTTCGCCCGAACCGGCGCTGCGGCGCTTTGAACTGTCAATGCTGGGCCATCTGGGCTACGGCGTTGACTTTCTGCACTGCGCCGGCAGTGGTGAAGAGGTGGCGGACAGCATGACCTACAGCTACCGCGAAGAGAAAGGCTTTATTGCCAGCCTGGTTGCAGGACACCGTAGTTTCTCTGGTCGCCAGCTGCGTGCGCTGTCTGCTCGTGAATTCCCTGATGCAGACACCCTGCGTGCCGCCAAACGTTTTACCCGTATTGCCCTGAAACCTTATCTTGGCGGTAAACCCCTGAAGAGTGGCGAGCTTTTTCGGCAATTCTTGCCGAGAAAACCAGCAGGCACCGCGCCAGCAGGCGAAGAATAGTCACGGGTCATACCCTTCAAAGCCGTGAACGTTGTACACTCGGCAAAACCGTTTATGAAAATCTGAGGACTCTCATGGCAGAGCTGTTATTAGGCGTCAATATCGATCACGTTGCGACCGTACGTAATGCCCGAGGCACCCACTATCCCGATCCGGTTCAGGCAGCATTTGTTTCCGAACAGGCAGGGGCGGACGGCATCACCGTGCATCTGCGTGAAGATCGCCGTCATATCACCGACCGTGACGTGCGTATTCTGCGCGAAACCATTCAAACGCGTATGAATCTGGAAATGGCCGTCACTGATGAGATGGTCGACATTGCCTGTGAGATCCAGCCGCACTTCTGCTGTCTGGTGCCGGAAAAGCGTGAGGAAGTGACCACTGAAGGCGGTCTCGACGTGGCAGCACAACAGGATAAAGTGACTGCGGCGGTTAAACGGCTTAGCGCCGCCGGCATCCTGGTTTCGCTGTTTATTGATGCCGACCCGCGTCAGATCGATGCCGCAGTGGCTGCGGGCGCGCCTTACATTGAAATTCACACCGGAGCCTATGCCGAAGCACCGGAGGGGCCAGCGCGTGACGCGGAGCTGGCACGCATTGCCGAAGCGGCGACCTGTGCAGCGGGCAAGGGCCTGAAGGTTAACGCGGGTCACGGCCTGACCTACCACAACGTGCTGCCGGTTGCTGCACTGCCGGAAATGCACGAGCTGAATATTGGTCATGCCATCATTGGCCGTGCGGTATTTACTGGGTTGGCCGCTGCGGTACAAGAGATGAAGCAGCTGCTGCGTGAAGCACGCCGCTAATGGCTATTCTCGGTCTCGGTAGCGATATCGTGGAGATCGCCCGCATCGGCGCGGTGATTTCCCGCAGCGGCAATCGGCTGGCACAACGGGTACTGAGCGAAAACGAATGGCTTCAGTATCAGGCACATCAGCAGCCGGTGCGCTTTCTTGCCAAACGGTTCGCCGTAAAGGAAGCAGCGGCGAAGGCGTTTGGCACCGGTATTCGCGGCGGCCTGGCGTTTAATCAGTTCGAGGTTTACAACGATGAGCTGGGCAAGCCGGGCCTGAGATTTCTGCAACACGCGCATGAAATGGCGCAGAAGCTGGGCGTGGCGCATGTGCACGTCACGCTGGCCGACGAACGTCACTACGCCTGTGCCACGGTAATTATCGAGAGTTAACCGGCGAGCAGTACCAATTTTGCCCATAGCCTGTCTCGCAGTGAGGTACAGGACAGGCATTTCAATGCCGCTTACTGTCGCGCAGAACCCCGAAAATCAAATAACGCCGTTTTTGAGCACATATACGCGCTGGGCTGCGAGATACCTTACATCGCAGATATAAGATGTTTTTTTGAAAGAAAAAATATCCCAGTCTGCTAAAAAGAAGGTTATCAACAGCCACATTCAAATAAATATGCCACCTCTTAACCCAACCGCAGGCTCATCATCAGCCCACAAAACACCGGAATCCCCGTACCGTTCAAATCTGGAAGAGCAGGATATCTGGTTCGACGCTACCGGGTATGTTGAAATGGACGAAACTTTTTTTGACGCCTGCGCCTGCGACAGTCATCATGCTGCCCCGGTTTCTGCCGGAGATGCCTCAGCTTCCCGGATTCCGTTCACGGAAGACTCGAGACGTGCTCTTATAGAGTTTGTCCTCACCATACGAGAATGCGCGGAGAGCCACTTTTTTTTTGCCTGCATTAGATTAATTCTCCCCGGCGTCCCGAGCGTACTCGTTGCAGCGGTAAAATCTCTGTATGACGCGTTTACAGGGCAAGGAAATATGGGTAAGGCAGCACTGTATGCCTCTGCAGTGGCATCAGAGTATTTTCATGATAAGACTGATATCGTTAATCAACTGGCCGCTTTTATCTGGGATACCTTTGACGGCTGGACTCATGGGACTTTCCTGCAGCAGTTTCTGGGAGGTAAGGAGAGTCGCATCTCCACCTGCGTGTGTAACTTACTTGCCATTACGGCCATTGTTATCGGGCGCAGGATGAAAAATGAGGGGGCTCCGCAGCGTGGTTGGCTGAAAGTTCCGACCTTTGTGGCTCATATTTTCATCCACGTCAATTTTTACATGAGTGTGATAAAAAATATGGCGAGCCGTCTTCCGCCCAGCGGAGAAACTAGCCAAATATCTGAATTACTAGAAAAGATGCCGGCTTTCGAGGTTGATACCTCGTTGGAAATGACAGAGGATGTATGCGATGCTGCCTTTTCCTGTCCCCCCTTATCACCACGGATAACCGCATATTCGTCAAATTCAACCGCTATTCCTGAGGCTTGCTCCCGGGGGGCAGTACATAACAAACCGATATCTGCTCCCGGCCAGAGTGACGTTTTCACTATCCCTGACCAGATACATTTTCGGGCGGTGGAAAAACTCAGGCAGAAAAGCGAACTGTCAGCCGTGGCGTACTGTGTCAGCCGGAAAACTGAAACCCGTCAACAGACAAACGGAAAGGTCGTTACTGACACGCATATCAATACGAAATGTGACGCCACGGTTTATCCTGAATCGCTTAGAAAACCGGCAGAGAATACGCACGTACACACAGAGAAACCGGAAACGCAGGTATTCTCACCAGCAACAAGCCGGAGTGGCGGAGAAGCTTTGCTACCTCTGGTGATGACGGCAGCAGCATTACCAAATCTATATGTGCAGTCTGTGAAAAGCAAAACTGTCATTGCAGCAACCGGTATGGCAGGGCTTACCGGGATTACCATGGTCGGGAAACTTCTGTGGGATAAATTGCCGGCACACAATGCGGAAGAAAAACCTGTCAACAGAATTGATAACATAGAAAACAGCCCTCTCAAGACGAGAAAAGAAAATATTAGAATTAAAAAAATTCTGGTGAATGAAGGATTACTGAAAAAAGGAGAAGTTGTTAATAAGGAAAAATTGTTATCTGCCATGGCTGAGTACCTTTTCGGTAACAAAAATGGCATTGCAGGTAGCGCTGACAAGATCCAGAAGCTGGCCAGGAAAATTCTTTCTGCAGATGAGCTATATGGCGGAGGAAATGGTGATCAGCTCTTTACAACACAGGCTAAATCGGTACTTCGCTCGTGGGTATTCAATAATGTTATGGGTATGTCTCCTGTAGAGTATATTATTAATAATATTAAGGTGGGGGCTTATCCAGGATATTATACCATAAGCAGCATTCATCACTTGCTATCTATGGAGAAATTGCTTAAAGAACAACATTTGCATTTAAGAGAGATTCCCTTGTCACAATGGGGAGAGCTAAATGCGATGTGGTACTCTTTTCTGACAGAAGAAATGCCTTTCCTGAAATTTACCGATGAGTCGATAAAAAAACTGGAGCTAAAAGATCACAGTTTTTCTCATCTGTATTCCGGCTCCCGATTTCTGACATTGAGTTCATTTAATAATTACACTGCAGAAGAAGCGATGAGTACAGGAGAGAAAATGTGGGAGTTAGCAGTCAGTGAGGGTGTTACGATTGATAACTTAGCCTGTTACAGAGCGCCTGCACTATTTTTCACACAATCTTCTTTATCCGCAAAGAGAATGCAGGAAAGCAATGATGATATTGATGCCATTAATTACTATATCCAATACAGAAAAGAGGTCAGAGAAGTACAGAAGGATATAAAAGAGAAATACAATAAATATCTTTTTGCAGCCAAAGCATGGCTTAGGAAGGGGAAGCTGGCAGATGTTATAATCGCTCAATGTCCTGCTCTTAGCGCCGCTCTTCCTGATTTAGCTGAAGATATAAGTACTCCGGAGCAGAAAAGAGAAAACGCTAAGTATTTTGCAAAACAAAATTACCTGAACGAAATAGTAAAACCTTGTGAAAGTGCACCAGAAAGCTTGAGCAACGAATATCGTAGACTAACGGCAGATGTTTCAGATAGTTTTCGTGAGATTGATAAATACCTTATTATTTCAGCAATCAGTTCATTGCCAGAGAACGAAAGTAGCTTTATTCAGTTACCTGATGCAAGCATACACCTTGCGACCGCCTATATACAAATGAGAGAGCCTGGTTCTACTTTTGTAACACATAAACATTTTGTCGATCGCACAGACCTCTTTGCTGTGAAACAAGAGGTTGAGGAAAGGATTTATGCTTTAAAAGCAGAAAGAAATAATGATAATGGCTACAAGCTTTTCAGGGTGGATCGTGATGTAAAACAGTACATATCTGGCGGAATTTTTGGGGAAACTTTTGATGACTATAAGATTACGTGGGATAAGGTGGAGGATAGTCAGGACATAGCCAACTTTGCAGTAAAAATAACTGAACAAGCATTGACAGGGAACGATAGTCATATCAACACGATTACAAGTTCATTGAGTAAAAAACATCATGATGATCTATATAACGCATTATATGAAGCAGGGAACGATAAATCTGATATCCAGAAAATATGGGGTGTGGTTAAACATCTCATTCCTTTTTATGACTGTGTTGAAGATATTGTAAATAATAATCTGCAGCAGGCCGTTCCTACCTGTCTTATGGACGCCGTTGCATTCATTCCTGTTTTTGGTGAGGCTGCAAGCCTGAGCGGGAAGTTTGGTATGGGATTTGCCAGGGCGCTTCGCAGTGGCGCGGTTATAGCGGGTAGGGAAGGGATTCAGGTGGCGGGTAGAAATCTCCTCCGGGAAGTCAGCCTACCAACGACTGCTGAACTGACCTCGCTCGGGAAAAACGCTCTCCGTGCAGCAGACCCTGGCTTTGAACTCATGACCGGTATCAGCAGGAAGTTTGGCAATATAATTGTGAAGCTCCTTTCTGCCGATAAAGAAATGGCTGGCCTGACGAAGAGCATTATCTCAGCGGGCATTTTAGAAAAACTCCCGTGGCCGCCATCAGATGAGATAGTCATGGGGATAATACCGAAAACTCAACTGTCCTTGCCTGTCAAGGCCATAGGACGGCAGGCAGACAGAAATATTTACGTGCAGATGAACCCTGAGACGGGGGCGCTTTTCGGTAAGAAATACTTTAAGGAAGGTTCTGACAAACTTATCAACTGTATAACCAGAAAAAAGGGGGGGGGAATTCATGACAACAAAGTCACTGGCAGAGTTGAATGGCGTCTATTTAACTTTAAGAAATTAAATAAATATGAAATCACCCCCCATAGATCTGGATTATACACGACTCTGGACTTACAGGGTGAAGATACGGGTGAGTTATTTCTGCTATATAAAAGGAAGGGGTTTTCCATTACTGAGCTTAGTCAGGGGGAATATTACATGATGCAAGGGGTACGTAGTAGGTTAATTATAAAAAAAGAACAGCTCTCTGGTGATTTTATAGTTGTTAACAAGAATAAAAATAAAAACATAGAAAATTTTAAGTATCTCGATGACACCTGGTGCTCCTCGCGTGCAGGTGGTAGGAAACTTTTGGTTAATCCTGATGTTACATGTATTGGAATACCTGAAGTGGGTGGTGAAACTATAAATTACAGAATTAATGTTCAATTAGATGGCTACGAGAAATCACATGAGTTTGATGTCCGGTATCGAGGGTTGTATGGTATGGATACATCTACCCGGCTAGATGTTAAAAATAAAATTGATGATGCTTTATTTTATGAAAACAACAGAATGCATCTAAAACAAGAATATATCGATGCATCTGCTTATGAAAGTATTTTTTCGGATAAAGACATAAATATTTCCAGGGGCGAATTGGTGTTTTCCGATCATTCAGATGCTGGAGTTGTTAGTCATCCGGCTCTCACAAAAAATGAAAAACTTGCCGTAAGACGCTGGACTGCTGTTGATGATGACCTGGATGAGGTTTTCAGTGATGGTATGAAGGATACTACTAAAATGGGTATGAATCCGATGAATTATGACTTAAATAAAAAACTGGCCACAGCAGAAAAACTAAATGAAGATGAAAGGAATATGGTGAGACTTTTTGACTCAGCATTAAATAAAATACCTTCACAGAAAGGTGATTTTATTAGAGTTTCTGAATATACTGATTTCACCACTCCCTGGGATAGTGATTTAAAGCCAGGGGATATTGTTACCAACTACCCTTGCTATATGAGTGTGTCATCGGATTTTACATATATTAACCAAGAGACCCAGGCCATATCTGATGCTGTAGCTAATGTATATTTGGTATTGGAAAATACCTACTCATCAAAGCCTTTACTAAAAGGAAGTGCAACTTTTTCGGATGAATTGGAATCCGTCTTCAAAAGAAACTCAGCCTTCAAGATAAAGCAAATTGCTATTGCTGATGATGTAACCAGTGGGAGCCATGCATTAGAAGTAAAAAAAAGAATCGTTGTCACGCTTGTTGAAGTCGACCTCCCTCTATCTAAAATCGCTAAAAATATACACACAGGAAAAACTGTAAATGTCCTGATGTAATTCTGGCATCACCTGAGGTTCTCACCCGGCTTTTGGTATAGTTCTGGAAATCTTTAATTCTGAGTTTTCCTATCTCCGTTGTTGGAGTGAACATATCAAAATCAGGGAATTACACAATTTAAATGACAAACTTGTTTCAGGACAGGCATTTTGATGCAGGCAGTGAAATGATTTTTTTGTGTTAGGGTCGTTTAAAAATACAAAATTGATGTGCTATATCTGTTAACGCAATAAGTAAATATCAGTTTAAACTGCAGTTTTAAATGATTAAATATCATTGCTCGCACATATCGCAGTTGATACATTTTGAGGTAATAGCAACGCCAACATTCTCTCTGGTTAACATGATAAAGTGCGCGGGTATTATACGCGCACGCCTCGATCAAACCAGTTTTTTCACCAGCGCTTCATTGTGGCGAATATGGCTGGAGGCGCGTTCCGGATCGCGCTGGATCAAGGCCATAAACAGCAGATCGGTCAGCGCCAGCTGGGCGGTCGTGGATGAGATAGCGGCGCTGCGCGTGGTCTGCTCTTCCGCTACGGTATACAAACAATGGTTGGCCGACTGTTGCAGGGTATTCGGGGTGAAGCCGGTGAAGGCCAAAACCGTGGCACCGATGCGCCGGGCTTCCTGTGCCGCCAGATTAATCTCGCGCCGTTCACCGGTATAGGAGATGGCCAGCAGCACATCGCCCACGCTTAATGCCTGGACGCTGGCCAGCAGCGCATGCATATCCTGTTCGGCTACGGCGCTGATACCGATTTTCATCAGCTTCCAGGAGAAGTCCTTCGCTACCAGCCCGGACGCGCCAACCCCTATCAATACAATGCGCCTGGCCTGTTTCAGCAGGCGCAGCGTCTCAAGCAGCCTCTCTTCACTGTTGATATCCAGCGTGGCGCGGATGGCTGACGTCTTTTCGGTAAACAGCTTCTCCCCAACCACCTTCAGCGCATCGTCACTCAGGATGTGATTGTGCACGGTGATGGCGTCTTTCTCCGTTAGTGATGCATTCAGCGCCAGCTTTAATGCGGGGAACCCCTTGTAACCCAGCTTCTGGGCAAACTTGACCACGCTTGACTGGCTGACGCCCGACTCATCAGCCAGTTTCTGTGAACTCAGGTGGAGTGCATGCTCCGGCTGCGACAGCAGGTAGTCAGCAAGACGGCGTTCGTTCATCGCCAGGCTGGGATAAAGCTGACGGATACGCAGCAGTGAACTCATCTCTTTTCCTCTTAAGTATTCAGGCCTGTTATCGTGAATGATTGCTAAACATAACAGACAGAATGCTCAGTTTAACGCGGCATTTTAGGGTTTCCATGACTAAACGCGTTAAAATAACCCAAGGTTGAGATTAAATTCGGCGGATGCCGATATAGTCATCGCTGGATAAATAAAACAGGCAGTAGGAGAAATATTGATGAATCTTGGCTCACTGATATCCGAAACGCGTAATCCCGAGACGCTCGATCTTGATAATTTGTCGACGCTGCAGATGGTGACTAAATTCAACCAGCAGGATGCCACCGTGGCGGGGGCGGTCAGCCTGACTTTGCCGCAGGTGGCCGACGCTGTTGATGCCGCCGCCGCCGCGCTGTCTGCCGGCGGGCGGCTGATCTATATCGGAGCCGGAACCAGCGGCCGCCTGGGCGTGCTGGAT
Organism: Erwinia pyrifoliae DSM 12163; assembly: GCF_000026985.1. Classification (NCBI taxonomy): domain Bacteria; kingdom Pseudomonadati; phylum Pseudomonadota; class Gammaproteobacteria; order Enterobacterales; family Erwiniaceae; genus Erwinia; species Erwinia pyrifoliae. The sequence goes on from NC_017390.1 coordinate 1,161,538, forward strand.
GCTTCTGAATGCCCGCCTACCTTTGGCGTAGCAAACGGGGTGGTGATTGGGCTGATTGCCGGAGGCCCGGCAGCCCTGGTCACGTCGATAGAAGGGGCGGAAGATGATGAGCAGCTGGGCATCAGTGACCTGCAGGCGCTGAAGATAAACGCTAACGATATGGTGGTCGGTCTGGCCGCATCCGGGCGCACTCCTTACGTCACGGCTGCGCTGCGCTATGCCCGTCAGTTGGGCTGCCGTACCGCCGGGATATCCTGTAATCCGCATTCACCGCTGGCTCTTGCAGCCGAAATAGCGATCTCACCGCTGGTCGGGCCGGAGGCGCTGACCGGCTCTACCCGTTTGAAATCCGGTACGGCGCAAAAGCTGGTGCTGAATATGATTTCTACCGGTGCAATGGTGAAAATCGGCAAGGTGTATCAGAACCTGATGGTGGATATGCGGGCGTCGAATATCAAGCTGGTCGACCGCGCGCGCCGCATGGTGTGTGAAGCCACCGGCTGCGAGGCGCAACAGGCAGAGGCCGCCTTAAAGCAGACGCAATATGAGGTAAAAACCGCCATCCTGATGCTGCTGACCGACCTGCCCGCCGAACAGGCTAAGCAGAGCCTGTCTGCCCATCACGGCTTTTTGCGTGCGGCACTGCAGAACCCCGGCCGGCGCTAACAGGACAGAAAAAAACCTGAGGCGAGCGATTGGCCTGGCCGTCATTGGCTATGCTAAGGTTGCCAGCCCAATCTGCGTTACCCCGTACAGGCGACCACCGGCACTTCCCGTTTTTGTCGATTAAATAAGGGTTTTTTTGGCCGGGTGGTTAAGCGCAGCAGTCTGCGGTTTTCCTTTGGTCTGGTTTATGGGTTTTGATTACCCTGAGGAGTCAGGTTTGACAACCGGTAGTGAACGACGCGTGGTCTTTTTTGACCTAGATGGCACCCTGCATCAGCAGGATATGTTTGGCACTTTTATGCGCTGGCTGCTGTGGCGTCAGCCGCTTAATCTGCTGCTGGTAGTGCCATTATTGCCGGTGATTGGTCTGGGCCTGTTGGTGAAGGGGCGCGCGGCGCGCTGGCCGATGAGCCTGCTGCTGTGGTCAATCACTTTTGGCCACGGAGAAGAGCGTCTGCTGCAACGGGAGGCGCAGTTTGCCCACTGGTTTCGTCAGCGCGTAACGGCTTTTCCGCTGGTGCAGCAGCGGCTGAACGACTATCTGGGCAGTGAAGATGCTGATGTCTGGCTGATCACCGGTTCACCCCAGCCGCTGGTGGAGCGGGTCTATTTCGATTCCGCTTTTCTGCCGGGGGTGAAACTGATCGCCAGTCAAATGGCGCGTGCTTATGGCGGCAGAGTGCTGATAATGCGCTGCCTGGGCCATGAAAAGGTGGCTCAGCTGGAAGAGCAGATCGGTACGCCGTTACAGCTTCACAGTGGTTACAGCGACAGCAAACAGGACAATCCGCTGTTGTTTTTCTGCCAGCACCGTTTTCGTGTTACCCCGGTGGGGGAGCTACAGCAGCTGGAATAATGCGCCGCTCGGTTTAGTCCGGTCATCCTGCAAGCTGCTGATGCGATGGCTACCTGCTGGCTTGCCGGGCCGGGTTCCTGCGCTTTTCATTCATTTTACGCTTTCCTGCATGCGGAATTATTTCGGTATATAATGTCGCGTTTTTTTTCTGGAGGCGCAGGTGACCGATCACAATGAGGAATACTGGATGCGCCACGCGCTCCGGCTGGCTCGCCGAGCCTGGGACGAGGGCGAGGTGCCGGTGGGTGCGGTGCTGGTGCTGGATGGCCAGGCTATCGGCGAGGGTTGGAACCGCCCTATTGGTCAGCATGACCCGACTGCGCATGCGGAAATGATGGCGCTGCGCCAGGGCGGCAAGGTCATAGAGAATTATCGCCTGCTGGACACCACGCTGTATGTCACCCTGGAGCCTTGCGTGATGTGCGCTGGTGCGATGATCCACGGCCGTGTCGGACGGCTGGTGTATGGGGCGCGTGATGCGAAAACCGGTGCGGCAGGTTCCTTGCTCGATGTGCTGGGGCATGCGGGGATGAACCATCATGTGCAGGTTGACTGTGGCGTGCTGCGTGATGAGTGCGCCGCAATGCTAAGTGATTTTTTTCGCCAGCGGCGGGCTGAAAAAAAAGCGCTACGGCAGCAGCAAAACCCCGGTCGGGTTTAACGCTGTGTTAACCTCAACCGCCGGGTAAGCCTGGCTCAGTTCGGCTTCTGTCACCGCCTTCTGCGCCAGCTTTCTCTCCTGATCCTGCAGATAACCCACCAGGCTCAGCTGGTATTTACGGATATTCTCCACGTAGTTATAAGCCTCCTGGCCACGGGCATAGCCGTAAGTGGTCTGGCTGTAGTAGCGTTTTTGACTGAGCATCGGCAGCCGTACTTTCACATCCGCCCAGCTGTTCGGATTGCCTTTCTGTTTTTCCGTCAGTTTGCGCGCATCAAGCATATGGGCGTAGCCCATGTTGTAGGCAGCCAGCGCGAACCAGATCCGTTCATCTTCAGGCACGCCCGGCGGAACTTTCTCCATCATGTGTAGCAGATATTCACTGCCGCCACGAATGCTCTGCTCGGGGTCGGTACGATCGCTGACATTCAGGCTTTCGGCCGTATTGCGCGTTAGCATCATCATGCCGCGCACGCCGGTAGGGGAGGTGGCCTGCGGATTCCAGTGCGACTCCTGATAAGAGATTGCCGCCAGCAGCCGCCAGTCAATTTCCCTGGCATACTTCTCAAACAGTCGGCGAATATCCGGCAGCGTTTCGTCAATTGAACGCAGGAAAGTGCGGGTATCAACATAATCAAAAGTGCCGACATGGCCGAGATACTTCTCATCAAGGCGGGCGATGGCACCTTCTTCTGACATCCGGCTGAAGAAATCGAGTATCGCCGCGCTCAGGCTGTCATTGGCTTCCTGCCGCATGTACCAGGTGACGGCTTCTTCATCGGTAATGTCGAACGCCACCGCCAGCTGGGGGTGAATACGCTGCATCAGTCCAATTGATACCGAGTCGGCAATGGTATAGTCGAGCTTACCGTCAGCCACGGCCTGCAACAAGCCCTCTGGCGTCCGATCGGTGGAGATCGCCCAGTCGAGATCGGCATACTGACGATCTTTAACCTCGCAGAGCGAAGACAGATAGGCTGAACCCGAAGCCACCGTCAGGCGGCCTTTAAGATCGCCAAGGTTTTTCGGGCGTGGCGTACCGATGCGGTAGACCAGCTGCTGTGAAACGGAATAATATGCCGGACCGGCACGAAAACGCTTCAGCCGCTCACTGTTGTAAATCAAACCGGCAGCCAGCACGTCGGCTTTATCGTCAGCCAGGTCTTCAAACAGATCGGCCAGATTCGGGCGTACGGTGACAGCAAGCCTGACCCCTAAATAATCGGCGAAGCGCTTCGCCAGCTCGTAATCCATGCCAGCCGGAGATTGCTTAACGGTGTAGTAAGTCAGCGGGGAATTTATGGTGCTGATACGCAGCACTCCGCGCGATTTAATCTGCGCGATACGGTCGGTAGAGCCACCATACCACGGGATCGAGGGCCACAATGCCAGCGCAAGCAGCACGGTGATTAATCCGATCAACAGATAATTAAATTTAAGGCGTTTCAAGTAGTTATCTCTCGATTTTTCTCGGTCTTCTGTCTTTTTAGGCAGTATTTATGGTCTGTAATCGAACCCGAGCGTGGGGCATTTTGCTCAACTCCGGGCTGCACCGCAACTGAATTTCACCCCTTTAGTGTGTTTTTTAGCCGTCCTGGTTCGCCGATTAATTCTGCGCAAACGGTTTCGTAACGAACCGGGATTCTCTATAATGGCGCCGGTTTTCCCTGTTGCGCCCAATGAAGCGTCGCCCGGCGCTTCGAGACGAGAGATCTTTAATGATGGAAATTCTGCGTGGTTCGCCCGCTCTGTCGGCATTTCGTATTAACAAACTGCTGACCCGCTTTCAGGACGCTCACCTGCCGGTGAGTGATATTTACGCCGAGTACGTCCATTTTGCCGATGTCAGCGCACCGCTCAGTGCCGATGACAAATCACGCCTGCAGCGCCTGCTGAAATACGGTCCCTCTCTCGCGGAACATACTCCGGAAGGCCGTCTGCTGCTGGTGACGCCACGTCCCGGCACCCTCTCGCCCTGGTCTTCAAAAGCGACGGATATCGCTCATAACTGCTCGCTGCCGCAGGTCATTCGCCTGGAGCGCGGCATGGCCTTCTATATTAAGGCCCCGCAGTTAACCGAAGCGCAGTGGGGGCAGCTGGCTGCACTGCTGCATGACCGCATGATGGAAACCGTGTTTAGCGAATTTCAGCAGGCCGAAGCGCTGTTTGCCCATCATCAGCCCGCACCGCTGCAAAGCGTCGATGTGCTGGGCGAAGGCCGCAATGCGCTGGTCCAGGCCAATATTAAACTGGGCCTGGCACTGGCGGACGACGAAATCGACTACCTGCTGGCGGCGTTTGAAAAATTGGGGCGCAACCCGAACGATATTGAACTGTATATGTTTGCTCAGGCCAACTCTGAGCACTGCCGCCATAAAATCTTCAATGCTGACTGGCTGATTGATGGTGAGCAGCAGCCTAAATCGTTGTTTAAGATGATCAAGAACACCTTTGAGCAAACTCCGGATCATGTGCTGTCAGCCTATAAAGACAACGCGGCGGTCATGGAAGGCTCAAAGGTGGGGCGTTTCTACGCCGATCCGCAGGGGCGCTACGACTTCCATCAGGAAGATGCGCACATTCTGATGAAGGTGGAAACGCACAACCACCCGACAGCTATCTCGCCGTGGCCGGGGGCGGCGACCGGTTCCGGTGGTGAAATTCGTGACGAGGGCGCCACCGGGCGCGGCGCAAAACCGAAAGCAGGTCTGGTCGGCTTCTCGGTATCTAACCTGCGTATTCCGGGCTTTGAGCAGCCGTGGGAAGAGGATTTCGGCAAGCCTGATCGCATCGTCACCGCGCTGGACATCATGACCGAAGGGCCTTTGGGCGGTGCGGCCTTTAACAACGAATTTGGTCGCCCGGCGCTGAACGGCTACTTCCGGACCTATGAAGAGCGCGTTAACAGCCACAATGGCAGCGAGCTACGCGGCTACCACAAGCCGATTATGCTGGCGGGTGGTATCGGTAATATCCGTGCAGACCATGTGCAGAAAGGCGAAATCAGCGTCGGCGCTAAGCTTATCGTGCTGGGTGGCCCGGCAATGAATATTGGCCTCGGCGGCGGTGCGGCTTCGTCAATGGCCTCCGGCCAGTCTGATGCGGACCTCGATTTTGCATCGGTACAGCGTGACAACCCGGAAATGGAGCGGCGCTGCCAGGAAGTGATCGACCGTTGCTGGCAGCTGGGGGAAGATAACCCGATTCTGTTTATTCACGATGTTGGCGCTGGCGGTCTGTCCAACGCCATGCCGGAGCTGGTGAGCGACGGTGAGCGCGGCGGCCGGTTTAATCTGCGCGATATTCTCAATGATGAACCGGGCATGAGCCCGCTGGAAGTGTGGTGCAACGAGTCGCAGGAGCGCTACGTGCTGGCTGTTGCCCCGGCAAGCCTGGCGCTGTTTGATGCCTTGTGCAAGCGCGAGCGCGCGCCCTATGCGGTGATTGGCGAGGCGACGGAAGAGATGCACCTGTCGCTGACTGACAGCCATTTCGACAATACGCCTATCGATATGCCGCTGGACGTGCTGTTAGGCAAAACGCCGAAAATGACCCGTGACGTCACCAGCCTGCAGGTGAAAGGCGAGGCGCTGGTGCGCGATGGCATTTCGCTTGTGGACGCGGTACATCGCGTGCTGCATCTGCCTGCCGTGGCGGAGAAAACCTTCCTTATTACCATCGGTGACCGTTCGGTTGGCGGCATGGTTGCCCGTGACCAGATGGTCGGGCCGTGGCAGGTTCCCGTGGCCAACTGTGCAGTGACCACCGCCAGCCTCGACAGCTACCACGGCGAAGCGATGGCGCTGGGCGAGCGCACGCCGGTGGCGCTGCTGGACTTTGCCGCTTCCGGTCGCCTGGCGGTCGGTGAAGCGCTCACCAATATTGCCGCCACGCAGATCGGCCCACTGACGCGCATCAAACTGTCGGCAAACTGGATGGCGGCAGCCGGTCACCCGGGTGAGGACGCCGGCCTGTATGCCGCGGTCAAAGCGGTGGGTGAAGAGCTGTGCCCGGCGCTGGGCATCACCATCCCGGTGGGCAAAGACTCCATGTCGATGAAAACCCGCTGGCAGCAGGGTAGCGAACAGCGCGAGATGACCTCGCCGCTGTCGCTGGTGATCACCGCATTTGCCCGCGTGGAGGACGTGCGTAAAACCGTGACGCCGCAGTTGCAGACCGGCGATAACGCGCTGTTGCTGATTGACCTCGGTAACGGCGTAAATGCGCTGGGTGCCACGGCGCTGTCACAGGTTTACCGCCAGCTGGGCGATAAGCCTGCCGACGTGCGGGATGCGCAGCAGCTGGCCGGTTTCTATCATGCGATTCAGGCGCTGGTTGCCGGGGGCAAACTGCTGGCCTATCACGACCGTTCAGACGGCGGGCTGCTGGTAACGCTGGCCGAGATGGCCTTTACCGGCCACTGCGGTATTGAGGCCGACATTGCCACGCTGGGCAACGACAGCCTGGCCGCTCTGTTCAATGAAGAACTGGGCGCGGTGATTCAGGTGGCCGCCGCTGACCTGGCGGACGTTAAAGCGCTGCTGGCGGCCCACGGCCTTGGCGACTGCGTGCATCTGCTGGGCAGGGCGGTCAGCGGTGACCGCTTCACCCTCTCCAGCGGTGATTCAGCGATCTACAGCGAAAGCCGTACCACTCTGCGTACCTGGTGGGCAGAAACCACCTGGCAGATGCAGCGTCTGCGCGACAACCCGGCCTGTGCCGATCAGGAGCATGAGGCGAAGAAAGACGATCGCGATCCGGGTCTTAACGTTGCGCTGACCTTTAAGCCACAGGAAGATATCGCCGCACCATTCATTGCAACCGGCGTCCGTCCGCAAGTGGCGGTGCTGCGTGAGCAGGGGGTTAACTCCCAGGTTGAGATGGCTGCCGCCTTCCACCGTGCCGGATTTGACGCGGTTGACGTGCACATGAGCGACCTGCTTGCCGGGCGTCGTGGACTGAGCGACGTCCAGGCGCTGGTCGCCTGTGGTGGCTTCTCCTACGGCGACGTACTGGGTGCCGGCGAAGGTTGGGCGAAGTCAATTTTGTTCAATGAGCGCGTGCGTGACGAGTTTGAAACCTTCTTCCATCGGCCACAGACGCTGGCGCTTGGCGTATGTAACGGTTGCCAGATGATGTCTAATCTGCGCGAGCTGATCCCTGGCAGCGAAGCGTGGCCACGCTTTGTGCGCAACCAGTCAGAGCGCTTTGAAGGGCGCTTCAGCCTGGTGGAAGTGGCGGCCAGCCCGTCACTGCTGCTGGACGGTATGGTCGGCTCGCGAATGCCGATTGCGGTGGCTCATGGTGAAGGTTTCGTTGAAGTGCGTAACGAGGCGCACCTGGCCCGGCTGGAAAATAAAGGTTTAGTGGCGCTGCGGTTTGTCGACAACCTTGGCAACGTCACTCAGCAGTACCCGGCTAACCCGAATGGATCGCCGAACGGCATTACTGCGGTAACCAACGAAAGTGGTCGTGTCACCATTATGATGCCGCACCCGGAACGCGTATTCCGCACCGTCAGCCACTCCTGGCACCCGGCAGAGTGGGGAGAGGACAGCCCGTGGATGCGGATATTCCGTAATGCGCGTAAACAGCTGGGTTAAGTCAAGCTGTGGTAAAGGCCGGAGCCATTCCGGCCTTTTGGTATCGTCCCGGCGTGTTGTCGCATTTTGCCGACAATGCAGTGAGCAGATGTCTCCGAAAGGAGACATTCAGCTGATTGATTTCCCCTGTTTTTGTGAATAAGCCTTGTAAACGTCTCTATATGGAGACGTTTCTTAATATCAACGACGCATATTTTAGTACGGCTCAGCTACCGTTTTGAGAAAATAGCTTGATGAACAGTATGTTACAGGGTTTCTCAAATCTGGCATGCCAATTGCTTATAACAGTGCAGTGGCTCATTCACCCGGTTATGACAGCCCTGCTCAAGCGGACAAGTGCCCATAACATTCGAATGACGCACAATACGGTGCCTGTCGTCCACCCCGCCGATAATCGTTCACTTTGTGGCGTTATCAGACATCGGACGCTACGTTGAGTCAGGTACCATCTATTTTGTTACGCGGGTTTACCGGCGTGACTTTGGAAGGCTGGTTCACTGGAACCGGCCTTTTTTTCATTTTGATCCTGGCGTGGTGACCTGCATTCCGTTTTCTCCAGCCCACATTAGCTGAAAATGAAAAAACTGAACGACAGGGGGGCACTGACTCCAGAAACCGCATGCCCGACAGATCCTTATTTTTCTATGAGGCGCGCAATGCATACTGGTGAAGGTAGTTAAAAGCCTTGACGTGCGTGATCCCACATTTCTTGGCGACTTCAGCCCAGTCTACGCCTTCATCGATACGCTGTTTGGCATAACTGTTGACGGCTGCCATCTGAAGTTCGAGTATGGCCAGGGAGTGCTCGATTCCATGTCGGTTGGCGACTATGGCGCAGTGTTCGCCTTTCTGGACAGACTTGCTGGCCGGACCGTCGACGGCTATCCTCTGAAGTCTTATGGTGGCCAGTATATGATTGATTTTAAATAGCTCACTGACCTCACCGCAGTGTTGTCCCCTCATGACACGCTCTCTGGCCGAACCATCGACGACTATCATCTGAAGCTCGAGTGTGTCCTGCTCTTCCGTGATGCTATGTTCCTGGGCGACGGTATCCCATAATTCGCCGTTCATGACACGCTTTTTGGCAATCATCATGGTGACTTGCGCCAATTTGTCGCCAGCAAACTGTACAAGACTGGGCTCCAGCCCAGGAGCCAACGTATAGATTAAACGCGCGATACGATTCAGATCACCCGGTTCCTGCATTTTCCCAAGGGTGGCCGACGTTGCCAGCATTTGCAGGTCTGGGACACTCCTGCTCTCCATCGTCTGGGTAGATCCGTTCCTGGAATGCTGACAGTCTGTAATGGAAACGGATAATATTTTTTGTAAAATGTCCTTTTCGCCTGAAATCAGATCCGCTCTTCCGGATTCAACCTGATTAACGGCAAGAGGGGCATTTGCGCCATTATTCACATTTCCTGATGTACGTAACATTTGGTTTTCCCAAAAAAGTAGAGATTATCCCTATCAATGGCGGAATTCTTTCATATTTCCGTCAAACTCATCTTTCTCTTCTACGACGAGTCGTTCTGTTACAGGATGTGACTCGCCAGTGTTTCAGTTTCAGCCAGCGTTAGCCGGGAAAAATAAAGTGCAGTTCAGCACGGGTAAATACGGATCTAAGCCTTGATCAGCGCGGGTCATGGCAGGTAGCGCTTCCTTCTGCGCATGCTCTCAGCTAGCATCAGCGTTAATTGTTCAAATGAGATCCTGCCGTGAAGAGATGGCGTCTGTTTCCACGTTCGCTGCGCCAGCTGGTGCTGATGGCGTTTTTACTGGTGCTGTTACCGTTACTGGTGCTGGCCTGGCAGGCGTGGGAGAGCCTGTCGGCGCTCAGTAAGCGTGCGGCAGACACCAACCGCACCACGCTGACCGACGTGCGCAGAAGTGAAGCCATGGCGCGCACGGCGCTGGAGCTGGAGCGCAGCTATCGCCAGTACTGCGTGCTGGATGACCCGATGCTGGCGCGCCTGTATCAGACTCAGCACGGCCGCTATTCACAAATGCTGGATGCGCATGCCGCAGTGCTGCCGGATATGCGCACTGATCAAATTCTGCGGCAAGCCCTCAGCCAGCTCGGCCACATGCACTGTGAAAACAGCGCCCCGTTGCGCACGGCGACAGAATGGCTGGAAGTGTTTTCTGATGCCAATAGTCAGCTGGTTCGTTCAACGCGTGAAGTGGCGTTTGCGCGCGGTCTGCAATTGCAGCGGGAAATCGCCGAGCGCGGCCAGTATTTCGGTTGGCAGGCGCTGATCCTGTTTCTGCTCAGCCTGGGGCTGGTGCTGCTGTTTACCCGCATGATTATCGGCCCGGTCAAAGCGGTAGAGCGCATGATCAACCGACTGGGTGAGGGCAAGCCGCTGGATCAGAACCTGGCGTTTAAAGGGCCGCGCGAGATCCGCTCGCTGGGACAGCGTATTCTCTGGCTTAGCGAGCGTCTTGCCTGGCTGGAATCTCAGCGCCACGAATTTTTGCGTCATATCTCTCATGAGTTTAAAACCCCGCTGGCGAGTCTGCGCGAAGGTACCGAACTGCTGGCCGACCAGGTGGCAGGCCCGTTGACCGCCGACCAGCGCGAAGTGGTCAGCATTCTTGATGACAGCAGCCGTCATCTGCAACGTCTGATCGAACAGCTGCTGGATTACAACCGTAAACTGGCGGATGCCCCGCCGGAGCTGGAGGATGTCCCGCTTCAGCCGCTGATCGCTACGCTGGTTTCCTCCCACAGTCTTACGGCACGCGCTAAGCGGGTTCACACCCGTATCGATTTACAGGTGAGCAGCTGCCGCGCTGAACCGACTTTGTTGCTACGGGCAATCGATAATCTCTACTCCAATGCGCTACACTACGGTGCAGAATCAGGACAAATATCGATACGCAGTCGGCAGCAGGGCTGCGTGGTGCTGATTGAGGTGGCAAATACCGGTACTGCGATCCCCCTCGCGGAAAGGGCGATGATATTTGAACCCTTTTTTCAGGGGGATCTGCAACGTAAAGGCGCGATAAAAGGCAGTGGTCTGGGACTCAGTATTGCCAAAGACTGCGTGCGCCAGCTGCAGGGGGATTTGCAACTGATCGAAAGCGTTGACGCTGATGTTTGCTTCCGCATTGAATTACATGCCATCGCCGGAAAAGGAGAATCATGCAGCTAGCCCGTTTTATTGTCGTATTGCAGCGCAGACGTTGTGGCCGATCCCTCACCAGCGCATTGCTGGCGTTGATCCTGACGGCCTGCTGTCAGAATCTGCCGCAGAAAGCGGTAAAAGGGGCGGACAGTAGCCTGAGTGAACCTGAAAACAGCCTTGCCGATTTCCGGCTGGTAAACTGTGAGCGCATCTGGTCCTGGGCCGACGGCCCCGCGCTGGAAAACCCGCTTTACTGGCAGCGAGCCATTGACTGTGCTGTTCGTCTGTCGCCTGCTGATGCCCGCGCTGAAGCGAAAGGCTGGCCGGCGGATAACTGGCAAAATGCGTTCAGACAGGCAGTACTGCTCAGTAATGGCAATGTCACTTCTGTTGAACGGCGTCATTATCTGCAGCGGCTGGATAATTACGGCGCTGATTACCCGGCGGCAGTGCGCCCGCTGCTGATGCTGTGGCGTGAAGGGCAGGGCGCGCTGTTGCAATTATCTGCCGAGCGCACGCGATATGCCTTTTTGCAGCAGAAAAGTGACGCCGAACTGGACGCTCTGCGCCAGCAGCAAACGGAACTACGCAAAGACCTGGCCAGCACGCGGCGCAAACTGGACAGGCTGACCGATATTGAACGCCAGCTCTCTTCACGCCGCACGCCGGAGGCGGCCGAGAACAGTGGGCAAGACGATGGCACAGCGGGCAAGCGCGCAACGGATGAGGCAAACCCATGAACAAAACATCAGCGCGACTGCTGCTGGTCGATGATGACCCCAGTTTGTTGAAGCTGTTGGGGATGCGACTGCGCAGCGAAGGATTCACCGTCGATACCGCCAGCAGTGGCCCGGAGGCGCTGCGCGTGCTGAACCGCGAAAATGTCGACCTGGCGATCAGCGACCTGCGCATGGATGAAATGGACGGCATGGCGCTGTTTGTCGAAATTCAGAAGCTAAAGCCGGGCATGCCGGTGATTATTCTGACCGCTCACGGTTCCATTCCCGATGCCGTCGCCGCTACCCGCCAGGGCGTATTCAGTTTCCTTACCAAGCCGGTAGACCGCGATGCGCTGTACAAAGCGATAGACGAGGCGCTGGCTTATCGTGCACCGGTCGGTGATGAAGCCTGGCGTGAAAAGATTGTCACCCGCAGCCCGCAGATGCTACGTCTGCTTGAGCAAGCACGAATGGTGGCCCGGTCAGATGTTAGCGTGCTGATCCACGGGCAGAGCGGCACGGGGAAAGAGGTGCTGGCTCAGGCAATTCACGGCGTCAGCCAGCGGGCGGGTAAAGCCTTTATCGCCATTAACTGCGGCGCACTGCCGGAACAATTGCTGGAGTCGGAACTGTTCGGTCATGCCAAAGGAGCCTTTACCGGCGCGGTGAGCAGCCGTGAGGGATTATTCCAGGCCGCCGAAGGTGGCACGCTATTTCTTGACGAAATTGGTGATATGCCGCAGGCGTTGCAGGTAAAACTGCTGCGCGTATTACAGGAGCGGAAAGTGCGCCCGCTGGGCAGCAATCGCGACCTGGATATCAATGTGCGAATTATCTCCGCCACCCATCGCGACTTGCCCAAAGCCATGGAGAAAAAAGAGTTCCGTGAAGACCTGTTCTACCGCCTGAACGTGGTGAGCCTGAAGCTCCCGGCGCTGCATGAACGTGCAGAAGATATCCCGCTGCTGGCGTACCATCTGCTGAAGCAGTCAGCGGAGCGACACAAACCGTTTGTGCGCAGCTTCTCGGCCGAGGCGATGCGGCGCTTGATGGCCGCCAGCTGGCCGGGCAACGTGCGTCAGCTGGTCAATGTCATCGAGCAGTGTGTGGCGCTGACCTCAGCACCGGTCATTAGCGAAGCGCTGGTCGAACAGGCGCTGGTGGGAGAAAATACGGTACTTCCGACCTTTGTCGAAGCGCGCAACCAGTTTGAATTCAATTATTTGCGTAAACTGCTGCAAATGACCAAAGGCAATGTGACCAATGCCGCACGTCTGGCGGGACGCAATCGCACCGAATTTTATAAACTGTTGTCGCGTCATGAGCTGGATGCGGCCGATTTTAAAGGATAATTCCTGTGCCGCTAAGCGCGCCAGTTATGATAGTTTAGCGGGTTGAAACCAGAGACAGCACGCCCGGCGCGATCTGTCCGGCGATGTTAACTGATTACCCTGCCGCGCCCGGCGGAGGAAGAAAAAGGATCTGCCATGAAAAAAATTGATGCAATTATCAAGCCGTTCAAACTGGACGATGTGCGTGAAGCGCTGGCGGAAGTCGGCATCACCGGGATGACGGTGACTGAAGTCAAAGGATTTGGTCGCCAGAAAGGGCATACCGAACTTTACCGTGGCGCAGAGTATATGGTCGATTTTCTGCCCAAGGTGAAAATTGAGATCGTCATTGCTAATGACATCGTCGATACCTGTGTGGATACCATCATGCGCACGGCGCAGACCGGAAAGATCGGCGATGGCAAAATTTTCGTCTACGATGTGGCGCGGGTGGTGCGCATTCGTACCGGTGAAGAAGACGAAGAAGCGATTTAATTATCGCTGATGTTGACCGCAGGGCCTGGCTTCTCAGGCTCTGAATGCTGACGCTGTTCCCGCCGTTTGTTATGCGCCCACCTTTGTGCCTTCCCCCGAATGCCCCGGTTTCTGAGGCGCGGCGTTGCGATATCTGTCTGTTGTTGCCTGAAGCGTGTTATACCTGCACTGCGATCCGTCGGGGCGTTTTATATCCTGTTCCGGGGCAAATCTGTTCCGGGGCAAATGAAATTCATGCAACTGCCTGATGAAGAAAACTCCGCCAGCAAAGGCTTGCCCTGAACCGGAACCAGGCCTTACCGGCCGTGAAGCCAATCGTTTGCGTAAAAAGGCGGCCTTGACGCTATTCAACGGGTGGGAAAACAGTTTACACTGTTGCCTGGCACCCCCCCGCATGGGGTCATACCTTTATAAAAGTCAGTTGAGTCAGGAGATGCAGATGTTAAAGCGTGATATGAACATTGCCGATTACGATGCCGAGTTGTGGCAGGCGATGGAGCAGGAGAAAGTGCGTCAGGAAGAGCACATTGAGCTGATCGCTTCAGAAAACTACACCAGCCCTCGTGTCATGCAGGCTCAGGGATCTCAGCTGACCAACAAATATGCTGAAGGCTATCCGGGCAAGCGTTATTACGGTGGCTGCGAACATGTTGATATCGTTGAGCAACTGGCCATCGACCGCGCCAAAGAGCTGTTCGGCGCAGACTACGCGAACGTGCAGCCGCACTCCGGTTCTCAGGCCAACTTCGCCGTTTACACGGCGCTGCTGCAGCCGGGTGATACCATTCTGGGTATGAGCCTGGCTCATGGTGGTCACCTGACTCACGGTTCTCCGGTCAACCTGTCCGGTAAACTGTATAACGTCATCTCTTACGGCATCGACGAAAACGGCAAAATTGACTACAACGAACTGGCTGAACTGGCTAAAACGCACCAGCCAAAAATGATCGTTGGTGGTTTCTCCGCCTATTCCGGCGTGTGCGACTGGGCTAAAATGCGTGAAATCGCCGACAGCATCGGGGCTTACCTGTTTGTTGATATGGCACATGTTGCGGGCCTGATTGCGGCTGACGTTTATCCGAACCCGGTACCGTACGCCCACATCGTTACCACGACCACCCATAAAACGCTGGCAGGCCCGCGTGGTGGCTTGATTCTGGCGAAAGGCGGTGACGAAGACTTCTATAAGAAGCTCAATTCTGCCGTCTTCCCTGGCAGCCAGGGCGGCCCGCTGATGCACGTTATTGCCGGCAAGGCGGTAGCCTTTAAAGAAGCGATGGAGCCGGCGTTCAAGACTTATCAGCAGCAGGTCGCGAAGAATGCAAAAGCGATGGTCGACGTGTTCCTGGAGCGCGGCTACAACGTGGTTTCCGGCGGCACGCATAACCACCTGTTCCTGCTGGATCTGGTGGACAAAAACCTGACCGGTAAAGAAGCGGATGCTGCCCTGGGCCGCGCCAACATTACCGTTAACAAAAACAGCGTGCCTAACGACCCGAAAAGTCCGTTTGTGACTTCCGGTATCCGTATCGGTTCGCCGTCGATCACTCGTCGCGGCTTTAAAGAAGCCGAAGTGCGCGAGCTGGCTGGCTGGATCAGCGATATTCTCGACAATATCAACGACGAAGGCGTGAGTGAGCGCGTGAAGAAACAGGTGCTGGATATCTGCGCCCGCTTCCCGGTTTACGCATAAGCCAGCTTTACCCCCGTCACCGGGAATGAAGTTATGAAGTCATAATAACGGGACACGTTAGTGTCCCGTTTTTTTTGCTCTGGTTACCGCGCCTTCTGACTGCGTTTTGTTCTTCGGGGTGTTTGTCTCCGGCGATCGCCCGTTTCGCGGCTTTCAGAGAGCAGGCGTCATTTGTTTGCAGCGGCTTGACCCGGCGCTGCCCCCAGCGCCGAACCCCAGATTACGACTCCAGCAGCGTGCGGATACTTTGCTGCTGGTGCTCTCCCAACGGCAGTTCGGCATGGATCAGCGGCGGTGAATAGAGCGGTAACGAGGTGGCATACGGGCTGATAACCAGCGTGATGCCTGGCGGCGCGCTGTCACGCTGAAAGTCGTTAACATCCAGATATTTGATGTTCAGCGGCAGCAGCGTCAGTTCACGTAACTGCTGCTCGATCTGGCGTTCCAGTTTGGGATTTTTTCCAGTGAGAAGCAGCACCTGTTTCTCATGCGGGGCATGCTCCTGTACCAGCCATGCACCGAAAATAATCGCCATCAGTTCCACCTCTTCCTGTGAAAACGTGACCGCGTACTGCTGTTCAACAGCGACAATCGCCTCACGCGTGGTGCGCAACAGGCGTGGATATTGTAAAGCGACATTTTCTGCCAGATTGTCATCGATAGCGATGGCGAATAGCGTACGCTCCAGCGCCTGGGCCAGGTGGGTATACAGGCGCACGCTAAGGCCGGCCTTATGATGAAATTCAATACCGGCAATCTGCTGAAAACACTGAATCAATAACTCAACCGCTTGCAGCAGCGAGCGCTCACTTTCGCAGGCGATCTCCTCAATCAGTGGCGCGTGCAGCTGGCTGAAGAGCAGAGCGAGCAGGGCTGCCTGATTATCATCGGCAGGCCAGCCACGCTTCTGCCAGCAGCGGATAATCTCCTGAGCCAGCGCATACTCGGCTTTATGTTGCAGCCACTGCTGCTGTAGCGAGCTGAACTGCGGCTGGCATGGCCAGGCAAGAGAAAACTGTAACCAGATGTGCAAAAAATGGCTGTCGCGCAGGCTAAACTCCCGCGCCAGCCGCTGTGAACAATGCCGGATCAACCTCGTCAGGTTATGCTCACTATACAGCGCTTTATCAATGAACTGCGCCTGCAACCGGCGTTTGACGGCGTCAGCAAACCAGCCGCTGACAAACTGGGGCGACACGCGCATTGCGCGGCGTAAGCCGTGCATCAGGCACAGCCGCTGGTTTAGCGCTGTACCGTTAAGCGACAAGCGACCCTGCCCGTCCTGCTCAATGGCCAGATGATGATTGCGCTGGATTTCTGTTGTCAGCTCCGCTATATCTTGCCGGACGAGGGGAAGATCAACGCCGTTAAGCTGGCATACCGACTCCAGCGTCACCAGGCAGTCAGGAAGACAGAGAGTTAAAAGCAGACGGCAACGGCGCTGCGCAGGGGAGAGGACAGCATGTTCAGGTAAATATACACTCGTCATCTGCGATCTCAGTAGCGGTAGAAGTATTAAGCATAGCCCCGGCAGCGTGGTCAGTAGCCCGTCAGCCCCGGTTTATGCCGAGCTTTTAAGGCAGGTCACAAAAATGAGCGGAAAATTTCTGACAGGACGTAATTTTGTTATATTATAACAAATCAACCGCCCACCTGCTGTGGCTGGTGGCTGCCGGCGCGCCAGCGGTTTCGGCACATCCGCATAGCTTTATTGCCATGCAAACCACGCTGGTTCATCAGGGCGACAGCCTTACCGGATTAAAAATGCGCTGGGTGATGGATGAAATCACCTCTGCCGATCTGCTTTATGATGCCGGTCACGCGCAACCTGATTCGGAGGTTTGGAAAAAGCTGGCGGCCGAAGTGATGGCAAATGTCCTCGTTCAGCACTATTTCACCGAATTCTGGCACCAGAAGCAGCCGGTAAAATTTGGCCAGATGCCGACGCAGTACCATCTGTCGCGCCAGGGGCACAAGGCGGTGCTGGGGTTCGTTTTACCGCTTTCTCATCCGCAGCCGTTAAGAGGCCAGCGCTACCGTTTTGCTACTTTCGACCCGACTTACTTTGTAGATATGTATTACGATTCTGAAAAAGACTTAACCGTACCGCCTGAACTGGCCTCGCAGTGCCGTTTGCAGCTACAGACCCCGCAGCCGGGTGCCTCGGTAAAGGCTTATGCGCTGGCGCTGGATAAAGCCGATGCACCGGCAGAAGAGAGGGAACTTGGCCGACAGTTTGCTCAGCAGGTGACGCTGACATGCCAGTGAATGCGCCAATAACTCGCCGATACCGTGCCTGGCCGCTGCTTCTGTTGCTGGCGCTGCTCGTCACCGGCGGGCTGCTGATTTGGCAATGCTGGCCGCAAATGCTCTGGCAAAGCGCCCTGTGGCAAAAGGATTTGCACCGTCAGATGACCCAGCTGTTGCAACAGGTCGCCGGTCATCCGCAGCAGGCGGGGCTGGCGCTGATGGGCTTCAGCCTGCTGTATGGCGTTTTACATGCCCTGGGGCCGGGGCATGGCAAGGTGATCATCACAACGTTCCTTGCCACTCATCCGACGAAAATGAAAACCAGTCTGCAACTGACGCTGGCGGCGGCGCTGGTACAGGGCTGCGTCGCTATTGCCCTGGTCATGCTGGTGCTGGGGGTGCTCCAGCTTTCTGCGCGTCAGCTGCACCTCAGCAGCTACTGGCTGGAAAAGAGCAGCTATTTGTTGGTTATCGGGCTGGGATTGTGGCTGTGCTGGCGTGCGCTAAGAAAACTGGCACTCCAGCTGGTAGCCGTGCCGCCGGGCATGAAGATAAAGCGTGTGCTGCCTCGCGGAAAGCAGCACGGCGCGCACTGTGGATGCGGTCATCAACATGTGCCGGACGTTAATACGCTGGCACCAGCACCGGGATGGCAGACAAAAATCATGGTGGTGCTGTCGATGGGATTACGCCCCTGCTCGGGCGCCATTATGATGCTGCTGTTCTCCAAAGTGGTCGGCGTCTGGTTCTGGGGCGTACTGTCGGCGTTGGTGATGGCGATGGGGACGGCGCTGACCGTCTCGGCGATGGCGCTGCTGGTGCATCTTTGCAGAAGGCTTGCGTTGCGGCTCCGTCGTGGCCATACGCCGGGCTGGCAGGTTATCGCGCTGAATGGTCTGGCGCTGCTGGGAGGATTAATGCTGGTGGCTGCGGGGGCAATGCTATGGCTTAGTGCACAACCGGCGATCTCTGGCGGCATCCGGCCTATGTTTTGACCGTTAACTGGGGGCCGATCGTCTGTTTGCGATCGGCCCTTGCGGCCTTAAACGATTAACGCTTCAGCGCTTCGCTCAGCTCATCGCGCATATTGGCCAGCATCGCTTTCACTACGCGCGGATTGCCCGCCACGATGTTACCGGAGTGCATATAGCCGTGGTTACCGGTGAAGTCGGTGACCAGACCGCCCGCTTCACGCACCAGCAGTTCTCCGGCAACAAAATCCCACGGCTTCAGACCAATCTCAAAAAAACCGTCGACGCGGCCGGCAGCCACATAGGCCAAATCCAGCGCGGCAGAACCGCTGCGGCGGAAATCAGCACACTGGGTGAACAGTTTGCCTACGATGTTGATATAAGGGGTGGCGTGCTGCTTCACTTTGAACGGGAAGCCAGTTGCCAGAATGGTGCCATCCAGATCGCGTGCGGTGCCGCCGCGCAGACGATAACCGTTCAACTGAGCGCCCTGACCGCGCACGGCGCTGAACAGTTCATTACGCATCGGATCGTAAACCACCGCCACTTCGGTGCGGCCTTTCAGGCGCACGGCGATAGAAACACTGAAATGAGGCAGACGGTTGATGTAGTTGGTGGTGCCACCCAGTGGATCGATAACCCATTGCACATCCTGATCTTCGCCCTGTAGCTCACCGCTCTCTTCAGCAATAATGGTGTGCTTGGGGTAAGACTTGCGGATCACTTCAATAATTTGGCGTTCCGCTTCGCGGCCAACATTGGTGACAAAGTCATTACTGCCTTTCTGGCTGGCTTCGACGGAGTCCGGGATTTCATAGTGCTTGGCAATGACGTTTCCGGCCTTGCGCGCAGCGCGCACGGCAATGTTGAGCATCGGATGCATAGGTAGTATCGTCTCACTGGATGTTAAAGAACGGGTTATCCTGAATATTTGCACTGGGTAAAAAGCAACGCATGAACACCTGTCCGCACCGATAGATGCGTGCCAGATAAGGCGATCCCCTTATAGCCACTGCAATTATTTGGATTTTTATCATAATCTGATAGAAAACGGCGCGTAGTATAGCAGGGAACGTCGGTATATGTCCTGAAAATATGCTAGCATCGCTAAATTATCTCTCAGACCCGGAAGACCCCTGATCCTTATGTTGCAAAATATCCGAATTGTGCTGGTGGAAACTTCTCATACCGGCAACATGGGTTCCGTTGCCCGTGCGATGAAAACGATGGGCTTAACCAGCCTCTATCTTGTTAATCCACTGGTCAAACCTGATTCACAGGCGATAGCGCTGGCCGCCGGAGCCAGTGATGTGATCGGCGAAGCAAAAATCGTTGATACGCTGGACGAGGCGATATCAGGTTGTAGCCTGGTGGTGGGCACCAGCGCGCGTTCGCGCTCATTGCCGTGGCCGATGCTGGATCCTCGGGAATGCGGTTTAAAGAGCGTCGAAGAAGGTCAGCAGGCTCCGGTCGCGCTGGTGTTTGGTCGCGAACGCGTGGGTTTGACTAACGATGAGTTGCAGAAGTGCCACTACCACGTAGCGATTGCCGCCAACCCGGAGTACAGCTCGCTGAATCTGGCCATGGCGGTACAGATTATCGCCTATGAGGTGCGCATGGCTTACCTGCAATCCGTTGAAACGCCGCAGACGCAGCCTGATGAGACTCCCTATCCGCTGGTGGAGGATCTTGAACGCTTCTATCAGCATATGGAAAAAATAATGACCGACAGCGGATTTATCCGTGCGGCCAGCCCGGGACAGGTGATGAGCAAAATGCGGCGCCTGTTTACCCGTGCTCGTCCGGAACGTGATGAACTGAATATTCTGCGCGGCATGCTGTCGTCACTTGAGAAGCGACAGGGCGATTAAGGCGGTAAAAAAACAGCACAATAGTTGAGTGAATTACTCGGTTAAATAGTTGACTGTTTTACCAGGTTAAATACTTGACCAAATTACTCGGGAATGGCAGACTGGCGAACATAATTTGTTAACACCCATCAGGGTTATAACCGAGGTTTTTTACGCCATGAGACTGACATCCAAAGGCCGTTATGCTGTTACCGCTATGCTTGATGTTGCACTGCATTCTCACGAAGGCCCGGTGCCTTTAGCTGATATTTCAGAGCGGCAGGGCATCTCGCTCTCTTATCTTGAGCAGCTGTTCTCTCGTCTGCGCAAGAATGGTCTGGTGGCAAGCGTGCGCGGTCCGGGTGGGGGTTATCTGCTGGGTAAAGCAGCCGATGCCATCGCGGTAGGTGCGGTGATTACCGCCGTTGATGAATCGGTGGATGCGACCAAATGCCAGGGCAAAGAAGGCTGCCAGGGCGGTGAGCGTTGCCTGACTCACGTTTTGTGGCGTGACCTGAGCGAGCGCATCAGCGACTTCCTCAATAACATTACCCTGGCCGAGCTGGTCAACAACCAGGAGATCCTGGATGTGGCCGACCGCCAGAACAGCAATGAAATCCGTCGTGCGCCGCATGGCCGTAAGCACGAAACCAT
This sequence comes from Erwinia pyrifoliae DSM 12163, assembly GCF_000026985.1. Lineage (NCBI taxonomy): Bacteria > Pseudomonadati > Pseudomonadota > Gammaproteobacteria > Enterobacterales > Erwiniaceae > Erwinia > Erwinia pyrifoliae. The sequence continues at coordinate 1,182,421 of NC_017390.1, forward strand.
TGACGTCAATCTGCGCGCCTGACCGCAGTGACGGCGAAGTCTTCTTCGCCCGCAGAAACGAACAAAAGGCCTGTAGCGGCCTTTTGTTCGTTTCTGCTATCCGTAAAGATCCGGGGGCGCAGAAGGGCGGCAGACAGCAACTTTCCGGAGCTTAACAAGCAATGAAATTACCGATTTATCTGGATTATTCTGCCACCACGCCAGTCGATCCGCGCGTGGCAGCCAGGATGATGCAGTATCTCACCCAGGACGGCACTTTCGGCAATCCTGCCTCGCGTTCACACCGCTTTGGCTGGCAGGCTGAAGAAGCGGTCGATGTTGCCCGTAACCAGGTAGCCGAACTGGTGGGTGCTGACCCGCGCGAAATCGTTTTTACCTCCGGTGCCACCGAAGCTAACAACCTGGCGATCAAAGGTGCAGCCACTTTCTATCAGGAAAAGGGCCGCCATATCATTACCTGTACCACCGAACACAAGGCGGTGTTGGACACCTGTGCTCATCTGGAGCATGAAGGCTTTAGCGTCACTTATCTCAACCCGCAAAGTGATGGTTCCATCACGCTACGGCAACTGGAAGACGCGCTGCGCGACGACACGGTGCTGGTGTCGATCATGCACGTCAATAATGAGATTGGCGTGGTGCAGGATATTGCCGCCATCGGAGAACTTTGCCGCGCCCGTGGCATCGTCTTTCATGTGGATGCGACGCAGAGCGTAGGCAAGTTGCCCGTTGATCTCGGCCAGCTGAAAGTGGATCTGATGTCTTTCTCGGCCCATAAGATTTACGGGCCGAAAGGCATCGGCGCACTGTATGTCAGCCGTCAGCCGCGTATTCGTCTTGAAGCGCAGATCCACGGTGGCGGACACGAGCGCGGTATGCGCTCCGGAACGCTGCCGGTGCACCAGATCGTCGGCATGGGTGAGGCATACCGTATTGCTAAAGAGGCGATGGCTGACGATATGGCGCGTATCAGCGCGCTGCGTAGCAGACTGTGGCAGGGGATTAGCCGCATTGAGGCGGTTGCTGTTAACGGCTCGTTGCAGCAGGGCGCGGCGAACATTCTCAACGTCAGCTTCGGTTACGTTGATGGCGAATCGCTGATTATGGCGCTCAAAGATCTGGCAGTGTCTACCGGATCGGCCTGTACCTCCGCCAGTATAGAGCCTTCTTACGTCCTGCGTGCTATCGGGCTGAGCGATGAACTGGCGCACAGCTCTGTGCGGTTCTCTCTTGGCCGCTTCACCAGCGAAGAAGAGATTGATTATGCTGTTCAGCTGCTGCAAAAGTCAGTTTCCCGCCTGCGTGAACATTCCCCGGCGTGGCAGGCTTTTAAAGCCAGCATGGATGTGCAGGCAGGTTAACCTGATCCACAGCCGTTTACTTAACGGGCCGGAATTATCCGGCCCGTTTTGCTCTCCATGACCGCATCCCGTGAAAACTTCCCTGACAGATTTCTGTTAGTCTGACCTGACGAATTCAACTAGCATCGTGCTACGGCGCAGCGCAGCGGTCGGCAAAACCGACGAAAATAACGAAAATGACGAAAATGATAAGGAGCCATGCGATGACCCCCCCGATGAATATTACTCTGTCAACGGCCACGGCCGACCCACGCTGGGGCGAAAAAGCGATACTGAGCAGCAACGATCAGGGTATGACCATCCACCTGAACGGCAGCGAACCGCTGGTGACCATTCAGCGCGCCGCGCGCAAAATCGACAACCAGGGCATCCGTCACGTTAGCCTGAGCGGCGAAGGCTGGGATCTGGAGAACAGCTGGGCGTTCTGGCAAGGCTATCGCGGGCCGAAAGGCGAGCGCGAAGTGCAGTGGGCAGCGTTAAGCGACACCGACCAGCAGGAACTCAAAAACCGCCTGAAGATGGTTGACTGGGTACGTCATATCATTAATCTGCCAGCGGAAGAGCTTGGCCCGGAGCAGTTGGCCACGCGTGCGATCGATCTGTTGTGTGATGTTGCCTGCGATGCGGTGAGCTATCGCATTACCAAAGGTGACGATCTGCGCCAGCAAAATTATATGGGGCTACATACCGTAGGCCGTGGCTCCTCACGCAGCCCGGTACTGCTGACGCTGGACTACAATCCGGGCGGCAACGATGCAACCCCGGTGTTTGCCTGCCTGGTTGGTAAAGGAATTACCTTTGATACCGGTGGCTACAGCCTGAAACAGAGTGGCTTTATGGACTCAATGAAGTCCGATATGGGCGGAGCGGCGACTCTGACCGGCGCGCTGGCGCTGGCCATCAGCCGTGGCCTGAACAAGCGCGTAAAGCTTATCCTGTGCTGTGCCGACAATATGGTGAGCGGCAACGCTTTCAGGCTGGGTGATATCATTCGCTATCGCAATGGCAAAAGCGTTGAGGTGATGAATACCGACGCGGAAGGGCGCCTGGTGCTGGCCGATGGCCTGATCGATGCCAGTGCGCTTAACCCGGAGCTGATTATTGACGCTGCAACGCTGACCGGCGCCGCAAAAACCGCGCTGGGGAATGATTATCACGCGTTGTTTAGCTTTGACGATGCGCTGGCCGAGTCGCTGTTAACCAGTGCTGCCGGGGAAAACGAGCCGTTCTGGCGTCTGCCGCTGGCGGAGTTCCATCGCGGCCATTTGCCGTCAAACTTTGCCGACCTCAACAATATTGCCAGCCCGGCCCATTCTGCCGGTGCCAGCACCGCAGCGGCTTTCCTGTCGCACTTCGTTCGCGACTACAAGCAGGGCTGGCTGCATATTGACTGTTCAGCCACCTACCGCAAAGGTGCCGTAGATCAATGGTCTGCCGGTGCAACCGGGCTGGGCGTGCGCACCCTGGCTAACCTGCTGCTCAGCCGCGCATAGCAAGAGGGCGGCGGTGATAAACCGCCCCTTACTGCCCCATTATCAGGGCGAGCCTGTTAGCTGGCCTGTCCGTTGAACATACCGTGTAGAACTGGAATACCCCAATGAATGACCTTAATCCGCGTCTGGAAGACGTGCTGAAACTGGCGGCGACGGAACCTGCGCACCGCCCGGAGTTTTTCGCCCTGCTGATGGAGGCCAGCGTTATCGTGCCGGGCGTCAGTGCACGGCCCGAACAGCCGATTGATGCCCGCTCACCGGTTGACTTGCAGCACTGGGAAAAAGAGGACGGTACTGACATCATTCCGTTTTTCACCTCGGTCAATGCGCTGGAGGAAGCAGTCAGTGGCGAACAGGCATATCTGGTGATGCCGGTGCGTACGCTGTTTGCCATGACTCTGGGTGAAACGTTGTTCCTCAACCCGAAGCTGGATAGCGGTAAAGAGTTTACGCCGCGTGAAATCACGCATTTACTGGGCGATGACAGCAATGCCCTTAGCCAGCAGACGGTGCTGGAGGGAGGAACCTCGCTGTTACTGTCCGAAGTCGTAACCCCCCCGGCGCAGATGGTCGATTCACTCACCCAGCTGTTTGCCGGCTTAAAGCATGTGCGTCGTGCTTACATGGCGCAGATCAAAGAGTCGGCAGACCAGCCAGCCAATCTGCTGATTGGCATTGAGGCCGATGGCGATATCGACGCGATTATTCAGGCGGCGGGCAGTGTGGCAACCGATACGCTACCGGGCGATGAACCGATTGATATTTGTCGGGTGGCAGAGGGGGAGAAGGGCATCAGCCATTTCTTTACTGCCCATATTACCCCGTTCTATGAGCGTCGCTGGGGCAGCTTCCTGCGCGACTTCAACGTTAAAAACATCGACTAAATAAACCTCGAAGGCGCATCAGCGACATCAACTATTCCCGGCAGGGGATGGATGAAAAAAGCTAAACCCCTCTGCTGCGGATGCGCCTGTAATATTGCCTCATCGTCTGATAATAGTGAGACCGACCCATTTCCCCGCAACCCTATTTGCTTATTCCTCTGTGCGAGATCACCTTTTTGATTCAAATTTTTTGAAATTTCTGGCGTTATTCATATCCGCTGTGCAATGTTGGTGCAACTGATGCATTACCAGACAGCATCACTATTCAGTGAAACTGGCATTCTGTGATTAATTATATATTTATCAATAAGTTATAATATTGGCATGGTTGCTGGAAATTATTAAAATTAACATCATATACGATATACCATTGCATTTGTTGTTTTAATGCGCTTCTGAATACGCTGATTTAATATAAAATACAGGGGTGTTTATGACTGGAAAATTTAAAAAGCAGTTAACGCTGACCGATTTAACGTTTATTGGTTTGGGTGCCATTTTCGGTTCAGGTTGGTTATTTGCCGCCAGTCACGTCTCATCGATTGCGGGACCGGCCGGGATTTTTTCATGGCTGATTGGTGGCGGTGCCGTATTGCTGCTCGGCATCGTCTTTTGTGAACTCGGCGCGGCGCTGCCGCGCGCAGGGGGGGTGATCAGCTACCCGGTATTTTCCCACGGGCCATTGCTGGGTTACATGATGGGATCCATTACCGTTATCGCTTTCACCAGCCTGGTTGCAATAGAGGTGGTTGCCGCGCGCCAGTATGCCGGAGCCTGGTTCGAACAGCTGACGCAGCCGGGTAGCAGCAACCCAACAGGGGTTGGATGGCTATTCCAGTTTGTACTGTTGTGCGGCTTTTTCTACATCAATTACAACAGCGTGAAAACCTTTGCTAAAACCAACAATATCATCAGCGTCTTCAAATTTATTGTCCCGCTACTGGTCCTGTTTACCCTTTTCACTTTCTTTAAGCCGGTCAATCTCACCATTGCAAGTTTTGCCCCCTTCGGGATGAGCGGGGTTGAAATGGCGGTATCTGCCGGAGGCGTGATTTTTGCCTACCTTGGCTTAACCCCGATTATCGCAGTGGCCAGCGAGGTCAAAAATCCGCAACGCACGATCCCCATCGCCATGATCCTGTCGGTTTTACTCTCTACCGCTATCTATGCCGCGTTGCAGCTGGCCTTTGTCGGCAGTATTCCAACCGAAATGCTGGCGCAGGGATGGCATAGTATCAGCAAGGAATTTACACTGCCTTACCGTGATATCTCGCTGATGTTAGGCGTGATTTGGCTGGGTTATATGGTGGTGGCGGATGCCATCGTTTCACCGGCCGGTGCGGGTAATATCTATATGAACGCCACGCCCCGCATCGTTTATGCCTGGGCGAGATCGGGGACGCTGTTCAGCTGCTTCACGCAGATTGACGGTAAATCCGGTATTCCACGCCGTGCGTTGTGGCTCACCTTTGGCCTCTCTATTTTCTGGACATTGCCGTTTCCATCGTGGGAAGCGCTGATTAACGTGGTATCTGCGGCTCTGGTATTAAGTTATGCCCTTGCCCCCATTTCAGTAGGCGCATTACGTAAAACATGCCCGGACCTTCCGCGTCCCTTTCGTGTAGCAAGGTACGACGTTATCGGGCCTGTGACGTTTATGATTGCATCACTGATTATCTATTGGTCGGGGTGGGCGACGCTTTCGTGGCTGTTAAGTTTGCAGATTGCCATGTTCGTTATCTATATCCTTTGTGGCCGCCATGTGCCGACTAAAAGAATCAGCCTGAAGCAGCAAATTGTTTCATCTTCCTGGCTGACTACCTACTACGCCATGATAATTGCCATTTCATGGGCAGGAAGCTTCGGCGGTCACGGCTATATTTCTCATCCAGCGGACAGTGTGGTTGTGGCCGTTGTTGCCTTTATTATTTATCAATGGGCCGTGGCCGTGAGTATTCCACATCATCTTATCGATTTTGAATATGATGAGGTGACTGACGTACAGATTGAAGAGGAAAATGTGAAAGCCTCGGTGAGTACCTACGGTTAATAATTTATTCATTCTATAAAAGGAAACTATGATGACTGACAGCGTTAACTGGTCCGGTGTATTTCCGGCAGTATCAACTCAATTCAATAATGACTATTCCATTAATCTTGAAGCAACCTATACCGTTATTAGCAATCTGGTAAAAGATGGCGTTTCGGGCCTGGTTGTTTGTGGCAGCGTCGGTGAAAATACGTCGTTGACCATCGAGGAAAAAATGGCGGTAACCCAGGTGGCAAAGGATGCTGCCCGAGGCCGCATTCCGGTGATCTGCGGTATCGCCGAATTCACCAGCGAGGGCGCTGCTAAAGTAGCCAAGTCCGTGGAAAGCGTTGGCGTAGACGGCATTATGGTCATGCCAGCGCTGGTCTATTCCGCCAAACCCCATGAAACGGCTCAGCATTTCCGCTATGTCGCCAATCATACTAACCTCCCGGTGATGGTTTACAATAACCCACCGATTTACAAAAATGATGTCACGCCGGATATCCTGATTTCTCTCGCAGACTGTGAAAATATTGTCTGCTTCAAAGACAGCTCTGGCGATACGCGCCGCTTTATTGACGTGCGTAATCGGGTTGGCGATCGCTTTGTTCTGTTTGCTGGACTGGATGACGTGGTACTGGAAAGCCTCGCCGTTGGCGCACAAGGCTGGATCTCCGGCATGTCGAACGTATTCCCCAAAGAGGGCGAAACCATTTTTCGCCTGTGCCAGCAGGGGCGTTATCAGGAGGCTATGCCAATATATGAATGGCTGATGCCTATCCTGCACCTTGATGCCCGTCCGGATCTGGTACAGTGCATCAAGCTATGTGAAGAAATTGCCGGGCGTGGCAGTGCGCTGACTCGCCCGCCACGCCTGCCTTTACAGGGTGCAGATCGTGAACACGTCTATGAAATTATGCGTGTTGCTATGGAAACCCGCCCTGTATTACCCGATGTTGGTCTTTAGTTCGCTTACCGGGAACATGTGGTAGTTCCTGAAGATATTGAAGGCCGACAGACTCTTATTTACAAGGTAAATATGAATATGTTCGAAACGCCTGATTTAAGCAGCGCGCCTTCAACTTCAGATGTCATTACGCAATATTTACGCCGGGCCATTCTGAACGGTCATTTCGCAGAGGATAAGCCTGTTCGACAGGATGAAATAGCCAGGAAATTTAACGTCAGTAAGATCCCAGTCAGAGAGGCGTTAAAAAAACTCGAAGCAGAAGGATTAGTGTTGTTTGTTAAAAATAAAGGGGCTACGGTGACGCGCATGAGTGCCGCTGAACTCGCCCAGTTATTTGAAATGCGTATTCTCCTTGAGGTGAGGCTGCTTGAGCTGGCTATTCCCAATATGGGAAAAGAAGATTTTATTTATATTGAAAAAGCCTGCAATAAATATATCTGCGACAAGAATGTGATGAACTGGGCAGTATTAAACTGGGATTTCCATCTGGCGCTTTACCGTGCGGCTAATCGCCCGCTGATTGTGGAAACCGTCAAAGCGATTAACCAAAAGCTTGAACGCTATCTACGAATGCAGCTCAGTCTGTCGAACGGCAAAGAAAAATCCGACAGCGAACACGCAGAAATTATTTCTTTCTGTCGACAGAAAAATATCGCTGGCGCCGTTAATTTGCTGAAAAAGCATATTTATGGCGTTTGCCAGTCATTATTAGACAATCTACATGTCAAATCTCGTGAACAAGGATTTGATATTATGAGGTGAGTTTGATGCATAGAATTTCAGTCATAGACTCTCATACGGGTGGAGAACCCACTCGTCTGGTCATTGACGGCTTTCCCGATCTCGGACGAGGTTCGATGTCGGAACGACGTGATTTGCTTGCCAGAGAATACGACAGATATCGCCGCACCGTCATTCTCGAACCCCGTGGCAATGATGTCCTGGTAGGGGCTTTACTCTGCCCCCCCGTCTCGCCGGATGCTTGTGCCGGGGTGATTTTCTTCAACAATAGCGGCTATCTCGGAATGTGTGGCCACGGCACCATCGGGCTGGTGCGCTCCCTTGCCTGGATGGGGAAAATCTCTCCCGGCGAACACAAAATTGAAACCCCGGTCGGTGACGTGCTGGCCGTGCTGCATCAAGATCTCTCCGTCAGCGTGCGCAACGTTGCCGCCCGGCGTTATAAGCAGTCGTTCTCCCTTGAGGTGCCAAAATTCGGCAGGGTAACCGGCGATATTGCCTGGGGGGGGAACTGGTTCTTTCTTATCAGCAATCACGGGCTGGCGGTACAGCGCGACAACCTCGCACAGTTAGCCGAATACTGCACTGCCGTTCAGAAGGCGCTGCTGATGCAAGGGATATTTGGCGATGACGGTGCGCCTGTCGACCACATTGAGCTGTTTGCAAGCGATGCCATCGCCGACAGTCGCAGCTTCGTATTATGCCCGGGGGGGGCGTACGATCGCTCCCCTTGCGGCACCGGCACCAGTGCCAAGCTGGCCTGCATGGCTGCGGATAACCAGCTGGCTCCTGATACCGTCTGGCGCCAGGCCAGCGTGATCGGCAGCGTATTTGAAGCCTGGTACCGGCCACTGGTAACCGGCATTGAGCCGGTCATACGCGGTGTGGCTTCCATCTGCGCCGAGACCACGCTGGTGATTGATGACAACGATCCCTTTGCCTGGGGGATACCCTAATGTCGGCCCGCGAGGCTGCTGAAGTCATTGTTATCGGCGGCGGCATTGTCGGGGCCTGCTGCGCGTGGACGTTGGCCAATGCCGGTCTGAAAGTCATAGTCATTGACGCCGGCTTGCCCAACGCTACGTCGGCGGGCATGGGTCATCTACTGATCCTTGATGACAACTCTGCCGAGCGCGATCTGACGCGCTATTCGCTGAAGCGTTGGAAAGAGATAAGCCACGCCTTGCCTGAGGCGGCGGCATATCGCAGAAACGGCACGTTGTGGATGGCCGCCAATGAAGAAGAGATGGCGGTGGCCGAAGAAAAATATCATCTGTTGCGCCAGCTGGGAGAAGAGTGCGATCTGCTCAAAGCAGAGCAGGTTACTCAGGCCGAGCCTGCCATCCGTCATGGTTTAAAGGGAGGTCTGCTGGTCAAAGATGACGGGATTTTGTACGCGCCCGTGGTCGCACAATGGATGTCAGATCATCCCCAGATCAAAAAGGTGCACGGGCGCGTTGTCGACATCAACGAACCTTATGTCGTCCTTGACGATGGCAGGCAGTACCGGGCCGGACATATCGTCCTTGCCAATGGCATTCAGGCGTCAGAACTGCTAGCCGAATTACCGCTGGTGCCAAAGAAAGGGCACCTGCTGATCACCGATCGCTATCCGCACGGCATCACCCGAACGTTAGTTGAACTGGGCTACGTCACCCGCGCTCACCATGCCACCGGGTCGTCTGCCGCCTGCAATATCCAGCCGCGCCCGACCGGACAGCTTTTAGTGGGATCAACCCGTCAGTTCGATAGCGTTGATCCTGCCGTTGAGCCGTGGATGCTCAGCAAGATGGTGCGCAGAGCCTGTGAGTATGTCCCCGCTCTTAAAGAGATGAACGCGATCCGTACCTGGACAGGATTCAGGGCCGCCTCACCCGACGGTTTGCCGCTGATAGGGCGCCATCCGGTACGCTGCGGCCTGTGGCTTGCGGTGGGGCACGAAGGGCTGGGCGTGACCACGGCCACCGCCACGGCGGATCTGATTAAAGCCGCCATTTTTCAGCAACATCACCAGCTGGATGCCGGGGCGTATTTACCCGACCGTTTCTTATCCGGAGGCTAGTCACATGATCGCACTGTTTATCGACGGCGCGCCCGTCACGGTAGTGGATGGCGCCAGCGTGGCGGCGGCATTGTCGCAGGTTGCCGACGGCTGTAGTCGCACCTCGGTCACCGACCAGCGCCGCGCCCCGTTTTGCGGTATGGGCATCTGCCAGGAGTGCCGGGTCAATATTGACGGCAGGCGCAGGCTGGCTTGCCAGACATTGTGTACCGAAGCGATGGCGGTGATAACCCATGAATAAGCTTGCCGCCAACGTACTGATTATCGGAGCAGGTCCCGCCGGGATGGCGGCGGCCATCGCGGCGGCCAGCACGGGTGCTGATGTGCTGGTGATTGACGATAATCCCCGACCCGGTGGACAAATCTGGCGCGCTGGTCCGGGAAGCCGTTTACCCCGTGTGGCGCTGAAGCACCTGGAGAATTTTTTGCACGACCCGCGTATCAAGCTGCTGCCGCAGACGCGTTTGATTATGCAGGTTGCGCCTGAGCAGTTCCTGCTGGAAACCCCCGACAAGGCGCTGCAGGTGACGGCCGGTCGCCTGATTATCTGTAGCGGGGCGCGTGAACTGTTTATTCCCTTTCCGGGTTGGACATTGCCTGGTGTGACCGGTGCCGGCGGATTACAGGCGTTAATTAAGTCGGGGTTGGATGTCAGCGGCCAGCGTGTGGTTATCGCCGGCAGCGGGCCACTTTTGCTGGCCAGCGCGCATTCGGCAGGCAAGCAGGGCGCGAAGGTGGTGCAAATCTGTGAGCAGCAAAACATCAGGACGCTAAGCCGGATGCTGGCACAACTTTGGCGCTGGCCCGGAAAAGTCGCCCAGGCGTTAGCGCTGAGCAATCTGCACTATCGACCCGCCAGCTATGTGGTATCTGCGCACGGCGAGGGCAAGCTGGAATATGTGATGATCAACCAGCGCGGGCGTCTCAGAAAAGTGTATTGCGATCGTCTTGCCTGTGGCTATGGATTACGGCCTAACGTGCAGATTGCGCAGCTCCTTGGGGTAAACACCGCCAGGGGAGCGGTGGTGGTGAACAGCGACCAGCAAACCACATGCGCACACATCTACGCCGCCGGGGAATGCACCGGCGTGGGCGGGAGTGAATTGTCGCTTGCCGAAGGATTTATTGCCGGGTTCCAGGCAATCGGAGCCTGGCAAAAATGTGCTCCCTGGCGCCAGGCCAAATCAAGCTGGTCACGCTTTGCTGGCCTGTTGCAGCAAACCTTTGAGTTGGATGAACGGCTTAAAACGCTGGTCACCGATGAAACCATCCTGTGCCGCTGTGAAGACGTTGCGTTCGGCTCCGTGAAAAATGCTGCCGGCCTGAAGCAGGCCAAAATGCAAACCCGGTGCGGGATGGGGGCCTGCCAGGGAAAAATTTGCCACGCTTCACTCGGCTGGCTGAAAAACTGGTCAGCGGAACAGGCTCGTCCACCGATCGTAACGGCCCGGCTGGAAACATTGTGCCTGCCGGATGACACTCCACCTTACCCACTGAAAATACAGGAATAAGCTTATGAACATTGATGGTCAGAACTTTATTGATGGAAAAAGAAGCAGTCAGGGTGACGCAACGCTGACCAGCTTTGATGCGCAAAGCGGTGAAGCGCTGCCTTACCGCTTCTGGCAGGCGACCGAAGAAGAAGCGGAGCAGGCATGCCTTGCAGCCCGGCGTGCCTTTGCCGAATACCGCTCGACCTCTGCAGAACAGCGTGCGGTTTTTCTTGAAGCCATCGCCGACGAACTGGACGCGCTGGACGACGCGTTTATCCGGCTGGTGATGCAGGAAACGGCGCTGCCGGAAGCACGCATTCGCGGTGAGCGTGCGCGCACCAGCGGGCAAATGCGCCTGTTTGCCCAGGTACTGCGCCGTGGTGATTTTTTCGCTGCGCGCATTGACTGCGCTTTGCCCGACAGAAAGCCGCTGCCGCGCCCGGACCTGCGCCAGGCCAAATTAGCCATCGGCCCGGTTGCGGTCTTTGGTGCCAGTAACTTCCCGCTGGCGTTTTCCACTGCGGGAGGCGATACCGCTTCAGCCCTGGCCGCAGGCTGTACGGTGGTGATGAAGGCGCACAGTGGACATATGGCCACTGCGGAGCGGGTTGCCGCAGCCATTGTGCGCGCTGCCGAGAAAAGCAGCATGCCCTGCGGCGTATTCAATATGATTTACGGCCGGGATATTGGTGCGACCCTCGTCAAGCACCCGGCCATTCAGGCCGTCGGCTTCACCGGTTCACTGAAAGGGGGACGAGCTATCTGCGATATGGCGGCAGCACGCCCGCAACCCATTCCGGTGTTTGCCGAAATGAGCAGCATCAACCCCGTTGTCCTGCTGCCGGGCGCGCTGGAAAAGCGTGGGGAGAAGATAGCGAGGGAATTTACGGACTCTGTGGTGGTTGGTTGTGGCCAGTTCTGTACCAACCCGGGCATGATTATTGGCATCCGCTCTGGCGCGTTTGACCGCTTCCTTAATGAGATGAAAAACAATATTAGCGCCAGCCCACGACAAACGATGCTTAATCGCGGCGTTTTACATAGCTATCGACAGGGGCTTAACGCGTTTCATCAGCATAACGGCATCACCTGGCTGGCAGGGCAGGATCAGAACGCTCAACAGGCCAGCGCGCAGCTTTTCCAGGCCGAGGCCAGGCTGCTGATGCAGGGCGATGCTCTGTTACAGGAAGAGGTATTTGGCCCTGTCACCATTGTGGTACAGGTCAGTGATGAAGCGGAACTACAGCAGGTTCTCAACGGTCTGCGTGGTCAGTTGACCGCGACGTTAATTGCCGAGCCGGAGGATGTGAACGCCCACCCGCTGCTGGTGCCCCTGCTGGAACAAAAGGCAGGGCGTTTGCTGGTGAACGGTTATCCTACAGGCGTTGAAGTCTGTGATGCCATGATCCACGGCGGTCCTTATCCGGCCACCTCCGATTCACGCGGCACCTCGGTTGGCACGCTGGCCATTGAGCGTTATCTGCGCCCGGTTTGTTATCAAAACTACCCGCAGCAGTGGCTGCCAGACGCCCTGAAAGATGGAAATCCGCTTGGCATTATGCGCCTGGTGAATGGCTCACTGACGCGTGACGCCATCCGGGGGGATAAATGAAAATCAGCATCGATGACGCCAGGCAACTGGTAAAAACTATCCTGTTGAAAGCCGGTTTTGATCAGGCTAATGCGCATGCGGTGATGCAAACCCTTGTCGCCAGTGAAATTGACGGCTGTACGGCTCACGGCCTGTGGCGCACCCTCGGGTGCGTCAGAACCCTGCATAATGGCAAAGTGATACCCGATGCCCGGCCGCAGGCCGATAGCCTTGCGCCCGGTTTGGTCAGGGTCGATGCGCAAGGGGGATTTTCCATTCTGGCGTTCGAAACCGGCCTGCCTTATCTGGTCGATAAAGCCAAAACGCAGGGCATCGCCGCCATGTCGATCAACCACTGCGTCCATTTTTCGGCATTATGGCTTGAAATTGAACGCGTAACGGCGGCAGGGCTGGTGGCGCTGGCCTTCACGCCCAGTCACGCGTGGGTCGCGCCAGCGGGGGGAACCGTACCGGTGTTTGGCACCAACCCGATGGCCTTCGGATGGCCGAGAAAAGAGGGGGAGCCATACGTCTTCGACTTCGCTACCAGCGCGGTGGCGCGAGGAGAAATTGAACTCCATCGCCGCGAGTACAGGTCTATTCCGCAGGGGTGGGGCGTAGACAGGCAGGGCAATAGCTGTACCGATCCGGCAGAAGTGCTCGATCACGGGGCGATGCTGACGTTTGGCAGCCATAAAGGCTCGGCGTTGTCGACGATGATAGAGCTGCTTGCCGGCCCGCTGATTGGCGATCTGACCAGCGCCGAGTCGCTGGCTCACGACGCGGGCAGCAAGTCTTCACCGTATCACGGTGAGTTACTGATAGCTGTCGATCCCGAACGTTTCCTCGGCGATGCGGTTGCGCAGCATGTTGCCCGTGCGGAAAATCTCTTCGCATCGGTGGTAGAGCAGGGGGCCAGATTACCCTCGCAGCGCCGCTATCAGGCGAGAAAACAGAGTTTGACGCACGGGCTGGAGGTTTGCGATTCGGTCTATCAGGACTTACTGCAATTAACCTGAGTCACGCATATCCGTCTTCAACAGGTCAATGTATCACCTGTTGAAGATCTCCCTGTTGCGGCTACTGTTCCGCTCATGCCAGCAGGCTGTTTTTCAGGCCGATAACGCATCATTGATGATTGGCAGGTCATTACGGCTGCCCCATTCACCCCAGGAACCGTCATACAGCGCGATGTTTTTCACCCCGAGGCTGGCTAATGCCAGAATCACCACCGCCGCCGTAACGCCAGAACCGCAGCTGGCGATCACCGGCTGCGCCAGGTCCACGCCCTGTTGACTGAAGATTGCCCGCAGTTCGTCGGCGGGTTTTAACCGCCCGCAGGCGACCAGCGTGTTCCAGGCAACGTTCAGGCTGCCAGGAATACGGCCACGATGCAGGCCGGGACGCGGCTCATCGACTTCTCCGTGAAAGCGGTTGGCGGCGCGGGCATCAACAATCTGCGCACCGCCCTCATGGCTGACCAGCAGCACGTCGGTTGTGCGCTTGATCTCGCCGTAGCCCACAACCGCTTCAAACTCCGCTTCTGCCACATCGACCGCGCCACTGGACAGCGGCAGCTGCGCTTTTTGCCAGCCAGCCAACCCGCCGGCCAGGATCGATACCCGCTCCACGCCAAAATAGCGCAGCATCCACCACGCGCGCGGGGCTGAAAACAGATTGCCTTCGTCGTACACCACCAGATGTTTAGCACTGTTAATGCCCAGCTCGCGCATCGCTACCGCAAAGCTCTCGGCGCGCGGCATCATATGTGGGTAAGGGCTGGTGTGATCGGACAGCGCTTCAATATTGAAAAACGGTGCACCCGGCAGGTGAGCTGCCAGATATTCGGCGTGGACGTCGCGTGTTTTTTCCTGCCCGGGAGGCAGCATACGGGCATCCAGCATCTGCAGGTCGTTATCGCTCAGATGCTGTGCCAGCCAGTCGGCGGATACAAAAAAAGAAGGTGTGGTCATTGCTGCCTCATTGTCAGTCACGTTTGACGCAGTGTCAGCGATTTTTTTCGCTATCACAAGGTGAATTACGCTCGATCCACTCAGGCTAATATACGGCTGCGCAACGGGTTGTGAATAACATAAGCCGGGCGGAAAGAGGCTCTTTCAGACCGGTTTCTGGCATGGCCTGGCGCTCCCTACTGACAGCCTGATAAACAATATGCTAACGCCCTTATTTCAGACAGTTCCCCGGTGGCTTTTCTGTTCATCTGTCGTGCAACTGCGTAAAATAGCCGCAGAAATGGGGGGATTTGGTGCGATGCGCGGCGGAATTTTCGATAAATTATGGAAACTCAGATAGTCATCCATGGCTATGCCCCCTATAATCCGCGGCCACTTTCCCGGTTTGGGACAGGTTTTTACGGCTAAACTCGAAAAATAAAACAGGGGTTCACATGACTATTGAGCGTACGTTTTCTATCGTTAAACCGAACGCAGTGGCAAAAAACGTTATCGGTGCCATTTTTAACCGTTTTGAAAGCGCTGGCTTCAAAATTGTTGGTAGCAAAATGCTACACCTGAGCAAAGAGCAGGCCGAAGGGTTCTACGCAGAACATCAGGGCAAACCGTTCTTTGATGGCCTGGTTGAATTTATGACTTCCGGCCCGGTGGTGGTTTCCGTACTGGAAGGCGACAACGCCGTGCAGCGCCATCGTGACCTGATGGGAGCAACCAACCCGGCTAACGCCCTGGCGGGCACGCTGCGTGCTGATTACGCCGACAGCTTCACCGAGAACGCAACACACGGTTCTGATTCAGCTGAATCTGCCGCGCGCGAAATCGCTTACTTCTTCGGCGAAGGCGAAATCTGCCCACGCACCCGTTAATACGGCTGCCTGACGGCGAAGGGGGCAAAATTATTTTGGTCTGCCGCTTTAACCCTTCATAAGTCATGAGTACAATAATGCGCCCCGCCAGTTCATTCTGCGGGGCGTTTCTCTTTAATTCACTCAAAACCCAGTGCCATAACGTGTAACAACGAGGCCAGAGAATATTATGTCAGAACTTAATGTGACGCCGTCGTCCGTACCACCTGTAACCACCATCCCGAAAAAAGAAAAAATCAACCTGCTGGATCTCAATCGTCAGCAGATGCGCGAGTTTTTTGCCAGCCTGGGTGAAAAGCCGTTTCGTGCCGATCAGGTGATGAAGTGGATCTACCACTACTGCTGCGATGATTTCGATGAGATGACCGATATCAACAAGGTTTTCCGCAACAGGCTGAAAGAGCTGGCGGAGATCCGCGCGCCGGAAGTGGCAGAAGAGCAGCGTTCGGCGGATGGCACCATTAAATGGGCCATCCAGGTGGGCGGTCAGCAGGTAGAAACCGTTTACATTCCGGAAAAAGACCGCGCCACGCTGTGCGTCTCTTCCCAGGTGGGTTGCGCGCTGGAGTGTAAATTCTGCTCGACGGCGCAGCAGGGCTTTAACCGTAACCTACGCGTGTCGGAAATTATTGGTCAGGTATGGCGCGCAGCAAAAATCATCGGCGCGGCCAAAGTGACCGGCCAGCGTCCCATCACCAACGTGGTAATGATGGGCATGGGGGAGCCGCTGCTTAATCTGACCAACGTGGTGCCAGCGATGGAAATCATGCTCGATGATTTCGGTTTTGGCCTCTCGAAGCGGCGCGTCACGCTGTCCACCTCCGGCGTGGTTCCGGCGCTGGATAAGCTGGGTGATATGATTGATGTCGCGCTGGCGATTTCGCTGCATGCGCCGAATGACTCAATTCGTAACGAAATTGTGCCGATCAACAAAAAGTACAATATTGAGACTTTCCTGGCATCCGTCAGCCGCTATATTGGCAAATCTAACGCTAACCAGGGGCGTGTTACTATCGAGTACGTGATGCTCGATCATATTAATGACAGCACCGATAACGCGCACGAACTGGCGGCATTATTGAAAGACACCCCGTGCAAGATTAATCTGATCCCGTGGAATCCCTTCCCTGGTGCGCCTTATGGTCGCAGTTCGAACAGTCGCATCGATCGCTTCTCTAAAGTGTTGATGGAATACGGATTTACCACTATTGTGCGTAAGACCCGTGGTGATGATATTGATGCCGCCTGTGGCCAGCTGGCCGGAGACGTTATTGACCGCACCAAACGCACGTTGAAAAAGAAAATGGCCGGTGAGGCCATCTCTGTGAAGGCGCTCTGAAAACAGCGCTTTTTCCCTGTTCACCACTGTGATCCCAGTGAGATTGGCGTACGATAAGTAGCCATTGTTACCAGGGAGAACAGGGATGAAAACAGGGAAGCTGGCCGCTATGCTGCTGCTACTGTTGGTGGGGTGCCAGACCTCACCGCAGCGCCACGTAAGGGTTGAAACGCGCATCCAGCTGGGCCTGGCTTATCTGTCCAAAGGGAATATGGATGCTGCACGCAGAAATTTGCAGCGTGCGCTCAGTCAGGCTCCGGATGATTATCGCGTTCAGCTGGCGATGGCGCGTTACCAGCAGCAGACGGGCGATCGCAGCAGGGCAGAGCACCATTACCATCGTGCACTGGCGCAGGCGCCTTCAAACGGCTATGTACTTAATAATTACGGTGCGTTTCTCTGCGGATTAGGGCAGTATGATGCGGCACAGCGCCAGTTCAGCCTGGCCAGAAAGGATTCCGCAAACGGACTGCGTGCCGACAGTGTTGAAAATTCGGGTTACTGTTTTTTGAATGCCGGTCAGCAAGAAAAAGCGCGTCAAGCGCTGGTGGATGCGGTGCAGACCGATCCAACTAAGGGACTGCCCATGCTGGCAGAAGCCGCAAGGCGATTGGGAAAAGGGAGACGCTCAGAATCGCGTCTCCTGTTAGATGTTTATCAACACAACTTTCCTGTTTCTGCGGAAAGTTTGTGGTTAGAGATTCGCTTCGCCGCCCAGGCAAAACGGCCCGCTGATGTACAACATCACGGGGCGCAGCTTGCGCAAATTTTTCCACAATCGATACAGTACCAGCATTTTTTAGCTAATGAATACTGAAGCCACTCAAGACAAATCGAACGTAAATTCAACAGGCGAGCGCCTGCGCAGCGCCCGTGAACAGATGGGACTGACTCAGCAGAATGTTGCTGAGCGCCTCTGCCTGAAACTTTCCACTATTCGAGATATTGAAGAGGATAACTCGCCTGCCTCACTGGCATCGACATTTCTGCGCGGCTATATCCGCTCTTACGCCCGGCTGGTTCGCGTGCCGGAAGAAGAGCTGCTACCGATGATGGCTAAACAAGCCCCGGTCAGAGCCGCCAAGGTCGAAATGATGCAAAGTTATTCCCTTGGTAAACAACGCAAGAAGCGAGACGGCTGGTTGATGATTTTGACCTGGCTGGTGCTGTTTGTGGTGCTGGGGTTGACCGGTGCCTGGTGGTGGCAGAATCACAAAGCCGCTCAGGCCGATTTGGTGTCGATGGCCGATCAAAACGCCTCGGTTGACGGAAATAATCATCAGTCGATTGCGCTAACGGATAGCAATGCCAGCAGTAGCACCGCTGGCGGCGTGCAAACTGCCGTTCCGTTGGATAACACGCCAGCGACAGATAACAGCATCACGCCTGATGCAGCGCAAAATAACGGCAGCACGCCAGCACCTGTTGAAGAAAGCAGCAACTTATCACCAGCTGCTAANGCTAATGCTAATGCTAATGCTAATGCTAATGCTAATGCTAATGCTAATGCTAATGCTAATGCTAATGCTAATGCTGCCGCACCATCGGATAATGCGCAGCCGGTTGCCATTACCCCGCCGCAGGCAGCGGCTGATACCAATAGCCTGGTGATGAACTTTTCGCGTGACTGCTGGCTGGACGTGACCGATGCGACGGGCAAGAAATTGTTCAGCGGCATGCAGCGCAGCGGAGGTCAACTCAGTCTGGCCGGAAAGGCACCTTACCGGTTGAAGATTGGCGCTCCGGCCGCCGTAGAGATCGAATACCAGGGTAAACCTGTCGATTTGAGTCGTTTTATCCGTACTAACCAGGTTGCCCGCCTGACCGTAGGTGCGCAATAACGCATCTTCTCTGGTCGCGAGTAATTGTGGAGAAAGCATATGCATAACGAAGCACCCATTATCCGCCGCAAATCAAAGCGCATTTACGTCGGCAAGGTGCCTGTGGGCGACGGCGCGCCTGTCGCCGTTCAGTCCATGACCAATACCCGTACTACCGATGTTGCCGCGACGGTCGCTCAGATCAAAGCGCTGGAACGCGTTGGCGTGGATATTGTGCGCGTGTCCGTACCCACGATGGATGCCGCAGAGGCTTTCCGTCATATCAAGCAGCAGGTTAATGTCCCGCTGGTCGCTGATATCCACTTTGATTATCGCATTGCCCTGAAAGTCGCCGAGTATGGCGTTGACTGTCTGCGTATCAATCCGGGCAATATCGGTAATGAAGAGCGTATTCGCAGCGTTGTTGACTGCGCCCGCCATTACAACATCCCAATTCGTATCGGTGTGAACGGTGGTTCGCTGGAAAAAGACCTGCAGGAAAAATACGGTGAACCAACGCCGCAGGCGCTGGTGGAATCGGCTATGCGTCATGTCGACCACCTTGAACGGCTCAATTTTGATATGTTCAAGGTCAGCGTAAAAGCTTCAGACGTGTTCCTCGCCGTTGAGTCATATCGCCTGCTGGCAAAACAGATCGAGCAGCCGCTGCATCTGGGGATCACCGAAGCCGGTGGCGCTCGCGCCGGGTCAGTCAAATCAGCGATTGGCCTCGGCCTGCTGCTGTCTGAAGGCATTGGCGATACATTACGTATTTCGCTGGCGGCCGATCCGGTTGAAGAAGTCAAAGTGGGCTTCGATATCCTCAAATCACTGCGTATTCGTTCGCGCGGCATTAACTTTATTGCCTGCCCGACCTGTTCACGTCAGGAGTTTGACGTGATTGGTACGGTCAATGCGCTTGAAGAGCGCCTGGAAGACATCATCACGCCGATGGATATTTCCATTATAGGCTGTGTGGTCAATGGTCCCGGAGAAGCCACGGTTTCAACCATGGGCGTGACCGGTGGCAGCAAGAAAAGTGGTTTTTATGAAGACGGCGTGCGTCTGCGCGAACGTTTGGACAATGACAATATGATCGACCAGCTGGAGGCGCGCATTCGTGCTAAAGCCACCATTCTGGACGCAGCACGCCGGATTGATATCCAGCAGGTTGAAAAATAATTGAACAGCATTGTGTCTGGCCTCTGTCGTTGGCCAGACGTAATCGGCGCAGGCAGTTTTACCGTGACAGCGCAACAGCGGGAGCGTAACGCAGTTATGTAACGATTATTCACCTGTTTCAACCGCGCTTTAGTTGTTAACGTGATGAATAACGGATTCGGGCGCTGCCCGGTATGTCATGGGCCGTAAACCAGCCTGCGCATCACCAGATGAAAGAGAATATTTAGTGGCGAAGAATATCCAGGCCATTCGTGGCATGAACGACTATCTGCCGGCTGAAACCGCCGTGTGGCAGCGCGTAGAGCAGATCCTTAAGCAGGTACTGAGCAGCTACGGTTTCAGTGAAATTCGTATGCCGATTGTAGAGCAGACCCCGTTGTTTAAGCGCGCTATCGGTGAAGTCACCGACGTGGTTGAAAAAGAGATGTATACCTTCGACGATCGCAACGGTGAAAGTCTGACCCTGCGCCCGGAAGGCACCGCCGGCTGCGTGCGTGCGGGCATCGAGCACGGTCTGCTGTACAATCAGGAGCAACGTCTGTGGTACATCGGCCCGATGTTCCGCTATGAACGCCCGCAGAAAGGCCGCTATCGTCAGTTCCACCAGATTGGTGCCGAAGTGTTTGGCCTGCAGGGGCCGGACATTGATGCCGAACTGATTATGATGACCGCCCGCTGGTGGAAAGCATTGGGTATTGCTGACCATGTGAGGCTGGAGCTTAACTCCATCGGCTCGCTTGAAGCGCGAGCGAACTATCGCCATGCGCTGGTCGCCTTCCTTGAGCAGCATGTTGAGGTGTTGGATGAGGACTGTAAACGTCGCATGTACTCCAACCCGCTGCGCATGCTGGACAGCAAAAATCCTGATATCCAGGCATTACTGAACGATGCCCCGACTTTGGGGGATTATCTGGATGACGAATCGCGCGAGCATTTCGCCGGGCTGTGTCGCCAGCTGGATGCGGCCGGCATCGCTTATCGCGTCAACCAGCGTCTGGTGCGCGGTCTCGATTACTACAACCGCACGGTATTTGAATGGGTGACCGACAGCCTGGGTGCCCAGGGCACCGTCTGTGCCGGTGGCCGCTACGATGGCCTGGTTGAACAGTTGGGTGGCCGCGCCACGCCAGCTGTCGGTTTCGCCATGGGGCTGGAGCGCCTGGTGCTGCTGGTGCAGGCAGTTAACCCGGAATTTGAACCGACGCGTGTTGTCGATGTCTATGTTATCGCTTCGGGTCAGGGCGTACAAAGTGCGGCGCTGCTGCTGGCTGAACAGCTGCGCGATGCGCTGCCGGAACTGAAGCTGATGAGCAATTTTGGCGGTGGTAACTTCAAGAAGCAGTTCGCCCGGGCAGATAAGTGGGGCGCGCGTATCGCGCTGGTGCTTGGCGAAGATGAAGTGGCCAATGGCCAGCTGGTTTTCAAAGATTTACGTAACGGCGAGCAGCAGACCCTGGCGCAGCGTGATGCAGCAACCACGCTGGCGGCACTGTTACAGCGCTAAGCCTTAAGGCGAGCACGATTTAAAGGAGTAGTATTGCGTGGAAGTGTATAGCAACGAACATGAACAGACAGATGCGCTGAAAAATTTCTTTGCCCAGAACGGCAAAGCGCTGGTCGTCGGTGTGGTATTGGGTGTCGGTGCCTTAATTGGCTGGCGTATCTGGAGCAATCACCAGGACAGCGGATCGCGCGAAGTCTCTGCCGCCTATCAGCAGGTAACCACGGCGCTGGATGCCAGTAAACCCGCATCGATTGCAGCGGCAGCGCAGTTTGCCAGCGAAAACAGCAATACCTACGGAGCGCTGGCTTCACTGGACGTGGCAAAACGTTATATTGATAACAATCAGCTGGATAAAGCCGCTGAACAACTACAAAGCGGTCTGAAAAATACCCAGGACGCGAATCTACAGGCAGTGCTGAATCTGCGTCTGGCACGTATCCAACTGCAGCAGAAGCAGCCGGATGCGGTACTGAAGACGTTGGATAGCGTCAAGGGCGATGGCTGGGCGACTATCGTTGCAGACGTGCGCGGAGAAGCGCTGCTCAGTAAGGGTGACATCCAGGGCGCACGCGATGCGTGGAGCAAAGGGATCGCTTCTGATGCGTCATCGTCGCTGAAAGAGATGCTGCAAATGAAAGTGAATAATCTGCCGGGCTGATACAGCTAAATGATTCAAGTTCAGGGCGGTGCTCAGTGATGGGCACGGCATCAGCCACCGCCCTCCGGCTTGAAATATACCGTGTTTAGCTCTATAAATTTGGCCTGCACAGGCACAAGAGGAATTTCATGGAATTGCGTAAGTTACTTCTGCCGGGACTGATGTCAGTCACCCTGCTCAGCGGATGTTCATGGTTCAGCGGTGAAGAAGATGTTGTCACCATGTCACCACTACCAACGGTGCAGAATCAGTTCGAACCGAAAAAAGTCTGGAGTACTTCCGTCGGGGATGGCGTGGGTGATTTTTACTCTAATCTGCACCCGGCCTGGGCAGATAACACCATTTATGCCGCCGATCGCCACGGTACGGTGAAAGCGCTGAATTCTGGCGATGGCAAAGAACAGTGGAAAGTTGACCTGTCTGAAAGAACCGGTTTCTTCTCCAGCAATATCCCTGCACTATTGTCCGGTGGCCTGACCGTTGATAGCGGCCGTGTTTACCTTGGCAGTGAACGCGCCCAGGTTTTTGCGCTGAATACCAGCGATGGTTCGATTGCCTGGCAGACCAAAGCGGCGGGTGAAGTGTTATCCCGTCCGGTGGTCAGCGATGGCCTGGTGCTGGTTCATACCAGCAACGGCGTGTTGCAGGGACTCGATCAGTTAAGCGGTAACGTCAAATGGTCAGTCAACCTTGATGTACCCGCACTGAGCCTGCGTGGCGAATCTGCACCGGCCAGCGCATTCGGTGCGGCCATTGTCGGTGGCGACAACGGTCGCGTCAGCGCGGTGATGATGAATCAGGGCCAGATTATCTGGCAACAGCGTATCTCACAGCCGAGCGGCGCTACCGAAATTGACCGTCTGGCCGATGTCGATACCACTCCGGTCGTGGTCAATGGCGTGGTCTATGCGCTGGCCTATAACGGCAACCTGACGGCGTTGGATCTGCGCTCCGGTCAGATCCTCTGGAAACGTGAAATTGGCTCGGTGCACGATATGATCATTGATGCCGGTCGTATCTTCCTGATCGATCAGGATGACCGCGTGATGGCGCTGAACGCCGAAGGCGGCGTCAGCATCTGGCGTCAGAGCGATCTTCTGCACCGCAACCTGACTTCACCGGTACTGTATAACGGTTACCTGGTGATGGGTGACAGTGAAGGCTACCTGCACTGGATAAACACCGACGACGGTCGTTTTGTCGCCCAGCAGAAGCTGGACAACTCCGGTTTCCAGACTGAACCTGTGGTTGCCAGCGACAAATTGCTGATTCAGTCGAAAGACGGCGAGGTTTACGCGATTACGCGTTAAGCCGCCTTGGTATCACTACCCGTTCGTTTTCGCCTGCATGACGGCTCTACGAGCAAGTGTAAACGGCTCCTGATTAGTCAGGAGCCGTTTTGTTTTTCTCCCGGCGTGTTATCCTAAGCGCCATCGGCCTGCGCCTTGCGTCAGATCAACTGCCTGCGGGCAGCGAAAACTCTTCGCAGCCAGGCGCTTATTATTTAGTTATGAGGCTTCAATATGGTACCTGTGGTCGCGCTGGTCGGGCGTCCCAATGTGGGAAAATCCACCTTGTTTAACCGCTTAACGCGCACGCGAGACGCGCTGGTAGCAGATTTTCCCGGGCTTACCCGAGACCGCAAATACGGTCGCGCCGAAATAGAAGGGCGCGAATTTATTTGTATTGATACCGGCGGTATCGATGGCAACGAAGAGGGCGTGGAAACCCGTATGGCGGAACAGTCACTGCTGGCGATTGAAGAAGCCGATGTGGTGCTGTTTATGGTTGATGCCCGCGCCGGGCTGATGCCGGCCGATGTGGCTATCGCTAAGCATCTGCGTTCGCGTCAGAAGCCCACGTTTATCGTGGCCAACAAGACTGACGGCCTGGATGCGGATTCGGCGGTAGTGGACTTCTGGTCACTCGGACTGGGTGAGATCCATCCGATTGCCGCCTCCCACGGGCGCGGCGTAACCAGCCTGCTGGAGCTGGTACTGCTGCCGTGGATGGATGAAGTCGCCCCTGAGCGCGAGCTGACCGAAGAAGAAGAAAACGAAGCCTACTGGGCCGCACTGGCAGCAAAAGAAGCCAAAGCCAACGGTGAAGAGACGGCGGAAGAAGATGACTTTAACCCGCTCGATCTGCCGATCAAGCTGGCTATCGTTGGTCGCCCTAACGTTGGTAAGTCGACGCTGACTAACCGTATTCTCGGTGAAGACCGCGTGGTGGTCTTCGACATGCCGGGCACGACGCGTGACAGCATCTATATCCCGATGGAGCGTGACGGGCGTGAGTATATCCTGATCGATACCGCCGGGGTGCGTAAGCGCGGGAAAGTAACGGAAACCGTCGAGAAATTCTCTGTAATCAAAACGTTAAAGGCGATCGAAGATGCCAACGTGGTGATGCTGGTTATTGATGCTCACGAAGGTATTTCCGATCAGGATCTCTCCCTGCTGGGCTTTATCCTCAACAGTGGCCGCTCACTGGTGATCGTGGTTAACAAGTGGGATGGGCTGTCACAGGAAGTGCGCGATGAAGTGAAAGAAGCGCTGGATTATCGCCTGGGCTTTATCGACTTCGCGCGCATTCACTTTATCTCTGCCCTGCACGGCAGCGGCGTGGGTAATCTGTTTGAATCGGTGACCGAAGCTTACGACTGTTCAACGCGCCGCGTTAACACCTCGATGTTAACGCGTATCATGCATATGGCGGCTGACGACCATCAGCCACCGCTGGTGCGTAGCCGCCGCGTGAAGCTTAAATATGCTCACGCCGGGGGCTATAACCCGCCGATTGTGGTGATCCACGGTAATCAGGTCAAAGATCTGCCGGATTCCTACAAGCGTTATCTGATGAACTATTTCCGTCGTTCGCTGGACATCATGGGAACGCCGATCCGTATCCAGTTCAAAGAGGGTGATAACCCGTACGAAGGCAAACGCAACCTGCTGACGCCTAACCAGCAGCGTAAACGCCAACGCTTAATGAGCCACTTGAAAAAGAACAAACGCTGATGCGCATGGGGGCTGATGCCGATTGTTCAAGCGTGAACTGAACGGCTGAAAGGCTCTGCACGCCGGCAATAATCCGCCATCTCCCAGGATGGCGGATTTTTTTATGTGGCTTAGCGAAGTGACAGATGCCGTTCTTACATAACAACGTCGAATTTGTGCCGCCCGCTTCAACGCAGCAGCTTTTCCACGCGGTCGGGGTAAACCCATTCTTTTATGCCGGCGACTTCCCTGGCCAGCCGCGCGTAAAGCGTTGTTGTGGCCCCGTAAGCCCGCCATGCATCCTCTGCATCAAAGTGGCCAAAGGTCTGATCGAGCTGTAGCCATATTTCCTCTCCGGCCCAGCCCCGCATGCCTTTCCCACCGTGCCAGACGTCTGTTAACCCCCCGCTATCAACCAAGGCGTGCCATTCGATCATCTCCAGCAGCAGTTCCTTCATTGTCCAGTCACGCTGTTTGACAAGGAAAAGCTCGTTGCGGGCGAGGTAGCCGGGTACATGAAACGCTTCAAACCAGAACTCTTCCACACGCTGGCAAAAATGCGCTTCTGTGGGGATGGTGCGAGTGGACCCGGTCAATATGGCGGCAGGTAAGCGTTGCGCCAGATTATCCTTATCCATCACTAGCCGGTAGCCGCGCTGATACAGAGGATCCAGTTGGTTATCAGCAGCCATACGAGTCAGGCGTGACAAGCCCGCGAGGGTAAAATCGACTTTTGTCCTCCCTTCGAAAATCACCAGCCGGGTTGGCCATTGCTGGTCATCTTCAGCGTCAAGATGTAAAACGGTGATAGTTTCCCCGATGGCACCGATCCAGCCATCGGTGACGGCCAGCAAGTGCGGCTCACGCGCTATTATTTCAATATCGATATCGGAGAATTCATCCGCGAGGCCGTCAGCCCTTACCAGGGATCCGGTTTGCACCAGCGCACGCACGTTATCGGTGTTGCTGGCCCACTGTTGTATCTTTTCCAACAGGTAACAACGCTTTGCTTCTGTCTCTGTCACTTTTGCATCCTCGGCTGATAATGGGGTCTTATTGTCGACAATACGCATCTGCTTTGGGGAAATGCCCTTACTGACAATCAATCATTTTGTGACAGGAGTGAATTAAACGTTACCCATAATGCCCATATTGTTAATTTACTGTTTTTTTACATTATGAACCTGGTGGTACAATTCTGCTGCTTGCCAATATTGCTGGTCACGCCGGGCGTGTGTCGGCCATGCTTGCGCAAAAAGGAGGGCGATTCAGCCCCAGGTCAGTTTCAATCAGATAAGGTTTTACGTTAAATCGGCCTTATTTCCACCAGGAGTATTTTGTATGCCTCAAATACGCGCCGGGTCCTCTAAATGGCTGGGCTTAGGGTGTTACGTGCTGGGTGTTATGTTACTGGCAACCGGTCTTTACTTTGTCATCGGCGGCGGTAAGCTGGTCTCACTCGGCGGTAGCGGTTATTTCGTCATTGCCGGTGCCTTCACCGTTCTTTCCGCCATCCAGTTTTTCCGCCGCCGCTCTTCTGCGGTAGTGATTTTTGCCCTGGTGTTTATTGGCTCGGCTATCTGGGCCGTGCAGGATGCCGGCGTTGATTTCTGGCCGCTGGTTTCCCGCCTGATGATCCTTGCCGGCATGCTGCTGCTTGCGCTATTGACTTACCCGTCGCTGCGCCAGCGCGAAGCGCGCACCAGTCGAGCCAAAGTTGCCTATGGCCTGAGCGGCATTACGGCGATCGGCCTGCTGGCTACTACTTATGGCATGTTCCAGCCGCACCCGACCGTGCCCTCTGACGGACGGGAACTGCCGCTGGTTGCGGTTGATAAATCTGCCGAACAGAAAAACTGGGATAACTACGGCAATACTGCAGGCGGAAGCCGCTTTGTCGCGCTGGATCAGATCACCCGCGATAATGTGCAAGATCTGAAGCCGGTATGGACTTATCACACCGGTGATACGCCTGAAAGCCCGACCGGTAACGGTGCGGAAGATCAGCAGACTCCGTTACAGGTCGGCGATCGTGTCTTCCTCTGTACCCCGCACAATAACGTGATTGCGCTGGATGCAGACAGTGGTAAGCAGATGTGGAAAACCGAAATCAATGCGCATTCTGAGGTGTGGAACCGCTGCCGTGGCCTGGCCTATTTTGATGCCGGTAAACCGCTGCAGCAACCCACCGTACCGGACTCCACGCCGGTCACGCCGGTTACCCTGGCGGCGGGTGACAGCTGCCAGCGCCGTATTCTGATGAACACCATCGATGCGCGTCTGGTGGCGATCAATGCTGACAATGGCGAGCTGTGCCAGCACTTCGGCAACAAGGGGTTTGTTGACCTGAAAGCCGGTTTGGGCGACGCCAGCGAACCCAAATATCAGCTGACCTCCGCTCCGACACTGGCCGGAACCACCGTGGTGGTCGGCGGCCGCGTAGCGGACAATGTGCAGACCGATATGCCTGGCGGCGTGCTGCGCGGTTTTGATGTCGTCAGCGGTGCCATGCGCTGGGCGTTCGATCCGGGCAATAAGAACCCTAACGCCCTTCTGCAGGACGGCAAGAACTATGTTCGCAGTACGCCGAACTCATGGGCGCCAATGTCTTACGATGCGGCGATGAACACCGTGTTTCTGCCAATGGGCAGCTCTTCAGTCGATCTGTGGGGGGCCAACCGCAACGCGCTTGACCATAAATACGGCGCTTCCATTCTCGCGCTGGACGCCACCAGCGGTAAAGAGAAATGGGTGTATCAGACCGTGCATAACGATCTGTGGGATTTCGACATTCCGATGCAGCCAGGCCTGATCGACTTCCCGCAAAAAAACGGCAGCAGCAAACCAGCGGTGGTGTTTGGCACCAAGGCCGGACAAATTTACGTGCTGGATCGCCTGACCGGCCAGCCGCTGACCGAAGTGAAAGAGGTTCCGGTTAAGCGCGGTAATATCCCCAACGAGCAGTACACGCCAACCCAGCCGAAATCCGTTGGCATGCCGCAGATCGGCGCGGAAACGCTGAAAGAGTCGGATATGTGGGGAGCCACGCCGTTTGACCAGCTGGCCTGCCGCATTGGCTTTAAATCGATGCGTTACGATGGCCTGTATACCGTCCCGGGTACCGATGTCTCCTTAAGCTTCCCGGGATCGCTGGGCGGCATGAACTGGGGCAGCCTGTCGACCGATCCAAACCATCATTACATCTTCGCTAACGATATGCGTCTTGGCCTGTGGGTGCAGATGCTGCCGGCAAAAGCCGATGCAAAAGCCAGTAATGGCGGCGAGTCGGTCAATACCGGGATGGGGGCCGTGCCGTTAAAAGGCACGCCTTATGCGGTTAACAAAAACCGCTTTATGTCCCCGCTGGGCATCCCATGTCAGAAACCCCCTTTTGGCACGCTTTCTGCAATCGATCTGAAAACACAGAAGGTGGTGTGGCAGGTTCCGGTAGGAACGGTGCAGGATACCGGCCCGTTTGGCATTAAGATGCATGCTCAGATTCCGGTCGGAATGCCAACGCTGGGCGGCACGCTGGCCACTCAGGGCGGCTTGGTGTTTATCGCCGGGACTCAGGATTACTCTCTGCGCGCTTTCGATACCTCAACCGGTAAAGAAGTGTGGAAAGCCCGTCTTCCGGTCGGAAGCCAGGGAGGGCCGATGAGCTATAAATCGCCAAAAACCGGCAAGCAGTACATCCTGATCTCTGCGGGCGGGGCGCGTCAGTCGCCGGATCGTGGTGATTATGTGATTGCCTACGCGCTGGATAAATAAGCAACATATTCGTCTGGCAGCCATACCCCTTCAGCAATGAAGGGGTATTTTTTTGCCTGTTATCCGTCTCGCCACAGCGATTCCAGTTCAGTCGGGGCCAGCTGTTCAGGGATCAACAGCACGATAGCGCCAGAGGACTGACGAGTGGCATAGCTTATCTGGATGCGAAAATAGCGCTGGTCGCCGCGCCCCGGCGTTGACTGTGGGTCTTCCGGTTCGCCCAGACGTAATGCCTGACGCAGCACTTCACAGACCCGCGCTTTTTGCGGCGCGCTAAGCTGGGCCAGCGTAAAGCGGCGCGGTTGTGCCAGCTTAGGGAAATACGCTAAACCTCCCTCGCGTGCAACATCGATAACCGCATCATCACTGAGTTCGGGCAAAATCATGATAAAACGCCGACCTGTTTCCAGGCGTCTTTAATTGTTGCTCCGGTGGCTTGATTAAAGCGTTTTTCAGCGTGGCGCACCGTGAACTCCGCAAAGGTTTTAAAATCGGCATTTTGCGGCAGTTCCTTGTCACAGACCGTATCGTACCAGGCGTAGCCCGCCGTCTCCCAGGCGTAACCCCCCAGCGCGATGGCAGCGAGATAGAAAGCGCGGTTGGCAATACCGGAATTGAGATGTACGCCGCCATTATCCTCGCGCGTGCGGATGTAATCACGCATGTGGGCAGGCTGGGGATCTTTACCCAGCAGCGGGTCGTTGTAGGCGCTGCCGGGTTCGGACATTGAGCGCAGCCCGCGCCCGTTAATGCCTTCAGCCAGCAGCCCTTCGCCAATCAGCCAGTTGGCCTGTTCCGCGTTCTGTTGCAGATGATACTGCTTCACCAGCACGCCAAAGACGTCGGACAGAGACTCGTTCAGTGCGCCCGCCTGTTCGAAGTAGATAAGCCCGGCCTCGGTTTCTGTCACGCCGTGCGCCAGTTCGTGGCCAACCACGTCCAGCGCAATGGTAAAGCGGTTGAATATCTCGCCGTCGCCGTCGCCAAATACCATCTGCTGGCCGTTCCAGAAGGCATTTTGATAATCCTTACCATAATGGACCGTACCCAGCAGCGTCAGTCCTGTGTTGTCCAGTGAATTGCGCTGGTACGCGTGCCAGAAAAAGTCATAGGTGATGCCAAGATAATCCCAGGCTTCGTCGACGGCGACATCGCTACTGGCAGGCTGATTGTCGCTGCGCACCCTCTGGCCCGGCAGGTTTTGGGTCTGCTGCGCATCATAGATTTCACGCTGAACGCTGCCCGGTGCGGCCGTGGTGGCGCTGTGCGGTGCTTGCCAGCTCTCATTCATCAGCGTCTGGACATGGGTCAGGGTCTGGCGCGCGCAGCGTTGCTGGTGGGAAGATCCGTTGTTGATAATCTTGCTCAGGATATAGGGGGGGATGACGCCATAAGGCATATCAGACTCCTTGCTCAACAATGAATGTCAGACAAGTATAGTTGGCATGCGCCGGATGGGGGAAAGGAGAGGGGGTTCCCCTCCTGCAATCAGACGCTGCGCCCGCGAGTTTTTTTCAGCGGGGTGATGACGGTGACTTCACTTTCTACCCAGCCGTCGTCAAGGCGGGTTTTCAGCGTATCGCCCCGATGCAGCTGTCTGGTTTTTTTGATGACCTGACCGTCGGCGTTGCTGGTGACGCTGAAGCCGCGTGCCAGCGTAGCCAACGGGCTGACGCCTTCCAGCCGGGCGGCAAGCTGGCCGAAGTGCTGTTTCCCGGTGCCAAGCTGCTGCTGCATCGCCTGCTGTAGCCGATATTGCCACTGTTGTAACTGCTGGCTTGCCCGCTCAATGCGTATCTCCGGACGGAAAGCGTTGAGGCGCTGGCCGAGGATCTCCTGCCGCCGCGCTGCCCGGCGCAGCTGCTGTTGCAGCGCATCGTCCAGACGGCGCTGCAATATCATCAGCGCCGTCTGCTGACGCGCCAGCCTCAGCTGCGGATGCTGCTGCTGTAAGCGATGTTGCAGGCGGGTAAAAGTGCGCTGCTGTTGGGCGAGATAATAGTCCATCGCCATTTCCATGCGCTGCTGCTGCGACTGTAGCTGACGCAGTCGTTCAATCTGATTGCGGCTGACCTGCTCTGCGGCGGCGGAAGGGGTAGGGGCGCGCAGGTCGGCGACAAAATCGGCAATGGTGACATCGGTTTCATGGCCGACCGCGCTGACAATCGGGATGCGGCTGGCAAAAATCGCCCGCGCCACGCGCTCGTCGTTAAAGCTCCACAGATCTTCCAGCGAGCCGCCGCCGCGACCGACGATCAGCACATCGCACTCGTTACGCGCATTGGCCAGCTCGATAGCGCGTACGATGCCGGGTGGCGCTTCCGCGCCCTGTACCGGGGTCGGGTAGATGACCACCGGCAGGGAAGGGTCTCGGCGTTGTAACACGCGTAACACATCGTGTAACGCAGCGCCGCTGGAAGAAGTGATCACTCCGACCTGGCGCGCCGGGTCCGGTAACGGCTGTTTATGCGCCTGTTCAAATAGCCCTTCGGTCATCAGGCGCTGCTTCAGCTGCTCGAACTGCTGCTGTAACAGGCCGTCTCCGGCAGGCTGCATGCTTTCGGCAATCAGCTGGTAGTCACCGCGCGGCTCATACAGGGTGATGGTGGCGCGCACCAGCACCTGCTGGCCGTTTTGCGGGCGGAAGGTGACGCGGCGGTTGCCGTTGCGAAACATCGCGCAGCGTACCTGAGCCGTATCGTCTTTCAGCGTGAAGTACCAGTGGCCGGACGAGGGCTGGGAGAAATTAGAGATCTCCGCGCTCAACCAGACCTGGCCCATTTCCATCTCCAGCAGCTTACGCACTGTGCTATTGAGACGGCTGACGGTAAAAATATTGCTGCCTGGCGGTTGCGACATGTGATGAAGATCAAACTTTAAATCAGCGGGTTAATTAGCCGATAGTACAGGGCTGACTCAGGGGATCAAGAGTTTTAAGTAAATAAAGCTGGAGGCAATCGATTACGGCCTGTATAATGCCACGGCAATATTTTACAGGTTCTCATTCACCCTGAGGTTGAGATATTGCCATGCTAAGAATCACTAAAAAAGCCCTGACATTCGACGACGTTCTGCTCGTTCCTGCTCACTCCACGGTGCTGCCAAATACCGCCGACCTCAGTACCCAGCTTACTAAAAACATCCGTCTGAACATTCCTATGCTGTCCGCTGCTATGGACACCGTGACCGAAGCCGGTCTGGCCATTGCATTGGCACAGGAAGGCGGACTGGGCTTTATCCATAAAAACATGTCTATTGAACGCCAGGCGGAAGAAGTTCGCCGGGTGAAGAAGCATGAAAGCGGCGTGGTCACCGATCCGCAGACCGTGTTGCCAACTACCGCACTAAGCGAAGTGAAAGCACTGACCGAGCGTAACGGCTTTGCCGGTTACCCGGTGGTCAACGGCGAAAACGAACTGGTCGGCATTATCACCGGGCGTGATGTCCGCTTTGTCACCGACCTGAGCCTGCCGGTTTCTGCGGTGATGACGCCAAAAGAGCGCCTGGTAACGGTGAAAGAGGGCGAAGCGCGTGAAGTGGTACTGCACAAAATGCACGAAAAACGCGTGGAAAAAGCGCTGGTGGTGGATGACAGCTTCCATCTGCTGGGCATGATCACCGTAAAAGACTTCCAGAAAGCGGAACGTAAACCTCACGCCTGTAAAGATGAGCATGGTCGCCTGCGCGTTGGCGCTGCCGTCGGTGCAGGTGCCGGTAACGAAGAGCGTGTTGACGCGCTGGTCGCTGCTGGTGTTGACGTGCTGCTGATCGACTCTTCCCACGGTCATTCTGAAGGCGTGCTGCAACGCATACGTGAAACCCGTGCTAAATACCCCGATCTGCAGATCGTCGGTGGCAACGTAGCTACCGGTGCTGGCGCGCTGGCGCTGGCCGAAGCGGGCGTCAGCGCGGTGAAAGTCGGTATCGGCCCGGGTTCAATCTGTACTACCCGCATCGTTACCGGGGTGGGCGTACCGCAGATCACCGCCGTTTCTGACGCCGTTGCCGCGCTGGAAGGCTCCGGTATTCCGGTTATTGCTGACGGCGGCATCCGCTTCTCTGGCGATATCGCTAAAGCTATCGCCGCCGGTGCTGCTGCGGTGATGGTCGGCTCCATGCTGGCAGGTACCGAAGAGTCGCCGGGCGAAATTGAACTGTACCAGGGGCGTTCATTCAAGTCTTACCGTGGTATGGGTTCGTTGGGCGCGATGTCGAAAGGTTCTTCCGACCGCTACTTCCAGACCGACAATGCGGCGGACAAACTGGTGCCGGAAGGTATCGAAGGGCGCGTGGCCTATAAAGGCCGCCTGAAAGAGATCGTGCATCAGCAGATGGGCGGCTTGCGCTCCTGTATGGGGCTTACCGGCTGTGCTACTATCGACGAACTGCGCACCACAGCGGAATTCGTGCGCATCAGCGGTGCCGGTATTTCGGAAAGTCACGTTCACGACGTGACCATTACCAAAGAGTCGCCGAACTACCGTATGGGTTCCTGATAACCCGTTACTGCCCGCCCGGCCTGGCCGGGCATTTTCATCCTATCCCGAATTTTGTATGACATCGCCCTGGAATAGCCCAATGACGACGGAAAATATTCATAAGCATCGCATCCTGATCCTCGATTTCGGTTCACAGTACACTCAGCTGGTTGCACGTCGCGTGCGTGAGCTGGGCGTCTACTGTGAACTGTGGGCGTGGGATGTTACCGAAGAGCAGATCCGTGGGTTCAACCCGAACGGCATCATCCTCTCCGGCGGCCCGGAAAGCACCACCGAGCACGACAGCCCGCGCGCCCCGGATTACGTATTTAACGCCGGCGTACCGGTGCTGGGCGTGTGCTATGGCATGCAGACCATGGCGCTGCAGCTGGGCGGTAAGGTGGAAGGCTCCAGCGAGCGCGAGTTCGGCTATGCGCAGGTAGAAGTGAAAAACCAGAGCGCGCTGATCCGCGATATCGAAGATGCCATCAGAGCCGACGGTAAGCCGCTGCTGGACGTGTGGATGAGCCACGGCGATAAAGTGACCGCCATCCCGTCTGATTTTGTCACCGTTGCCAGCACCGATACCTGCCCGTTTGCCATTATGGCTAACGAGGAGAAACGCTTCTACGGCGTGCAGTTCCATCCTGAAGTAACGCATACCCGCCAGGGGCTGCGCCTGCTGGAACGCTTCGTAAGTGATATCTGCCAGTGCGAAGCGTTGTGGACTCCTGCTAAGATCATCGAAGATGCCGTTGCGCGTTTGCGCGAGCAGGTGGGTGACGACAAAGTGATCCTCGGGCTGTCAGGAGGCGTTGACTCATCGGTTACCGCAATGCTGCTGCACCGCGCCATCGGCGACCGTCTGACCTGTGTATTTGTGGATAACGGCCTGCTGCGCCTGAACGAAGCGGAGCAGGTGATGGAGATGTTCGGCGACCACTTCGGCCTGAATATCATCCATGTGGCGGCGGAAAACCGCTTCCTTGACGCGCTGGCCGGTACCGACGAACCGGAAGCCAAGCGCAAGATTATTGGTCGCGTATTTGTGGAAGTATTCGATGAAAAAGCCACTAAGCTTTCTGATGTGAAGTGGCTGGCACAGGGTACTATCTATCCTGATGTGATTGAATCAGCCGCTTCGGCGACCGGTAAGGCGCATGTGATCAAATCGCACCACAACGTGGGTGGCCTGCCGAAAGAGATGAAGCTGGGGCTGGTTGAGCCGCTGAAAGAGCTGTTCAAAGATGAAGTGCGCAAAATAGGCCTTGAGCTGGGCTTGCCACACGCCATGCTGTTCCGCCACCCGTTCCCGGGGCCAGGTCTGGGCGTGCGCGTGCTGGGCGAAGTGAAGAAAGAGTACTGCGACCTGCTGCGCCGTGCCGATGCTATCTTTATTGAAGAGCTACATAAAGCCGACCTGTACAACAAGGTCAGCCAGGCATTTACCGTGTTCCTGCCGGTACGTTCCGTTGGCGTAATGGGCGATGGCCGCAAGTACGACTGGGTTGTATCCCTGCGTGCGGTAGAAACCATCGACTTTATGACCGCGCACTGGGCGCATCTGCCGTATGAGTTCCTCGGCCGCGTTTCAAACCGCATCATCAATGAAATCGACGGTATTTCCCGCGTGGTTTACGATATCTCCGGCAAACCACCGGCGACGATTGAGTGGGAATGATGTGACGTCTGGTAATAGCCTGCACGTTTAAGCATTAAATACCTCTAAGCCCGCGTAACTGCGGGCTTTTTTGTTTTTGTATCTGGTATTTTCTGGCAGCTGCTAGCAACGGGAAGCACGTTTTTTTCAATGGAATTTTTGATGGTGCTCTCTGGCTCCGAATTAAGGTTTGAAAAAGTACCATGTGATAAATGTCGGTTGAGTTATGGTGTTTTTTTATAACTCAATTAAAAAACAGATGGTTAAATAACTTTTCTGGTTTTTTTACAACATGGTATTAATTGATAAAGGAAAACAATAAACCGTGTTGACTGACACCCGGCTGCGACACCTTAAGCCGAAGGAGAAACTCAATAAAGTTAATGACCGTGATGGTCTGTATGTTGCGGTCACTCCGGCAGGAACGATCTCATTTCGTTATAACTATTCAATAAGCGGAAGACAGGAGACCGTTACTTTTGGCCGCTATGGTGTTGGAGGGATCACGCTTGCAGAAGCGCGTGAACGGCTCAATGAAGCCAAAAAAATGGTTGCCGGTGGAAGATCGCCTGCGAGGGAAAAAGCCAGAGATAAAGCGCGTATCAAAGATGCGGAGACTTTTGGTGCATGGGCTGAGAAATGGTACTAAAAAACGGAGGGACTACAGCGTCAATCATTCTTTTAGTATTGACAAATAAATTACCGTTATTGTTATCTGGCGTTGTAGGAGGGGCATCCTTACAAGGGATTGGTGGGTTTGGGGCCGGTGTGATTACGGGCGCTGCTGCTACTGCAATTAGTGGTGCTGCTACTGCAATTAGTGGTGCTGGAACGATGGCAATGAGCACTACAGCTCAAGTCAGTGGTGGGGTTTCTGCATTAAAAGCCGCGTTCGAATCTGCACAAACAGCAATGGCCGAAGAATCCGGATCTACCGGTGGTGCTTCAGGTGGCGGATTTGGCGGTTGTGAAGATACTGGTTCTGTAAACTCCTCTGGAGAGCAACCATCTGTTAAAGGTAGTTCCAGTGGGGGAAGCGAAGGTTTTGCTGCATCGTTCTCGCGTGCTGGACGCATGGCAAGACATATGGGAAGCAGCATGGTTAACGGAGCTGCTGAGTACCAGACAATGAAGCAAAGTAGCAATTCCTCTCGGGCTCAACAGACTATTGGAGGGGAGTTGGCGACTCAGATACGTAGACAAACAGCTACTCGTCGGGATAACCGCGAACATGATGATTTTGCCGGAGATAGCTCATCCGGCAATAATAAATCTTGAATCACGCGCGTCAGTTTACGCAGGATCGTGGACTGACGCTTTCATTGAGCGAACTTTACTCCTGCAACTCAAAGGAAAAATCATGTCCAGGACTCCTGATTCACGGTTACTCATTGAGGGCTTTCGCAAAGCAGAGGCTTCTCTGAGACTTGAAGGAATGGATCCCAGTGGCACGCCGCTCTACGAGTCCGTTAAGCCGCGTATTATTTCAGGTGAGCTGACTTATGAGCAGGGGCGTTCAGAGATTCTTGCTTACTACACAAAAGCAAATACCGCCGGGCCTGTGACAGTGGGAGAAATGCTGACAGAGGAATTTTAAAACCGCTGAACATGTCTCATGACGAACTGGCGAAAGCTATGGGTATTTGCCGACAGGATATTGAAGATATCATCTACGGTATGCGTCGTCTTAGGGATGATGAGGCCCGCGTTCTTGCTGAGATATTTGGTACTGATGAGGACTTCTGGTGCAATCTGCAGGTGCTGCAAGATCGCCCAGAGCAACGGCGTAAGTAATCAACGGGGAGCAAGTCAGCCCCTCAAGTGCCATGAAATTCGACCATTTTACGAAGCCTTTCCTCAGAGTAAAGTTCTCGTTAGAAACCAAAATCTATCCACAAAACGGTGAGTTACCAGATACTCTTAAGTAATGCGCTTTTTGCTCGTCTATGCTAGTAGCAGATGTTAATATTCGCCTCAAGTTTTCATTGTTTTAGTTGGATCAATGAATCAACAAACTGGATACACAACTATGGGGTTTCGCAAACGACAATTTAGCAATGCTGTGGCATAAATTGTTGTTAGGAGTGGAGATTAAATGAAATTTGCATACGAAGATCTAAGTGATGGTCAGTTCGAGACCTTGATCGTTCTTCTGTGCCAGCGGTTGCTTGGAGCCGCCGTACAGGGATTTGCAAAAGGCCCTGATGGTGGGCGCGATGCCAAGTTTATGGGAACAGCTGAACTGCACCCGAGTAAGAACGCGCCATGGGTAGGTACAACCATAGTTCAGGCAAAGCACACCAACGGATATAACCGTAATTTCTCCGAATCCGACTTCTTCAGTGTTACGTCTGCGAACACCGTGCTGGGTAAAGAAATTCCCCGTATCAAAAAACTTCGTGATGCCAAGCAGCTAGATCATTACATGCTATTCGCTAATCGTCGCCTATCTGGCAATGCTGAAACGGAGATACGTGATTACATCTCGTCTCGGTGTGATATTTCCAGTTCATCACTTTATCTTTGTGGGCTAGAACAACTGGAGATCTGGCTTAAGCGTTTCCCGGATGTCGCGAGGGAAGCTGACCTTGATCCAGTTGATTCGCCGCTGATTGTTAGTCCCGATGACTTGTCTGATGTTGTACAGGCATTAGCTCGAAATAAAGATAGCGTGGTCGAAATGCTTGACGATCCGCCGACTGCGCGAGTGACATACGAGAAAAAAAACACACTCAATAATATGAGTGTTGATTATGCCAAGGCACAGCGGAAGAGATTCTTGAAGGAAACGGCTCAAATTCAGGCTTTCTTGGCTGCTCCAGAAAACCTCGAATTATTACGTATGTATGAGTCGGTAGTCGATGAGTTCCAACTCAAGATCATTGCCAAGCGTAAGGACTATCAAACTTTTGATGAGGTAATGGAATATCTGGTTGACATATTGTTCAGCCGTGATCCTATCTTGCGGCAGCACGCTCACAAGCGCTTGACGCGTGCTGTCCTGTTTTACATGTACTGGAATTGTGATATCGGGGAGGTAGGCGATGTTACGACCAACGAAGCACTCTCATCCTGATCGAACAGTCATCAATGTCTCGCTGTTACTGTTGGCTCGCTTGAAAACTCGGCGTATTGACGATTATGACGTTCTACGTAAATTTGCGAAAAAAAGCATTATCGGTGGAGAGGTGTTGTTCTTACCTGCTCTTAATTTTCTTTATCTCATGGGATTGATTGAATATCGCCCCAAAACCGATGCTCTAGAATATGTGGGGCCAAATGAAGTTATCTAGACTCTATTCTAACAAGCCTGACTTGTTCGATACCGTGGAGTTTGTCCAAGGCTTAAATGTCGTTATGGCTGAAATCCGCTTGCCGGAGAACAGAAGTAAGGACACCCATAATCTCGGCAAGACTACCCTCGGGCGCTTGCTCGACTTTGGTTTCTTAGCCAAACGTGACCCTAAGTTCTTTCTTTTCAAGCACTCCGATTTGTTCCACGAATTTATATTCTTCCTTGAGATTAAGTTGGAAGATGCTTCGTTCGTAACGATTCGGCGTAGTGTTAAAGAAGCCACTAAAATTAGCTTTAAGCGCCATCAAGCAAGCCATCAGGACTTGTCTGGATTAGCACTGACAGAATGGGATCATGTGAACATGCCCTTCGAGCGTGCACGTGAGCTGTTGGATGGAGTATTGGATTGGCGAGCAATCAAACCTTGGGCGTACCGCAAAGGTTTAGGATATTTACTACGCTCGCAGGACGATTTCCGAGATGTATTTCATCTACGCAAATTCGCGGCCGCACATTCAGATTGGAAGCCTTTCTTGGCTCACGTCCTTGGTTTTGACGCTCAACTCATCGTTGAGCACTATGAAAAAGAAGAGCAACTCTATAAGAAACAAGCCATTGCGCAGACTATCAAGAATGAATTGGGTGGCTCTATTGAGGATATCAGCAAGATCGAGGGCATTCTGTTACTTAAGCAGAAAGAGGCTGATAAAAAACAGACATTGCTCGATGCTTTTGATTTCCGTACTCAGGATAAGGATAGTACTAAGCAGTTGGTCGATGACATCGACGTAAAAATTGCGTCTTTAAATGCTGAACGTTACTCACATAATCAGAACAAAAAGAAAATAATATCCTCGTTGGAAGAAGATCAGATTCTCTTTAATCCTGATGAGGCGCAGCGTATATTTGAGGAGGCTGGAGTTCTATTTGAAGGACAGATCAAAAAGGATTTCCAACAACTAATTGACTTCAGTCGGGCTATTACAGTTGAGCGTCGTGGCTATCTGCAGGAAGAGCGGGAAGAAGTCGAAGCTGAACTAAAACGCATAAATGAAGAATTGAATTCCCTAGGAAAAAAACGCTCGGAGATGCTTTCATTTCTAAGTGAAACTGACATCTTTGGTAAATACAAACAAGTCTCGAACGAGATGGTGATATTGCGTGCTGATATTACTTCATTAGAGCGTCAGCGAGGCTTCTTGCATCGTTTGCAGGAACTTCGAAAAGAAATTAG
This sequence comes from Erwinia pyrifoliae DSM 12163, assembly GCF_000026985.1. Classification (NCBI taxonomy): domain Bacteria; kingdom Pseudomonadati; phylum Pseudomonadota; class Gammaproteobacteria; order Enterobacterales; family Erwiniaceae; genus Erwinia; species Erwinia pyrifoliae. The sequence continues at coordinate 1,221,827 of NC_017390.1, forward strand.
GGCTTTGACAGAAGAGCGTGGAAATCTACAGGCCCAGATTGAGGCTAATGTCGAGAAGCAAAACTCTGATCAGGACAGCTTATTTTCTGCAATAAGATTGTTCTTTAGCGAAATAGTTGAAGAGGTCATTGATCGCAAAGCTCTGCTGAGCGTATCTCCCAATCAACTAGGACATCTAGAGTTCAAGGCAGAAATACTTGATGAGTCAGGTAATGCGACTAGTGCCGATCTTGGGCATACATACCGCAAACTGCTTTGTATTGCCTTCGATTTGGCTGTACTGCGTGCTCACTTGGACGAAAAATATCCTCGTTTTGTTTATCATGATGGTGTGTTTGAGTCTTTGGATGATCGTAAGAAGGAAAACCTTTTGGCTATCATTCGTCGTTATGCGGAGTTGGGGCTACAGCCAATCATTACTCTTATAGATTCGGACTGAAGTGGTCAACAAAAACTGGCCACCGCGTTAGAGTTTTTCCAGTATCGATTTTCTGATTCGTTTGGTGGCAACCCACCATTATATTCGTGCGGCCTGAGTGCGCTGTAATATCCAACGATGTAGTCCGTTATGGCGTGAGTCGCATCGCTGAAGCTTACGTAACCTGTCACTGGCACCCATTCGTTTTTCAGACTCCGAAAGAAGCGTTCCATTGGGCTATTATCCCAACAGTTTCCACGCCGGCTCATACTCTGCCTGATCCGGTAGCGCCACAGTAACTGCCGGAACTGCCTGCTCGTATAATGACTGCCCTGATCGCTGTGGAACATCACTCCTGCGGGCTTACCGCGAGTTTCCCATGCCATTTCCAGTGCTTTCATGGTGAGTCTACTGTCCGGCGAGAACGACATTGCCCAGCCCACTGGCTTTCTTGCAAACAGGTCGAGAACAACAGCGAGGTATACCCAGCGTTTGCCTGTCCAGATATAGGTCACATCACCGCACCACACCTGGTTTGGCTCTGTTACGGCGAACTGTCGCTCAAGGTGATTCGGGATAGCAACGTGTTCATGACCGCCACGCTTATACCGGTGAGTCGGCTGCTGGCGACTGACCAGCCCCAGTTCTTTCATGAGCCGGCCAGCAAGCCAGCGCCCCATCTGATAGCCTCTCTGGGTTGCCATTGTGGCGATGCTTCTTGCTCCGGCCGAACCGTGGCTGATGCCATGTAGCTCAAGTACCTGACTTCGTAACACAGCCCGTCTGCCGTCTGGTTTTTCAGGACGATTTTTCCAGTATTTATAGCTGCTGCGATGAACCCCAAACACATGGCAGAGAGTGGCCACAGGATAACGCGCCCTGAGTTTCCCGATTATCGAGAACCGTTCAGGGAGTCTGACATCAAGAGCGCGGTAGCCTTTTTTAATATTTCGTTTTCCATTTCAATACGTTGTAGCTTTTTCTTCAGCTCACGTATTTCGATTTGTTCCGGTGTTATCGGAGAGGCTTTTGGTGTTTTGCCCTGCCGCTCATCACGCAGTTGCTTGACCCATTTTGTCATCGTGGAAAGACCGACATCCATAGCCTTAGCGGCATCAGAGACGGTGTAGTTTTGATCAACAACCAACTGAGCGGATTCACGTTTGAATTCAGGACTAAAATTTCTTCTTTTCATTGGAGCACCTGTGTTGTTCTGAGGTGAGCATATCACCTCTGTTCAGATGGCCAAATTCAGTAAACCACTTCAGACTTGCCTGTGCGTCCCGCAGATGAACCAGTATTCTCGTCTGATGAAGTCGTGATTACGTTACACGATGAGGGAGAGAAAGGTCGAATCTTCAAAATGAGGGCTTGGTAATTCTTAAAAAAATTAAGTGCTTCCTGCAAATTAATTTACAAAATATTTGCCATAAGTGCATTGTTTCTCGAGAATAAGAGGTGAGATTCATGGCCTTCGCGAGGAAGTGTGTGTCACTTAGGATGGCTGAGAGGAGTCCCTATAACTAGTTCAAACTTAAAGCCTTCTAAAAACAAGCTTGAGGCGAATCTTGACCAATATCGTACGGGGTGCGGTGCCTATCTGAGCGAGCTCGAATTTTCGCTCATCCGTATTATTTGCCAGAGGGCTGATAAAGCCATGCGCTTGGCTGCACGAATAGCTCTCACAGACGTTCCGGAGCATTTGAAGTGCAATTTTTTCCCTACACTAACTGCTGGTGATAGCCTCTCACCCACTGCTACTCAAGTTGGAAGCGGTGAAGCATATCGAATTTCTATTCCCATCTCATTTGTTGCCAAGTTAGTCGCGATCGCGCCGAAGCGTGGAAATACGCCAAAAGATGAATCAGACTATCTTATCTCTTCGACTATCGTCGCTGTGCTCGCAGCGTATGGGCATGAGATGACTCATATCTTTGCAGGCCATCTTGGGACTCAGTCATCTTTAGGACAGGAAACGCACGCTGACTACATCGGTGGTGGTTTACTCTGGGCCTGGTTGCACGATAAAAATATTGCCATGCACTGTAACATAGCTGATGGCAAACAAACATTTATGTATGCATATGGAGTCTTGCACCTTATTTCGGCCTTTGATGATACAGATAACAACACAAGCCTCTATCTTCCACGTTGCCTAAGGTTGGTAATCTTCTGTGGCGGTGCTGCGTTTCATGCTGATAAAAGAGCAGGAGAAAGTCAGGGTGATTTGGTGGAACAAGCATTTGAGTCTATGCCGTCATGTCCAGAAGCATCTTTTGATTCACTGGAAATTCGAAAGCAGTTTGGGGCCATCAAAACTCAATTAGAACAGCGTGAAATGGTTGGCAAGCTCATGCAGGCCTTTGAAATAATAGAGAAAGAAAAGAAGTCTTGGTATAAATCGTCCCAACATTTGCGCCCTATCAAGAAGGATCTATATAGAGCGCTTAAGCGGAATGAGGACCTTTAGCTAGAAGACAAATTTGACCGGACGTCATCCTATTATGATGTCTACGACGTTGGCATAAGGAGAGTTTGGAACCTGCCTTATTGATCCTACCCGCCAATAGTGGACACGCGACTAAGTGAGTAAACTCTCAAGCAAGAGGTGACTCATGACAAAACCAGCATCAACCAGCAAAAAGCCACGCAAACAACATACGCCTGAATTTCGCAACGAAGCCCTGAAACTTGCTGAGCGTATCGGTGTGGCTCCAGCTGCCCGTGAACTCCGTCTGTATGAATCGCAGCTTTATGCCTGGCGCAGCAAGCTCAAAAATGCACATTCCTCTTCTGAACGTGAGCAGGAAATGTCTGTTGAAATTGCCCGCCTTAAGCGGCAACTGGCGGAGCAGGCTGAGGAGCTGGCCATTCTCCAAAAGGCCGCGACATACTTCGCGAAGCGCCTGAAATGAAGTATGTCTTTATCGAAAAAAATCGGGCTGAGTTCAGTATCAAGGCCATGTGTCGTGTGCTTAGAATTGCCCGAAGCGGCNGGTATTGTAAGCATCCCGCATAATGGTGCNATTCACTTTTAGAGATCTTCCGGCATACTGATGATGCCTCCTGAGGAGATCGCTATGCGTAAAATCCGATTCACCGAGCACCAGATCATCGCCGTACTGAAATCAGTCGAAGCTGGCAGGACCGTCAAAGAGGTATGTCGCGAGGCCGCTATTTCCGAAGCCAGCTACTACAACTGGAAGGCGAAATATGGCGGGATGGAAGCCGCTGATATCAAAAAGATCAAAGCTCTTGAGGACGAGAATCGTCGTCTGAAGCAGATGTTTGCCGATCTGAGTCTGGAATGCCGGGCGCTGAAAGACGTCATCGAAAAAAAGCTTTAAANCCAGCGATAAAGCGTGAGCTCGTCAGCTATCTGACCACGCAGTTTGCGATGAGCATACGCCAGGCATGTAGGACGTTATCGCTGAGCAGGACGGTGTTTCGTTATCAACCGGATACGCGACGTGATGAAGCGGTGATCCAGAGGCTGACTGAGGCGGCTGAACGCTACCCCCGCTACGGATTTAAGAAGCTTTTCCAGGTGCTTCGCAGGCAGGNCCACGTCTGGAACCACAAGCGTGTACACCGGATTTACTGTCTGCTAAAACTGAATTTTCGTCGTAAGGGTAAGCAACGCCTGCCGGTGCGTAATCCGGCTCCGCTGGCAACGCCGGAAGCACTGAACCAAAGCTGGTCGATTGATTTTATGCACGACGCGCTGACATGTGGCCGACGTTTCCGGACTTTCAACGTCGTGGATGATTTTAACCGTGAAGCACTGGCTATCGAAATTGACCTGAATATCCCGGCGCAGCGTGTCGTCCGGGTGCTGGACAGGATAGTGGCAAACCGTGGATATCCGCTGAAGATGCGGATGGATAACGGACCGGAACTGATATCTCTGGCTCTGGCGCAATGGGCCGAAGAGCATGGCGTGATGCTGGAATTTATCAAGCCGGGTAAGCCAACACAGAACGCGTTTATAGAAAGGTTTAACCGAACGTACCGGACCGAAATACTGGATTTTTATCTGTTCAGAACACTGAATGAAGCACGGGAAATAACGGAACGCTGGCTGAATGAATACAACAGTGAGCGGCCTCANGAATCCCTGAATAACCTGACGCCGGAAGAGTATCGGCTGATGGCTGAGAAANCGGAAATCTCAAAAAGTGTGTGGAACTAAAATGGGTGTCTTTACACCAGCCTACAAGTTATAGATACTAGTGACTCAAGATTTTTAAATTACGACAGAAAAAAACTCGAAAATTTCATCACCTCAAATGCTGAAAAAATAAAAAAAATCGAATCAGTTCTAGATATAAATGAAGTGGCGAGATTAACTAAAGCAGCAAACCCAACGCAAAAGAATTTAATCACCTTTAGAGCACCGTGCATAGAATATTCATTATTAAAAAAAGCACATGAAAGGTTGAATAAATTGCTCAAACAGTCAGTCACTAATAAAGTCATTGAAAATTTAAAAAACAATCAAGTAGTTCAATCTTGGGTTTATAATGGATTAAGCCTGAATCAAGCTAATGATAGTTGTCATTTTTGCGGAAATAAAATACCTCAGGACAGGATTGACGAACTTAATGCGCACTTTAATGATGAATACAAAAAATTCTCAGGAATACTTGATAAAGCTAAAGTATGGTTAGTAAGTCAATTCATCTTAACTGTTAACATTGGTGAGATTGATATTTATGATGAGCATAAGGATGTATTAAAATATAGATCGTCCCTTTTAAATGAAGAAGCCGAAAAAATCAATGATTACATCAGAGGATGGGGTCACTTACTAGACGAAAAAATAAAGAACCCTTTCAATGTTGAACTGCTCGCAGTAGATATGCCAGAGCTTTTATTCATTAATTACGATCGGTATGCGACAGAAATCAACAATATAATTGAATTACACAATAGAAAATGTAGCAACTTTCAAAAAGAAACAACTAAGGTAAAATCTACGCTTGAATTACATTATGCATCTTCGGAGGTGAAGGTATTTGATTATTTTGGAGAGATATTAACCCGGGATATAGAAATAAAAAATATCCAGCAATGCAAAATTGAGTTAAAGGAATTAGAAGCAGAAATAAAAGGTCTTGAAGGATCCTTATCGAATGAAACCATAGCAGCAGATATATTTAATAAATATCTACACGGTTTTCTTGCCCGTTCGGAGCTTTCGCTCGAATTTAATAAAGTGAAAAATGGGTACGAAATACTTAGGGATAACCAAGTTGGGCATGTTCCAAATCTTAGTGAGGGTGAAAAAACGGCTATAGCGCTAATTTATTTCATAACAAAATTAACGGAGGGCGGCAATAAAATAGTTGATAGCATTATTGTTTTTGATGATCCCGTTTCTAGCTTTGATTCCAATCATCTGTTTCATTCGTACTCATTTATTAAAACGAACTGTAAAGATGCGAAGCAACTTTTCCTGTTAACTCATAACTTCACTTTTTTCAAATTGGCCCGGGATTGGTTTAATACCAATAATAGGAACAGAGGTGATAAAACTAAAAGCGCATTTTTCTATACAATTGAACCTGGAACAGTGACACCTCGTTCATCTACGATATGTAATGCTGACCCTGGCTTGATTGATTACAATTCAGAGTATCATTATGTTTTCGAAACTTTGTACAGGCATAAAGAATATCCACGCTTAACTTGGGAGCAAGCATTTTTNGAGCCTGTAATTTAAATTGTGTATCTGCCTGTTTTTGATATGTTCATTCCAACAACGGAGACAGGCACATTATGGACGAAAAGAAACTCAAGGCCCTTGCGGCTGAACTGGCTAAAGGCCTTAAAACCGAAGCCGANCTCAATGCGTTTTCCCGCATGCTGACGAAGCTTACCGTTGAAACAGCACTCAATGCTGAGCTGACTGACCACCTCGGGCACGAGAAAAACGCCCCAAAAGCAGGCTCCAATACCCGCAACGGCTATTCGTCAAAAACTCTGCTGTGCGATGACGGCGAGATTGAACTCAGCACACCGCGTGACCGTGAAAACACCTTTGAACCTCTGCTGATAAAGAAAAACCAGACGCGTATCACGCAGATGGACAGCCAGATTTTGTCCCTGTACGCCAAAGGCATGACGACCCGAGACATCGTCGCCACGTTCAGGGAAATGTACGATGCGGACGTGTCGCCCACGCTGATTTCAAAAGTCACGGATGCCGTTAAAGAGCAGGTTGCTGAATGGCAGAACCGCCCGTTGGATGCACTTTATCCCATTTGTTTATCTTGACTGTATCGTGGTGAAAGTTCGTCACGATGGCAGCGTGATTAACAAGGCCGTCTTCCTCGCTCTGGGCATTAATACCGAAGGCCAGAAAGAGCTGTTGGGCATGTGGCTGGCAGAAAACGAAGGCGCGAAGTTCTGGCTCAGCGTGCTGACAGAGCTTAAAAANCGGGGCCTTCAGGACATCCTGATTGCCTGTGTGGACGGACTGAAGGGCTTCCCGGATGCGATAAACAGCGTTTATCCTCAGACGCATATCCAGCTGTGTATTATTCATATGGTGCGCAACAGCCTGAAATACGTGTCGTGGAAGGACTACAAAGCCGTCACCGGCGGGCTGAAAAAGGTGTATCAGGCTCCGACAGAAGAGGCGGCGCTGATGGCGCTGGATAAGTTTGCAGGCATCTGGGACGAGAAATACCCGCAAATCAGTAAGAGCTGGCGCACACACTGGGAAAATCTTAATACGTTCTTCGGCTATCCGCCCGATATCCGTAAGGCTATCTACACCACGAACGCCATCGAATCACTGAACAGCGTGATCCGCGCAGCCATCAAAAAGCGAAAGGTGTTCCCGACAGATGACTCGGTGAGAAAGGTCATTTATCTGGCGATCCAGTCGGCGTCAAAAAAATGGAATATGCCGATCCAGAACTGGCGGCTGGCAATGAGNCGTTTTATTATCGAGTTCGGTGANCGCCTGAGCGATCACCTTTAATACGGTGGCAGTTACACAGAATTATTTACAGGTTCCATTTTTTACTGCGAACCTGTCTCGCAAATTGTTAGAGTCATTCTTAAACTTCAAATATCCAAAGCACAGATCTAATTTATTACAGCTTATGGATGCCGCTGCAAAAAAATGCGTTATTTTTGATAGCAACAAAAAAGAAAAAGTTTACCGATTCATTAATAAATACTCTCATAGTGCAGTTATCGAAATGAATGATGACATTGCTGAAAACTTAATGGGTGAAGGAAGGAATGTCATCGGTGATATATTTTCCTGGATAGAGGAAATTGACAAAATTCATTACGATGAAATGGTAAGTATTTGTCAAAAAAAATGATAACCCCACCCCCGAGGATTTCGGGGGGAAGACATCCTGACTATCATTTTTCTGGTAATTTTCTTCTTAAATTGAGTAGATTAGAGAGTGACCTTCCCCCACAGAGCTACATACAGAACTGCTGGTACAGCCCCCAAAATTATAGGTATAATCCCATAAATTACTCAACCGGTTTAGAAGCGAAGATGACGAAACTGACCTTACAAGAGCAGATGCTCAAAGCTGGATTAGTGACCAGCAAAAAAATGGCTAAAGTCCAGCGGACGGCTAAAAAATCACGCGTCCAGGCTCGTCAGGCAAGAGAGGCCGTGGAAGAAAATAAGAAAGCACAGCTTGAGCGCGATCAACAGCTTAACGAACAACAAAAACAGGCTGCCTTATCTAAAGAATATAAAGCTCAGGTGAAGCAGCTGATTGAAATGAACAGAGTCGTTATTGCAAAAGGAAATATTGATTTTAATTTCACAGATAATAACCTGATTAAAAAAATAGCGGTTGATAAGACGACGCAAACTCAGCTGGTAAGTGGTCGTCTTGCCATTGCTCGCCTGGCTGCGGGGGCGGGTGGAGAGAGCGAATACGCTATTATCCCTGCGATCGTAGCCGATAAAATTGCGCAGCGAGATGCGAAAAGTATTGTATTAAACAGCGCGCTGAGTCAGGAAGAGCAGGATGAAGAAGATCCGTATGCTGATTTTAAAATTCCTGATGATTTGATGTGGTAAATCTCGCCTGTCGGCTTTTACGATCTAAGCCCTCTGATTAAGCACTTTCTTATGCACTTTTGTCTCATCACGCACGTCTTCGTGGTAGATATTTCCGCTGTCAGAACGGGCAGGCATGACGGGCTTTGATCCACTCTCCGTTGATGGGATGAACAAAATGCAACTCACTGGCGTGCAGCATCAGACGCGGCGTGCGTTCGGTGCCGGGCAGCAGGCGTCCGCCATACAGGTCGCAGCCCAATATGGGGTGGCCCAGCTGCTGGCAGTGAATGCGTAGCTGATGTGTGCGCCCGGTCTCCGGGGTTAGCTGTACCCGCGTCAACGGCAGTAACGTCCTGTTTTCCAACGGGTGATAAAAGCGTTCAACGACCCGATAGCGGGAGCGAGAGGGCTTGCCGTGGATTGAGCAAATCGACATCAGCGGGAACAGCGCCGGGTCTTTGGCAATTGCTGCATCGATCACTCCTTCGTTATCGTCCAGATGTCCGCAAAGCAGTGCGCTGTAGACCTTGGTCACTGTGCGCTGACTGAACTGCTGGCAAAGGGCGGCATTAATCGCCTTGTTGCGGGCAATCACCATCAGCCCGGAAGTGCCGAAATCCAGGCGGTGGACGAGGGTGCAGCCGGGGAATATCTGTACCAGCCGATAATGCACCGAATCGATATTTTGCGGATTCTTCCCCGAGAGGCTGAGCAGTCCGGCGGGTTTATTGATCAGAACCAGGCGATCGTCCTGATAGAGAATCTCTATCTTGTTGTGGCAAGGCGGCGCAATGAAGGTATCGGCAATAGAAGACATCAGGCTGCCCGGATGGAGAGTGGGAGCGGATAATAACGGATTTCCAGCCGACTGGCGAATCTGGCTGTCCGGAAATTTATCGTCCAGACTTAAACCAAAGACATAGTCTGCGCAGGCATTGTGTTTTACACTGCGCGCTGCAAAAACTGAGTAGATAAACGATTAAGTAGGTGGTAATGGCGATGAACGGAACGATCACAACTTGGTTTAAAGATAAAGGTTTTGGATTTATCAAAGATGAAAACGGTGATAACCGTTATTTTCATGTGATTAAAGTCGCCAACCCTGAGCTGATTAAAAAAGATGCGGCGGTGACTTTCGAACCCACCACTAACACCAAGGGTTTGTCAGCTTATGCTGTGAAAGTCGCACCGGAAAGCAAATACATCTATATCGCGGGCGAGCGCCTTAAACTTACGTCGATCAAGTCTTACCTGGTTTACAGCGAAGAAGTGCCTGCCGATACCCGCATTGATAAAGAAAATACGGTGCTGTCTGTGGGGGTACTGATGAGCAGTATCAGGCCCAAATCAGCGGCAGAGCCTGGCGAAACACGCTCGCTGAAAAAACTGGCGATCACCACCTTCCAGGGGACGACCTTAATCTTTTCGGAAGAAGAGATAGACGTGGATAGCACGGTGAAACTGCTTAAGGTCTGAGATCATTCAGCCAAGCCCTGAGCTGGTACAGCTGGGGCAGCGCAGATAAGGTGCGGCATAACGCGGATCTGCCTGATGGTTACTGATATGGCTCCAGACCCCGTCTGTTGGTGGAACATCACGGGGCTGAAGCCGAGTCGATGATCCGCAAATTAAGCCCGCCATTGCTTCTTATCCCTGGCCGCAGTCTTATCACGTCTGGCCCGGCCCCCACGGTAATATTTTTCTCGCCCATATCGGGCGGGAAGTGCCGGCGCTAAAACTCAATCTGTCGGCAAATGCGGCAGGTAAGGATTATCGTTCTCTGCTTCACCCACTGGGGCTTAAGAAGGTTTTGAAATCAACGTACTGGGGCTGAATCTCGGTGTGGAATTTGCCCCTTTGCAGCTGCCTTTTATTGACGGGCAGGGGGCGATAATCTGCAAAAAGAGAACCCGCAAAACTCATTTGCGGCATCGGAGTAAGCCGGAGACAGGGGCTGAAGCTTGATAAAGTGAGCGCTCTGTCGCCAGGCCGCCCCTTGCATCGTCCAGCCGTTCAGGCAGATTCCGTCAGATATTCGCTTATCATTTCATCAAATGAGGCGTTAGCCTGGAAACCCAGTTTGCGAGCATAATCAGCATGAAAATCGCCGGGCCAGGAGTTGACGATATCCCCGATTGCCTGCTCTTGTTGAAAGCTGACGCGTGATGCGACTTTATCACCGCACAGGCGCTGTAGCGATGCCAGCATCTCTGCTACCGTCACCGACAGACCGCACAGGTTAATCACTCGCCCCTGGTCAAGCTGTTTGCCGCCCAGTTCGTGGCCGTGGATTAATGCCTGTACCGCTCTGGCCGGTGACATCAGCCACAGGCGCGTCTGCAGGCTTACCGGACAGTTGGCCGCTTCACCGTTGAGCGGTTCGCGGATAATGCTACTGGCGAAACTGGATGCGGCAGCATTGGGTTTGCCCGGCCGCACCACAATCGTTGGCATACGCAGGCTGCGTCCGTCAATAAAGCCTCTGCGGCTGTAATCCGCCAGCAGCAGGTCATTTATCGCTTTCTGCGTGCCGTAGGAACTCTGCGGCATCCACACCTGGTCGTCCGCCACTTTGTGCGGTAGCCTGCCACCAAATACCGCCACCGAACTGGTAGTAACCAGCCTGATGCGCTGCGGCAGCTGGCGCAGGCGATCCATAATATGGCGGGCGGCATCCACGTTGATTTTCATGCCCAGGTCGAAGTCCTGCTCCGCCTGGCCGGAGACCACCGCCGCCAGGTGAAATACGCTGTCTGTGCGATCGCCAATCAGCCTCTCCAGTTCAGACGTTTGGCTGATATCACTACAGACAACCTTCAGTCGCGGATCGCTGACCCCCTTGAGCGCGACGATATCAACGGCGGTGATGCGCTTAATCGCCTGTAATTGCCCCTGCTGATGAGTTAATGAACCCTTTGCCAGCAGTGCCTGCACCAGTTTTTTACCCAGTAACCCGGCAGCGCCGGTGATGACGATATGCATAATATGCCTCGTGGCTGCTAGCGGTTGACAACACGGCCGGGGATCAGAAAGATTGCCGCCGTTCCGACCAGCATCGTGCAGGAGATAATTACCATACCGCTCAGCGTCGAGTGGGTCAGGTCAGTGAGTAACCCCATCAGATAAGGGGCGACAAAACCAGCCAGATTACCAATGGAGTTAATCAGAGCGATGCCGACCACCGCCATGGAGCCACCAAGGAAAGCGGTTGGCAGGCTCCAGAACAGCGGCAGAGTGCTCAGGCTGCCCGCAGCACCGAGCGTCAGACCACACATCGCCAGCCACAGGTTGTCGCTGTAAAGGGCCGAAATCACCATACCTGCAGCGCCGATGATGGCAATAATCGCCAGATGCCAGCGGCGTTCGCGGTGTTTATCCGCACTACGCGCCGCCACGATCATCGTGACAATTGCCGCAGCATAAGGGATTGCGGTCAACAAGCCGACGTTAAATACATCCTCTACCCCGGCGTTATGCACCAGGGTGGGTAGCCAGAAACTGACAGTGTAAAAACCGGCAATCAGGCAAAAATAAATCAACGCCAGCAGCCACAGCTTGCCGTTACGCAATACGCTGTTCAATGTTGCCTGTTCGGTGGCACTATCCTGTACGGTATCTTCCTTCAGACGCGCGTTCAGTAACGACTTTTCTTTCTGATCCAGCCAGTGGGCGTGCTCTATGCGGTCAGGCAGTAGCCAGAACACCAGCGCCCCAATAAACAACGACGGCGTACCCTGAATGATAAACAGCCACTGCCAGCCCGCCAGCCCCAGGCTATGGTGGAAATACGACATAATCCCGCCCGAAAGCGGGCCACCGAGTAGTCCTGATAGCGGCACGGCGGCGGCAAACAGGGCAAATATTTTGCCGCGCCGGTATGAAGGGAACCAGAGCGAAAGATAGAGGATCACGCCAGGATAGAAACCGGATTCGGTCAGGCCGAGCAAAAAGCGTACCGTATAAAACTGCCAGGGCGTGGCGACCAGGGCTGTGAGCGGGGCGATAGCTGCCCAAGAGACCAGCAGCGCGGCCAGCAGACGGCGCGCACCAACGCGCTGTAGCACCATATTGCTGGGGATCTGGAAAAAGAAAAACCCGATAAAAAAGATCCCGGCACCCAGCCCGTACACGGTTTCAGAAAAGGCGAGATCGCTGGACATTTGTAATTTGGCAATGCCGACGTTGATGCGGTCGAGATAGGCGAAAATATAGCTGACGGTCAGGATGGGTAAAATGCGCCAGGTGGCGCGCCTCCATGCATTTTCTTCCATGTCACTCGTCGGGCAAGTCAGGGGGAGAGCCTCGGTTGGTGAACGCATATGACATCCTTGGTTGAGTGAGAGTAGGGCGACATCCTTTCTTCAGGCTTCTTCAGGCAGTAGCCAACCCGCTTCTGTGACCATGCAGCGCTATCTCGCGGCAACAGAAGCGGGCAGTTATCTCTGTCTGTGTTGTTTTAGGCAGTCTATACGGGCAGTTGAGAATGTTCCGGGAGCGCTATCACAACAATAACGCCCGTTATCAATTAAATCGGATGCGTTACGTTGTTAACTTCAGTGCAGAAGAAAGAGGGTAGCCAGCCCGAGGAAGATAAAGAAGCCGCCAGTATCGGTAAGCGCGGTAATCAGTACGCTGGAGCCAACAGCCGGATCGCGTTTCATTTTTATCATCAGCAGCGGGATCAGAACGCCCATCAGCGCTGCCAGCAGCAGATTAAGCAACATGGCCAGCATCATTACGCCGCCGAGCGCCGGGTTACCATACATCGCCCAGGTGATGCCCCCCATCACGCCTCCCCAGAACAGGCCGTTAATCAGCGCCACGCCCAGTTCACGACCGACTAAAAATGAGAAGTTAGCTGGCTCCACCTGATGCAGCGCCATTGCCCGCACGATCATCGTAATCGTCTGGTTACCGGTGTTGCCACCAATCCCTGCAACAATCGGCATCAGCGTTGCCAGTGCGACCAGCTGCGAAATGGTATTTTCAAACAGGCCAATCACCCGCGAAGCGACAAAGGCGGTGCACAGGTTAATTGCCAGCCAGGCCCAGCGGTTGCGCACCGATTTTCTGACCGGGGCAAAAACATCTTCTTCAGGATTCACCCCGCCCATTTTACGGATATTGCTGTCGTTCTCTTCGTGTACTAAATCAACGACATCATCAATGGTCACGCGGCCCATCAGTTTCCCTGTGGCATCAATAACGGCGGCTGAAATCAGGTTGTATCGCTCGAACGCCCCGGCGGCATCTTCGGCTCTGTCATCGATAAGGAAGTTGGTTGGTCGATCGTTCATCACTTCCATTACCCGTTTATCCGGCGTGTTCAGCAGGATATCAGTCAGCGGCAGCTCGCCCAGCAGCATATTGTTTTTATTGGTGACAAACAGCTTATCGGTACCATCGGGAATGGATTTTTTTCGCCGCAGAAAGCGTTGTACGGTTGCCAGCGTCACGTCTGCGCGCACCGTCACCAGTTTGAAATCCATAATGCGGCCGACGCGATCACGATCGAAATCCATTACCTCCAGCACGTTTGAGCGTAGCGCCGGATCCAGTGATGTCAGCAAGCGCCCCGTCAAATCGCGCGACAGGTATTTAGCCAGCCAGGCTTGTTCGTCGATGTCGAGCGGTTCGATGGCGCGCAGCAGATCGCGGTCACTCATCTCCTCAATCAGACTCTCCCAGACATTTTCTGAGGCTTCGAGCAGGACATGGCCCCGGCGATCGTTTCCTACCAGCCGCCAAAGTGCCAGGCGTTCGTCTTCGGGCAGGGCTTCCAGCAGGTCGGCGATATCTGCGGCATGTAGCAGGGGTAAGGTCTGCTTAATCTCCTCAACCTGCTGACGATGGACGTCTGCTTCTGCAGAGGATTCACGTCGCGGGCGCTCCAGCAGGGTATCGACAAGATCTTTATCAGATAGCAGCAGATTGAGAATGCGGCTGCGAACTTCAGCCAAATGCTGGACATGGGAAGGGGCTAAAGGCATGCAATATCCTTTTGTCTGAAGAAAAGAAGGTGACAGCTTAACTGATTCAGGCAGCAGTGGGTGAGCAAATGTCATGAAAACATCGGTTTCGCAAGCCCTTCATTGATGATGGCTTTTCGATAACGATGCTTGTGGGTATTACCGATGAGAGTATTTCTGTTGGTGATGCCGGACAGCTTGCGGGACAACTGATATTAACTGCCCCAGCAAAATAATAACCCTGACCAGCATGATAACGCGGATAAGGCGAGGGGGTTGTGACGTATTCCGGATGACACAGCGTTGTTGCGGCAGTATTTCCTGTAGTATATCCGTACGGCAATAATGCATTGCGGCACAGGCGTTATTTTCTCACCCTGACCGGTGACATGCACTGCTAAAAGGGAGTGAAGTATGAATCACTGGGAATTAACCTGAACGGGATTGAATGATGATCATCTTTTTATCCTGACAAGATTTAATAAACACTTTTCATAAATATGCCATACAATAGTCGGTTACAATAGTGAAAGTCTGCAGATAAAAATCTTAAATAATGATAAAACAATGAAAAAAACGAGAATGCTGGAAAAATTTACCACCTGCTGGTGGGGGTTACCGATGCTACTCGCGCTACTGTTGATGCCATTAGCCTCTGCCTTGTCGGTGCGGCTTTGGATCTCCGACGGTTATGTCTACCTGATCTATTTACCCATGGCTATGATGATTGCCATGATGCTGGTGTTTGACTGGCGCTCTTTTCCCGGCATAGCCGTGGCTTTATGCTTCCACTTCTACGGACGTTACAGCGTGTTACAGGGATTGGTGCTTATTGCGATGTTTATGACTGCGCTGGCACTGGGCTGGTGGGGCTATCGTACACAGCTCAAAACCCGCTGGAACGTCAGTCCGGGTGAGTTGAATCAGATCAGCGTACGACTAATCTGGCTGGTATTGGTGATACCCACCTTGTTTATTATTTTCGCCCAGCTGGCGCTACCGACGGGAATATTGCCTCTTCACCATACGATCCTGGTTGATGAATCTTACTCGTTGCATACGCTACTTAATTATCAGTCGTTGCTGATGGCCTCGCTGGCGACCGTGCCACTGTTCTATTTCT
The DNA here is from genome assembly GCF_000026985.1 of Erwinia pyrifoliae DSM 12163. NCBI lineage: Bacteria > Pseudomonadati > Pseudomonadota > Gammaproteobacteria > Enterobacterales > Erwiniaceae > Erwinia > Erwinia pyrifoliae. The sequence continues at coordinate 1,237,387 of NC_017390.1, forward strand.
TACTACGGCTGTCACGCAACCCGCGTTTTTTACTGATTTTAAAGGCGCGCTGTCAGCGCCAGATTGCCGGGGGAGTGACGTGGCGTGAATGGCTGACGTGGCTGGTATTACTGGCAACATTACTGATAATGCTGACCTTGTTCAAAGCCAGTAAGGATAATTTGCTGACGACCGAGTACGGTCTTCCACTTCTGCTGCCGCTGATGTTATGGTCCGCGCTGCGTTTTGGTTATCATTTCACCTCAATCAGCTGGGGCGTACTGCTGGTTGTTCTTTACCAGCTACGCGACCGCTTTATGAATCTGGGGGCGATGGAGCCTTATAATCTGCTGGTTATGTCGGCTTACCTGCTGGTTTTTACGCTAACCATTTTGCTGATGTCGGCCATCAGCACCCGCCAGCGTAAGCTGCTGGTGCGCGCCAGAGAACTGGCAATGACCGACCCGATTATCGGGCTGCCTAATTTGCGCGCCTTGAATAAGGATCTCGCGGTCGTTTCCTGCTCATCACTCTGTTTTCTACGTATTCCCGATCTTGACCGTTTAAGCCGTACTTACGGGCTGCGGCTGCGTATTCAGTACAAACGCAGCCTTGCTATTTATCTGCGGCCTAATCTGTTTGCCGGGGAGACAATCTATCAGCTGCCCGGGTTTGACCTGGTGATACGTCTGAATCATGCTGTTCTGCAATCACGAATTGAAGAGCTGGAAGCACGAATAAAAAGTTATCACCTGAGCTGGGACGGCCTGCCGATCCATCCCGATATCGGCCTCAGCTACTGTACGGTCAATACGCCTGTGCTGCATCTGTATGAGCTGCTGGGTGAAATGAGCGCCCTGGCCGAAACGTCACTGCGCAATGGTCATGCGGTAAATCTGCAACAAACGGCGAATGTTCCTGTGCAGCGCCATGTCACTGAAAAGCTGATGATGTTACATGATATTAAACTGGCGTTGCAGAACGGTTGTTTTCATCTGATGGCGCAAAAGATCTGCGGCGTACGGGGTGATGACTACTATGAAATTTTGCTGCGTATGGTGAACACGCAGGGCGAATATATCAAACCCGCCAGTTTCTTACCGGTTGTACAAGAGTTTGGTCTGACCTGGGAAGTGGATCGCATGGTGCTGGAGCAGGCACTGACATTTATTCATGGTCATCGTCAACAGTTACCGGGCATTCGTCTCGCTGTCAATTTGTTTGCTGCCTCGCTGTGCCGACCGCAGCTCACGGAGGAAATTACCTCCCGGCTTAAAGCTCATGGCGTGGAACCCTGGCAGTTGATTATTGAGGTGAAAGAGTCGCCAATGTTAAGCGATAACAGCTGGGGTAACCGCTCACTGGCTCAGTTACGGAAACTGGGCTGTCGGGTGGCGATTGATGACTTCGGTACGGGGTATGCCAGCTATTCACGCCTTAAACGGGTGCAGGTTGATATGTTGAAAATTGACGGCAGCTTCGTGTGCAATATGCTGAATAACAGCCTCGACTATCAGATTATCGTCTCTATCTGCGCGGTGGCGCGACTAAAGCGCATGCAGATCGTCGCCGAGTTCGTTGAAACGGAAGAGATCGCCGGCGAACTGCGTAGGCTGGGCGTTGATTACCTGCAGGGGGATGCGGTCGGAATGCCAATACCATTGCAGGAGCTGGCCCCCGTTCAAACAGAGGCAGATGCTGAAGTCAGGCCTTGACGTTAGCTTTCTGTGCCAACAGGGTCGCAAAGCGCAGAGGGATTCGCTGGCCGTTTTCACCGCTGCGCTGCAGTTGTCCGACATGCTCATTGTATTTCACAATATGCCATTTGCGATAGTAATGGCTGAGTTCGCCGGACTTAAAGGTAAAAGAGAAGTCCTCACGGCAAGGATAGTCCCGACTGTCCATCACTGACACGATCAGGTTATAACCATCACGCACCGTGCTGGCCTGCATATCCGCAATCAGCTGCGGAATGGTTGCCGGCTGCAGGAACTTCATCACCGCCGTCGCCAACACCAGGTGATATGCACCGTTGAAGCGCAGCGTATTGAGGTCGTGCCGGGCGGTATGCAGCCCGCGCAGATCCCCGACAGTGATAATTTGCTCAAGCCGGGCAAGGCAGGCCGGGTTATTATCCCAGGCCGTGACGTCGAAGCCTTTGCTATTAAGCCACAGCGAATTACGCCCGCTACCGCAGCCAACGTCAAGTGCTCTGCCTCCTTCAATGCGTGGCAACGCCTCCGTTAATTCCGGATGCGGTGCATCAGGTAAGTATTTTTTGTAAAAATCGCCATCGGTGAGTGGGTTCATGAGCGTCAGTGTGTGATTTCCAGTCATTGTGGCGCTGCGGCTGCGGGATGAACGACGTATCAGAACGATCCCGGTGGCCGCCACAGGTGGTCGGCATCAGTGAATTGATCGAGCCGGGTTAAGCCTCTTCCCGGATGGTAAGCTGCCAACCGGTTACATCATTCCAGTAACTCTGTTCGCGTTCCAAATCCAGCTGAACTAAATTGTTCTGGCTAAAGTAATCACGCGGGAAGGTCAGGGTCCAGTCACCTTCATCGGTGTGCAGATGCAGGTAACCTGGCCTGCTGGTGGCCTGGCGCTGGTTGTTGAGCAGCGTAGCCAGGCGTAACAGAAACACCATTGGCAGGAACTGCTTGCGCTTGAACAGCGTCAGGCGCGGCATATCTTCTACTTTCACGGCCTTACGATGATAGCGTACCAGCGTAGCCAGCAGCGTCTGCTGATCCTGATTAAATCCGGGCATGTTGGTGTTCTGCAGGATATAGGCCGAATGACGCTGCATGCCGCTGTGGTTGATGGTCAGTCCCACTTCATGCAGCATTGCTGCCCATTTTAACAGCGCCCCCAGCTGCGGATTCGCCTGCCTGGCGTTCTGGTCGCGCCACTGACTGTAGAGCTGTTCGGTGGTTTCCAGCACCCGACGAGCCTGGTCGCTGTCGATGGCATAATGATTTGCCAGGCTTTGCGCCGTACGGCTGCGAATATCCTGATGTCGGAAACGGCCTTCCATTTCATACAGCACGCCTTCACGCAGCGCGCCGTCGGAAAGGCGCAGCTCGCGGATAGCAAGGGCATCAAACACGCCGCACAGGATCGCCAGACCCGGCACGAACACCCTTTTGCGCTCTTCCGACAGCCCCGGCAGACTAAGGGCATCGAAGGATTTATATTTAACCACTTCGTCATAGAGCAGCTGCAGGCGCTCAGGGGTGATCAGCTTATCTTTCTCGCCCATCGCCTGCAGCACTTCACAGGCGGCTTTGATCGTGCCGGAAGCGCCCAACGCAAACTGCCAACCTTTCAGACGATACTGCCATGCCAGCGTTTCCAGTTTTTGTACCGCAGCAAGGCGTGCACGGCGAAAATTTTCTTTGCTGATCGTGCCGTTGGGGAAATAAAGATTGGCAAAACTGACGCAGCCCATACGGCGGCTCTCGACCAGTTTCGGCTCGAAATCTTCACCAATCACCAATTCGGTGGAACCACCGCCAATGTCAATAACCAGCTTGCGCCCTTTTTCCGGCTGGGTATGCTCCACGCCCATAAAGATCAGACGCGCCTCTTCATTGCCCGAAATCACTTCAATGGGATAGGGGATAACCTCTGCTGCGCGCTGGAGAAACTCTTGCGCATTTGCCGCTTCGCGCAGGGTATGAGTCCCGACAATAGTCACGTTTGTCGGGCTGAAACTTTGCAAGCGTTCGGCAAATAACGCCAGGCAGCCGAGACCACGTTGAATCGCGTCTTCGCTCAGCACATTATTGCTGTCCAGCCCGTCCGCCAGATGTACGCGCTGCTTGAGGCGTCCCAGTACCTGCATGGCGCCATCCACCACGCGGGCAATCACCATGTGGAAACTGTTCGAACCCAGGTCAATGGCTGCGAATTCCTGCGGTTTGGCAGTGCTTTTAGGGGTAATTGGCATAGTGATTAATCAGGTTGTTCAAGAGATTTAATGTACTCGTAGATTGACAGCTGCGAACGCACCTTACGGCGATTACCGCGCGGTACATAGCGGTTGCTCAGCTCTTTATCGACGAAACGGGCTTTCAGCGTATCACTCATCAGGATGGCGATAATGTCCATGATGCGCTGTTTCAGAATGGGATCAAGTACGGCAACGGCCACTTCAATACGATAGTCAATGTTGCGCGTCATCCAGTCTGCCGAAGAGAGAAACACTTTTTTGTCGCCGCCGTTATCAAAGATATAGACGCGGTCGTGCTCCAGATAACGGTCAACGATGCTGATCACCCGGATATTATCACTGATCCCTTCCAGATTGGGGATCAGTGAGCACATGCCGCGCACCACCAGTTCGACCTTAACGCCAGCGCTGGAAGCGGTGTACAGGCGATCCACCAGGCCTTTATCAACCAGGTTGTTGATTTTCAGCGTGATCCCGGAGGATAACCCCTGCTGCGCATTGGCAATTTCATTATCTATCAGCTGGTATAGCATTTGGCGCGAATTCTGTGGCGACACCATCAGATGTTCGAAACTCACCGGGCGGTACGGGTTTTCAATAAAGTTAAATACTCGCCGCAATTCATTGGTGATACGTGCATCGGCGGTCAGCAGCGAATAGTCGGTATAAAGCCGTGCGGTCTTTTCATTGAAGTTACCGGTACCGATGTGCGCATAGCGGTTGATTTCGCCGTTTTCACGTCGTGAAATCAGGAACAGCTTGGCGTGGATTTTCAGCCCCGGAGCCGAGAAGATGACGTGAACTCCGGCTTCGGTCAGGCGTTTCGCCCAGTGGATGTTGGCCTCTTCATCGAAACGCGCCTGTAACTCCACGACGACCGTCACTTTCTTACCGTTGTAGGCGGCGTGGATCATCGCATCGATAATGCGTGAATCCTTGGCAACGCGGTAAATATTGATTTTTATCGCCAGCACTGCCGGGTCGAAAGAGGCCTGGCGCAGCAGCTCCAGTACGTGCTCGAAGGTGTGATAAGGGTAATAGAGCAGCACGTCGCGGTTGCGGATGGCGTCAAATCCGTTGCGAAAACGGTCGAACCAGATATGGCGCAGCTGCGGCAGCGGCTTGTTCACCAGGTTGGCTTTGCCAACGTTGGGGAAAGTAATAAAGTCTTTGAAGTTATGATAACGCCCACCGGGCACGATAGAGTCATAATTGGAGATGTTCAGCTTGTTACGCAGCAGCTCCACCATCGCATCCGGCATATCGCGCTGATAGACAAAGCGCACCGGTTCGGCGGTCAGGCGCTGCTTCAGGCTGGACGACATTAACTCCAGCAGGCTGGATTCCATTTCAGTGACCAGGTCGTATTCGGCATCACGCGTCATTTTCATCGAATAGGCGTTCAGCGCGTCGTAATCGAAAAAGCCACGGAAAATATCGCCCAGGCAGTAACGCAGAATATTATCCAGCAGGATCATCGGCTTTCTGCGGCGCGGCGTCTCCGGCGGCAGGTTGACGAAACGCGGCACTTTATCCGACGGGATCTCCAGCAGCGCGTAGTTTATCTCTGCTCCGCGAATAATCTCTACCGCCAGATAGGTGTAATCGTCCTTGAGAAACTCGATTAAATCGGTGTCATGGTTAATCAGGATCGGGGTGATGTGCTGGCGCAGATGATGTTTGAAGTAATGACGCAGCCAGCTCTGCTGATTAGGAGAAAGCTGACGTTCGTTGATCAGGAAAATCTGGTTACGCGCCATTTCTAACAGCAGATCGTTGTAAAGGCCGTCAAACTCCCGATCGGCTTTCAGAACCCGCGCCTGAATTTTCTTCAGCAAATGACGTGGAGTACCCGGAATTCCCTGTTCTTCGCCGATAAGAATGCGACGCTTCAGGTCAGCAAAACGGACTTTGTAGAACTCTTCCAGGTTATTGGAATAGATACCGAGAAAGCGCATACGTTCAATCAGCGGGTTGGTTTTATCAGCCGCTTCCTGCAATACGCGCTCATTAAAGGATAACCAACTCAACTCTTTTTCTATATACAGCTTTTCCTGACCCATTTTTACTCCGTTCGCTGATTCAGGATATTGGGTAGCCATTATCCTGAAACATTATGGCGACAGTATGGCAGCATTGTCCAACGCTCGGTGAATGTTGATTGTCTTATTAATCACATACGGGCAACATAACGGTTTTGAATCACCATGGAAATCCGCGCAGAGATGACTGACCGCCCAATCCCCGTTGACGACAACGCCGGGCGTCGCCGCATCATCGAAAGGTTGACGCGGCGCGTAGTGACCGCGTGCGGGATGGCCATCTTACTGGTCATGATGCTGTTGCTATTCTGGCTGGTCTGGGTGGTGGTGCCGCTATTTATCGCTCCCGGTCTGCGGGCGGATAACCCGATCAAACTGTGGCAAAGCGATGCGGCGATAGCCATGGGCATGGATCGCCAGCAAAAATGGGGCTGGCGTATCGATAATCAAGGCAGCGGGCGTTTTGTGCCGCTCAATGCTGAACCGCCTTCTGCGGCCTTAACGTTACTGCGTGGCAGCATCAGGGCCAGCGTCAGCATGGATAATCAAAGCGTGTTGCTGCTTTCAGAACGCGGGGCGATGGTGGTGGTGCAACCGGACTTCACGTCAGGCGCGGAACCGCGCTGGCAATACCCGCTTGGCGATGTGCCACTGAGCAGTGGGGAAGAGCACATCCACCATTTTGCCATCACGCAGAGCGCCGAAAACCGCTGGCAGGTCGCACTGGCAACCCCCGATCATATCGCTTTGTGGCAGTTGCAGGCACGGCAGCCTGCTTTGCAATACCGGCTGAATATCAGCGGGGTGGATCAACTGCTATTCTCGCCCGACGGCGGCAAGCTGTACACGCTGTCCGGCACGCAGCTAAGCGTATGGCTGCTTGGCAGCGGCCAACCCAAGCTGCGTGAGGCGCTGAATTTGGCAGAAAAGCCTGCAGGCCTGAGGTTACTGAGCGGTGGCGCTTCACTACTGATAGCCGACGATCGCGGCATTGGGCAGTGGTTCGATATTGCCAGCACCGCGCAACCACGGTTGCGCTTTATCCGCGACTTCGCCGGTGCGCAATGGCAACCTTTGATGGTGACTGAACCTCACCGTCGCGTCTTCGCCACCCTCAGCCCACAGGGGGAACTCAAACTGTTTGCCAGCAAGCAGCAGGGAGCGATCCTCCGCCGTCAACTGGAGCCAGGCGTGCTGATGGTGCAGTTCGCCCCGGAAGGTGACGGGCTGCTGGTGGAACGGGCAGGAGCCTGGCAGCACTACCGGCTGGACAATCCGTGGCCGGACGTCAGCTGGCGCAGCCTGTGGCAAAAAGTCTGGTATGAAAACTATCCTGAACCCGAATATGTCTGGCAGGCGACCTCCGCCAATGACGATTACCAGGGAAAATTTAGCCTGCTACCGATGGTGGTGGGGACATTAAAAGCGGCGGGTCTGGCCATGTTATTTGCCACGCCGCTGGCGCTGGCAGCCGCCATGTATACGGCCTGGTTTATGACGCCGGGCCTGAGGCGCTGGGTGAAACCCGCCATTGAAATGATGGGGGCGCTGCCGGGCGTGGTCATTGGGCTTATTGCGGGTTTGTGGCTGGCTCCGAAAATAGCCGACCGCCTGTCCGGCGTACTGTTATTACCGCTGATACTGGCATCAGTGCTTCTGTTGTGTAGCTGGACGCGGCAAAAGTTACCGCCGGTTTGGCAAAAGCGCTGGCGTGCAGAAGGTGGCGAAGTGCTGCTGCTGATGCCGTTGTTGTTGCTAAGCGCCTTTATTTCACTGTGGGCGATCCCGCTGCTGGAGCATGCTTTATGGGGACAGGGACTGGCGGAGCGTTTCAGCACCGATTACCCGCAGCGTAATCTGTTGGTGGCCGGGGTGGCGATGGGCTTTGCCCTGGTGCCGCTGGTATTCACCCTTGCCGAAGATGCCATCTTCAGCGTGCCCGCCTCGCTGGGGCAAGGCTCGCTGGCGCTGGGTGCAACCCCCTGGCAAACGCTGACCCGGGTGGTGCTACCCGCAGCATCCTCGGGTATTTTTGCCGCCCTGATGATTGGCTTTGGCCGGGCAATAGGAGAAACCATGATCGTGCTGATGGCCAGCGGGAACACCCCGGTAACCGATGGCGGGCTGTTTGCAGGCTTACGCTCGCTGGCTGCCAATGTCGCGGTGGAAATGCCGGAAGCGGCAGCAGGAAGCGCTCACTATCGCTTGTTGTTCTTGTCTGCGCTGGTGCTGTTGGTCTTCACCCTGGTGATCAATACCCTTGCCGAGCTGGTGCGCCAGCGTCTGCGACGGCGCTATAGTCAGCAGGAGCAGCAAGGATGAAAGGTGCGGCTGCGCGTAATCACCGCTGGCGCTGGCTTACCGCCGGAGCGGTGGCCGTTAGTCTGCTGGCTTTCCTGCTGCTGATTGTGCTGCTGGCCTGGCAGGGGTTACGCTATTTCTGGCCACAGCCGCTGGTGCTGTTCACCCTGCAAACCCCGAACGGACAGGTGCAGATGTTAGGGGAGATCGCCGCAGAGCAGCAGGTTTCTCGCCAGCAATTGCAGTCCAGCGGCCCGCTTTTACCGGCCGGCATGCCGGAAAGCGTCACACGCTATCTGATTAAAACCGGTAACCGCGATTTCAATGGCACGGATTTTCGCCCGCTGCTTTCCAGCGAGATCCTACACCAGCAGTTGCCGAAGCAGGTCATTGTGTTGCAGCGACGTGCTGGCGGCAACGCGTACGGCTGGTTCGAAGGTTTGCTGGAAGACCGGCATCCGTTGACCGCGCATAACCTTTTTCAAACCTTGCAGCAGCGTTTGACGCAGACTCATGAGCACCTCAAAGAAGCAGAAACGCTGCGCCAGGTCGAGATGGCACGACTTAATGCGCAGATGGAAGAGCTGGAACAGAAAAGACAGCAGCAGCGCAACGACCAGCGCTACACGCCGGAACAGCAGTCAGCTTATGAAGCGGATCGCGCCGAGCTGCAGCGCCAGTTTGCACACCAGTCGTCCAGTCTGGCAGCATTAAATCAGGAAAGTCACAATACCGTACTGGTGCTGCGCGATGCCGGCGGAGAAAGGCACCAGATACCGCTGGCGCAGATCGTCGCTGCATGGCAGCCGAATGCCATGAGTGCCGGGGGGAAGTGGCGACATTTTGCTCACCAGCTGTGGCATTTTGTCAGTGATTCAGCATACGAGAGTTTCGGTGATGGCGGGGTATTCCCGGCCATTTTTGGCACCATACTGATGGTACTGCTGATGTCCGTAGTGGTGATGCCGCTTGGCGTGGTGGCGGCAATCTGGCTGCACGAATATGCCGGCAGCAATCTGTTAACCCGGCTGGTACGCATCGCGGTGGTTAACCTTGCTGGCGTCCCCTCAATTGTTTATGGCGTATTCGGTCTCGGTTTCTTTGTCTGGTTGATGGGCGGCAGCATTGACCGTCTGTTTTTCACCGCCAGGCTGCCGAACCCCACCTTTGGTACGCCCGGGCTGCTCTGGGCTTCGCTGACGCTGGCCCTGTTAACCTTGCCGGTGGTGATTGTGGCCACCGAAGAGGGGCTGTCGCGCATTCCTCCCTCGCTACGCCAGGGTTCGCTGGCATTGGGGGCAACACAGGCGGAAACCCTGTGGCATATTACGCTGCCGCTGGCTGCGCCTGCCATGCTAACCGGGCTGATTCTGGCGGTAGCGCGCGCTGCCGGGGAAACCGCACCGCTGATGCTGGTTGGCGTCGTCAAAAAGGTGCCGGAACTGCCGGTGGATGCGCTGTTCCCGTATTTACATCTCGATCGTAAGTTTATGCATCTCGGGTTTCAGATCTACGATCTGGCTTTCCAAAGCCCCAATGCTGAAGCCGATCGTCCGCTGGTGTTTGCCACCGCGCTGCTGCTGGTATTACTGATATTGGGGTTAAACCTGATGGCGATGATATTGCGCCATCGTCTGCGCGAGCGCTGCCGTGCGCTGATGCTTTAACACGGGACTTTTTATGGCAATCACCTTAAATGATGTGAATACCGCGCTGGAACTGGACAACCTGAACTTATGGTATGGCGAAAAACAGGCATTAAACAACATCAGCCTGCAGTTGCCTGCAAACCGCATCACCGCACTGATCGGCCCTTCCGGCTGCGGTAAGTCGACGCTGTTACGCTGCTTCAACCGCATGAACGATGCCATCGACGGCTGCCGCATTAGCGGGGATATCCGTCTGCAGCAGCACTCCATTCTGGCGTCCGGGCAGGATCTCTGCGCGCTGCGCCGCCGGGTTGGCATGGTGTTTCAGCGGCCAAATCCCTTTGCCAAGTCCATCTATGACAACGTGGTGTACGGCCTCCGTTTACAGGGCGTGCGTGACAAGCGCGTGCTGGATGAAGCAGCCGAGCGGGCGCTGCGGGCTGCGGCGCTATGGGCAGAGGTGAAAGACAATTTGTGGCAGAACGCCCTGACGCTCTCCAGCGGGCAGCAGCAGCGGCTGGTTATAGCCCGCGCTATCGCCATAGAGTCGGAAATCCTGCTGCTGGATGAGCCAACGTCGGCGCTTGACCCGATTGCCACGCTGGTAATTGAAGAATTGATGACCACGCTGAAACAGCATTTCACCCTGATCCTGGTCACGCACAATATGCAGCAGGCGGCGCGCGTATCTGACTATACCGCGTTTATGCACCAGGGCCGGGTAGTGGAATTTGGTCTGACCGATACGCTGTTTACCGCACCACGCCAGCGCCGTACGGAGGATTATATTACCGGAAGGTATGGCTGATGCGCTAAGAAACCGATGGCAACCCTGCATGCAGGTTCGGCCCCGGTTTCGGTTGCCGCGCTTAGCCGACAGCGTGCCCGTTGGTGGGCAGCCGCTGGCCATCCAGCCAGGCTGCGCCATCGCGCATGGCCAGGCGTCCGTCCACGAACCAGCTCACCACCAGCGGGTAGATGGCATGCTCCTGATGCTGCACGCGCGCAGCGATATCGTCTTCTGTGTCATCGCTGAACACCGGAACTTTCGCCTGGAGGATCACCGGGCCACCGTCCAGCTGTTCAGTGACAAAATGCACCGAGGTGCCGTGCTCTTCATCGCCATTTTCAATCGCCTGGCGATGGGTATGCAGCCCCGGGTATTTCGGTAGCAGGGAAGGGTGAATATTCAGCATGCGCCCGGCGTAGCGTTGAACGAATTCCGCACTGAGAATGCGCATATAGCCTGCCAGTACGACCAGATCGGGCGAATAAGCGTCTATTTCCAGCATTAGCTGACGATCGAAAGCGCAGCGGTCGGCGAATTGCGCCGCCGCCAGCGCGTGAGCCGCAATGTTGGCCGCGCGCGCACGCTCCAGCGCAAAAGCCCCGGCTTTATTGCTGAAAACGGCAGCTATCCTGCCGCCGATCCGCCCCTGCTGGCAGGCGTCCAGTATTGCCTGTAAGTTGCTTCCATTGCCGGAAACCAGCACGACGATGCGTTTCATGCGTTAATCACCACGCGCTCTTCCGCGTCGGAGGCTTTGATTACGCCAATTTTCCACGCCTTTTCACCGGCATCGTTCATCAGCTGTAGCGCTTTGTCCGCTTCCGCCGGGCTAAGGGCAATCACCATACCCACGCCGCAGTTAAAGGTGCGGTACATCTCAAAGCGACTGACGTTACCGGCCTGCTGCATCCAGCTAAAGACGGCTGGCCACTCCCAGCTTGACTCTTCCAGTACCGCCTGGGTGTTGTCTGGCAGCACGCGCGGGATATTCTCCCAGAAACCGCCGCCGGTCAGGTGGGCAATGGCGTGCACGTCCACTTGCTCAATCAGGCTGAGGATGTTCTTCACATAGATGCGCGTAGGTGCCAGCAGATGGTCCGCCAGCGGCTTACCTTCCAGCTGGGTGGTTTGCGGGTCAGTGTTGCTGAATGCCAGAATTTTGCGTACCAGCGAGTAGCCGTTAGAGTGTGGGCCACTGGAGCCGAGGGCGATCAGGACATCGCCTTCAGCCACTTTGCTGCCGTCGATAATCTCTGATTTCTCCACCACGCCAACGCAAAAGCCGGCCACATCGTAATCTTCGCCGTGGTACATGCCCGGCATTTCAGCCGTTTCGCCGCCGACCAGCGCACAGCCGGACTGCGAGCAGCCTTCAGCGATGCCGGCGATCACGCTGGCAGCCGTGTCAACGTCGAGCTTGCCGGTCGCATAATAATCGAGGAAAAACAGCGGTTCAGCGCCTGATACCACCAGATCGTTTACGCACATGGCAACCAGATCGATACCAATGGCATCGTGGCGTTTCAGATCCATCGCCAGACGCAGCTTGGTGCCGACGCCATCAGTACCGGAAACCAGAATCGGTTCACGATATTTTTGCGGCAGGGCGCAAAGGGCACCGAAACCGCCCAGGCCACCCATCACTTCCGGGCGACGAGTCTTTTTCACTACGCCTTTGATACGGTCGACTAAAGCATTACCCGCATCGATATCTACGCCGGCGTCTTTATAGCTGAGAGAGGTTTTGTCGGTCACTGCGAAATCCCCACGCGGTTTGCGGTTGGTGTGGTGTTAAAAAAGAGCGCGGCAATTCTATCAGCGCAGGCAAACGTTTGCGAGTACCATCTGTCCACAAGTTGCGGATAGCCCGTTTCCAGGCGATCCTTATCAATGCCGGGCAGAAGAGAGGATCAGTTGCACTAAGTCATAGGGCGGCAGGGGAAATAGCGCTATACTTTCGCGATTTTTTTTGCAGCTTAACACTCCGGGAGTAAAACAATGAAGATCGTGGAAGTGAAACACCCGCTGGTCAAACATAAACTGGGTCTGATGCGTGAACATGACGTGAGCACCAAACGTTTCCGTGAACTTGCGTCAGAAGTGGGAAGCCTGCTGACTTATGAAGCCACCGCCGATCTGGAAACCGAGAAGGTGACCATCGAAGGCTGGAATGGTCCTGTCACCATTGACCAGATTAAAGGCAAGAAAATTACCGTGGTGCCTATCCTGCGTGCCGGTTTAGGCATGATGGAAGGCGTGCTGGAGCATGTACCGAGCGCGCGCATCAGCGTGGTCGGCGTCTACCGTGACGAAGAAACCCTGGAGCCGGTGCCCTATTTCCAGAAACTGGTATCAAATATCGAAGAGCGTATGGCGCTGGTGGTCGACCCGATGCTGGCTACCGGGGGGTCAATGATCGCCACCATTGACCTGCTGAAAAAAGCCGGCTGCAGCAGTATCAAAGTGCTGGTGCTGGTCGCGGCGCCGGAAGGCATTGCCGCGCTGGAAAAAGCGCACCCGGACGTGGAGCTTTACACCGCTTCAATCGATCAGGGGCTGAATGAAAAGGGCTATATCATTCCTGGCCTTGGCGACGCCGGTGATAAAATCTTCGGTACCAAGTAAATCATGCTGCAGGCCAGGTTTACGGCAGGGCTTCCTGAGGCTGTTCGCTCTGGCGAGGGGCCGTAGCATCGCCTCCGATTTGATAAGCCGGCCGCAGAGTCGGCTTTTTTATGGTTAACACTTAAGGGGTAATGACTGTATGACACGTCGCGCAATTGGCGTACACGAGCGGCCACCGCTGCTGCAAACCATTCCGCTCAGCTTCCAGCACCTGTTTGCCATGTTCGGTGCCACCGTGCTGGTACCGATCCTGTTCCATATCAATCCGGCCACCGTGCTGCTGTTTAACGGCATCGGCACGCTGGTTTATTTGTTTATCTGCAAAGGTAAAATCCCGGCGTATCTGGGATCGAGCTTTGCCTTTATCTCACCCGTTTTGCTGCTGTTACCGTTGGGTTACGAAGTGGCGTTAGGCGGGTTTATTATCTGCGGCGTGCTGTTTTGTCTGGTGGCGCTGATGGTCAAAAAAGCCGGTACCGGCTGGCTGGACGTGATGTTCCCTCCGGCGGCAATGGGCGCCATTGTGGCGGTCATTGGCCTGGAGCTGGCGGGCGTGGCGGCGAATATGGCGGGCCTGCTGCCTGCAGCCGGTAGCGCACCCGATGGCAAAACCCTGATTATCTCAATGGTCACGCTGGGCGTGACGGTATTTGGCTCGGTGTTGTTCCGGGGTTTCCTCGCCATTATCCCCATTCTGGTCGGCGTGCTGGCTGGGTATGCGCTTTCCTGGGGAATGGGGATTGTTGACTGGACGCCGGTACGGGAAGCGCCCTGGTTTGCTTTGCCAACCTTCTATACGCCGCGCTTCGAATGGTATGCCATCTTCACCATTTTGCCCGCCGCGCTGGTGGTGATTGCCGAACATGTGGGCCATCTGGTGGTCACGGCGAATATTGTCAAAAAGGATCTGTTGAAAGATCCGGGACTGCACCGTTCAATGTTTGCCAACGGGATTTCCACCGTGTTCTCCGGCTTCTTTGGTTCCACACCGAACACCACCTACGGGGAAAACATTGGCGTTATGGCGATTACCCGCGTTTACAGTACCTGGGTGATCGGCGGCGCGGCGATTCTGGCTATTCTGCTCTCCTGCATTGGCAAACTGGCTGCGGCGATCCAGGCGGTGCCGGTGCCGGTAATGGGAGGGGTATCGCTGCTGCTGTACGGGGTGATTGCTGCTTCCGGAATTCGCGTATTGATTGAATCGAAAGTGGATTACAACAAGGCGCAGAATTTGATCCTGACCTCAGTTGTGCTGATTATCGGCGTCAGCGGGGCGAAAGTGCATATCGGTGCCGCCGAGCTGAAAGGGATGGCGCTGGCGACAATTGTCGGCGTGGCACTTAGCCTCATCTTCAAGGCATTCGGCCTGCTGCGCAAAGAAGAGGAAGTGATCGACGTGCCGGATGAACGTCACGACGCGCGCTGAACCTGAAGGGGCAGCGTCTGTTGCCCCTGTCATACCACATTTTCTTAATCTTGCCGATCCCACTCGCCGGGATCCCGCTTAGCATTTCATGATCCCGTCTGAGTTGTGTTAGAATTTTCGCGTTTTCTGCCTGCTCAAACCCTGAGGTGATTCTGAACACGCCGGCACAGCTCTCACTGCCACTTTACCTGCCCGATGACGAAACCTTTGCCAGCTTCTGGCCAGGGGAGAATCCGTCGCTATTGGCCGCGCTGCAAAGCGCATTGCACCAGCAACATGGTAGCTATTTCTACTTCTGGTCGCGCGAGGGAGGAGGACGCAGTCATCTGCTGCACGCCGCCTGCGCTGAACTGTCGGCGAAAGGCGAAGCGGTCGGTTACGTCCCGCTGGATAAACGCACCTGGTTTGTGCCTGAAGTGCTCGACGGGATGGAGCAGCTGGCTCTGGTCTGCATCGACAATATTGAATGTATTGCCGGCGACGGTCCCTGGGAAATGGCGATCTTCGACCTGTATAACCGCATTCTGGAAACCGGGAAAACGCGGCTGCTGATTACCGGGGATCGTCCACCGCGCCAGCTCAATCTGAAGCTGGCCGACCTGGCTTCGCGCCTCGACTGGGGGCAAATCTACAAGCTGCAACCGCTGTGCGATGAAGACAAGCTGCAGGCGCTACAGCTGCGCGCCCGGCTGCGCGGTTTCGAGCTGCCAGAAGACGTTGGCCGCTTCCTGTTAAAACGCCTCGACCGTGAAATGCGCACGCTGTTCGTGACGCTGGATCAGCTGGATCGCGCTTCAATCAGCGCCCAGCGCAAGCTGACCATCCCCTTTGTCAAAGAGGCGCTGGCGCTCTAAAGGATCTCCAGCACCTGCTGTGGCGGCCTGCCGATACGCGCGTGTCCGTTAGCCACCACGATGGGGCGTTCGATCAGGCTGGGCTGTGCCGCCAGTGCACTCAGCAACTGCTGCTCGTCGAGCTGCGCGTCATCCAGCCCCAGGGCGATATACTCATCCTCTTTTTGCCGCATCAGCTGGCGCGCACTGTGCAACCCCAGCTGCTGCAACAGCGCTGTGAGCGTTGCCAGATCCGGCGGAGTTTCCAGATAAAGGATAATCTGCGGCTCCATGCCACGGGCTTTCAACAGCGCCAGCGTTTCGCGGCTCCTGGAGCAGCGCGGATTATGGTAGATCAGTACTTCGCACATCGCTTCGTTCCTTATGATTTCTGGTACTGACGAAAACGCTGCTGCAGCTGGCGCAGCTGGTCTATTCGCGCATCGTAACGCGCCTGCTTCAGGCTGCCCAGCGGCACCGCCGCGCTGGCGCTACTGAGACTGCGGATCGCCTGATCGAGCTGTCCGGCTAACGCCAGGCTTTCGGCTCGCGCGGCCTGCTCTTCATCACTCTGGCCCTGCTGGGAAGATGCCTGAGCCAGTAGATCCCAGCCGTTGGCGTCGTCTTTATTCGCCCAGGTATAACGATACAAAACTTTGCCGGCATTGGCTGGCTGTTTCGCTTCAACATACGCGTTAGCAAGGTTGAGCTGTATTACCGGGCTGTTGCTGCTGTTGCCCTTTACTGCCAGCAGGCGGTTAATCGCCTGCTGCGGCTGTTTCAGCCCTATATCGATGTCGGTCATGAGATCCAGATACCAGACGTTATCGGGCTGTTTCGCTATCAGCGGCATGATGATACTGCGGGCATCAGCAAACTTATTGTCGCCCAGCAGCAGTACCGCCTTGCCATACTGCGCGGCGGCCTGCTCGCGGCTGTTGCCGTGTGCCAGCGTGGTGAGCAGATCGTCATTCAACTGATTTTGCCCGCTGGAGAACATGCCCAGCGCCCTGACTTTCGCCATGTAGAAGTCCTGTGATGACTGTACCACCACCGGCTTCATCTGATTTGCCCGGTTTCGCGTATCGGCCAGGCGGCTGTCCGGCAAAGGGTGGGTCAGCAAAATCTCAGGGGGTTTAGACGCAAAGCGCGATGCATCGACCAGCTTTTGCAGAAAATCAGGCATGGCTTCCGGATCAAAACCGGCACGTTGCAGCACCTGGATGCCGATGCGGTCTGCTTCCTGTTCATTCTGCTGGGTGAAGCTGATCACCCCCTGTTGAGCGCCAGCGAGCGTGCCGCTTAGCGCCGCCATTCCGGCCTGCGGGCTGGCCATTGCCAGCAAAATCGAACCCAGGGCGCCTACCCAGGTGAGCGGGGCGTTACGTTGTTGATCTTCCATCGCTCGTGCCAGATGGCGTTGGGTAACGTGCGAGATCTCATGTGCCATTACCGACGCCAGTTGGCTTTCCGTATCGCTGTAGCGAAACAGTGCCGAGTGCAGAACCACGTTGCCGCCAAAAAAGGCAAACGCGTTTATCTCATCATTGCGTATCAGATAGAAATGGAATGGCGTTTTCACCGACCAGGCATGTGCCACCAGGCGTTGCCCCAGCTGGTTGACATACTGACAGAGCAAAGGGTCATTGATGACGGGCGCGCTGGCGCGCAGCTGGCGAACATAAAAATCGCCCATTGCCCGTTCCTGATTAATCGATAGCGTACCTGCCGCAGTGGTGCCAATATCCGGCAGATTGTCGCTGTTATCGGCGCGAGCCGGAATGATGCTTCCAGCCACGACCAAAGCGAGCAGCGAAATCAGCAGGTTTTTTTTCAGTCGGATAGACATACGAAGCCCTGGTAAGGAAATGCTGTTTTGACCGGCAAAGCGGCGAAAAGTGTCCTGTGTGTCTGTTTCCACGGCACCCATTTTATATATTACCCAGCACCCGCTATGAAAGAAATGGTTAAAAGACTATGCTCTAAGCCAAATGCTGCCCGCAGCAGCCTGTTATATCGCTGGTTATACTGTTTCTGCAACGTTTAAGCTGCGTACAATGGGCGTTTGCCAGCACGAAACTGCCCACTATTCACCAATACGGATACTATTAAGGCGTCGATGGGGATGATTTTCACAATGGTGAGGCTATGTTGAGGTTCACACCGCCTAAAACGGACTTGCGTACGTTAATCACCCTGCTGGCGGTGGCCAGTATTGCGATCACGCTTGCCAATTCTCGGCGGGTGCAGCGTGAAGTATTGATCAACAACACGCTGGAAGCGAACCGGGTTTACGCCACCAAGCTGGCTTCAACGACGGAGCTTTTTTTCCAGCTGGCTAAGTAACGGATTCAATGATGAGCGCATGCTGCAGGACGAAGTAGATCGCTTGCGCGAGCAAACCAACAGTTTTAACTCGGTAGCGATCGCCGATGCCAACGGCTGGGTGCGCGCCATCTCCCCGGAAACGCTGATGCTGAAGGGGATGCGGCTCAACTCATCTGCGGCAAAGCAGGCGCTGGCAGAACGCAGGCCGCTGATCGGTCGACCCGGCCTGTCTACCGCCAGGAATCTGCTGGTATTTATCTCGTGGCCTGTCTGGTCGAAAGACGGCAGCTATCTTGGCTACGTGGGGGATCAGTCTATCTGAAAAAGAGAAGTATTCTTAACGACCTCCTGGGAGCACAGTTCTTTCGGGACGGCTCATCTCTGTATGTCGTCGACAGTGAAAATCAGCTGCTGTATCACCAGAATAGTCATCTGCTGGGGCAAACCGTTAACCCGCTAATCACACAGCAACAGCGAGAACAGGCCAGTAACGGCCAGTATCAGGTTGTGACGTCAGAGGGGGAAGCGATGCTGGCGGGTTATGCCGTGGTTCCCTCAACGGGCTGGACGATTATTTCGATTAAACCGACCGCCGCAACGCTGGTGCCGTTGAACAGCCTGCTGTTGCAGGTGCTGGAACATTCGGTGCCGTTTGCCCTGCTAACGGTTCTCCTCGCGCTGATCCTCGCACGACGTATCGCTCTGCCCCTGTGGCAGCTGGCGCGTAAAGCCAGCCGGATGGATACGCAAAATGTCTCAAAAGAGATCGATGGCATCCGCTCCTGGTACTACGAGTCTTCACAGATTAAGCGGGCGATGCTGGCAGGAATTGCGCTGTTGCATGACAAAATCGGCCGTCTGAGAAGTGAAGCTCAGACTGACCCGATGACCGGGCTGCTTAACCGCCGTGGGTTAGATGCGGTACTGGACTATTTTTTCTCTACCAAACAGCCCTTCGCGGTACTGGCGTTGGATATCGATCGCTTCAAAAGTGTCAACGACGCTTTCGGCCATGCTGCAGGCGACACGGTGATCAAAACGGTGGCGCATCAGCTGGAATTGGGAGCCAGACAAGCCGACGTTCTCTGTCGTAACGGCGGGGAAGAGTTTCTGATGCTCTTGCCCGGAGCGGACCGTGACCGGGCGCTGATGGTGGCTGAAAGAGTGCGTAAGCGTATTGAGCAGCTCCGCATGGAAGCGGCAGGAAATGTGACTATCTCCATCGGCATCTCTTTCTGGTCGTCTGACAGCGGGGAGGACATGCATTGCGCTTTCGGGCAGGCGGTCGAAGCGCTTTATCGGGCAAAAAATGCCGGACGTAACTGCGTCGTCGTCGCGAAAAACGCTCTGCAGCCGTCCGCAGTGGTCAATAAATCCTCGCACGAATAGGCTGTGTATTCATGCTCTTCTGGTCAATACAGCGACCCGCAGGCCGTTGCCTGTTAGCCCCCAGCTGCTGCGCTGGCGGCCCGGATCGCGCTGTCCGACCACAGGATTTACGCCGTTTTCAGGTAGTCGATAACCATATCGTG
Source organism: Erwinia pyrifoliae DSM 12163 (assembly GCF_000026985.1). NCBI lineage: Bacteria > Pseudomonadati > Pseudomonadota > Gammaproteobacteria > Enterobacterales > Erwiniaceae > Erwinia > Erwinia pyrifoliae. The sequence continues at coordinate 1,256,853 of NC_017390.1, forward strand.
GTGATTGCTGGTTTTGAAGTTATCGAAGACTTTCTCAACGTTGCCATCGGCATCAATCAAGAAGCTGGTGCGGTGGATGCCGTCATAGGTCTTGCCCATAAAGGTTTTTTCGCCCCAGATGCCAAACTGTTCGCTGACCTGGTGATCTTCATCTGACAGTAAAGTGAAGTTCAACAACTCTTTTTCGACGAAGCGCGACAGCTTTTCCGGTTTATCAGTGCTGATACCCAGTACTTCTACGCCGGCTTGTTTCAGCTCTTCCATACTATCGCGCAGACCGCAGGCCTGCACGGTGCAGCCCGGCGTCATGGCTTTCGGGTAAAAATAGACCAGAACGCGCTGCCCCTGGAAGTCGGTTAAATTTATTTGTTCACCATCCTGATCGGGCAAACTAAATTTCGGTGCTGTATCACCGGCTTTCAGTGGATTCATTACGACTCTCCGTTAGACATGATTATGCGAGGGGTAAACTCAGACGCTTTGCTCATCTCAGGCACGAAGCGCGTTACGCGCCGTGGTGAGAAACAGCTTTAATAGTGCCTTGAGCCTGAAGTTCTGTACACAGGCGTTTGAACGCTTGTTCAATAAATGAGGCATCCTGGCAGGCGGGGCTGTGTGCGGTAATCTGAATATAGAGCAACGGCGGCTGATTTCCTTGTGCCGGCTGCGTGCGTGAAACCAGCTCCGCAATATTCATCTGATGCGAATCAAACAGATCGGTAAAACGCTCAACGATATGCGGCGAATCAGTAACCTCAACCTGCACCCATACCGTGGCGGGCATCGGTTGAGGCAGGCTGGCGCGGGTACGCTTCATCACGATCAGCAGCTCCAGCTCAGCCCCCTTCAGCGGTAGCGTCGACTCAATCAGCGTTATCGCGTTCCAGCTGCCGGACAGCAGCATAATAAAACTGAACTCTTCGCCAAGCATAGCGAGACGGCTATCTTCAATATTGCACCCGCAGCTGCTGACATGGCGAGTAATGGTATTAACAATCCCGGGACGGTCAACCCCAAGCGCGGTGATAACCAGATGGTGTTGCGATGACTGCGGCAAAATCAAGCTTCCTGTCTAAATACTAATAACTGTAAGGTAAACATAAAAAAAACTGCTGACAAGCATATAGGTCGACCTGTGCACTTGCTTTTATTGCACGGTCAAACGTACCATGAAGCACTTGTTTGTCGAGGGGATGACTAATGTTCACGGGAAGTATTGTTGCGCTCGTTACACCGATGGATGACAAAGGAAATGTCTGCCGTGCGAGCCTGAAAAAACTGATCGATTATCATGTTGCCAGCGGAACTGCGGCAATTGTTTCTGTAGGAACGACCGGCGAGTCAGCTACCCTGAACCACGATGAACACGGTGATGTGGTTCTGTTAACGCTGGAACTGGCAGATGGCCGCATTCCGGTGATTGCCGGCACCGGTGCTAATGCCACCGCTGAAGGCGTCTGCTTGACCAAACGCTTTGAAAATTCAGGCGTTGTCGGTTGTCTGACCGTTACCCCTTATTACAACCGTCCGACGCAGGAAGGATTGTATCAGCACTTCAAAATCATCGCGGAAAGCACCGAACTGCCGCAAATGTTATACAACGTTCCTTCGCGTACCGGTACCGATTTACTGCCGGAAACCGTTGGCCGCCTGGCGAAAATAAAAAATATTATCGGAATCAAAGAGGCGAGCGGGAACTTATCGCGGGTTAGTCAGATCCAACAGCGGGTGAATGATGACTTTGTGCTGATGAGTGGCGATGACGCAACCTCACTGGACTTTATGCAGTTGGGCGGGCAAGGCGTGATATCGGTGACCGCAAACATCGCCGCACGCGAAATGGCCGAACTCTGTGCGCTGGCTCAGCAGGGCAAATTTGCGCAAGCACGCCTCCTGAATCAGCGCCTGATGCATCTGCATCAAAAACTGTTTGTGGAACCGAATCCTATCCCGGTGAAATGGGCCGCGAAACGATTAGGATTAATAGCAACCGATACGCTGCGTCTACCGATGACGCCGCTGACCGATGACGGTTGTTCGGTTGTTGAGCAGGCACTGAAAAACGCCGACCTGCTTTAAATTTAGGGAGAATTAATGGTTTACTCAGTACAAAAGTCCACGGTAGCGAAAGTGGTGGGACTGTCTTTGGTGATGCTGCTAGCAGCCTGTTCTAATGACCAGCGCTACAAGCGTCAGGTGAACGGGGACGAATCTTACCTGCAGGCAGCCGATCTCAGCGATCTGCGCGCTCCAGCGGGCATGATCCTGCCGATACAAAATGGCGACTTTGATATTCCGTCCGTTAACGCTAAAGGACAGGTGGGCAAGCGGCTTGATATTCGTCCACCGGCTCAGACGCTGGCGTTGATGAACGGTACCCGCAGCCAGTTTGCCGGTAACAGCGGTATTCTGCTGATTGACAGCCAAAGCGGCTCCATCTGGTCACGGGTGGTTGACGTAGTTGAGACGGCCAGGTTCCCTGTCGCCGATCGTCAGGATGCGCGCCAAACACTGACCACCGACTGGGTGCAGTGGAACCGTGCAGACGAAGACAATCAGTATCGCGGCCGCTACCAGCTGAGCGTTCAGCAGGAGGGCGGGCAGCAGGCGCTGATGGTGAAGCTGCTTGAACTGCAACAGCAGGATAAAGTGGTCAACTCGCCGGTGCAGATCCAGCGTTACACCGCGCAGATGCTAAACGAAATTAGCGCCGGTCTGGACAAAATTGAAACCCGGCGTGAAGATGCCGCAGCCAGCCGTAGCCCCACGCAGATCGATGTGCAAAGCGGAGCCGATGACACCGGCCTGCCTGATCTGATCCTGCGTGCGCCGTTCAACGTTGTGTGGCAACGTCTGCCGGCCACGCTGAAGCGTATTGGGATGGAAGTCAAAGATAACAACCGTTCGCAGGGTAGCCTGAGCGTGACATATAGCGCACCAGATAGCAGCACCTTCGATGAGCTGGGTGCTAAGGATCCGCAGCTGAAAAATGGCGATTACAAACTTCAGGTCGGCGATCTGAATAACCGTAGCAGCCTGCAGTTCCTCGATCCGAAAGGTCATCCGCTAACCCAGTCGCAAAATGATGCGCTGGTCGCGGTGTTCCAGGCCGCATTTAGCCAGTAAGCCACAAGGCCGGAATAGCTCCGGCCTTTTTTATTTGGCGCTGCGTAAACGATTGCTTCGGTTTTTCATCTGCGGAACATATAATTCCACCAGACAAATTTTAACGGGCTGGCTCTGCCTGCCCGATGGTTATTTACCTGCGGCCTGAATGATGCCGGGTACAGTTCATTATCGTTGGAGTGGAGTTAACAAGATGCAAAAGAAAGCTGAGTTGTATCGCGGCAAAGCGAAAACCGTTTACAGCACCGAAAACCCGGATCTGTTGGTACTCGAATTCCGTAATGATACGTCAGCGCTGGACGGTGAGCGTATCGAGCAGTTTGATCGTAAGGGAATGATTAACAACAAGTTCAATCATTTCATTATGACCAAACTGCAGGAAGCCGGGATCCCAACGCAGATGGAAGCCCTGCTCTCTGATAACGAAGCTCTGGTGAAAAACCTGGATATGGTGCCGGTAGAATGTGTGGTACGTAATCGCGCTGCGGGCTCTCTGGTGAAACGCCTGGGCGTGGAAGAGGGCATGATCCTCAACCCTCCACTGTTTGATCTGTTCCTGAAAGATGATGCTAAACACGATCCGATGGTCAACGAATCCTATTGCGAGACCTTCGGTTGGGTAAGCAAACCGCATCTGGCGCGTATGCAGGAGCTGACTTACCAGGCGAATGACGTACTGAGCAAGCTGTTTGCCGATGCGGGCCTGCTCCTGGTGGACTTCAAACTCGAGTTCGGCCTGTTTAAAGGCGAAGTGGTGTTGGGCGATGAGTTCTCACCGGATGGTGCGCGCCTGTGGGATAAAGACACCCTGAATAAGATGGACAAAGATCGTTATCGCCAGAGCCTGGGTGGGCTGATTGAAGCCTATGAAGAGGTGGCAAATCGCCTGGGCGTGAAGCTGGACTAACGTCATTTTTATTGACCGTCGTCATGAGGCCAGGGAAACCTGGCCTTTTGCGTTATAGCGCGCCGCGCAGCGTTTTCTGGTTTTCCCCACTTCCACTGACTAAAATCGACTAAGCTATCAAAAAATTATTTTCTCAAAGGGGACATTTATGCGTTGGCAAGGACGTCGCGAAAGCGACAATGTGGAAGACCGTCGTGATCAATCAGGCACCGTTGGTGGTGGGCGCATGCGCATTCCCCGTGGTAAAGGCGGCATCGCTCTTCTGATTATCGTGATAGTGGCTGGTTACTACGGCTACGATCTCAGCCCGCTTCTCAGCGGCGGCAGTTCATCGGTCTCACCGCCCACTCAGCAGCAATGGCAGCAAACGTCAGCGAAAGAGGGCGAAGCCGCGCAGTTTACCCGCACCATTTTCGCCATGACCGAAGATACCTGGCAGAAGCTGTTCCAGAAAATGGGTAAAATCTGGCAGGCACCTGTTCTGGTGATGTACCGCAACCAGACGTCAACCGCCTGCGGCAGCGGCCAGTCGGCAATGGGGCCATTCTACTGCCCGGCAGACAGCAAGGTTTATATCGATCTGTCGTTTTACGATGAAATGAAAACCAAACTTGGCGCCGGGGGGGAATTCGCTCAGGGCTACGTTATCGCGCACGAGGTGGCCCACCATGTGCAGCACCTGCTGGGAATAGATCAGAAAGTGCGACAGATGCAGCAGGGGGCAAGCCAGGCCAATGTGAATCAGCTGTCGGTAAAGATGGAGCTACAGGCGGACTGCTTTGCCGGCGTCTGGGGCTACTATATGCAGCAGGAAAAGGTGCTGGAAACCGGCGATCTTGAATCAGCACTTAACGCGGCCGAGGCGATTGGTGACGACCGCCTGCAGCAGCGCAGCCAGGGGCGCGTGGTGCCGGACAGCTTTACTCACGGCACCTCACAGCAGCGCTACAGCTGGTTCAAAAAAGGTTTCGACAGCGGTAATCCTGCTCAATGTAATACCTTTGCTGATTAAACAGCGGTGAGCGATTTGCTTAGGGCGACAGCCCAAATCGAAAGACAGGGCTGGCGTCGTCTGTTGATAATAAGTGGTGATGCGTGCTGGTGCGAACAGCAGGCCGCAGCCTGTATGGCGCAGCTGCCCGGCGACTGGCTGACGGTGGGCGACCGGCCGCTCAGCGTGCTGCACTGTGCTCCACAGGCAATACGCACGCTGCTGGGACGCGAGTTTAAGCATGCGCTGTTTGATGCACGGGGCGGTTTTCATGCTGAAGCGCTGGCGGCGATGGCCGGCACGCTGCGCGCCGGAAGCTGGCTGATACTCCTTGCTCCTGAATGGGCAGAGTGGCCGCTGCGGCCTGATGCCGACTCATTACGCTGGAGCGAATGCGCCAGCCCCCTCCCGGCCACCCTGTTTATTCAACGTTTGCAGCAGCTGTTGCTGGCCGACGAGCGCGTGGTGGTGTGGCGTCAGCACCACGCCTGCACCGTTTCTGAAATTGCCAGTCTCCCATCCTGGCAGGGCGACAACAGTGGTCAGCAGCAGCAGATACTGACTCAGTTGCTGCGCGCCAGGCCGGGCATCTGTGTTGTTACCGCCGCGCGTGGCCGTGGCAAGTCGGCGCTGGCCGGGATGCTGGCCGCCCGCTGGCCGGGGCGCTGCCTGGTGACCGCGCCAGCAAAAGTAGCCACGGACGTGCTGGCGAATTATGCCGGAGAGCGTTTCCGCTTTATTGCCCCCGATCGCCTGCTGGCCGAAGCACGCCAGCACCAGGCAGGTATTGACTGGTTGTTGATTGATGAGGCAGCCGCGATACCGGCCCCGCAATTACAGCAGCTGGTCGCCTTGTTTCCTTATGTATTGCTGACCACTACGGTGCAGGGCTACGAAGGAACCGGGCGTGGATTTATGCTGAAGTTTTGTGCCACGTTGCCGGATGTCACGCGCTATCAGCTGGATTTGCCTTTACGCTACGCTGCGAACGATCCGCTGGAGCAGTTTATCAGCCAGGCACTGTTGTTAGAGGATGCGGTCGCCGTACCCCATTCAGATGCAGTCGTGATACGGTCATTTAAGCAACGTGACTGGGCGCGACATCCTGCCTTTATGACCGCCATCTACCAGCTGTTAACCAGCGCCCACTACCGCACTTCACCCCTCGATCTGCGCCGGATGATGGACGTCCCCGGCATGCACTTCAGCGCCGCCCTGCAGGGGGACAACGTACAGGGCGCGTTGTGGCTGGTGGACGAGGGTGGACTAAGCGCCGAACTTGCCGCCGCCGTCTGGGCAGGTGACCGCCGTCCGCGTGGCAACCTGGTTGCGCAGTCGCTGGCGGCTCATGGCGGCCTGACTGAAGCCGCGCAGCTGCGTTCGCGGCGTATCAGCCGCATTGCGCTGGCACCCGCGCTGCGCGGTCGGGGGATCGGCCAGCAGCTGATTTCCCGCAGCTGTCAGGCGGCGCACGGGCTGGATTTTCTTTCTGTCAGCTTTGGTTTCACCCCCCAGCTGTGGCGATTCTGGCAGCGCTGCGGTTTTCAGCTGGTGCGCTTTGGCAGCCAGCGTGAAGCCAGCAGCGGCTGTTACACGGCAATGGCCATTTACCCGCTTTCAACTGCCGGGCAGCAGCTGGCGGAACGGGCGACACGGCGGCTGGCGCGTGACGGTTACTGGCTGCGCCAGCTGTTGGACCAGGACGATTTGCCGTTGGTCGCGCAGTGCGATGGTCAGCTGACTGAAGATGACTGGCAGGAGCTGGCAGGATTTGCCTGGGCGCAGCGACCGTTCGGGGCCAGCTTCGCGGCATTGGGGCGGCTGGTCAGCCAGGAGGCTTGCCAACTTCCGCTGTTGCACGCCGCACTGCTGGAAGGACAGTCTGCGGCCGTGCTGTGCAGCCGTTTCGCTCTGCCTGGTCGCAAAGCGCTATTAAGCGCCTGGCGGCAAGAGGCACGGCAGGCGTTAATTATGCTGGATCAGCCGCGTGCGTTGCGCTGGCAGCAGTGGGTTAACGGGCTAAACGCAAACTGAAAGAGCTTTAATCTGTTAAATATGTCTGAAAGAGCATATTTGAGGCAGGCAACTAACCCGCCGCCCGTAAGAGCAGAAGGAACGAGAACAAAGGCGGGGAATTTCCACCCTGCCTTTTTTCGTTTCCGGGCAGCGGCGTTCTACAGAATCCGGTAGTCGGTAAGAAGGCGCCACCGTGGATGAATGCCAGAAAGCACAAAACCCCGCTGTTGCGCGGACAGCTAACCTGCTGCGTGGTGAAATGCTTCTTTAACTCTGTGATGGCATAACCGGACGGGCGGATGAGAGGATGAGAGGTAAGGCGGTCGCTGCTCAGTGGCGGCAGCAGCAGCTGTTCCGGGTCGTCGTGCAGGCTTTGCTCGCCCAGCAGGTTATCGGCGGCGTCATACAACAGCTGGCCTTCGGCGTCGTAGCCATCACTGAAAGCGCTGCCCCGCCGCCGGGCGCGAAGGTGCGCATAATCCCCCACGTTATGTTGAACGGACGGNAGCCGGGAGCCTTTCCAAAGCGCAGCGGCGCGTTATCGTCGGCTACCGCCCGAAGGGGGGAGAACGCGATACGCCACAGGTCAGTATTGCGGGCAAGTGGCTGGCGGAGGCGGGATTTGCGGTGGGAACCGGCGTCAGCCTGACGGTGCTGGACGGCTGTCTGCTGCNGATCCCCGACAGCCGCGAGGAGAGGCGGCTGCGAGCAATGGAACAGCAGCTAAAAGCGCAGCAGCAGTGTAAGCATCCCGCATAATGGTGCNATTCACTTTTAGAGATCTTCCGGCATACTGATGATGCCTCCTGAGGAGATCGCTATGCGTAAAATCCGATTCACCGAGCACCAGATCATCGCCGTACTGAAATCAGTCGAAGCTGGCAGGACCGTCAAAGAGGTATGTCGCGAGGCCGCTATTTCCGAAGCCAGCTACTACAACTGGAAGGCGAAATATGGCGGGATGGAAGCCGCTGATATCAAAAAGATCAAAGCTCTTGAGGACGAGAATCGTCGTCTGAAGCAGATGTTTGCCGATCTGAGTCTGGAATGCCGGGCGCTGAAAGACGTCATCGAAAAAAAGCTTTAAANCCAGCGATAAAGCGTGAGCTCGTCAGCTATCTGACCACGCAGTTTGCGATGAGCATACGCCAGGCATGTAGGACGTTATCGCTGAGCAGGACGGTGTTTCGTTATCAACCGGATACGCGACGTGATGAAGCGGTGATCCAGAGGCTGACTGAGGCGGCTGAACGCTACCCCCGCTACGGATTTAAGAAGCTTTTCCAGGTGCTTCGCAGGCAGGNCCACGTCTGGAACCACAAGCGTGTACACCGGATTTACTGTCTGCTAAAACTGAATTTTCGTCGTAAGGGTAAGCAACGCCTGCCGGTGCGTAATCCGGCTCCGCTGGCAACGCCGGAAGCACTGAACCAAAGCTGGTCGATTGATTTTATGCACGACGCGCTGACATGTGGCCGACGTTTCCGGACTTTCAACGTCGTGGATGATTTTAACCGTGAAGCACTGGCTATCGAAATTGACCTGAATATCCCGGCGCAGCGTGTCGTCCGGGTGCTGGACAGGATAGTGGCAAACCGTGGATATCCGCTGAAGATGCGGATGGATAACGGACCGGAACTGATATCTCTGGCTCTGGCGCAATGGGCCGAAGAGCATGGCGTGATGCTGGAATTTATCAAGCCGGGTAAGCCAACACAGAACGCGTTTATAGAAAGGTTTAACCGAACGTACCGGACCGAAATACTGGATTTTTATCTGTTCAGAACACTGAATGAAGCACGGGAAATAACGGAACGCTGGCTGAATGAATACAACAGTGAGCGGCCTCATGAATCCCTGAATAACCTGACGCCGGAAGAGTATCGGCTGATGGCTGAGAAACCGGAAATCTCAAAAAGTGTGTGGAACTAAAATGGGTGTCTTTACAGCAGGAGCTGGAACAGACTAAGCAGCGNATGATCGCCATGCTGGCNTAAAGGGCGGCTGAAGGTAAAAGCCGGAAGGATCGTTGGGGGGATCGCTTCCGGCTTTAACTTAATTACTTTTGTATACCGAAGGTCCAGTAACAGTTACATTTGAGCAAGTTAACTCCATATTAAGGCTATCGCTACTTATAATTATAGTTGTGGCATCACCTATTATTCTAAAATCTATTTTAGCCAGTATATTTGTCGCTAAACCAGTCATAGATAATTCCGAAACACCTATGCAGTAAATCCCCATCCTACAACGATTAAAATCTCGCCCCCATTTTACGGGTGGATTATCTGGCAAGACATCAATAAGATCAAAACTAACAATCACTGTTGGGCCATCTCTTTTTATCTCGATATCAAATATATCAATACTTCCTATTTTTGGTGGATTCACAAAAACGCGTTTCAGTAGTTCATTACAGGGAAGATCTGTCCAATTCATTTTCATCTCTCTAATAACTATAGTGATCAATTGTACCAGCAACACTTCCTGTCCTGGTGTTATCAAATGGCCTTACATTAAAGTGAGGGCCTTGATCTCCTATACCCCCTTGACCAAATTCATGTCCTGCCGAATGATCCTGAATAACTATTTTAGTTCCATCAGAACGGGTATATTGATATTCCCTTGTCCATAACGGTTGTTTCGTTGATGGATGTAATACTGGATTACCATTTCTATCCGTCATTTTCACGCTATTATATTGTTGTACTCTTTGGTTTCTGATATTGAAAATATTACCAGGTTGATTCGATGCGGGTATTCCTGCATCTCTTTTCGCAGCTCTAAGGGCTTCTTTCCTGGAATTGAATTGAGAATTACACTTCGCCAGCCCCAGCGGATCCACCCACCCATACGGATTTGGCGCATANGCATACAGGTTCATCCCTCCCGCCAGCCCCACCGGGTCTTGGGCGCTATCCCGACGGCATCGTACTTTTAAGGCGTCCTCAACCCGCGTGATGACTGGCTCCGGCAGACGGGCAATGCACTTTTTCAGCCGCCGCGTAACCCCGAGACCCCGACGCGCCTTTTTGCCCGCGCACGCTACCGCCAGGCCGTGGCGTCTGCGCCTGCACCGCTGCATCATACCAGCGCTTTACGCTGCTGCAACGCCAGGTAAGGACGGTCATTATCAGGGCGGGTGGACGCGGTGCAGCTCGCTGCGCCGTGGACGGCCGTCTGCCGGGCGCGGGCTGGCGAAGCCCGCAGGCGCTGCGGCGCTCCGGGGCGCGGAAGGTTGAGGGGGCGGTGGTTTTGCATGGCAACACGGACAGGGGCGGGTAGCGGAAGCTGGCCGGAACGGGAACGAGCAAGGAGGAACGACTGCGAGCCGTTACGGACAGACGCAGCCGGGCGGGCATAAAGCCCTGCAAGCGGAGGCCGACAGGCCGACAACTGCCAGGGGGTTGACTGATGGCAACGCCACAGCCAGCGCCGCCAGGGATGGCGGCCCCACCTGATGTACAACGCGGGGGCGCAAGACATAACGTGGATTGTGCGAACCCGAGCCGCCGCGCCCGTGCTGCCCCGCCGCCCGCCGCGAGGGTGCGCATAATCCCCCACGTTATGTTGAACGGACGGAAGCCGGGAACCGGCTCACGGAGAGATGCGCCGCTGAAGCCCGGCGCACGGCCGTTTACCCCCGCGCACGCTGAACGTGATGAAGGCAGATCGCACCAGGGAGGGTGCGCTCTGCCGGACTCCACAACCTGCGGCCTGACAGGATTTGAGCTACCTCTGCTGACCGTCCGGCGACTCCGCTGTAACCTCCGGCGCGGTGTTCTCCGGCTCCGCGCTGTCCGGCTGCTCCGCTAACTTCTCCGTACGCCGCTTCTCCGCCGGATGCGTGTGAGCATGAACCTTCTGCAAGTGACCGATGGCCACCCGNGTATAGATCTGCGTGGTCTCCAGCTTCTCATGCCCCAGTATTGCCTGGATATGCCGCGTATCTGCCCCGTTCTCCAGCATCTGTGTCGCCATCGAGTGGCGGAAGATATGACAGGCTCCCGCCTTTTTCAGGTGCGCACCCTCACGGATGGCACGGCCCGCCATCGCCGTTAAGGTGCTGCGCCCCAGCCCCGTTCCCTTATGGCTGATAAACAGATGTCCGCTGTCGAACCGCTGCGCCAGCCGTGGCCGCACGTCCTTCAGATAGCGCCCCAGCCATATCAGCGCCGTGTGACCGACCGGAACAACCCGATCCCTGCCGCCCTTGCCGCGCCGCACGTTCACCACGCCGCGCACCGCGTCCACATCCGACAGCAGCAGGTTCGCCAGCTCCGTACGCCTGATCCCCGTACTCCACAACAGTTCGAGGATGGCACGATTACGCAACCCCGGCGGCGTGCCCGCGTCCAGGCTCTGCAACACCCGCCGTGTTTCCGCCTCGCTGAACACCTGCGCCGGAAGCCGCCGCTCCTCCTTTGGCAGCGCCAGCAGTTCAGCCGGGTTATACAGGATATGGTGCCGTTGCAGCAGCCAGCGCAGCAGCATCCTTATCGCCGATAACAGGTGCCGCTGCCCGTTTACCGCCAGCAGTGTTCCATCCGCCTTACGGTAGCCGCGAAGATAACGCTGATAGCTTTCCAGCACCGCCAGGCTTACCTGGGGCGCGTACCTTATCCCGCGCGGTTCGCACCAGGCCAGGAACGCCAGCACCCGTTCGCGGTATCCCTGCACCGTGCGCGGGCTGCGTCCGGCGGCGGCAAGGTGCGCCAGCCAGCTTTCTGCCAGCCGGCGCAGCGTCTGACCCTGCCGGCTGATATGGCTTTCTGTTGCGGTGGGGGGATTCGGTCTGGTCATGGCGGCACGTCCTGCGAAGTGGATTGACGATACGATTTTGGCTTGATGGCCGGAACAGTGCTTTTTGCCCCTCCCCGACCGGTTTGGCGTTCAGCCCATGCGTGGTGCGGCCTGAAGCCGTTTTTCCCCACCCGACCGACCGCCGACCGCTGCCCGACCGGAGGCCGACCGTCAGGCTTCTGACCCCGACCGGAGGTGATCGTACTGTGGGTCGATCAGCCCGCACAGGTGCGCCCCGTCCCCGTCTTCCCCGTCGAACAGCAGTTCGTACAGGAACGTCAGACCACGCCGGTGCAGCAGCAGATACTCCATTTCAACCAGCCGCGCCAGGTGGATTTTCAGCTGCGTATCCCCCCAGCGCAGTGCGTCACGCAGCATCCTGCGCGTGAACAACCATTCGTTACGCGGCTGGCCGCACTCCCTTATCCACTCCTGGATCAGCATCAGCAGCCTGCGCGTCTGCGGCGGCATCTCGTCCAGCGTGCGCCCGAGGATCTCATGCGCCAGACGGTTCGCCAGCGCGATGTCTTCCCGCGTCACCTCGATATAGGCCAGCGCTTCGCCGCGATGCGTGACCGTCTTGACCTCGCGCTGGTACTGGTGCAGCAGCGCCACGCTTTGGATCAGCGTCAGATACTTCATATGGTCGCGCCGCGTGCGGGTTTTGTCTGACATAAACGTCAGTCGCGAGGCGTACGGATTAACCACCTTCAGCGGCCTGATCAGCCGCTGCGCGTTCTGGTGCAGCCGCGTGACGTGCGCCTTTTCACTGGTCATCAGCAGTCCTTCCAGCGTCTGCCCGTGGCGCTGCATCGCGTGGATCGCCTCCGTCTGCTCCCGACTTTCGTTCACCGTCAGCACCAGGCAGCGGTTCAGCAGCTCCTCGTCCACGTCGATNGCGGTGGTGGTGAGCATCAGCATCACCGGGCCTTTGACCCTGTACTGCTTCGTCACCAGGTTCCCGGTGGCATCATCCTTGCCGGTGCTGGCGATGGTCAGTTCACCGTCTGACTGCAACAGCTTCAGCGCGTACGCCGCCTGGCGTACCCCTTCTTCTTCCGCTATCGCCAGGATCTTGTGTTGCAGGTTGCTTTCCCCGAGGTAGAACAGGCTCTGTCCGGTCATCGCCGAGTACTGCATCCGCTCCTCTTCCGGCATCAGCCCCAGCACCGCATCCATCAGCGACGACTTGCCAGCCGCCGATGACGACTGGATCAGCACCGCCAGCGGTCGTTCCAGCCTGCGCGAGGTCGCCGCCAGGTAGGCGGCCAGCAGATTGGTGGATTCGCCGACCACGCCACAGGCGGCCAGATCGTCGGTGATTCTGCCACTAAGGTCGGGATCGTTAAGCAGCGCCAGCGCCGCCGCCCGTTCGGCCTCCGTCAGTTCCGGCGCTGTCTCTTCCGGCTGCGGGGCCAGGTTCTCCAGCGCCAGCAGCACTTTTCCCAGCGAACGCCGCACGTCGTCTTCTGCCAGCCCCAGTTCCGTCGCCGCCTGGCGCACGTAACCGCCCCGGCTGCGGGCGCTGATCAGATCCAGCGAGTCGGCGAACGCCGCGCCGCTTTCCCGATCCAGCACCTGAAGGCTGAGCTTCATCACCGCCGCGCCCGGCTTCACCTGAGCCAGCCCGCGCACCCGCCAGCGCTGCGCCCCGAGGCCGATCGTTACTTCGCCTGCCTCACCGCGCTCGACGATAACGCCGGGATCTGAAGGGCTGGCGGCTAAAGCAGGGAGGGTTTCAGGCACAACCATTTCAGGCACCGTCACCGCATCGCGCATCGGCTGCGCCGACCCGGCCAGCAGCCCGAACTCCTGTTCCGGCTCCGCCACCCGGCACAGATAACCGTTGGCGTCCATTCCGGCGGGGAACACGATGCGGAACGTGTCGATCTGCATGGCCGCCAGCTCCGCCGCCAGTCTGACCGCCGCCGCGTTGCCCGCCGCATCGTTATCAAAGGCGATCAGCACCTGTTTTATTTCATGCTGCGCAAAGGCCCGGCGGTGATCGTCGGTAAAGCCATTCACCCCGTACGCCGCCGTCACGTTGCGCTGCCCGGCCACCCAGAACGACATGGCGTCGATCAGCGATTCGCACAGGATCACCGACTTTGANCCGATCAGCGCCTGCTCGTTCCACACCCCGCCGTGCTGCCCCGGCAGATAGAGATGGGCGGGCATGCCGCGCTGCGGCTTGTCGATTTTGCGCCCGTAGACCTCGCGGATCCGGCCGTGCAGATCGGCCACCGGCACCACCAGACAGCCGGTAAAGTGCTCGTGACCGCTTTCACGCATGATGCCCAGTGCCTGAAGCCGCGCGCGGATCGCCGCGCCGTCCTTCAGCTTCTTTGGCGGCAGACGGTAGGCCAGCGTGCGGTTAGCGAAGCCCGGGCGGAACTGCGCCACTAATTCAGGATAGTTAAGGCGGCGCTTCTCAAGGTAAGCGAGGGCCTCCGGCGCGTTCAGCAGCGTCTGGTGATAAAACGCGGTTACCCGCTCCAGCAGCGCCTGCCGCCCGGCTTCGTCGTCGGCGAACACGTCCGGCTGTGCGACCAGCGGCACCAGCGCCGGGTTTTCCCCCAGCTCCGCCCGCAGCCGCTCCACCGCCTTACGCAGACTGAGNTTTTCACTGTGCATCAGCCAGTCCAGCACCGAACCGCCCGCGTCACAGCCGAAGCAGTGATACAGGTTTTTCGCCGGGGAGATGACACAGGAGGGCGTTTTTTCATCGTGGAACGGGCACAGCGNCACCAGATCCTTACCGCGCTTAAACAGCTGCCGCCCCTGCGCCTGCACCACGGCGGCTAAAGAGACGGCGGCTTTCAGGTGCTGTAATTCCGTTTCTGCGATGCGTGCCATGCCACATTCCTCTAAAAAATACGTCAAGGTCATTATTGACCTATAATATACGAGTCAATATAATTCCTTCAAGGGCTAATTTTAAAAGGGCGTTTATCATGTGGGGCAAAGAACTTAACTGGTTTTGTGTATCCATGACTGATTTCGGTAAGCGTCTCGCTGCCCTGCGCAAAGAACGGCAGCTAACACAGATAGAACTGGCTAATTTGCTGGATATCCAGCCCCGTATGCTGGGGCGCTGGGAGCAAGGACAGGTTAAGCCACAGTTTGATTACATCATTAAGTTGGCTCAATTTCTTGAGGTCAGCACTGACTATATGCTTTTAGGAGAAGAAGATACGGCAGCACCCGTTTTTGATATTAAAAACAAGCGGTTAAAAGAGTTGTGTAAACAGGTTGATGGGTTAAAAACGGAAGATCAGGACATGATTTGTCATTTTCTGGATATGGCAATCACACAAGAGAAAGTCAGACAAGCGATCAAGCTAACACGCTGATATTTAACGCGACTGCTACAGGAGGCAACCTGTAACAGCCGCTAACCATAAGCAACTAAACGAGGTAGTTAATCATGGCTGAGCATGATTCTAAGTCAGAACGGGGAATTTCCAAAATGCAGCGGCGCGTTACCGTCGGCTACCGCCCGAAGGGCGGCGAACGCGATACGCCACAGGTCAGCATCACGGGCAAGTGGCTGGCGGAGGCGGGATTTGCGGTGGGAACCGGCGTCAGCCTGACGGTGCTGGACGGCTGTCTGCTGCTGATCCCCGACAGCCGCGAGGAGAGGCGGCTGCGGGCAATGGAGCAGCAGCTGAAGGCACAGCAGCAGGAGCTGGAACAGACTAAGCAGCGAATGATCGCCATGCTGGCGTGAAGGGTGGCTGAAGGTAAAAAGCCGGAAGGATCTGTGGGGATCGCTTCCGGCTTTAATTTAATCCTTAGTTGGTATCCAAATAATTATCTACAGATTTTTCTATTTTGTCTAAAACATCTGTTATTGGATTAAGATAATCGCTATACATTTCCGCATAGCGACGAGCAAAGCCTCTTAATGGATTATTGACCAGATCATTACCCAACACTTTTCCCTTCAATTTTTTTAAATCATCAATAAATACTTTTAAACCGCTTTTACCTTCACTATTCATTGAAGCCTCTACATAATTAGAGGCTTTATCAATTTCAGACAAAAGTTCATTTTTATCCACAATTTAAATTCCTGTTATAAAAATCTGACATCACTTATCCAACTTGTAGGATAGCCATGTGGTAACAATATTTGGTCAGCCCCTCCCTGGAGTTTTGCACCAGAGAGCATAACTTGCTGTTCAACCTTGCCGACCTGAAGGATTGTTCCTTTAGGTACAGTAATAGTAGCTTCAAACTGTCGCGTATTTTTCCATTCTGGTAAAAGTGCCGAATCAATTTTGGCTTGTATTTTATTCAACGCTGGTGATGTACTAACAAATGATCCGTCTATTTTCGCATTACCACCGAACACACGATATAAATTCACTTCATCAGTTGTTCTTACCGTTTTATATTCGCCATTCTTGAAAGAATCTTTAATCCAATCAGGTAAATTAGCCTTATCGACTTCTTTATATTTTCCTTCCAGTGCACACTTACTTAACCCCAGCGGATCAACCCACCCATACGGATTCGGCGCATAAGCATACAGGTTCATCCCTCCCGCCAGCCCCACCGGGTCCTGGGTCGTGAATCTTCCTACATCAGGCTCGTAAAAACGGAACAGATTATAGTGCAGTCCGCTCTCGTTGTCCTGGTACTGCCCGGCGTAGCGCAGCGGCTGGTCATAGACCGGCCCGGTGCGCTGTGCTGCCCCGGCGACCGTCTGGCCCAGCAGTTTGCCGAAGGTGTCGTANTGTCCCGACCAGCGCAGATTGNCNNNTGCGTCGGTGACCTCCAGCGGCGCGCTGTTGAGGTCGGCGTTCAGCCAGTAAATATCGGCCTGCTCAGCGTCACCCGCCTGTTCGATGGCCGCCAGCGGCGTCCACGGGCTGGCCGGGTCGTAGCTCCAGGTGCGGCGCGTGCCGTTGCCGCGCTGCTCCTGCAGCAGCCGGTAGCCCTGCCACAGGAAGCGCGTGGTCTGCGGCGCTTTAGCCGCGAAGGTGACCTCCTTGCGGCTGCGCCTGCCCAGCGCGTCATAGTGATACCGCGCGCTGAATTCGCCCTGCGGACCGAAGCCGCGCGCGNGTATCAGGCGGTTGTCGGCGTCGTAGGTGTAATGCTGTTCGTTGACGCCGTGGCGGCGGCTGACCAGATTGCCCCAGACGTCGTAGCGGTAGAACAGCCGCTGCCAGTGCGGCAGGCGGTTGCTGCTCAGCGGCGGCGGCGGCGGCTGTNCCGGGTCGTCGTGCGGGCTTTGCCCGCCCAGCAGGTTATCGGCGGCGTCATACAGCAGCCGGTTGCCAACCCTGCCGGACTTCAGCTCGCGGTGCTGCAACAGNCGGCCTTCGGCGTCGTAGCCGTAGTGCACCTCGCCGCGCAGCGCATCGCTGANGCCCGCCAGCTCGCCGCGCCCGGTATAGCGGAANGCCCGCCACAGAATACCGTCCTCCGGCCGGGTTATCTTCCCGTCACTGAAGGCGCTGCTCTGCCAGCTGCGCCTGCCCAGCGCATCGTAGCGCCGCTGCTGGTGCAGCGCGCCCTGGCTGCGCCCGGTTTCGCGGTGCAGGCGGTCACGGGTAAATTCACTGACCCGCTGCCGGTTGAACTTCAGCGCGCTGACGTGGCCGGAGCCGTAGTGCAGCCACTGCAGGCTGTCGCCCTGCGGCAGCGTCAGCGCCTGCAGGTTAGNCAGCGCGTCCCACTGGTAGTGCAGCCCGCCGTTCACGCCGCGCTCGCACAGCAGGTTGCCCGCCCGGTCGTACTGCAGCTCAATGCGGTCCGCTTCAATCCCCGCCTCCGCCCCGGCGGCGGTGGGGGTACGCGTGAGCNGGCTCAGCCTGCCGGCGGCATCGTAGTGATACTGCCATTCGGCGCTGTCGTTGCCGCGCCATGCCGGGCGACCCGCCCCGTCAAAGCGGAAGCGGTGCAGGCGGTGCGCGGGCGGCGCAAGGCTGTTCTGCGGGCCGGTTTCCCGGTGTTCGGCCAGCTGGCCGTCCGGGCCGTAGCGGTACAGGTGGTCGGTGTTGTCCGGACGCCGTTCGGCGGTGATGCGCCCGGCGGCATCGTGGCTGAANTGATACTCGCCGCCGTTGCCGTTCTCCAGCCGCGTCAGCCAGCCGCGCGGGTTGTAGTGCCAGTTTCGCGTGCGGTTGATGCGGTCGGTGATGCTGACCGGCTGGCCCAGCAGGTTGTAGCGCCAGTGCGTCTCGCTGCCGGGCGGNTCCTGATGCCGCACCAGCTGCCCGCGTTCGTTCCAGGTGAAATGCTCTTCGCTGCCGTCCGCGTGGTGCAGGGTGTGCAGGCGACCGGCGGCATCCCGGCGGTAGCGGGTCACGTTGCCTTCCGCATCGGTACGGTCGGTGAGCTGGCCGAAAACGTCATAGCCATAGGCGGTGACGCTGCCGGAACAGTCGGTATGGCGCGTCAGCAGCCCCCGGCCGTTCCACTCAAGCTGCACCACGCCGCCGGAGGCNTCGGTGATGCGCGCCGGCAGGCTCTCTTCTTCGTCCGGGTAGTGGTAAAGCGTGGTGTTTTCTGCCGCGTCAGTCTGTTTAATCAGGCGCCCCTGGCGGTCCCATGACCGGCTCTCGCGGCTGCCGTCGGGGTGGGTGACACAGACCAGCCGGTCGCTGTTACGCTGGTACTGGTAAAGGGTTTTGCGCCCGGTCGGGTCGGTTTCGCTCAGCAGTCGCCCGTAGCGGTCCCACTCGCTCTGACGCTGGCCGCCGTCCGGCAGCAGCACGCTGCACAGCTCGCCGCGGGCGTAGACAAACGCCAGCCGGCGGCCGTCAAAGTCGGTGAACTGCGCCACGCTGTCGTCGTCGTCCAGCTGCCACCACGCCTGCATGCCGTCGTCGCGCACCGCCCGGCGCGTGCCGCCGCTAAAGTCGTAGTGCAGCGCCAGCTCTTCCCCGGCGCTGTGCCGCCAGCCGGTGACGCGCGGCAGGCCGTCAATCTCCTGCCACAGATATTCGTTCAGCAGCCCGTTGGCGTCCTGGTGGCTGGCCATCAGCCCGTCGCGCCAGCTGAAGCGGCGCGTCACCTCGCCGGCGCGGTTGCGCACGGTGACAAGCTGCCCCTCGTCGTCATAATCGTAGCTGACCAGCGTGCNCTCCCCGTCCGGGGTGTGCAGCAGCACCGCGCTCAGGCGGTCATGCCCGGCGGCGCGGGTCAGATAGCGGCAGCTCAGGCGCTGACCGGCGCTGTCCACCAGTTCGCTCAGCCGTCCCTGCTCATCGTAAAACAGCGAGGTGGCGTTNCCGCCGGCGTCCGTCAGCATGTGCAGCCGGGCGGGATGCTTACCCTCGGGCGGCGGATAGTGCCAGACCTGTTCACTGACGTCGGACACCTGCCAGCTGCCGTCGGCATTGTGCATCAGCCAGCATTTTTCCGCTTCGCACCAGCTTTTGCGGCCGCGTGGCACCATCGGGAACGGGACAAAGTCACCGGACGGCGCGCGCCACACCAGGCCGTCATCATAATGCTGCAGGCGGCTTTCCCAGAACAGGCTCCAGCCGCGCCCCAGCACGCTTTCCGCCGGGTTGCCGCTGCGCCAGTAGCGCTGCCATTCGACCGGCAGACGTGAGGGCAGCACGAAGTCCAGCTCGTCGTCGCCGGAGAGAAANTTCTGCCCGCTGATGATATCCACCGGGCGGGCGATGATGCCCGCTGCGGCGCTGGCGGTCATCAGGGTGCCGAAGCGGCAGGCCACCTGCGCAAGCTTACTGATGCCGGGCAGCCTGCTCAGCAGTTTACCCAGCCTGCCAGCCTTACCGGCCGCGCCGCCGGCACCGCCGAGCAGCCCGGTAAACAGCAGCGTCAGGTCAGAGGCCTTGNAGGCCCACTCCGGCACTTCGGGTTTTATCGCCAGCGTGGTGGCGGTGCCGCCGCCGATGTGCACGCTGGGCGAGCCGGCCATCACCGTGGCACCGCAGTTGGTTTTGTCGCCGACGCGGGAAGCGGGCTGGCCGTTGATAAACACCCGGTCGGAGCCTTGCGCCATCTGCATCGACGGCCCGTCCTTATCGCAG